>CALKHN010000052.1 GCA_937991535.1 uncultured Sphingobacteriales bacterium
GTTCAGACTTGCGTCCATTGACCAATATTCCTTACTGCTGCCTCCCGTAGGAGTCGGGCCCGTGTCTCAGTGCCCGTGTGACTGGTCGTGCTCTCACACCAGTTACTGATCGCAGGCTTGGTGGGCCGTTACCCCGCCAACTACCTAATCAGGCGCACGCCCATCCAAAACCGGCCGAAGCCTATAATAACAAAATGATGCCACCTCGTTATGTTACGGTGTATTAATCCTCCTTTCGGAGGGCTATTCACCAGTTTTGGGAAAGTTGCGTACGTGTTCCTCACCCGTTTGCCGGTCTCATACCCCTGTATTGCTACAAAGATAATCCCCCTCGACTTGCATGTATTAAGCCTGCCGCTAGCGTTCATCCTGAGCCAGGATCAAACTCTCCATTGTAAATAATGTTGAGATTTGAAGATTGCTCTTGAAATCAAATTTTATGGCTGGTTTACCTTACTCCCGCATTGCTGCGGGATGCTGTTGCTTCCAAACTTTCAAAGATCTTAGAATCTCGTAATTTTACTGCCGTTTTGAAACGGGTTGCAAAGGTAAGAGATTATTTATTTTCACCAAATTTTTTATCTGAAATTTTCAGATTTTTTTGGCAGATAAAATATTACTAATCATAGAACTATATTCAAAAAACTGAGCCGGATTGTAAAGTTACATTCACCCTGTTTCAAAGCAAATTTTTTCATTGCCTTTTTTCCACATTTCCTGTTTGCTTCAGTGAATACCTTTCGTGTTTTTTTGAACGGGGTGCAAAGGTATGATGTTTTATGAAATCACCAAATCTTTTTTACTCTTTTTCTATGCGTAATCCTCGTTATTTTTTTAAGAGCTATGCTTTTTTTGAAAGCGGAGCGCAAAGATAGCCAGCTTTTATTTGCTGCCAAATCTTTTTTGAAAAAGAATTCTCTTTTTTGGCAAATTCCACTCCTTTACAATGAACACACGGAACCTTCACCCTGCTCTGTATAGCTGATGAACAGTGGATTTGGCACTTCTTTTTAATGAGAACAATATACCAGCCGCACCAGCTAAAAAAAAATTGCGATCCGTTGTTTAAACGAATCGCAATACATTAAAACACTGATAATGCTTTTCTACTTCTTTCTGTTTGTTTTAGGCTTACCGGCTTCTTTTTTACTTAAATCTTTTATCCTGATGTTGCGAAAAAACAGCACATCACCGTGTCCCAGAAAACCAATATGTCCGGTTGTTCGTTTCAATCCGGGATGGTCCCGGTGATCTACTGTACCGTTTTTGCTGGCTTCAGCAATATCACCCTCAACGATAACCGTTCCATTGAGCGTAATTTTGATCTTATTGCCCCTGATGTCAATCTCTTCCTCGTTCCACTCCCCTACAGGCTTTAAAAAGCCGCGTTTGGCAGGTATTACGCCGTAAACAGACCCATGATACTGGTAAGGCTTCAGGTCTTTGTAAATGTCCGCATCATTGTCAAGAACCTGTATTTCCATTCCTTCATAAGCCCCATCTCCGGTTAATGGAGCTCTGATCCCAATGCCATTATTAGCTCCCGGAGTAAGTTTAAATTCGAAGCGATAAATAAAATCACTATACTCATCTTTTGTATACAGATTGCCATTGCCTCCCCGCTTCGGATACACCGCTATATTTCCGTCTTCTATGATATAGGAAGTTTTATTGCCCACCCATTCGTGCAATGCAGTGCCATCAAATAATATTTTGTATCCTTCCTTTTTTTCTTCCGCTGTAAGAGTATAAGGCGCAGGGCGGGGGATATCACGGATATATATATCCCTGTACGCTACGTAAGTACCATGTGCCTGTAACTCTATCTGCTCTTCAGGAAAAATGGGAAGATTGCGATCCCAGTAATTTTCTAACGGCACTTTATCTACTACCAATTGCCCGTTAAGGTAAACCGTAACCTGGTCGCCTACCATGGTAATATGAAATGTATTCCAGTCGCCAATGGCGTTATCAGCCAGCCTGGATGGTTTGCTCTCATTTTTCTGGTTGTTGTATAAGCCCCCGGAACCAACCTGCGCGCCTACATCTACCCTGGAGGTATCCCAAATCTGCACCTGGGGTGTTCCCCGCAGGTATATACCTGCATCTCCGTCTTTGGTTATCTGCCAGTCTACATACATTTCAAAATCACCATATTTTTTCACTGTACATAAGTTTTCCCCTTTGCCGGTAAAAACCAGTAAGCCGTCTTTTACCACCCAGCCTGTACGCATAATTTCATCCGCTTTCGCCTGTTCTTTTTCTAAAGTTGCTGCATCCATCTTCGCACGTTTAATAGGATCCGCAACCAAGCCCTTCCAGCCTGTAAGATCTCTCCCGTTAAATAAGGGAACAAAGCCTTCGCCCCGGGGCATCGCTGCCAGGTGTTTTTGAACGGCCTCTTTTAAATACTGGCCCTCATTGCCACTTCCCAGTACCTGTACGGTCTTTTCCAGTAAACGCCTTACGTTATCTCCATAAATGGCTTTGTTGGCTAAAGCGATGTCCATTACTGCTGATCCGGCTTGCCGCTGCAGGGCAGGATCATCTAAAAAGCTTCCCGCATATAACAATGCAGGAAACGTTTTGCATTTACCCACCTGGTTCAAAATCTCTTTTTTCTGATTCGCATTGCGGGCAAAATCCATGGCATTGCGCAACAGAATGAGCTTTTGATCCCCTGTATTTTCGGAAATGCTGATCTGTTTAATAAATCCATCAACCGCCTCAGGTGCAACAGCATCTTTATCTTCCTGTTGCAGTATCTGGTATAACTGCGTGGTTGCCAGCCCGCCCTTCCAGTTGGAAAGTGCAGCAATAACGGCTCCTTTGGTTTGATCATCACCTTTGGCAAAGGCATCCAGTACTGTGCTCAATCCTTTTTTCCCGCCAATACCGGCTAAGACATTATAAAAAAGTGACTTTTTTTGTGCCGGCGTCTTTTTTTCCTGGGCTATGATAATACTACTTGCCTGTTCGGGATTGTTCATATTGCTTAAAGCGGAAACCATCAACTCCTGCATATCAGTAACATCGCCGGAACCTTTTGCAGACAGCAGCAATGATGACAATTGAGGAAACTGAACCGGCGAAACCATCTTTTTCAAAGCCTTCCGTGCCGATTTGCTCACTGTGGTATCGGAGCTGTTAACGAAAGACATTACCTCTTTTACTTTTCCCCGGGCCGCTCTTTCTCCTAATACTTCTATTAGCGCCGCTTTACCGGCTGGCGACGCAGCTTCCAGTGCTTCACTTACATCCGGAACCAGCTTATCGCCTTTTACAGATAACAGTGCCGTTTTCACTGCCGTTACTTCTTCTGCACTGGCACTCTTCAATACATTCAGCAAAGCCGGTAAGGTTTCCTGTCCGCCAATTTTTGCAGCGGCAGCAATGGCCATCAGACGTACATCTGAGTCGCTGCTTTGCAATGATTGAAGGGCAAGAGGTAAAGCTGTAGACATTGCTTTATCACCGAACATTTTAAGTATTCCCGCCTGAGCGGCATAATCAGCTTTATTAAAAGTTTTTATCCATTGTGCAGAATTGGTTTCATTAAGATAGTTACTGGCATATTTCAACGCAGCGGCCCGGTATTCCGCATTTTTATCTTTCATGGCTTTGGTTAACAGTTCTACGCTGTTTTCACCCTGGATATCCGTTAGTAATTTTAAAGCTGCCGTGCGGGTATGCACCTGGCCTGAAGCCTTTTTCAGTAATTTTTTTGCTGCTTTTTCGGCTTCCCCGGTATGCCCGTTAGCCACTAATTGATCAAGATATAATAAATAGGAGGCTGTAGCATCAGTTATATCGTAGCTGTAACCACTTTTAGCAGCGGCTGCATTCAGCAATTTTAATGAAGAAGGATCGCCAATGCGGGCCAGGGCATATAAAGACACTTTGGATAAGTTGGGGTCCTTACTTTTAACCAGTGCCGAAACAGCTTGCGCAGCAGCACCGAACCGGGTATCGCCGAGTGCCTGAACAAGCGATAGTTGTGCGTTGCCTTTGGCATTGGACAATGCCTGCAACAAGGCATTATTGGATCCTTCGGAATTGATGCTGGCTAAAGCTCTTGATGCCGCATCCGAAAGCCTCTCGTTCTGCAGATAGGTTTGCAGTGAAGTCACCGCATCATCTTTTCCCACATGATCCAGTTGTGAAATGATGAACAATTTAGCCTCCTCATCTGATAGTTTTTGAAGTGCCTCTCCATATGCCTTAACTGCCATCCGGCGCCAGCTTTCTTTGCCCGGCTGGCTGGCTGAAAATGAAAATCCATTAATAGCATAGTGCAGCCTGGTATGGTCGCCCGGTGTATTTAACCGGGTAACCAATTCTGTTAAACCGTCCTCGCCCAGTTTAGCCACAGCTTCGGCGTTTACATTTAACTCCGTTGAATCTTCTGCCGGTGTTTTTGCCAGCAGGTCGGCTATTTTAGTAGTAACCGTACGGTTATCGTCGGTTTGTGCAGCAGCCATCTGCAACGTACCTAAGAAAAAAAGAAATGTGATTATTATTTGTCGCATGTAAATAAAAATTGTCTTATTTAATATTTGAATTCCTGCATCTGAAATCCCGCTCCGCTTTAAAGACTTCACGAAATGCCAGTTAACTTTTTAGCGCGGTACCGCTTAAGACAGTGTCCCGCATTTTTACATAAACCAGGGTTCACGTAAAGGAGGATTGAGCAGGCGGTTAGCTCCTTCATCATCAATAAACTCCTGCTTTACCGGATCAAATTTGAGAGAGCGTCCCAATTGCAGGGCAATTTTGCCCATATTCACAATTGTAGCAGAACGATGACCATTGGCTTCATTCAACGCGAATTTTTTCCGGCGCTTAACTGCATCCACAAAATCAGTAACCTGCGGCAAAGGATCGGGAAATGCGGCCAGTTTTCTTTCCAGGTCCGGAATATCAGAGCGGAAGCCCGGATATAGCTTTCCTTTAGGACCTTCAATGTAGGCTGCACCTTCCTCCATACCGGCCCCGTCTAAGATGATCTTGCAGCCGTCTTCATAGGTATAGGTAATTTTGCGCCAGGTGCCCACTGCATCATCGTGCTGCTGGGGAGCATCCACTTCTACCAGCACCGGGCTCGTATCATCTTTGTCTAAAAAATACTGAACAGGATCTATATAGTGTTGCCCCATATCGCCCAATCCGCCCCCGTCATAATCCCAGTAACCGCGAAAAGTAGTATGCACGCGATGTGGATTGTAGGGTTTATATGGGGCAGGTCCGAGCCACCTGTCGTAATCCAGTTCTTTTGGTATGGGCTCCGGTTCCAGGTGTGTTTTGCCCACCCAGTAAAATTTCCAGTCGAAGCCGGTATGCCTGCTCAGGGTAACTTTCAAAGGCCAACCAAGCAACCCGCTTTCCACTAATTTTTTAATAGGCTTTACAGTGGTTCCCATCCCATAAAAATTATCTGAAAAGCGAAACCAGGTATTCAAACGAAATATGCGTCCATGCTGCTGAACTGCTTCCACCAGGCGTTTACCTTCACCGATGGTGCGCGTCATTGGCTTCTCGCACCAGATGTCTTTACCGGCACGTGCTGCGTCGGCAGCAATAATGCCGTGCCAGTGGGGAGGAGTAGCAATATGCACAATATCCACTTCCGGCAGTGTAATCAACTCGCGGTAATCCCTGAAGGTTTTTACACCCTTTCCACCGCCCAGTGCATCTAATGCAAGCTGAATGTGCCGCGTATCAACATCGCAAACAGCTACTGTTTTTGTACCTGCATATTCAAAATGACCGCGACCCATGCCCCCTACACCTATAACAGCTTTTGTTAGTGTGTCGCTAGGGGCCAGATAACCTGTGCCGCCTAATACATGCCTGGGAACAATTGTAAATGCCGCTAAGGCGCCTATTGAGTTTTTCAGAAACAGGCGCCTCGAGTTTTTTTGTTTTGACTTCATATTGGTTGATGAAATATTTTACTGAGGAAAGTTCTAAAGTACAAATTATTATGTTACAACAGGCGCACAAATGTTTGCCTAAATATGAGATATGCGGAACGGTTGCATTTCTGATACCATTTCCGCAGTTTACGGAATGCAAATATCGATGATGAAACAGGCATTATAAAATATGCCCGGGCCTTTATCTTCCTGCTTTACCAATTACCCATTCTCCTACTTTTTTACCCTGTACCAATCCATCATTAATCGCATCCATATAATGAATTCCACCGTAGAACCTTGATATTGCTGCTTCCGCTGCCGCATCATTAAAGGATTTAAAAGACCGTGGAGGAAGTCCGTAGCGCGTTTCTACCGTATCGGTGAAAGAAATATTATTGCCAACATAATGGCTAAGTATAGTAGCTGAAGTGGCCGAAGCGCAGGAATGTCCGCTTAAATATTCGGGAAAAGGCGGTGTTTGTAATAACGGTTTCCAATGAGGGTCAATCTGCCTGCGGATAGCCGTTTCGGGACGCACCCTGTTGCTCCGGAATTTTTCGTCCCAGCAGGCCATAAAGCTATCCATTAAACCCATTGCTACAAGCGCGTGAATGAACATTGCTTCGTTGAATGTTTTTTTTGTATCGCGGCATACGATGTCGGTTATGCCCAGCCAGTGCGCACCGGGAGATATTTTTTTAAGTCCTACCATTAAATGCCCTTCGTCCTGCACGGCAAACGGGTTGCAATCCCAGAAAGCAGCAATAAGCCTGTGTTCGTCAGACAGATCTGCTTCTCCCTGTTTAAAATTATCATACAGCATTTTATAAAATGCCGACTGTTTATTAGTGGAGTAAGCGGCTGGCGGTGGCGGTATAAACTGGCTGGCTGAGTCCAGAAAAAAAGGCCGCACTGTATTAAAATAAGGTTCTACGGCTGCCATATATCCTGGCGGCGTAGGATACCAGTAAGCATCGCCTTTTACAGGAGAATATCGTGGCAGGTTGCTGATTTTATTGTATCCATCGGCTTTGGCATAAGCCAATATTGCTTTGCTTATAACCTGTGCATATTTTTGCGATTGGATTATTTGATCTGAAGTTAATCCCATCTTTTTGCAGGAATCTAAAAATTGCTGCCGGAAGGACAATAGTCGTTTTCCGGATGGTTGCATTTGCTGAGCTGTTTCAAGCATGGCAAGCATGGCAGCAACGGGATAATAATAACCGCTGATAGAATCCGGCCTTTTCAAATTGGGATAACCGTTTAAAATGCCATGCATTGATGGGAAAGTGCTGTCGTGCTGTGCTATCACTTCGTATCCCGCCAGGTAGGTGTAGCTGAAAAAACGGGAAGCCAATGGCGGATTGGTAATATCATGTATCATCAGTTCGGTCATTTGACCCGTCACCTTACCTATTTCGGCACTGGTAAACTCAGGAAAATTACTTTTCTCGGAGGTACATCCGGAAATAAAACAAGCAAAAAAAACAGAACAGAAAAAATTTTTCATTATACAAGAAATTACAGTTCCCGGGTTTCAAATTGCAGCCTGCGGTCCGTCCATTGTTCGTGCCTGAAAAATGAACCGAACCTCGGTTGCCCATCTTTTATCAATTACTACTTACCATCTGTTCTATTTCCAGATTGATACGCCTTCACAACACTTTGATTTATGCCGAACAACCAGGTATCATTTACCTGCAACACACTCCTTACGTCGCCCCATAACCGAAAGCCCGATTTCCACTGGGGCACGTAGTCAAAATCTCCGCTGCCATTGCCCTTAAGCAGTACACCATAACTGGCATCGTATTTACCAAAACGCAGCCGGGCCTGGTTAATATTGCCGCACAAAAGCAAATCCAGCTTTCCATCCTTATCATAATCTAAGGCATTAATAGTAAATACCGGTGATGTTTGTGCGGGTAAAGGCAGTGATCGGGGATGGAATTTTCCATCGGTTCCCATTTGAAAATAAGTTGTACTCAGGCAGTCTGTTTTTAAGTGCCCGGCATCTTTAAGCTCGCTGCCGCTAAAAATATCGTGAAGGGTTTGATCGGCGAAACCTTTGTAATTGGTATACCTTGTACGCATCGTACTCAACTGGTCAAGCAGTTCGTCTCTTGTAACGTATGGGTAGGTTTTATGCTGAATATAAAAACAAAACACAGGGTCAACAGAACCATTATTGTCAAAATCTTTAAAATACATTTCCGCCGGTTCTTCTTCGCTCACCCTGCACTGCGTATTTAATCCAAGATTACCTGCTATAAGATCAGGTTTACCGTCGCCATTCATATCCTGCACCAGTAGTTTGTTCCACCAACCGTAGCAGGGCTTTTCAAAATAGGTACTGGTTTTATCTTCCAGTTTGCCATTGTTATTGATGAATACCATTACCGCCATCCATTCTCCCGTTACAACCATATCCTGTTTACCATCGGCGTTTATATCTGTCCATGCGGCATCCGTTATCATGCCGGCGTATTGTAAAGCAGGCGCAATATTTTTTGTTTGATCGCTGAAATGGCCCCTACCGTCGTTTATAAGTATAAAGCTCTGTGGTGGTTCGGGGTAGCGTCCGGGAACAACCCGTCCTCCCACAAAGGCATCCTTATGACCATCACCGTTGATATCGGCTATGCGTACGCAGCTTTTACTCGTATGCATGGCCGGTAAAGCATCTTCCGACTTTCTGAAATTTCCTTTGCCGTCATTGAGGTACAGCCTGTCCTGCAACCGCGTATCCTCCGGAGCAAAACTGTGGTATCCCCCGCTGGCAACATAAAGGTCAGTGAACCCGTCGCCATTAGCATCAAAAAAGGCGGCATCTGCATCTTCACTTATTTTATCTGTTTCAAAAGCAGGTTGCCCCCCCAATGTAAATTGCCCGTTTTTTTGCTGAATATATAGCGTGCCCGCCTGTCCTGAAGCACCCCCGGCAAATACATCTTCCAGCCCATCACCATTTACATCGCCTTTAACCAGACAGGGACCAAAAAACGACATTGGATTTATCATCAGGGGTTGTCGCTTAAAATCATTAATGTGATTTTGGGCATGTGTAAAAGCAAAGGGCGATTCAATTTCTTTAAATAAGGGATCGCCTTTTATGTGCGTCTGATAATAAGAAGTAGCATCTTTTTCATTTAATGTGATCCGCTGATCCGCTTTTATATTATTCACGATTTGCTCCCTGCCGTCTAACCATACCACCCTGATAGAATCTATATTACCGTCATTTCCCAATCCAAAATGCAATACAGGCGTAACAGAAGACTGGTAACCTCGTGCAGGCATTTGCTCTGCGTATTGCATTTTGCCCTTATTGTATACGGTAACTTTTGCGCCATGCCCCTGTGTATTTTGTGCCGCCCCTTTTAATGCAACCTGCAGGAAATGATGTGTATTTTTTTTTGCGGACAGGTTGTGATATACAAATGCGGGCTTATTGACGTTGTTGATAATTAAATCGAGCGCGCCATCGTTATCTAAGTCCGCATATACGCCGCCGTTACTATTGGAGGGAATATCAAAACCCCAGTCGGCACTAACATCGCTGAAACTAAGATCGCCATTGTTCCGGAACATGTAATTAACCACATCGGAAGATGGAATTTGATGTACCAGGTCCAGCACGTTCTGCCGCCTGATGTCGCCGCTGTTGTGCTGTACATAATCGTTCATATACTTCACAAAATCCATATCGGTATAATCTCTTGTATAGCCATTGGTCACAAACATATCTTTCCATCCGTCATTATCATAGTCTGCAACAAGCGGCGCCCAACTCCAGTCGGTATTTGAAATACCCGACAACTGCCCTGTTTCACTGAATGTGCCGTTACCATTATTTATTTGCAGCATGTTGCGCATATACTGGTAGTAAAAGCCACTGCGAAGCATGAGGTCGAATTTTTCATAATTATCGGGCGCCATCAGCATTTTCTGCCGGTGGTTATCTTCGGGCAGCATATCCAGTGATATGATATCCGGATAGGCATCATTGTTAATATCGCTCACATCGTTGCCCATGCCAAAATGCGTGGTATGTCCCAGAGCGGTTTGTTTTACATCGGTAAAACTGCCGTTCTTATTGTTGATATACAGGTAATCGGGCACGGAGTAATCGTTGCAGATATAAATATCCTGCCACCCATCGCCATCAATATCTGCAATGGCCGCTCCCAAACCGTAGGTCAAAGCCGAACTGCTTATTTTTGACGCTGCGGTTACATTTTTAAAAACGTTTTTATCGTTTCTGAATAATTTTATACCTATTTCGGGATCGGATTGCTTCATAATATCGGCAGTACTTACCTCATCCAAAACCGGAAGGGAACCCGGATTGTGATTGAGCAGCAGCATATCCAGGTCGCCATCCCTATCATAATCAAAAAAATATCCCTGTGTGCTGAAAGAAGAATCCGCCAATCCATATTGCGCAGCCTGTTCAGCAAAAACCGGGATGCCGTCTTTATCTTTTCCCTGGTTGATGAACAGTTGATTCAGCCGTTTTGCAGCGGGCAACCTTCCGGAATAGCAGGCGTATATATCCACAAGACCATCACCATTTACATCTGCCATGGTTACACCGGTTTTCCACGGCCCTGTTCTGCCGCCTACATTTGCTTTGGCTGTAATATCGTCAAACTGCATGTTGCCCCTGTTGAGGTATAATTTATTTTCTACCGTATTGCCGGAAAAATATATATCCAGTAAACCGTCGCCATTTACATCAGCAGTTGCCACACCGCCTCCGTTGTACAGATATTCATACATCAGCACATTGAGGTTGAGGTTTTCTTCAAGTATGTTATTGAAATGAATATTGGTTTGTTCAGGCGATAATAAAACGAATAAGGGATCAGTTTTTTTATCGCCTTTTTTTTCATTTGCAGGCGATGAACAACTGAATAAACAAGATGCAACAATAAAGGATGTTATTGTGTGAAGTATTTTAAATCGCAGCACAGTACAATAGGTTTGATTGAGGGATATGCTTTAAAAAACCTATGCCGGCTCACGGCCAGCATAGATTTAAAGGTAAGCAATATAAAAATGCGAATAATAATTATTGGTAGCCGGGGTTCTGAACTAGTTTGTCGTTTTTATTGATCTCATCCAGGTTAATAGGCCTGAAGTACATCTTATCCACCCAGGTACGATCTTCATGGTTCTGGTCTACTATGGGTGTGTAAGTGTAATCATAAATGCTTTTATCGTGCTTATAAAGCCCGCTCAGCTCTTTACCCGGCTTAAATTTGCCCAGTACACTTATAAAGGTAATTTTTCGTCCCAATGTAGCAGGTGCTATCAGCCAGCGGCGTGCATCGTGATAGCGCTGCTCTTCAAAGGCCATTTCCACCCTTCTTTCATTTCTATAAAGGTCTCTGAGCGCCGTGCCCGTGGCGGTTGTAGCAGGCATCCCCGAACGGAAGCGTATTTTATTCAACCAGTCTCTGGCTTCAGGTTCCTCCCCAAGCTCGATGCAAGCTTCTATGTAATTAAATACGGCTTCAGTATAGCGAAAAAATGGCCAGGGAAGATACTGTCTGGTATTGTTATCTACAATTGCCGGATCAGGATCAATGAATTTCCTTACATAATACCCGGTACGGCTGCCATTCCAGTCTTCGATGGTACTGCTGCGGGTATCCAATCCATTAAAGTTAACAAGTGTACCTCCAATTTTCAGGTCGTACTGTCCCGTCTGGATCTGATTTGCCGGATCAACATTACCTGAGATAAGATCCCGTGGTTTCCAGTCGGCACCGTCATACAGAATACTGGCGTATAAACGGGGATCCCGGTTCTCGTAGGGATCAGCCTTTTGTGCAGGATTGCTCCATGAAAATTTTGTACCATCCATCATTTCGTAATCATCTACCAGTAAACCAATCGGCGTATTACCAGCCCAGTTGTGATATCCATTCGGTCCATTATACAAACCCTGGTTGCTTCCGCCTTCATCTTTTTCAGCAATGAAATACCTGCCAAAAATAATCTCTGAGGCAGCAGATGCATCTACTCCCGGAGCAGCACTTCCGCCACCCATAGCAATAGACATATAGTTATTCTTACCCTGGGCTGCAGTAGCGGGTACAGTGAGATCCAGTTTGTATCCGGATCCCGCATTATCCATTACCGATTTTGCAGCGTTCTTAGCAGCTTGCCAGCGACTATTTCTATCGCCACTGGTATAACCCAGTACTTCGGGATTAGAATATCCGCTAAGGAAACTGGTTTTAGACTGAAGCGTTGGAATATCATGCATGTCACTTGCAGCATACAACAATATCCTTGCCTTTAAAGCGCGAGCGGCGTTGGCGGTAGCTCTACCCTTTGCCATACTTTTTCCATCTAACAAGCCAGTGGCATCATCGCATTCTTTTACTATGAAATTCACGCATTCTTCGAAGCTGTTCCTGGCAATGGTATAGTCTTCATTCAGTCCGTATGCTTTGTCTATCAAAGGAACACCGCCATAATACCTCACCAACTGGTGATAATAATAGGCCCTCAGGAAATGTACTTCGCCATTCAGCCGGTCCTTTAACGGCTGGTCGTCAAAGGTGGCCTTGGCAATATTTTCCAGTGCCACATTACATGCCCTAATTCTGCTGTACATATTTGCCCAGCTATAGGTACCACTTACCCAGCCTGTGTTGGAAGGGCTCAAACTTCCTTCATTAACGGTATTGATACTCCGCCCGGTATGGGTAAATACCGCTTCATCTGTAAGCGATGCAAGCATTTGCTCGTCGAATCCCCCGTTACCCAGTCCGTTATAAATTTCATTTACAAAAGCCGAGGTAAGTGCTCCGTCTTTCCATACATCTTCGGAAGATACCTCACCCAACGGCTTGGTATTTAAGAAGTCCTTACTACAGGCAAACAGGCCGAGCGTAATAATTGAAAAAAACAATATTTTATTCATTCTTCGTATCATAGTTAATCATTTAAAAGGTTACTCTCAATCCGAGGTTTAACACTCTTGCCTGAGGGTAGTACTGTCCACTTCCGCTCACGGACTCAGGATCCCATATTTTCATTTTGTCCCAGGTAATCAGGTTCAACCCGTTTACATATACTCTAAAATTGCTAATACCTGCCCGTTGCGTGATCTCGGGGGAGAGATTATATCCAAGCTCAATATTTTTCAACCGGAGATAATTGCTGTTTCTTAACCAGTAAGTATTTCCGCCACCTGTACCGCCTGAGTAATAGGTATTGTTACGATTAGCCAGACGAGGGTCTGTACTGCTCGGATTTGTAATAGACCAGCGGTGATCGTAGGAATATTGCAGATAGTTGCCGATATCACCAGATTCTGTACCAAAAAATAGTAGCCCCCCGGTGGCGCCCTGGAACAGGATAGACAAATCGAAATTCTTGTACCCTAAGTTGATGTTAATGCCACCCGTAAACGTCGGGTCGCGTGTTTTGTCTAATCGCACCTTGTCATCTGCGGTAATTTTACCATCTTTATTATAATCTACAAACTTCATATCTCCGGGCCTTAGGTTGGTGCCGCCTATTGGACCGTAATCAATGGCATTGGCATCAATCTCTTTCTGATCCCTGAAAACACCATCATACTGCAATGCCAGAAAAGCATAACCATTGCTGCCTATAGAATGACCTGTTGATCTTTGCCATTCGGGGCCACTTGGTGGTTCATCCCAGAATACTACTTTGTTTTTAGCATATCCGCCATTGACACTTAGGTTATATGTAAAATCTCCCGACTGCCCGTTATATCCAACCTTAAACTCCCACCCTTTATTATCTAATCTACCCATATTTACCGGAGGCAGCAGATTGGTGATACCTGAACTGGTTGGTGTTGATCCTTGCTTTTGAATAGCGATATTATCCCGCTTGTTATAAAAATAATCTAATTCAAAATTGATCCTGTTGTTCCATATAGCGCCTTCCAGACCGACATTAAGATTATTGGCGACTTCCCAGGTAAAATCGAGGTTAGGAACCCTTCTTTCATAAATTGCCTTTGCGAGTTGGTCATCAAGGACATATGTTCTGTCAAAGCCGTAAGTAGCCAGGTATTGGTATTCCTGTAATGCCCCGTTATAATAAACCTGATCATTACCCATTTGGCCATAGGAAGCACGCAATTTTAGGTTATTGACAAAGCTAATATTGTCTCTGAAAAATTTCTCCTCAGACAATCTCCAACCCACCAAAATACCAGGAAAGAAACCGAAACGGCCTTGTTTGGGAAACATATAAGATCCATCGTAGCGCCACAGGAATTCAGCAAGGTATTTTTCCTGGAAGTTATAACCCACACGACCGAAATAACTGAGCCTGGCACGCTGATAACCGCCACCGCCATTGTTCTTCTCTGCATCACCACCGGCAAACATCTGGTCTACCGCGTTGGAAATGAAATACCGCCTGTAAGCGTTAAAGGTTTCGCCGTTTACTGTTTCGCGGTTAATACCCGCAAGGAAATTAAACGTATGATCGCCGAAAGTTCTGTCGTAGTTCAACAAAGCACCCAATAAAATATTCAGGCTGGTTTCGCTGTTCTGACGCAGTCTGGGATCTGTAAATGTTGAACGAAGCTCCTTTGTTAGTTTAGGCGTTTTCCCGTCATCTTCATAAGAAACCCTGTCCCAGGAGTACAGGTACCAGGGTGTTTCCCATCTTTTACCTTCGTACATGTACTTATCGAGTGCTGCGGTACCGGTTAATTTCAAACCTTCTACACCGGGAATATCAATTTCCACTTTCCCATTGGTTTGAAAATAATCTCTTTTGTCCTTATCGTAACCGGTAACATTAGTGGTAATCACTACAGGGTTTTCACCATTTTCAATATCTCTGCCCGGCAAACCGTTTGGCCAAATCTCAGGTTCATTGGGTTTGCCACGCATCAGCATTCTAAAAATAGCACCAGCCCCTTTGGTTGGAAAGAAACGGAATTCTTCACGGGCATTTACTCCAATACTGGCTTTAATGTATTTATTGATATTGGCATCCAGATTAAATCTCAGGTCATATTGTTTATATCCGGTTGCCGAATTCTTATAATATCCATCCTGGTTTTGATACCCAAGGGAAGCGAAGTATTTTACATTCTCAGAACCTCCGTTCACCTGAACATTATGCTTTTGCTGGGGTGACCAGGTTTTTAATGCATCGCCAAACCAATCGGTATTGGGATGTCCCCAGGGATCAGAACCATCTTTGTACTTCTGCATATCATCCGGCGTAAACCCGGCAGGAGATTTTACTTCAGCACCGTTATCGGTTCTGGTGTAGGTACCCGTTGTAGTTAACGCCTGCCATGCAGCCTCCCACTGGCTGGCAGGTACATTTTCGAAAATCTGGGATTCATTACGAATGGTTCCATATTCAACGGCGTCCGACATTTTGGGAATACGTGTTGGTTGCGCCCATCCCTGATTAAAATCGTAAGATAAACGCGGTTTACCCGACTTGCCATGCTTGGTGGTAATAAGGATAACACCGTTTGCAGCTCTTGCGCCGTAGATAGCCGCAGAAGCATCTTTCAATACAGACATGCTTTCAATATCCGCCGGATTAATACGATCTAACCCACCGGAACGTTCCGGAACCCCGTCTATTACAATGAGCGCTGAGCTATTGCCCAAAGTATTGGTACCCCGGATGCGGATGGTAGAACCATCGTAACCGGGCTCTCCACTTCTATTAATAGCAGTAATGCCGGGTAAACGTCCGGCCAAAGAATTGGAAAGGTTTACCGCAGGAGATTTCTCCAATTCAGAACCTTTAACCTGTGCCACAGCACCTGTAACTGTTACCTTTTTTTGCGTGCCATAACCTACCACAACAACCGACTCCAGTTCAGATGCGGCGCCGGGTAACAATACCACATCAATATTGGTTTGATTGCCTACGGTTATTTCCCTGGTTTGATGACCAACAGCTGAAATAACCAGCACAGAACGAGTGTTGGGAACATTAATACTGAATTCACCGTTGTCGCCGGTAGTAACACCCGTTGTAGTGCCTTTAACCAGTACACTGGCATTGGCCATAGGTTCGGCCTTGTTATCGGTAACTTTACCTTTAACAGCAATAGATTGCGCAAAGACGCCGGCACTAACAAAAAGAAACGCCACGGTTAGTACTACAGCATGCTTTACTTTCTGAAGCAGAAAATGTTGCATCATAGTTTTGATTTTTGTTTGAGGTCTTAATATTCAAATCATTAAAATAGCTTAGGCCAATCTATACAGCTAACTGCATTATTTAAATGCAGTTAAATTATACAATGCCTAATAAATGAAGCTTAAGATGATAACAGAAGGAGGAAAGTTTTCATAATAACAATCAGTTTTGGAGTTAAAAAATACAATCGTTTATTGAAAAATACAAAGCCCGCAGGTTACAAATCCAGTTCAACAATAATGAAATGCTTATAAACATTTAAGATAATCTCACATGTTAAACTATGTTAAAAATAGTTAAAATCTAATATAAAAATGTTTTTCTGACACTTTATTTTAAAACGAATGTTTTTGCTCTTTGAAAGCCGCGAAATCAAGACTCAGAAAAAGCAGGCTGGATTATAAAAAAGATTCTAAGTATTTAGCAATTTTTGAATAAGCGTGTTTGAATATTGCGCTGCAAAATCAACAACATTGGGATATTGTAAAAACTCATCTTTTTCGTGCATTGTAGTAAGTACTACGCTTTGCATACCTGCATTAAACGCAGCTTCCACTCCTTTTGGCGCGTCCTCGAATACAAGGCAGTGCTGTGGCGCTATTCTCAGTTGGGTGGCCGCTTTCAAATAGGTTTCCGGATCGGGCTTGCTGTATTCCACATCATTTGCACTTACAATGGCCGAAAAATATTTGCGCAGGTGCAGGTTGTCCAATACAAAATCAATATTAAACGGTATGGCCGCTGAGCCTATGGCCATAGGAATATGCTTTTGCCGGGCCGCTTCAAGAAAATCGCCCAGCCCTTCAATAAGCTTTAAATGCGGCAGGTACGCCGCCTGGTATTTTCTTTCCTTTTCAAGCGATAAACGATCTGCTTCTTCCTCAGAAAAATGACCTTTACCAAATATGCGGTCCATTACCTCGCTGTTCTTTCCGTACATCTGCACTTTTACCTGCTCCTCACTTAAACCTGCTCCAAGTTCATCATTCAACAAATGATACCAGGCTTTTACATGAAAATCCATATCATCTATCATCGTGCCGTTCAAATCAAAAATAAAAGCCTTAAAGGTTTTGTTCATTGCTCCGGTTTAATACGCAAGGTTGGGAAATTATATCCGAAAAGCAAAAATTGGATCTCCACCCGATAAAAATTATTATTTTCATGTTAGAGTATTTTGCCCTCATCCTAAATTTACAGATTAGTCTGCCGCCCATGATTTCCCGTTATTCCAAAGAAACCCGCGTACTTGTTGCCATTGATTGTATCATTTTTGGATTCGATGGCAACGATGTCAAACTGCTTCTTGTGCAAAGAGGACTCGAACCCGAAAAAGGAAAATGGAGCCTGATGGGTGGCTTCGTACGCCCGGAAGAAAGTTTGAAAGATGCTTCCAACCGTATTTTAAGAAAATTAACAGGGCTGGAAGATGTTTATATGGAACAATTGCTGGTGTTTGGCGCGCCCGATCGCGACCCTGTTGAAAGAACGCTTTCTATTGCTTATTTTGCACTCATTGATATTCTTAAATACGAAAAGCAGCTCAGTGACGAATATCACGCAGAATGGTTCCTGCTTAAAGATGTACCGACCCTTATTTTTGATCACAATGAAATGGTAGCGCTGGCAAAAAAACAACTTCGCTATAAAGCAGCCATGCATCCGGTTTTATTTGAACTTTTACCGGACAAGTTCACTATTCCACAACTTCAGGCGCTTTACGAAGCGGTTTACGATACCAATTTTGATAACCGAAATTTCAGCCGGAAAGTACTATCAACCGGACTGCTGGTTAAGCAAAAAGAAAAGGACAAAAAAAACTCAAAAAAAGGGGCCTTTTATTTTAAACTGAATAAGCGAAAATACACGGATCACTTTAAAGCTTTCCTTAATTTCATTCCTAATCCCGAAAAATTCTTAAACTGATTTTAATACATACTTTTTTTTAAGATGTTTAAATAGCTTCATTTTCAAAGGGTAAATTAAATTTCGGTAAAATGTCCGCCCGTAAAGCATTTTAGGCTTTTATTGAACCGTATTTCCTGTAAATTTGTGAAAGTGAACCGGTCGTTTCCTATGAATTGCAACATCCAATGACAGACCGGCTTTTCTAACACCATTATTTTCTGGCGTACTACAACCTCATTAGTATTTCTAATACCCATTAATTCTGCATTGATCAGATTTAAAATTTGAAATGTTATGTATTCGTATGCTTTGCTGGAAAAAGAATGTTATTATCTTATTGAAGAAAAAGAAGGGTCTCCTATTATCCTTATCAGGATAATGCTTGAATCCGATCATTGCCTGTTTATAACACGGTATGGTGAAACGGAAGTGACGGAATGGAAGCGAAAATCAGATCCTATTTTTGAGATTATTGAACTGCTGGATGACAAAGCGGTGAAAGAGTGGGAATCATCGTATTATAATAATGAAGATGCATATTATGAGGATGAGGATTAGGAAGAATGTGAATAGTGGATGGTTTATCATCTCACATCTATCGTCTCGCTACACGATAGACGATAGACGTGAGATGCCGGATAGTGAATAGCTTATCGTTTCATGTCTGTCATCTCACGATACAACAACATTGAGGTAAAAAGAAAAAGAAAATTGAGGTGAAAAGAAGGTGAGAGATTTGAAACCTGCAACCTGCAACCTGAAACCTGAAACCTGAAACCTGAAACCTGCAACCTGAAACCTGAAACCTGTAACCTGTATCCTGAAACTTACTATCCTTACATTAGAATGGCTTTTCCTTTTTTACAACTTGAACAATTAACCGTTCAGCTCAGCAACAAACAAATTATTGATCACATTGATCTTACCATACAAAGCGATGAACAGTGGGCGGTAACAGGCCCCTCGGGAAGTGGAAAAACCATCCTGGCCCATACACTTGCCGGCAGGCATTATTATTCGGGCAGTATTATTTTTAATGGTCGAACAGGCCAGCGCCCGCATATAGAGATGGTTGAACAACAGCATCGTTTCAAAAATCTTTCCAGCACATCCGATTTTTATTACCAGCAACGATACAATGCGTCGGATGCAGAAAGTACAATAACCGTTGCGAAAAAGCTGAACCTCGCCAATTATCCACAAACAGTACGCTCATCGGGAATTGCTTTAACCGCCATACCCGACTTAGTGCACATACAACATGTAATGCAGGAACCACTGATACAGTTATCAAATGGCGAAAATAAAAGACTGCAAATTGCGATGGCAATATTGAGCGAACCTCAACTGCTGATATTGGATAATCCTTTTGTGGGATTGGATACAGAAGGCAGATCAATGCTTAATGGTGTCATTAATACACTAAGCAAGGCAGGTGTAAAAATAATATTAATCACTTCCGCCACGGAAATTCCGGAAAGCATAACCCATGTAGCTACAATAGAAAACGGGAAGTTAGTATCGGCGCTTCCCAAAAAAGATTTCTGTACGGGTACATATATACATTCAACGGGCTTTCGCATTAATCGAACCGTTTTACAAACCTTCCGGCCGCCATCAGAATATAATTTTGAATATGCTGTAAAAATGGTGAATGTAAATGTGCAGTACGGCGCGAGAAGTATTCTAAGAAACATAAACTGGGAGGTAAAATTGGGTGAGCACTGGAGTATATCAGGGCCTAACGGTGCAGGCAAATCCACCTTATTGAGTTTAATAACAGGAGATAATACGAAAGCCTACGCAAATGAAATTTATCTGTTCGATAAACGCAGAGGCAGCGGTGAAAGCATTTGGGATATAAAAAGAAAGATCGGTTACGTATCACCTGAAATGCATGTATATTTTGATTATACCGCCACCGTTTTTGAAACCGTTGCATCCGGACTGTTTGATTCCATTGGACTGTTCAGTACCTTAACAGCCGCCCAGCGCGACCAGGTAAATCAATGGGTTGCTTTATTCCATTTAGAAGCTGTTCATAACAAATTGCTGTCGCGGCTTTCGGCAGGTGAACAAAGGCTTGTTTTATTGGCCCGCGCACTGGTAAAAAATCCTCCTTTGCTGATATTGGATGAACCCTGCCAGGGATTAGACCGCGACCATGTTCAGCAATTCCGCGGAATCATTGACGATATATGCAGGATGTTTAATACTACACTGCTGTATGTAAGCCATTATAAAGAAGAGATCCCCCAATGTGTAACCCATTTTATGCAGATACAAGAAGGAAAAGCATCTTTTAAGGTGGCTGAAGCATAGATGTCGTTTCTTTACATTATAATTTCGGGAAGCAATAACAAAGCGTTGAATTACTTTTTTTTCAAAGTATAATTTAAGGTGGATTGTATCCTTTTTTGTTCTTTATCCAGCATCACAATTGTTGCTTCATCTTCTTTTAAATAATATTTAGATTCATCCGGCCTGTCATAATTCAAAAAAAACACAGCGGCTTCCTTATCCGCTTTTATTCCTTTTAATATATCCCACTTGCCTTTGCTGGTAAATGTAGTGTCACCCGTGTTTACGCCCAGGTAAGTTTCCTTCAGAATGTAACTGTTATTATCTGCATTGGCCACATCCTGGTATAGCGTTAATTCAGTTTTTATTCCCTGGCAATCTGCACATGGCAACACACCTTCGAATACTCCGATAAGCATCCGCGTAGCATCGGGTTCGCCAGGGATTTTGGTTTTTACAGCAAGAGCGGAATCTATATTGTGATTTGTGACGGGACTCGTGTCAGGACGACTATTGCATGCAATAAACAACACTACAATACAAACAGGCAGCAATAATTCTTTCATACTTATTTATCTTTTACTAAAGATAAAAAAACTAAGCAGATCTGCGGATACTGCATAAAATTTTTTGGAATAATTTCATATTTACAATCCCAGCACCTGTTTTAATTTCAGGTATCCTGTTTTGCTTACCGGCACCCCTTTCCCTGAATGCAATATCGCTATATGGTTTTCTTTTTCGTAGGGCTCAAGGCGGGTAACCTGTTGTATGTTTACCATATAAGAACGATGGGTACGTACAAATTGGCGGGCATCCAGCAATTGTTCAAAATATTGCATGGTTTTATTTTTCAGGTGTGTGCCCGATGCCGTATGTATTTTTACATAATCGTCTGCGGCTTCAAGGTATTGTATATCGTGTACTGGTATAATTTTTATCCTGCCGCTGCTCTTTACCACTATGCGGCTTTGCTGAAGCGGCGTTTGAGCAGCCGTTTCCAGCAACGCGGACGAAAATGCCGGACCAGTATTGCTGGCCTGCTGTGCCAACCATTTTTGAAGCGCTTTGTCAAATCTCTCCTTGCTGTAAGGTTTTAACAGGTAATCCGCGGCGTGTGCTTCAAAAGCACGGATAGCATATTCATCAAAAGCAGTTGTAAAAATAACAGACGGCTGCTGTTCTATAAGTTCCAGCATTTCAAATCCATTAATCTTAGGCATTTGTATATCCAGAAAAACAAGATCGGGCTGGTACTGCATAACTGCTTTCACGCCTTCAAATCCATCGCGGCACTCTTCCACAACCTCAATCTGCTCATAATCCTGTAAATATTCTTTCACTATACTTCTTGCCAATGGTTCATCATCTATAATGAGTACCTTAATCATTGCTGAGGGATTTTTATTTGTGTAATAAAAATATTTCCCGTTATAGAAGTAATGAGGAGGTCATTCCTTGCAAACAGGAGTGATAATCTTCTCTGTACAGAACGCAACCCAAAACCAGTTCCCTTTCCGGGTTGCGAAATTCCGGGATCGAAAGGGTTTTTAACAGTCACTACAAGCATTTTATTTTCTGCGATACAATCAACACTTATAATAATATCATCTACCGTATCATACAATCCGAACTTAATAGCATTTTCAACAATTGGCTGAAGCAGCATAGCCGGCAATTGAGCAGACAGTGCGGATGCGTCACTCCTGATTTCGGTTGCTAACCGGTGCCCAAACCTTACTTTCTCTATACCCAGATACAATTCAAGATACTGTAACTCTTCTGAAAGCATTACCCACTTATGCTCTTCCTTTTTAAGGGTGCTTCTCAAATAGTCTGATAGCTGCTGTATCATTTTTCTTGCTTCGGCCGGCTGGCCGATTACAAGAGCGCTGATGGAATTTAAACTATTGAAAAGAAAATGGGGTTGTAATTGCTGCCGCAGTTTATACAATTCCGCATCCCGAACAATTTTTTCCGATTCATTTTTTCTTCTTTCCTGTTCTTTTTGCTCTTCGAGGGTATACCACAATACACTGATTAATATTACGCATCCCGAAACAAGTATAGCAATAGCAAGCCGTATAGGCATAGATTCGCTAAAAGTCCTTACAGTAAAGGCGTCTGCTACATACGAGAGCACAACTTTCGCACAACCCAGCCATAGCAGGGCGAAGCCAATACACATCAAAAAAAGATAAGTAAAGGACTCTTTACGCGGCAGGTAAAATCTGAGGCTGGTTATAATAAGCAGAGACATTCCCGCAAGAAGGATATTGCAAACAGCACTGTCTAACCAGGATGCTTCAAAACTATAGCCCCACTCCTGCAATACCCATGCATGTATGGCAGACCAAATGATCCAGAATACAGTAAAATAAAATCTGTACTTAGTAATAGATAATACTGATGCTGGCACAGTGGTGATTTTATAATACCTGCAAAAAATGCCGGGAGCTGTTCAATTCTAAACTGGCGGCTCTTTTGTGCACGAGTTCAGCGTAAAGATCACCATTTTCCTTTTCTTCAATCCTGCTATACAATTCCACGCCATCAATTATTTCCGCTATCCTGCATAATTCAGACACATTAACAAATTTCCATTGTACAAGTTTCTCTGATTGATTGTAAAAACAGTCTTCTTCCTGTTTTCCGATAACAGAAGCTTTTCTAAACGCTTCTGCATCATCAGATGCTGCGATGAGCCTTAGTTGTTCATCAAACTGTGCAGTATGATCTCCTTCACCACAAATAATGCGGTATACAATTTTTGCGAGGAACCAGTTCATAAATTTTGATTTTGCAGTTAATAACTTTTGATTTCTATTCCACCAAAAATAGTGGTGCCATCCAGAACCAATACCTTACCGGGATCGGGGTTGATGCCAGACGGAGACCTTTTATCTTCAAAGCCGCCAAAAATGGAAGTAACGGTTGATTTAATGGTCCAGTGTGCGGGTACAATAAGCTTTGTACCCCCAAAAATTTGTGTAATATCCAGTTTAACCCGGCCTGCTATTTCGGCCTGAGAACAATTAATTTCTGCGCCCCCCATAAAGTTGGTAATATCACCTCCTTTAAAATTTTTGGAAAGAATTACTTTTTTTGCGCTGCCCAAAATAGCAGTGCTATCTATATAATCATCTCCTTCTCTTACGTTAAATGAATTATCAGCAGGTTTAGCTTCACCTTCAGGCAAATCCGGATTCCCTGCAAAATCATTTTTGTCCCACCCCCACTTTTCCCGTATCCATTTTTTTCTGGAACCGGCGCCAAAAATCATAAAGAGCCCTATAGAAATAATTACAAATGGCCATATAAAAGGTTTTAGATCTGCTCCCGGAACAACTTTATCCGCCAGGAAAATACAACCCAATCCAATTAAAATAATCCAGCCCGGGCCACGAAAACCGTGTTTTAAGCCTATAAATATACCTGCCGCTATTAAAATCATAGGCCAGCTCAGTACCCATGAAGGAAAATCAAATATCGTTTGCCGCAAGATGGCGGCAATGCCTATTAACAGCAAAAACAGGCCTGCAAGTACCGTACCTGTTCTGTTTTCATTGTAATGTTTCCTGTTTCCACAATGATGTCTTCTGCTTCGCATGTTGGATATATTTTACACAAAACTACAGCGCACTGCACCTTATCACAAGCACATATAGGCTATATTGTATTTATTACCGGTAAAAGACGGGTTTAAGCCGGTAAAAACCGCCAGTCACAAAAGCAGCCAAAAGCAGAAACGAAAGCCAAATAAATTTCAAATCTTCAATTTCAAATTATAAATTTCTCCTCCCCAACTCCTATCTTTGCGGCAAATTTCAGGTGACCATGTCTTTAAAATGCCTAAAGTCCTTATTGGTAGCGGTTTTCAGTATATGTATATGCTTTTATCATAATGCATCTTTCGCCCAAAATGCAGATGTGAATCAGGCTACTGAACAGCACAACAATACGGATCAAAAAGAAGAGGGGGATTTTGATGTTGCAGGTACAATTTTAAACCATATACGGGACGATCATAGCTGGCACTTATGGGGGCACACTTCTATACACCTGCCTGTTATTTTAAAAACAGATAAGGGCTTTGAAGCGTTTTCATCTTCCCGGTTATCAGATGAGCATCATCAACTGGTGGTTTATAACGGTAATTACCCATACAAACAGGTTGATGGAAAAATTAAAGTAATGAATGCCGATGGCAGCATAAATAAAGAAGCTTCCAAAAAAGTTTTTGACATTTCCATTACCAAAAATGTAGTGTCTATGTATATTACTGTTTTTCTGCTCATCATCATTTTTCTGGGGGTAGCAAAAGCATATAAAAAAACGGGGGTTACATCGGCTCCAAAAGGCTTTCAGTCATTTATTGAGCCCGTTATTATTTTTATCAGGGACGAAGTGGGCAAGCCTTATCTTGGGCATCAGGCTCCGCGTTTCATGCCATTTCTGCTCACGATATTCTTTTTTATCTGGATCAATAACTTGCTGGGCCTGGTTCCGTTTTTTCCAGGCGGGGCAAACGTAAGTGGAAATATTGCCTTCACCCTTACCCTTGCCTTGTTCACTTTTGTAATAGTAAATGTAAATGGCAAGAAGGATTACTGGAAGCATATTTTCTGGATGCCGGGTTTGTCTACCGGCATGAAGATATTTTTAATGCCCATTGAATTATTAGGCGTTTTTATTAAACCCATTTCGCTTACCATCCGGTTATTTGCGAACATGACGGCCGGGCATATCCTGGTATTAAGTTTAATTTCCCTGGTCTTTATATTTAAAGCCGTATCAGCTTCTGCCATGGCGGTTCCTTTTACGGTTTTCATCAGTGTTATTGAATTGCTGGTAGGCTTTATCCAGGCTTTTATTTTTGCGATGTTGTCGGCTTTATATATAGGAATGGCAATTGAGGAACATCATGAACAGGAACTGGTTTTATAATCTTTTTTTATTCACTTTTAAATATTAAAAAATGGTAGTAGGAAGTGTTGCTGCAATAGGTGCTGGTTTAGCGGCTATCGGTGCAGGTATCGGTATTGGCCAGATCGGTAAAGGCGCTGTTGAAGGTATTGCGCGTCAACCAGAAGCTGCCAACGAAATCCGCACCAACATGATTGTTGCTGCGGCGTTGGTAGAAGCTGTATCATTGTTTGCGGTGGTTGTTGCCCTGCTTGGCAACGGCTAAACAATTTTTATTTTGTACAGGCCTTTAGCACAGGGCGAAGAGGTCTGTACCTTTAACGTACAATTTCATCAAGCATAAAGCATATTAACAATGTTGTTAGAAATAAATCCTCTGGTGCTTCCCGACCCCGGTTTAATGATTTGGTCTGCACTTGCATTCGCGATCCTGCTGTTTGTATTAGGCAAATTTGCGTGGAAACCTATTATGAAAGCCATTAGTGAAAGAGAACAGGGAATCAATGATTCTTTGGCCACAGCCGAAAAAGTAAGAGCGGAAATGGCGCAGTTAAAAAGCGATAACGAAATATTACTGGTACAGGCCCGTGAAGAAAGAGCCCAGATATTAAAGGAAGCCAAAGAAATAAAGGACAAAATGATCAATGACGCTAAAGAGCAGGCTAAAGATGCGGCCGGCAAAATTATGGCAGATACACAGCAGGCTATTGAAAATCAAAAAATGGCCGCTTTAATTGATCTGAAGAACCAGGTGGGCAACATGGTGGTAGAGGTTTCAGAAAAAATATTGCGCCGCGAATTGTCGAATAAGCCGGAACAGGAAAATTATATAAAGCAACTGACCAACGAAATAAAGCTGAACTAAATTTTGAGTTCGGGAATGAAAGATGAACTGACAGCGTCATTCCAACTCTCAAATTTCAAATCTCAAATCATTCTGATGCTCCAACCCCGTTTAGCCGGAAGATATGCCAAAAGCCTGATTGATTTAGCTGCAGAGCAAAATCAACTGGAAAAAGTATATGCCGATATGATTTTTTTACAATCTGTTTGCAGGCAAAGTCGTGAGTTTGTAACCCTCATGCGTAGTCCTGTAGTTAATGCAGACAAGAAAAACAGTATTGCAGATGCCATTACCAAAGATAAAGTAGGAAGCCTTACATCAGCATTTAATAAATTATTGATACAAAAGGGAAGAGAAAGCATTCTGCCTGAAATCGTAAATGCGTTTATTGATCAGTACAATTCCATAAAAGGCATTCACAAAGTTAAACTGACTACAGCAGAACCTATAAGTCAGGAACTGAAGAAAGCAATTGAGCACAAAGTAAAAATAGATGCGGCGCTTCCAACAATAGAACTGGAGACGGTTGTAAAAGAAGATCTCATTGGAGGTTTTGTGCTGGAATTCGATAACAAATTGGTAGATGCAAGCATATTGAGGGATTTAAAAGATATTCAAAAGCAATTCCGCAGCAATATATATGTAAAGAATATCAGGTAAGCACTCCTGAAATGACAAAACATATTTTTAATATAAAAACTGATTAACAACAATATAAACTAAAGGATATGGCAGAAATTAAGCCCGATGAAATAAGTGCGATACTGCGTCAGCAGTTAAGCAATTTTAATGCAGGTGCCGACCTGGAAGAAGTAGGTACAGTATTACAGGTGGGAGATGGTATTGCGCGTATTTATGGCTTAAACAATGTACGTGCGGGCGAACTGGTTGAGTTCGACAATGGTGTTAAAGCCGTTGCGCTGAACCTGGAAGAAGATAATGTGGGTGTGGTATTAATGGGTGAATCATCGGAAATTAAAGAAGGGCATAAAGTAAAAAGAACCGGCAGCATAGCCTCTTTGAAAGTAGGGGAAGGATTGGTTGGACGTGTAATAAATGTGCTTGGAGAACCCATAGATGGTAAAGGGCCTGTTACGGGTGAACTGTTTGAAATGCCTTTGGAACGCAAAGCACCCGGTGTAATTTACCGGGAACCTGTAAAGGAACCGCTGCAAACAGGTATTAAAGCTATAGACGCTATGATCCCGATCGGCCGCGGCCAACGCGAGCTGATCATTGGCGACCGCCAAACGGGCAAAACAGCCATTGCTGTTGATACCATTATCAATCAAAGAGAATTTTACCAGGCAGGTAAGCCGGTGTTTTGTATTTATGTGGCGTGCGGACAAAAAGCCTCTACCATAGCCAACGTAATGAAAACATTGGAAGACAATGGCGCTATGGAATATACGGTAATTGTTGCGGCTTCGGCCTCCGACCCTGCACCACAACAATTCTTTGCTCCTTATGCCGGGGCAGCAATAGGTGAATATTTTCGCGATACAGGCCGCCCTGCATTGATTATATATGATGATCTGAGTAAGCAGGCAGTAGCTTACCGCGAGGTTTCTTTATTGCTTCGTCGTCCGCCAGGCCGCGAAGCTTATCCCGGTGATGTATTTTATCTCCACAGCCGCCTGCTGGAACGCGCTGCAAAAGTGATCAGCGATGATGCAGTAGCAAAAAACATGAATGATGTGCCCGACAGCATTAAGCACCTCATTAAAGGTGGCGGATCCTTAACCGCACTCCCTATTATTGAAACACAGGCAGGCGATGTATCGGCATATATCCCTACCAACGTTATTTCCATTACAGACGGTCAGATTTTCCTTGAATCGAACCTGTTTAATGCGGGCATTCGTCCGGCTATTAACGTGGGTATTTCCGTTAGCCGTGTGGGCGGTAATGCGCAGATCAAATCCATGAAAAAAGTAGCGGGAACGCTTAAGCTTGACCAGGCTTTATACCGTGAAATGGAAGCTTTCTCCAAATTTGGCGGCGATCTGGACGCGGCTACCAAATTAGTACTTGATAAAGGCGCCCGCAACGTGGAAATCCTTAAACAGGCGCAGTATTCGCCTTTCCCTGTTGAAAAACAGGTAGCCATCATTTACCTGGGTACCCAGGGATTATTAAGAGATGTGCCTGTAAATAAAGTAAAAGAGTTCGAAGAGTTGTTTCTTTTAGAAATGGAAAATAAATTACCTGATATACTTAATGAATTCAAAAGAGGAAACCTTCCTGATGAAGGCCTTAAGAAAATGACAGAAATAGCGAAAGCACTTATGTCGAGGTATAAGTAAGAATAAATTCACTTCACATGCAAAGCGCCCCGCGGTACACTTTACCGCGGGGCGCTTTGCATTTTATGCGCATCTGAACAATAACAACTCATATACTTTCATTGACTCCACAACGTTATAGTAAAGCAAAATTAAGAGTATTCACTTACTTCTGTTGATATATGATAATTTGAAAAAAATTAGTCGAAGGAAAGTGCAACTTTACCGAATAGTAAAAACATAAGAGATTACACGTAGTAGCTTTGTTCCGGAAGGATCATATCCAAGCAATCCAAACTTATGAAGCCATAAACCCTGGCAATATGAAAATACATTTCTACCCTTCGCAAAAATCCTGGTGGCAAAATAAGTTGGCGGTCATCATCTTATTAGTCTTCGCTAAAGGCTATGCACAACCTCCCACTACATTTCCTGCTACAGGTTCATTCCCGGTAAGCGTGGGAAGGCCTTGCGGAGGAGACCAAACTACGTGGTCTGCTCATGTGTTTAAATACAATGGTATTACAACAACTTTGAGTGATTTTGAAAATTGTATTCCAAATCTACAGGGGCCCGGATTTAGTATTTATGGGGCCGGCATTTCATTTAACCCCGCAGACCACATGCTATATTATTACAGGTATACCGGCGGCGATACATATGTTTGGCGTTGGAAGCCGGGTAGCGGCTGCCCGCCTAAAACCGCTGTTTTCCAGAGATATGTTGGCAAGGCTATTCTTGGGTTTGCATTCGACCCCAACGGTTTGTGTTACCAGTTAATATTTACCGGGTCTTCTCCATATGGCATTGCATTAAGAACTGTTGACTTTTCTACTGGCACCTTCGGTCCTCAAAAAAACATCGCCTTACCGTCGGGAGTAACAATCACTCAACAGTCTGGCGATTTAACATTAACACCTGATGGAAAAATGCTGATGGTTTGGGATAGAAAGTATATTACGGTTAACTATCAGGATTATGCAACTCCCAACCCGTTACAGGCAACCCTGATCGCCAGCTTATCAGGCAGTCAGATCGTAGGTCTTAATTTTGCTGAGGGTAAACTGATTGCAGCAGATGCTAATAATTCATACTGGGACCTCAATATTCTTACAGGAGCTAAAACAGCTATCACGCAATCGCCCTGTTACCAAAGTAATGATCTTACAGAAGTGATTTCGGGTATCGGCGTTGCCAAAAAACTGTCCTCTGCTACGCCAACAGGTACTCCTGGCCAATATAACCTGAGCTATGATATTACTGTTAAAAATTTTGGAGGATGGGATATCAGCAACGTCCAGGTTGCTGAAATACTTAGAGGATCAGCGTCCGCCGGCGCACCGTTTACCTTAGCCAATAGCCCTACCAATGTTACAGTTACTTTGATTGATAATCCAGCGGGAGTATCGCTTAATACCGCCTATAATGGCACTACGAATACTAACCTCCTGGCGGCAGGTCAGGTTTTGCCAAACTTCCCTGTGGCAAACAATTACTTCACCATACGGGTATCTTTTCGGGTTAGCAATATTATAGTTGGTAAGGTTTATAATAATAGTGCAAGAGCAACGGGAAATGGTTATGCCGGTGTAAGTCTGGAAGATATTTCTACCAACGGAGATAATCCGGATTTAAATAATAACGCCAAGCCAGACGATCCGGGTGAAAATCAACCCACTCCGTTTGTTATTTTAACCACTGCTGAAATGCCTCCCTGTGAAGCTTTAAATAAAATAATATATAAACAGGAATTCGGATCCGGATCCGGACTTGCAACAAGTATTCCCGCCGCCACAGGTTCTGCCGGAACTGCGTCAACAGACTATACAGGAAGCATCTTACAGCCATTAGATGTAGAACAATATGCGCTGACCAATAACGCCAACAATGGTAATACAGCACGCTGGATAAGCCTTGCCGATCACACTGGTGGAGGAAGAATGATGGTAGTGAATGCCGATATAAAATCAAATAAAGTTTACAGCGATAAAATAAATATATCCTGTGGCAATTTGAAATATTCCTTATTCGCATTTGTATCCAATATAAGCAACTCCGCTTATGGTACTTTTTGCGATGCATTTGGCGGAATAGTAAGACCTAAATTAACATTTACAGTCCGTGATGCATCTAACGGCAACATTATAACCAATCTTACTACACCCGAAATCACAAGTGGTGCATGGACACAATACGGAATGAAGTTCGTAATGCCTGCCGGTATTAGCCAGATCATCATTGAAATTACCAATTCCGCGCCCGGTGGTTGCGGTAATGACCTGGCAATAGATGATATACAGTTTGGATTATGTGATCCTACACCTACGGTGTCTGTTAACAATACTGCGGGTTGCGAAAATGGTATAACTACGTTCAGCGCTGCGCTGAGCGATCCAACCGTGATTTCAGGAACCCTGGAATACCAATGGCAGGTAAGCACGGATAATTCTACGTGGACGAATATTACAGGTGCAACCAGTGTGGATTACACTATTAATCCAATGCAACCTTCAGATATTGGTAAATACTACCGCGCAATTGTAGCCCCTTCCGGTAGTATTAATAACGTTGATTGCCGGTATACATCCAATAGCTTCCAGCTTACCGCTAAAACACTGTCTGCCGCACCAACAGCCATTGATGCGTCGCCGGCTCAAACTACCTGTCCGGGCAATGCTGTGAACCTTACCGTGCAAGGCGGAACACTGGGTACCAATGCAGTATGGAGATGGTACAGGAACAGTTGCGGAGACACACTTATCGGCACCGGTACCATGATTTCAGTGATGCCTACACAAACAACAACTTATTATGTGAGAGCAGAAGGCGACTGCAATATTACCGCTTGTGCCCAGATTACCATAAACGTTATACCATGCGTTATTCTGCCCGTTGATTTTCTTCAATTTAGCGCAGTACAACGTGCACATACAATTGATCTGGACTGGAGGATCATTACATCGGAGCAAATCAGTCATTTTGAGGTGGAACGATCAGAAAATGGGAATACATTTAATAAAATAGGTACAGTAACAAGCCCTGTTCCAAAAAACACAGCCGTAAGATTTACCTATCAGGATGCCGATCCGAATGTCAGCAGCAATATTCTATACTATCGTATTAAGGTTATAAGTAAAGACGGCGTAAGTAAATACAGCAATATCCTTACCGTAAGAATTTCCGCACAAAACAACAGGAAATTAAAAATTAGTCCTAACCCCACCTCATCCTCAGTAAATATTAGTTTCTATTCCGCGCTGCGCGGTACAATAGAACTTCAGATACTGGATTTAACAGGTAAAATAGTATTGCGCGAACAAAGAGCAGTAGAATCAGGCGAAAACAGCATTACACTTAATCAGTTAAGCCGTCTGAGCGAAGGCGTATATACAATCCTTATTCATACCGGCGACAGGTGGGAAAGAGAACGAATTGTAATCAGGCGATAAAATTACTCAATCATATAAAATCCTCCTCCCTGAAACGGGAGGATTTTTTTTAAAATTTAATTTATAATATACATCACTTTATATTTATTATAAATCAGCGTAAGATGATAGCGAATCAACCCTTTTTTCTACCTTCTTGTTTCCTTATTATCTTCGTCATATGACCAGAAAACAACTTGCAGAACATATCAAAGCCCAATCATCTTATCTGTGTGTAGGGCTAGACACAGATATCAGTAAAATCCCAAGACATCTTTTATCCCACACCGACCCGGTTTTTGAATTTAATAAACAAATCATTGACGCAACGAAAGACCATTGTGTAAGCTATAAAATAAACACTGCCTTTTATGAAAGTCAGGGGCTAAAGGGGTGGGAGGCTATGGAAAAGACAGTAAACTACATTCCTTCTACCCATTTTACAATAGCCGATGCCAAGCGTGGAGATATTGGAAATACATCGTCGCAGTATGCAAAAGCGTTTTTTGAAGTTTTAAATTTTGATGCTATTACCGTTGCGCCATATATGGGCGAAGACAGTGTAAGGCCTTTCCTGGAATACAAAAACAAATGGACCATCGTATTGGGTCTTACCTCCAATCCGGGGGCGAAAGATTTTGAGTTACAGCAAACAGGCGAGGAAAGGTTGTACGAAAAGGTATTGCGAACGGTAGCCAAATGGGGATCAACAGAAAATCTAATGTTCGTAATAGGCGCCACGCAACCCGAAGAATTCATTAATATCCGTAGTATACTTCCAGATCATTTTTTTCTCGTTCCCGGCGTAGGTTTCCAGGGAGGCAGCCTGAAAGAAATTTCTGAAAAAGCGATGAATAAAGATTATGGTATCCTGATAAATGTTTCACGGGCAATTATTTTTGCGGGTGAAAAAGAAGATTTCGCGTTAGAAGCAAAAGCTATCGCATCACAATACCAACTGGAAATGAGTGGATATATAAAATAAAAAAGCGCAACCATCTTAGCTGCGCTATATCGGTATTGTTTTATTTTTTACCCGAAAGAGTATTATAAGCTGAATAATCCCCCATTATCTTCGGAAGGAGATGAAGGAAGTTCTGCTGGAGATGGAGTTACAGGCTCTGTTACGGGAACAACCATTGGTTTCTTAGCAGGAGCTTTCTTTTTAGAAGCGGCTTTTTTTGCAGGCGCTTTCTTAGCCGATGCTGTCTTTTTAGGGGCGGCTTTTTTTGCAGGCGCTTTCTTTTTAGGAGCCGCTTTTTTTACAGCCTTTTTAGCCGGTGCATTCTTTTTAGGGGCGGCTTTTTTTGCAGGCACTTTCTTTTTAGGGGCAGCTTTTTTTACTGCTTTCTTTGCAGGGGCCTTTTTTTTAGGTGCAACTTTCTTTGAAGCACTTTTTTTCTTTGCTTTAGCCATGATTGTTGGAATTTATTGTGTTTGAAGAAGTGATTTATTGATGCAGAAAATTAGGCAATAATATTTATAATACTAAAAAACATGCTTACTTTTTTTGTAAAGGCACGCAAAATCATGAGCTATTTAATAAACATTTATCCGCACTGCGTTTTCCTAACCTGGTGGAGCACTTAAGTCGTACACTGCATCCGGATATAATATTGAACAATCACCTTCTTCAGTAAAAACGCCAGCAATACCCTGCAAAAAGGCTTTCTGTTCCGGAGGTTTGCTCATCAGCTTTTTGCCAGAAAATATATGCATTTCTGCTCAATAAAGAAACACAGAAGCGGGGGAGACACGGTATACCATGTACAATAGCCGTGCCCGGGGGCTTCTGTGATTCAAAAAATATGGCTTTAGTAACCCTTACATTTCAGATTACAGATTAGGCTGAGGGGTGTAACGCAAATAGGGTTTCACAATCTTTACACCTTTAGGGAATTTTTTCTCGGCATCTTCATTAGAAATAGCGGGAGAAATGATCACATCTTCGGTTGGCTTCCAGTCTGCCGGAGTCGACACGCTATAATTACTTGTTAACTGCAGCGAATCAATTACACGCAACACTTCATGAAAATTACGTCCGGTTGATGCAGGATAAGTGATCGTAAGTTTCACTTTTTTATCTGGTCCTATTACAAATAACGAACGTACCGTAAAGCTTTCGGATGCATTGGGATGAATCATTCCGTAAGCGGTAGCTACTTTCTTTTCAGGATCTGCAATAATCGGGAACTTGACATCGGCATTTTGTGTTTCATTGATGTCTTTCACCCACCCGATATGCTTATCCAGCGGATCAACACTTACAGCCAGTACTTTTACATTGCGTTTTGCAAATTCGTCCTGCAACAAAGCCGTTTTGCCCAACTCAGTGGTACAAACTGGTGTGTAATCGGCAGGATGAGAAAACAAAACTCCCCAGCTATCGCCAAGAAATTCGTAAAAATCAATTTTGCCCGCAGTTGTTTCGGCGGTAAAATTTGGTGCAATATCACCTAAACGCAAACTCATAATAGATTATTTAAAAGTTATAAAAAAGACTACAAATATATCATTTTCCTACAAACCAGGTAGACTATTGGGTTAAAAATATTAAATTGTTCGTGCAAGGCATACGGCATTTTTACCAAACCTGCCTTTAACGGCATCTATAGCCTTATACAAACCCGTCTTCTTTTCCGTGTTTTCAAAAAGATTGGTTTGCCTGGCTTCACCGGTTAGCTCACTCAGCCGGACGCCCAATAAACGAACAGGCTGCCCTTTCCGGTACAGTTTATAAAAAAGAGCTTTGGCTGCCGGAATAAGTTCGTCATCATAACACGTATACGAAATAGCCATCTGGCGTGATGTGGTCTCAAAATCAGGGTATCTGATCTTTACGGCAATGCAACCCGCCATCTTATCATCCTGCCGCAATTCATAGCACACACGCTCCGTCATCCCAACCAGTTCACTCATAATAAAGTCCATATCGGTACTGCTTGCTTCAAAAGTATTTTCGGCAGATACAGACCTGGCTTCGCGATAAGGAACCACTTCCCCATGGTGAATACCCTGCGCTTTTTGCCAGAGCTCCAATCCATAATTTCCTAAAAAGAATTCCATGTCGGCCGGTTTCCTGGAAGCAATATCGCCAATCGTTTGGATACCCATGGCAAGCAAATGCTGGTAAGTTTGTGTGCCTATACCGGGTATGGTGTTTACAGGCAAAGGAGATAAAAACGCTTTTCCCATATCCGCCCCCACCTGCATGTACCCGTTAGGCTTGGCCTCATTGGTGGCAATTTTAGCGATCATTTTATTGGATGCCAGTGCAAAGGAAATGGGCAATCCTGTTTTATCAATAATTTCCTGCCTCAAATCAATGGTCCATTGCCATGGATTGAAATACTTGTCCATGCCGGTAAGATCAAGATAAAATTCATCAATAGACGCTTTTTCAAACAAGGGAGCTTTTGCCGCAATGATTTCTGTAACCCACCTGGAATATCTGCTGTATTCACCCCGGGTTCCTTTTACCACTGTAGCCTGAGGACATAACCGCATAGCGGTAGCCATTGGCATTGCAGAATGTATACCATATTTACGGGCCTCATAACTGCAGGCAGCTACTACTCCCCTTTCTTTACTTCCTCCCACGATCAATGGCTTTCCCTTCAGCGAAGGATTATTGATACATTCCACAGACACAAAAAATGCATCCAGGTCAAAATGTGCTATAGTGCGTATCTGAGACATTACAGGGATATATGCAATTTACTGAATTCGCAATAAAATAGCCGCAGCTATACCGGCGGTTTCCGTTCTAAGGCGGGTATTACCAAGGCTCACAGGTTTAAACTGATGATGCAATGCCAAATCAATTTCTGAAGTGGTAAAATCGCCTTCAGGACCTATACAGATGGTTTTATCCCCGGCAGGCGGCAAACCGGTAAGTGTGTTTTTCTCTGTATTCACGCAATGGGCAATGTATTTCATTTCACTATCAACCCCGCCAATCCATTCTTTAAAGTGTACGGGTTCGGACAACTGTGGCAACCAGCACTGCTGGCTTTGTAACATGGCACTTACCATAATGCTTTTCATTCTTTCATAACGAAAATGACTCCTTTCCGTTCTTTCGCAGACCAGGGGAACAATCGAACCAATACCTATTTCCGTGCATTTTTCAAGAAACCATTCAAACCGGGATGCATTTTTAAGCAGCGAAATAGCTACGGCAATCCGTGGTTGCTGCGCCGGAACATCTGATTCGTTTTCAATATAAACAGTGCATCCCTTTTTGTGCAGTTCCTCTATAACACCTATGCATTTTTTGCCCTTCCCGTCAGTAACACAGAGCCTTTCACCCTTTCTCATACGCAATACATGGCTTATATGCCTGGCAGTGGCATCATCCAGTGTGAGTACAGTGCCCGCAGGAGATATGTATTCAGCATAAAAAAAAGGAAGCGGCATAACGCGTATATTTCATGCAAATAAAAGAAAAGATTACGCTCCCTTTCAGAAAAAAGCCTCCCGTTTACGGAAAGCTTAATGAAGGATTCATTATCCAACCTCAAATATCTACATATGTGCAAGCTTTTATACTTTAAAATGGCGCCTCATCATCAAACTGCCCGTCATTCATTTTGCTCCCTTTTTGTATAAACAAACGGGCGTTGTTGCCTTCATCTTCACCCGGCACGGGTTTCCAGTTGCCTTTGGGTATTCCCATGTTTCCAAAATCGTCATTCTCCATCTCTGCAAATTTTTGAATATGCAATAAGGCTCTTAGCTTAATGGTTTCGAGAGAGCCGTTACGGTGTTTGGCTATCCGAACATGTGTTTCGCCTTTATTGCTCTCTCCAAATTCATTGGCGGTAATGTTGTAATATTCCGGGCGGTATAAAAACATAACCATATCGGCATCCTGTTCAATAGCGCCTGATTCCCTCAAATCACTCAACTGTGGCATCTTGTCTCCTTCCTTGCGCTTTTCAACCTCACGGCTTAACTGGCTCAACGCAATAATTGGTATACCCAGTTCTTTTGCTAACCCTTTTAAGTTCCTTGAAATGGTACTGATTTCCTGTTCCCGGTTAGAACTGCGTTTGTCGCCCGTACCGCTCATTAACTGTAAATAATCAATTATAATTAAACTTACATTATGTTTGTTTTTTAAACGGCGGCATTTCGCCCGCAATTCAAAAATATTCAGCGCAGGTGTATCATCTATAAAAATAGGGGCATTCTGCAAACGTTGTATTCCATTGCGGTACAACTGCTGCATTTCATGTTCTTCCATTTTGCCACGGGCAATTTTTTCAAGCCATATTTCACTTTCGGCACTTAAAATACGCTGCACCAATTGTCCGGCGCTCATTTCTAAACTAAAAAAAGCAATGGGTGTTGGTTTGGTAGCATGAAGGGCAGCATTACGGGCAAGGTTAAGTGCAAAAGCGGTTTTACCCACCGATGGACGGGCAGCCAAAATAACCAGATCAGTAGGCTGCCATCCGTACGTTATACGGTCTAAGGAAGGGAAACCGCTTGGTACCCCGGTTATGTCTTCCTGCCGGCTCCGCATATCCTCTATGCGTTGTATAGTTTTAACCAATACAGTATCAATGCTGTCGAAATTCTTGCGCAGGTGATTATTGGTAATTTCAAAAAGCTTACTTTCTGCCTCGTCCAGCAAATCAAATACATCAATGGAATCTTCATACGCATCGCTGATCACTTCACCGCTGATGCGGATCAGGTCGCGCTGAATGAATTTTTGCAGTATTATGCGGGAATGGGTTTCTACGTTCGCAGAAGATACTACCGAATTGGTAAGTTTGGTTACATAATATGGACCACCTACCAGTTCAAGTTCTTCTTTAGTTCTTAACTCTTCCACTACGGTAAGCAGGTCAATGGGCATACTTTTCTGTGCCAGATTTTGCATTGCACGGAAAATACGCTGGTGGGCGTCTACATAAAAACATTCGGGTTTTAATATTTCAACTACGGTATCAAATGCGGATTTCTCCAGCATAATGGCTCCCAGTACAGCCTCTTCCAGGTCGCGGGCCTGAGGCGGCACCTTGCCATAGACCATCGAACTTAAATCGAGTGAACTTTTTCTACGGGTTTTACGGTCTTTATTGAGATTGGTAAGATGATCCATTAAAGTCTTTTATATAGGGGTGATATATCGTTGTTTGCCTGCCCGCCAACAGTATAGTAACCTTTTCCATACAACCTGCATTCTCCACTTTCCGCAAGCCAAATTGTATTGATTATGCTATGCTCCTGTAAATATGATGCTAATGTTAATGCATTATTACCGGAATGTTACCAACTGTGTCGGGAAGGCGAATTTAATACCATTGATTTTTGATACCCAAATTACAACTCTACTTTTTTTTATTAATTTATACCAACATGCTTTTACACATGCTGAGCAGGCTTTTCCACCATTATTTTTCATTTATACACAATTTACCGAAAAAATACTGCCTATAACAGAAATAATACACACCCATTGTGCGAAACAATTCAGCTTGGTTTTTTTGGCCGAACTATTAAAATAACAGTATGGACTTACAGCCTTTTTCGGCGCCCGATCAATTTAAATTATCTTTGCCACCGCTTTGTTTATTGGTATTGAAATTGAAAAAGAAGTAATCATTATATGACCATCAGTTACAACTGGCTTTGCGAATACCTTCCGGTAAATATTACACCCGAAAAATTAGCTGTTATATTAACCTCTTTAGGACTGGAGGTGGAAAATTTTGAACAGGCAGAAACGGTGAAAGGAGGATTAAAAGGCCTGGTTATTGGACAGGTACTGGAAACAGAAAAACATCCCAATGCCGGTAAACTCCGGTTAACCAGGGTGGATACAGGCGCAGCGCAACCTTTACAGATTGTGTGCGGGGCGCCAAATGTAGCCGTTGGGCAAAAAGTGGTGGTAGCACCTGTGGGTTCTACTATTTATCCATATAAGGCCGACCCGGTTACCATGAAAGTAGCGACGATACGGGGTATAGAAAGCTATGGAATGATTTGCGCTGAAGACGAATTAGGACTCGGTAACAGCCACGATGGCATATTGGTTTTGCCGGATGATGCAAGGCCCGGCGCGCCAGCAGCCGATTATTTTAAATTGCAGAATGACTGGATTTATGAAATAGGACTTACGCCCAACCGTATGGATGCTATGAGCCACCTGGGTGTTGCCAAAGACGTATGTGCTTATTTAAGCGTTCACGAGAAAAAAAACTACGCGGTTAAATATCCATACAACAACAATTTTAAAAAAGACAGACAGGGGGATACTATTGAAGTAAAAATTGAAAACAAAACAGCCTGTGAACGCTATAGCGGCGTAAGCATAGAGAATGTAACCATTAAAGAGAGTCCTGAATGGTTACAGCAACATATCAGGTCAATAGGGCTGTGTCCCATCAGCAATATAGTAGATATTACTAATTTTATATTACACGAAACAGGCCAACCTCTGCACGCATTTGATGCAGATCAGATAAAAGGGAATACCATAATCGTAAAGAATCTTCCTGAAGGTACCCCCTTTATTACTTTAGACGAAAAAGAACGAAAACTCCATGCAGATGACCTGATGATATGTAACAACAATAGCGAACCGATGTGTTTTGGAGGTGTGTTTGGCGGCTTACATAGTGGCGTAACCGCTAATACCAAAAATATTTTCCTCGAGAGCGCCTGGTTTAATCCCGTTACTATCCGCAAAACATCCTTCCGGCATAATTTACGCACTGATGCAGCCGCCCATTTCGAAAAGGGAGTAGATATCAGCAATACGGTAACCGTACTAAAAAGGGCCGCGCTGCTGATAAAAGAACTGGCAGGAGGAGAAATTGCATCGGATATTACAGATGTCTATCCTGCTCCTAAAGAAAAAAAACAGATCGTCCTTACCTATCATTACCTTAAAAAATTAAGCGGCAAAAGTTATCACCCCGATACTGTAAAAAAAATACTTACGCACTCCGGCTTTGAGGTAATCCAGGAAGATATTGATAAAATTCGGGTAGCCGCGCCTTTTAGTAAACCCGATATTGACTTACCTGCAGACATTGTGGAAGAGATCATGCGTATTGATGGTTATGATAATGTAGCTATTCCCGGCAGAATTACCATTAGCCCCTCTGTGGAGACCATTGCTTACCAAACAGCATTAAAAGAAAAAGTAGCCAATTACCTGGCTGGTAATGGTTTTAATGAAATATTCACCAATTCCATTACGAACAGTGCTTACTTTGACGATGCCACCCTGAATACTTCGGTAAAAATGCTCAACAGCCTGAGCGCCGACCTGAATATTATGCGTCCCTCCATGCTTGAAACAGGGCTGGAGTGCATGGTACATAATATTAACCGCAAAAACACCAACCTGCGCCTGTTTGAATTTGGGAAAACCTATCATACCAGCGGCGTTGGACAGTACGAAGAAAAGGAAAAATTATGCCTGTATATTACGGGAATGATAAACGAAGCAACATGGAAAACCAAAGAAGATAAAAGTGACTTTTATTACCTGAAAGGAACTGCAGAAAGCATTTTGCAGGCCGCAGGTCTTACTCATTACAGGGTTCAAACCAACACTGTTGATTACCTGCAATACGGTATACAGATAATAATTGGTAAGGATATAATAATGACATTAGGCCTGGCCGATGCATCTGTTGTAAAACGTTTCGATATTAAACAACAGGTTTGGTATGCTGAACTGGAATGGGAAAAGATATATGAATATGCTTCCCGCCAACGGTCGGGCTACACTGAAATCCCGAGATTTCCGGCTGTTCAGCGCGACCTTGCAATTGTTGTAGACAAACAACTTGCCTATGAAAAGGTAGAGCAGGCTGTTAAAAATGCGCGCATACAAAAACTACAGTCCGTAAAACTGTTTGATGTATTTGAAAGCGATAAACTGGGGGCAGGAAAAAAGTCTTTTGCGATAAACTTTACTTTTTTGGATAAAGAAAAGACCCTTACTGACAATGAAATTGATAGCATGATGCAAAAGATCATGCATACCTTTGAGCAGGAGCTGCCGGCAGAAATAAGAAAATAAAATGTACCATATTGTTGTGTTTTTATGAGCCATCTTAATGAAGATATCAGCCGCATCAATGAAAAGTTACAGTTATTGCTAAAACAATATCATACACTGCAAAAAGAAAATGACAGGTTAAAGCAGGACCTGGAACAAAAAAAGACCGGGGAAAAGGAGATGAAGGAAAAAGCCGCATGGCTACAACAGCAGGTTGAGATAGCAAAAGTATCCGCAGGACAGGCAGGGCAAGAAGTTAAATCTGAACTGGAGAAACGCATCAATACATACATTAAGGAAATAGATCAATGTATCGCTTTGCTTGCAATCAATAGCTAAATTCTTTTTACCAGGCGCATGAGCTGCTCCTCTTTGCCACCCGAAAGTTCGAGCGTATATATGCCGTACGGTAAATCATTAAGTCCGCTCCAGCAAAAAGATTTTTGTGCCGTGTCTACTTCGGTTTCGAACATGCTGCATACTTTTCCTTTATCATCCTTAAGCACAGCCCTTAATGAAGAAGCAGTAGCATCACTTAACTCAAAGATCAGCGTATCTATAAATACCAGGGATTTTAATTTTGCAAACATCGTGAAGGTTTTAGGTTTTAGATTCGGGGTTAATCATTGTATCAATAGTTTGAAATTATTATTAATATAATGAAAGAAAATCAATTAATTGTTGATAAAGTGTGAATAAATTTAACATTAATATTCAGCAAATGCAAACACTCATAGCTATTAACATTGGTATTGGCGACAGAACCTACAGGATTAGAGTAGCTCCTGAGGATGAAGAACAGGTAAGAAAAACCATTAAAATCATTAACGATAAGATCATAGAATTTAAAACTGAATTTGCAGGTAAGGATATGCAGGACTATGTATCTATGGTATTGCTGTGGTATGCAACCCAGCTACAGAGCGGAAAATCAACGGTTTTGGAAAAGAACCTCACGGAAGCCCTTGCCAAAATGGAAGGACAGCTCAACAAAACGCTCGGTTTGTAAGCACTACCCCGCAGGGATATACCGGCGCCCCGTCTTGCCTACATTTTAAAAGGTGTTATCTTTTACAGCCTGGCAAATACAGCTGAGCTTATTTTATCAAACATCAAATAAAAATGACCTGTCCGGACATGATAAAATCTGCCAAAGGCTTCATCGGCTAAGAAAGAAGGATATAAACTGTTGCAATGCTCAAATAAATGCTCAAATAATTGTTAGCGGCTAAGGGGAACGGTGCGGATCAACTGCCCGTTCGCGTCATATTCATCGGTTGAAATCAAAACTCCCTCTGCAGAATAATTCTTCCAGGTTCCTGAAAAAAACCCTTTGTCGTACATACCCTCACTCCTTGCAGTCCCATCTTCATAATAGTAGGTTGCGTGCCCATTAAACCGGCCCAAACTGTCAAGCAACAATTTTCCTTTTAACTGCCCGTTGGCATAGTACTCCGCGTAGGCTGTTCTAATATTGTTGCGGAACTGTACAAAGCCGGTTATATTTCCGGCAGTATCCTTCATGATTTTCGAAATAGTGCTGTCTTTTTTGAAAAAATATTGTTCAGCGCTGTAAAATTCTCCTGCACCAATTATCCTGGTAAAGCCGGTATCGCTGTTATGGCGAATAGAATCGAAGAATGCCGTATCTATTTTATTGGTTCCGGTATTCAAATGCCTGGATGCATTTTTACAAGCCATACACAATAACGCCGCCACAACAGGAAGTATAAAAAATTTCATAAGTAAAAGAATATAAAAAGCAGCCCTGTGAAAAAAGGCTGCTTATGATTCGTATGCCAAATATCTGATTTAATCAACAAAAGATGTCCAGCCTTTCCACCAGTCTCCCTCGGGTGTACCGGCAGCGCCTACCGCACCCCTAAAAGTAACAGGAGTAAAGCCATTGGCTACCTTAGCATGAGTGAAGCTGGCTGAATTCAGCAAAGGTGATCCCGCCTGCGGGGTAAAATCAGGATTGGCATAATTAAACGCTGCTGCAATCTTTACCTCTGCATTGTCTGCCAGTATCTCATTATTGTGTTCAGCGGCGCCGAACCAGTTGCGTACATCGGTATTCGTCCAACCTGTTGCAGTGCTGGTATTATCGGCGAACTTGGTTGGCGTGGCACAACCCGCAATGGTAACGTTTTGAACTACCAGTTTTCCGGCTGTAATATTTCCCTGAACAGGCGTTCCTTTACTCGCATCAATGAGCAAACCGGTAGGCCAACCCATGAAAACAGAATTGAAAATAGAAGTACTGGTATTTCTTCTCAATTGTGCTGCCGCATTGTATAAGCTATTACCAATATTTGTTGTTTTCTCACGGGGGCCTATGGCCGTTATATTGCTGAATACCGGGGCCGTTTGAGGCGTTAAATCGCTGCCGTTGGCATCATTATCGCTTTCAAAAGCTTCTACTTTTGAAATGTCGGCACGGGATGAGTCTCTCATTACTATGCCAAACTGCACATTTCCGCGGAAGCCGTTATCGGTGTCAAAATCATCATCTAATGTTTTATAGGCAATCAAATGACTGCAATTTACAGCGCCGCCAAACCATTCAAAGGCATCGTCAAGGGCATAGCTTACCTGCACATAATCTATAGTAGTTCCATTGCCTACACCGCCAAAAGTCACTGAATTCAATTCTTTATCGGGTAAAAAAGCGTATCCGGCATATTCTATGCGAACATATTTTAACGAACCTGAATTATCCGCGTCATCTGCACCGCCATATAACCCGAGCCCATCTGCATTGTTAACACCACCTTCAATTTCGCCAATACCTGCAGCGCCATTAAAAGAATTATTGGTTTTTGCGCGTCCCAGCAATACAACGCCACCCCAGTCGCCGGCAGTTGGTGTTGACGCATCGGATGTAAATACAATAGGCTTTTCCTTTGTTCCGTTAGCGATCAGTTTGGTACCCCGTGTAATAATTAATGCGCCCCGCGTAGACTTTTCCCCTTCAATCCTTGCGCCGGCTTCAACTGTTAAAGTAGCGCCGTCTACCACGTATACTATTCCTCTTAATTTATAGGTAGTGCCTTCTTTAAGGGTTCTGTCTGCAGCAATCTTACCCGAAAGAATGGTACTTTCACCCGGGGTACCACCACCATCATCGCCTTTAGTGGTACCGTCAACTTCAATTTTACGGCAACCGGCAGTTATTAGTATGCCTAAAACTGCAAATGCTACTATCTTTTTCATATTCTGTGTTTGTTAATTTTTAATAATTTATTGTACGGTATTATTATTGAATGGTGTATCCAAAGGAAAGACTGATACTGGTTCCATAGTTTCTGTTTATCGCAACTACGTCTGCAGATCCCAGTTTCAGGTTTTTATTTTTATCTACGTCGTGATAGAAGTAGGCTCTTTTATTAAATATATCGGATATGTTCAGCCGTATATCTCCCTTTTCCTTCAATACTTTTTTAGCTATTTGAAAATCAAGGAGCGGACGGGGGTTTTCCCATATTTCAGGCACCTGATCATTTCCTACATATAAAATCCTGCGGCCGATCTGGTTAAACAACACCGTTGTGCTTATTCCAGCTTTTTCTATATCGTACTGAAGTGAAGCGTTAATAACATAGGGAGATTGACCCTGCATGGGCCTGTCAATTTTAACGTTGGGATCATTGACTTTATTAAAGATGTAGGACAGATTTGTCTGGAACGTAAAATTTCTCAATGCATTGGCGAAATCCAGCTTTTTGCGAAAATCAAATTCGATTCCATAACCTGTTGCTTCCTGTGCATTTAAAAAATTAAACGTATTGGTAGCCACACCGGATTGATTAAAATATAACTCTATAGGATTTTTAAAATACTTATAGAACACCCCTAATGTTACCATTTCTCCTGCCCGTGGGTATAATTCATATCTCAGATCAACATTGGTTACTTTGGTTCGTTTAAGGGAACTGGAGCCGATAACGGCGGCGCCTAATTCAAAATCGTAGAAAGCAAAATTGGTAAGCTCACGAAACTCAGGACGAATAATGGTTTGAGAGCCCGATAAACGGATATTTGTTTTGGAGTTCAACTTAAAAGTAAAATTAACAGCGGGAAGCAGATCGCCCTGCTTGATATGCGCATGACGTTCGTCATTTTGTTTTACACTGCCTACCAACTGATCAAAATGCTCATACCTTGCCCCCCATACTACCCTTAGCCATGAACTAAACTGGTTATCAAACTGAAGATACCCGGCATTCAGAATGCTATTTGCCATATACCGGTATTGCTTACCGATAATTTCATCAAACTTAAATTTCCTCGGATCGCCTGCATCAAAATTTGCTTCGTTAAATACATGATCTTCATCCTGCAAACGCAAGGGAGAAGTTCCGTCTACAAGATATATAGAGAACGGTCTTGAATCAAAAAGCCTGTCTTTCACCTGGAAGAGATAGCCTCCTTTTATGGTTTGGCTCTGCCCAAAAAGCCTGAACCGTTTCGTTATATCGCCACCTGCGTTATAGATATAATCGGACAACATGGAATAAAATACACTGCCTGTTTTTTGAGATTTGGATTCGCCAATCAGCAAACTATACGGAGCATTGGGGTCTTCTTTAGACTGATTATACTGAACCCGGCGCTGCTGGGGTATATACCCGTCTAGAATATTAAAACTGCCATACCAGTTGATTTTAGTACCCAGGGAGGCGATATTGTGCTCTCCTATAAGCTGGGTATTAAAAAATGTATTTGAGCGAAAAGCAAGTTCCCTGGCGCGGATATTTTCTCCCAGAACAGGGTCCTGCTCATAATCAATGCCGGTTCTTAATGTGGTATAGTCTGAGGCATTGACGTTGAGTATATTTTTAAAACTTATTTTATTATTCCTGTTCAGTTTAATTGAAAAGTTGGCAAGCGCGCCTGCCAGTACATCTGTACTGTATTTATGACTATTGTAATCAAACAACAATGAACCCTGGCTATTGTTAAAACTATAAAAACCACTATTAAAATCCATGTTCCGGCTGGAGCGGCTGTAAGTAAGCCCCACGATCGCTCCAAAGTCTTTTTTGAAAAGCTTTGCATTAAAACCGCCATTCAGTTGAAAAGATGCATTGATGGGAGCGTTGCCTTTGTGTACAGACCAGTTAGTGGCAATCGTTTTGGCCAGGTCTGTCTTTCCTGCATCAGATAATTCCTGAAAATTCGTTTTGGTGGGAAAATGACCAGGCAAAGCCCTTGTTCCGTCGTCAACTCCTAACCAGTCGGTACCGCCTCCGTTATATGTATAAAAATCTTTGCCAATCGTTTGCGTGTTAAATCCGGTACCAACCTGCACAGAAAGAAAATCAGAGGAAGGTATGTCTTTCGTATTTACCTGTACCAGCCCTCCCGCCCATTCGCCGGGATATTCGGGAACAAAAGCTTTGTTGATAATGATATTATCAATCATAGACGAAGGGAAAATATCAAAGGAGAATGTTTTTCTGTCTGGCTCAGTAGTAGATAATTGCACTCCATTTAAAAGAGCCGTATTGTACCGGTCGCTTAAACCGCGCACAATAAGATACTTTCCTTCCTGTATACTGGCGCCGGGAATTCTTTTCAGCACTTCCCCGGTGTTTTTATCGGGTGAACGCCGAATGCTCTCCGCCGAAATAACAGAAGCAACCGTATTTGTATTTTTTTGAAACGCTATTATTGAATTTACCGTTTCCTTCCGGGCGTTGGTTCTGATACCCGTAACAACAACTGCTTCCAGATCCTTTGCTGCCGCTTCTATTATAATATTCAATTCGTTTGTGTTGCCCCCAACCACTTCTAACTCATCAATTCGCTTCTCTGCATAACCCACTGCAGTAATAATTAATCCATATGTTTTATTGGGTGAAAGATGCAGCGTATAACGGCCTTCTATATCCGTAATTGTTCCGCCGGCAGCTCCTGAGATTTTCACAGATGCACCGGAAACGGGCTCGTTTTTTTCATTTACCACCTTACCCGCTAATGGTATAGTTTGGGCATGAACAAATAAAAAGGATAGCATAAAAATAAATACAGCACAGCTTCTAAGCAAAATTTGCATACCTGAATTTTCGGCAAAGAAATGATCACACTATTAACCAATAGTTACGGCAACGTTAACAATATGTATCCCATATATTAACACAATGTTACCGAAGCGCAATAGCCGGGGTTTACGAAGTATACAAAATATGGAACAAAAACAGGTATGTTAAGAAATTATTAACTCTGGGAATCAGGGGAAGACAAAAAATGATAACTTTACTTTTGCCGAAAGTTTCTGTAATGATCAATTCCATAATGAAGATTTTTTTGCCCAAAGACCGGGTTTTTTACCAGTTATTTGAAGAAGTGGCTGTTAAAGTACTTGAAATGTCCAGGAAATTAAAGGAAGTGGTTCATGAACCGGATTACGATAAAAGGTCGGCAATAGCTTCTCAAATTGAAGAGCTTGAACATGTAAATGACGACCTCACCCATAAAATATTTACGGAATTAGGCAGAAATTTTATCACCCCCTTCGACAGGGAGGATATTCATTATCTCGCTTCTGCCTTAGATGATATTGCCGATTACATTTTTGCTTCATCCAAAAAAATTAAATTTTACCGCGTTAACCCCAATGATCAGGGTATGCAAAAATTCGCGGAACTGATTGTTCAGGCATGCGAACATATTAAATCGGCAGTTCATGAACTGCGTGATATGAAAAACCTTCGTCAGATAACAGAATCGCTGGTAAAAATAAACAGCATCGAAAACCAGGCAGATGATATATTTGATATGAGCATTGAGCGCTTATTTGCTACCGAGCCGGATGCCAAGGAAGTAATAAAGAAAAGGGAGATTTACCAGGCCATGGAAATAGCGACAGACAAATGTGAAGATGCCGCTAATGTAATCGAATCTATTATAGTTAAATATGCATAATGTTTGAGCAGTTGAACACTTCCTCTTCTTCTTATTACCGGATTTTCAAATAAAAGGATGTATGACCTTATTAGTTGTTATTATCATTCTAGCTTTGGTTTTCGATTATATAAATGGGTTTCACGACGCAGCCAACTCCATAGCTACTATTGTTTCCACCAAAGTACTCACTCCTTTTCAGGCAGTACTATGGGCAGCCTTGTTTAACTTTGTAGCATTCTTCATCTTTAAAGATCACGGCGTAGCCAATACCATTGCCAAAACAGTAAAGGAAAGCTATATTACCCTCCAGGTGGTGCTGGCGGGATTGTCGGCCGCTATTATATGGAATCTTATTACCTGGTGGTTTGGTATACCTTCTTCATCCTCGCATACTTTAATAGGCGGTTTTGCCGGCGCAGCCATTGCCAATGCGGGTTTTTATGCCATAAACATGGGCCCCGTAATGCAGATTGTAGCCTTTATTTTTTTAGCACCGCTCCTGGGTATGATCATGGCGCTGGTAATTTCACTATGGTTCATTAACGCTTTCAGAAAAAGCATATGGCCGAAACTTTTTTCCATCGGGCTTATGGTGCTTACGGTAATAATACTTTCCCAGATCATGGAATTTGACCCGGCCAATTTAAAATCGCATTACAACAGCTACATATCAAAAGTTATCTTTCACTCCCACAATTTCAAGCTGCTGCTGCTCGCTTTTATTGTAATGATCATGTGTATATTCACACTTTTTCTCAGCGGGCTGAATGCGCATAAGTCTACGGTATGGTTTAAGAAGTTACAACTGGTTTCTTCAGCGGCATTCAGCATTGGTCATGGTGGTAATGACGCCCAAAAGGTTATGGGCATCATTACGGTGGCGCTCATTTCGCATGGGAGCATTAGCACTTTTGATGAAATGCCTTACTGGGTGCCTATATCCTGTTATACGGCCATTGCGCTGGGCACTTTAAGCGGGGGATGGAAAATTGTAAAGACCATGGGCAGCCGCATTACCAAGGTAACCCCATTTGAAGGCGTTGCCGCTGAAACAGCAGGCGCCATTACGCTTTTTGTTACCGAACATCTAAAAATACCGGTAAGCACCACCCATACTATTGCAGGAGCTATCATGGGCGTGGGAGCTACCAAACGACTATCGGCCGTACGCTGGGGGGTTACGGTAAACCTTCTATGGGCCTGGATCATCACCATTCCCATAAGTGCTCTGATGGCAGCCGTCATATATTGGCTTTCGCATTTCTTTTTCTGATATTTTAATCTGCTTTACTTTAACCCGAAGTGGGTAACTTCGCCCGGGATAAAAACCGGGTTATCACAGCCCTTAATTTGGCGCCCCAGTTCATACGACATATTGCTGCGCGGGATTTCGGAAAAAACAAAAAGCACTGACTGAAGGGCGTTTGAGCATACTATGTTATTCTATAAACAAAGCACTATTTTCAATGAAAGGAATTATTCTGGCGGGTGGATCGGGCACAAGATTACACCCAATTACTTATGCGATCAGCAAGCAAATTATGCCGGTTTATGACAAACCCATGATTTACTATCCCTTATCAACCCTTATGCTGGCAGGCATCAGGGAAGTGCTCATCATTTCTACACCACATGATCTGCCCAATTTTAAAAAATTGTTTGGAGACGGCAGCCATTTAGGGCTGCAGTTTTCATATGCCGAGCAGGCAATCCCCAACGGACTTGCCCAGGCATTTGTAATCGGGGAAACATTTATTGGCAAAGAAAAAGTAGCACTTGTACTGGGGGATAATATTTTTTATGGAAGTGGTTTGGGCCGCACCTTAAGCAATAATATTGATCCCGACGGAGGAATAGTATACGCTTACCAGGTAAGCGACCCGGAAAGATACGGAGTGGTAGATTTTGATGAAACGATGAAAGCGCTTTCTATCGAAGAAAAACCGGTGAAGCCTAAAAGCAATTATGCGGTGCCGGGATTGTATTTCTACGACAATGAAGTAATCAATATTGCTAAAAATTTAAACCCTTCACCAAGGGGCGAATACGAAATTACAGATGTAAACAAGGAATATTTGCGCAGGGGTAAACTAAAAGTATCGGTGTTAGACAGGGGAACTGCATGGTTAGATACAGGAACATTCGATTCACTGATGCAGGCTTCCTTATTCGTACAGGTAATTGAACAAAGACAGGGCATAAAAATTGCCTGCATAGAAGAAATTGCATATATAAAAGGATTTATAAATAAAGAACAATTACTGAAAACAGCAGAACCCCTGATGAAAAGTGGTTATGGTGAATATCTTCTGAACTTAGTATCTTGAATAAAATTTTGTAACAGCTATGAAAAAAATTCTGGTAACAGGTGGTTGTGGCTATATAGGATCGCATACTATTGTTGACCTGATTGAAAACGGGTTCGACATCATTTCCGTTGATAACAATTCGCGATCCTCTGAGCGCCTGCTGGAGGGCATTGAAAAAATAACCGGAAAAAAAGTAAAAAACTACAAGGTAGACCTCTGCGACTTTAATGATACCAATGCTATTTTTGAAGAAAATGAAGATATAGCAGGTATCATTCACTTTGCGGCGTATAAAGCTGTTGGAGAATCGGTGGAAAAGCCCTTGCTTTATTTTGAAAACAACCTTGTTTCACTGATCAATCTTTTGAAATGTGTTGAATTTTTCAAAATTCCTTATTTCGTTTTTTCTTCATCATGCACTGTGTATGGCAACCCCGATCATATACCGGTAACAGAAACCACACCTACCAAAGCTGCAGAATCACCATATGGGTATACCAAGCAAATGGGCGAACAAATCATTGGAGAATTTTCACATGTCAATGACACTTCCTGTGTTTTATTGCGTTATTTTAATCCCGCAGGAGCACATCCATCAGCGCTAATAGGAGAGTTACCCATTGATAAACCTCAGAATCTTGTTCCGGTAATTACGCAATCTGCCATAGGCAAATTACCCGGCATCACTGTATTTGGTAATAATTACCCTACACGCGATGGATCCTGCGTAAGAGATTTTATACATGTAAGTGACCTGGCGCATGCCCACACGCTGGCGCTCCAGTATTTGATAGATAAGAAAAACAAAAGCAACCCCGAAATATTTAACCTTGGTACAGGCTCAGGCATTACCGTACTGGAAACGATTCAGGCATTTGAAAAAGTAACGGGTATTCCTTTGCATTATACTATCGGCGCTAACCGTCCGGGCGATGTGGTTGCTATTTATGCCAATAATGATAAAGCGAGAAAACAACTGGGCTGGGAGCCGGAATTTAAACTGGAAGACATATTGGGCAGCGCATGGAAATGGGAACAAAAACTTAAAGAGGATGAAAAATTATTTACAGGAAAGAATATCCAGTTAAATTAATCCATTATTTTACGCCCTAAAATATACGAATAAAATCATGTTAAAAGACATACAGGTAACCGGACAAAAAGATACAAGAAGCGGATTTGGCGATGGCATTTATGAATTAGGCAAAAAAAATCCTAATGTAGTTGCTCTTACTGCCGACCTTGCAGGCTCGTTAAAATTAAATGCATTTATTAAAGATTTTCCCGATCGTTTTATACAATGTGGCATAGCAGAAGCTAATATGATAGGCATAGCCGCCGGATTAACCATTGGCGGTAAAATTCCCTTTACCACTACTTTTGCAAATTTTTCCACGGGCAGGGTATACGACCAGATTCGCCAGTCGGTGGCCTATTCCGGGAAGAATGTAAAAATATGCGCTTCACACGCCGGTTTAACCCTGGGAGAAGATGGGGCCACACACCAGATATTAGAAGATATAGGCATGATGAAAATGGTGCCGGGAATGACCGTGATCGTACCCTGCGATTATAACCAAACCAAAGCTGCCACACTCGCCATAGCAGATCATGAAGGGCCCGTATATCTACGATTCGGAAGACCCGTATGGCCCATATTTACAAAAGCTGATGAAAAGTTTGAGATCGGCAGGGCCCAATATTTTTCACAAGGGAGTGATGTTGCTATTTTTGCCTGCGGGCACATGGTATGGAAGGCCATTGAGGCAGGAATATTACTGGAAGAAAAAGGAATAAGCACCGAAGTAGTGAACATACACACTATAAAACCCTTAGATGAAGAAGCTGTATTAACCACCCTGCGCAAAACAAAATGTGCAGTAACGGTAGAAGAACACAATATTATCGGCGGACTGGGTGACGCAATAGGACAGGCGGCTGCCAGGCATTTTCCGGTTCCTATTGAGTACGTGGGCACTAATGACACTTTTGGCGAAAGCGGGAAACCCCTTGAGCTGTTAAAAAAATACGGGCTCGACACTCCCGATATTGTTGCCGCAGCGGAAAAAGTGATGAAGCGGAAATAAGGCATTTAAAACTTAACCCAGGTATGGCAATTAATCGTGCTGATGATATTTTGTTAATGCAGGAATTCCGCATACCCGCTACCAGGGAGAAGGCTTTTACCAGTATTATAAAAAAGTATCAGGAAAAACTGTACTGGCATATACGCCGTATGGTCATTCACCACGAAGATGCCAATGACGTTTTACAAAATGTGTTTATTAAAGTATGGAACGGGCTCGATAATTTCCGGGAAGATTCACAACTTTATACCTGGCTGTACCGGATTGCAACCAATGAATCGCTGACTTATCTCGAACAACAAAAGAAAAAATCTTCAGTATCTATTGAAAAAGCGGGCAGCATAGCCAGTCAACTAAAAGCCGACAAGGATTTTGATGCAAACAAAATAGAATGGAAACTGCAATTGGCCATACAGGAATTGCCCGAAAAGCAACGTCTTGTGTTTAATCTGCGCTATTACGATGAAATGCCATATGACGAAATGAGCAAAATTCTGGATACTTCGGAAGGGGCATTAAAAGCCAGCTATCACCACGCAGTGAAAAAAGTAGAAGACTTTATTTTAAATCATTAAACCTTCTACTTATAACGTAGTCTTAACATTTAATGAAACACAATTCGGACATAGAGAAAGAATTAAAAGAAATCGGCCCGGTCATAGCCGAAATTAAAAACAATACTGTTTTTAAAGCGCCTGAGGGATATTTTGAAGCTTTACCCGGAAAAATATTACGACTGGCAAAAGAAAATAAAGTGACCACTGGCTTGTCTGCAGATGAGGAAACCAGTTCATTATCACCTCTTATTGCATCCTTAAAAAATAAAACGGCGTTCAATATTCCCGCTGGCTATTTCGATACACTTCCGCAAAGCATTACAGAAAAATTGGCTGAAAAAAAAGAGGCTCCCGTTTTTCAAATTAATACCAGCTTTAAAAACAAAAAACCGGGATGGTTGAAATATGCTGCAGCCGCCGCCATAACCGGAATTATTGCAGTAAGTGCTTTGTTTTTCTGGAATAACCCATACGATAACCATAGCAGTTCCGCCCTGATGACCACCGAAAATGATAAACAACAACCTGAGTTAATACAACTGCCTGAAGTTTCCAATATTGACCTTGAAGGCTACCTTTCGGCGATGCCCGAAACACCGGAATGGGTTTCAGAAAACGATGCTGATGCTAAATTTGTAGATATTGTTTTTCTGGATGATTCGGGCCTGGGAAACATACTTAAGGGTATACCCGATGAAGCGCTTAGCAATTATGAAAAAGATATTTCCGGTACAGAGATATCCCTATAAAAAAAGAAGCTATTACCGGCAAACCGCTTTTTAAATTTTCAATGTTATGCCATAACATATAGATATTATTACTATGACAAACGGTTTTCTTAAAAATTTTCTATTGAAATAAAAAAAATAAATATTTTTTTCCGTGAAAAAGATTTTTTTACTTTTTGGATTTATTACATTTGCAACCTTGCTAACGAACGGGCAAGAAGTTGCAGACTCTGGAAACGGCAGAGAAAAAATAAAAATGCTTGAAATTGGGTATCTCACCAGGCAATTGCAACTCTCTTCAAATGAAGCTGAAAAGTTTTGGCCGCTGTTCAATAAATACCGGGAAGAAATAATAACTGTTGTAAAGGATAAGAATATTATTGACGACCTTGAGAGACAACAGAAGGCCCTGGATATCAGGAAAAAATACAGAAAGGATTTTGGTCGTATTTTGGATGAAGAAAGGGGGCGGGAAGTATATGAAGCGGAAGACAGATTTAAAACTATGGTGCGCAGGGAAATGCAGCAAAGAATAAAAGCAAGACAGAACGGCACACCACAACCCCGTAAGAACAAATGATTTTTTAAATACCGAATAATTACCTAATTTTAACTTGGTGTTTTTCATAGGTTAGCAACGGCTGGCTCTTTCTAGGGCTGGCCTTATTTTTTTAAGGAAGGTAGTGGTTTAGTACGAACGTACAATAGCAAGGCGCAGAAATGCCGCTTTATGAATGCTTTGAAATATTCTCCAGTAAATCTTCCGCAAGATCATATACAGACTGCATCTCAGCCTCGTTGATAACAGGAGTATATAAAGCAACTTCACATTGCTGGGTAAGCAATTGAAACTGTGTAACAATGATATCGTCGAAGCCCTTTATTCTCAATTGCTGTTCTATATTCCTTTTGCTCAGATGCGTATCTGGTATCTGTAATTTTTCATTCAGATAATTCCATAATGCTTTGCCCAATTCGGAATAAAATCCCTGCCCGTTTTGCTGTATAAGCATAAGGCGTGTGCGAAATAAAGGATTGGATAAAAAAGCAGGTTGCACCTCCTGCTGGTTAAGAGGTATAGTTTCCGGGCTGCCTTTTTTAACAATTTTCGCAACGGGTGTACTGAGTGGCAAACGAATATACCTGAATAGAAAAAAGCCAAATAACACTAACAGTGCAGCAGTTACACCTATTATCCACAACCTGTTCGTGTCAGTTTTGGTATTCTCATATTCCGTTACAGCGGAGGCATTGTACAGGCTACTTTGTGCAGCCGGAATAGCATTAATAAAAATAGAATCTGTTTTCGCAGTTTTATACTGGTTAACCTGCGGATCAAAATAGGAGAACTCAACAGGGGAAATTTTTATTTTACCGGTTCGTTTAGGCATTACCGTGAAAGCAAAGGTTTTATAGCCCCGCATAGGCACAACCGTTTTTAAAACATCCTCCTTTATCTCAGGCTCATATGCTTCAATATCTTGAGACCAGTGCACATCAGGCGCATTAATAACTCCAAAATTACCTTCGCCTTTAATAATAACCCGGAGGAGTGCGGCATCATTTAAAGCAATTTCATTTTTGTTAATGGTAGCTTCGATACTAAAGTTTCCTACCGCACCATTAAAAGAGGCAGGTTTGGCAGAAGCAGGAAGCGCTTTTACGGTTACAGCCAGCGGATTGCTTTTGATATTTACATTTTCCGTTACAACTCCGTCGTAGGGAATGTTATCAGATTCAAAGGACCGGGGCAATTCGGGAAGATGCTCTCCTTTATCTTCTATCGTTTTTTCTGCGCTCAAAAAAGAAATGGAATTTTCTACTTCTGCAGGGTCAAGTTCAAGTATACCCGACTGGAGCGGAAAAAGTTGTGCCTTGCGGATAAGGTACACATTAAAATCTTTACCATTCAACGTTTCAATAGTGGAGGGCACCGACGACGGATCAACTATATCATAAACACTAAAACCATTAAAAGAAGGCCGTTTGGATACTTTGGATTCAGAGCGCAGGCGGGTGTATAATTTGTAAGTGGCCACAACCGGCTCACCTTCATAGCAGTGGTTTTTATTAACATCCACCCTGATAAAAAGATTCTGCCGGATCTTATTATGAATATCTTCACCCTTGCGCAGAATATAATCGCTGTATAAATTTTGTTGCAAAACATCGTCGTAGCGCTGGCTTTGAAAATTATACTGGTTATTGTTGTGTTTTGCCTGGTTAACTTTAAACCTGATGGTATTGAAAGCAAAACGCCGGTTATTTATTTTAGCGGAGGCGCCGGAAAGCGAATAGTGGCCGGGGGCCTCAGGCTGTATGATATATACAAAAGAAACATAGTTATTCACAACCCCATTAATAGCTGAAGTGCCCGATGTATGGTGCGGGCCTTCAATAACCTTACATCCTTTAAAAGAAGGCGGAATAAATTGCTGCACTTCATCTGCATTCTCAATATTAAATTGCAGTTGTATTGCTTCATCCTGCAAAACAATGGCTTTATTAGCTGAAGCAATAGCTTTCACCTGGCCGGAACCCTCCTGAGCCGTGAGGCAAAATACAAATGGCAGCAATGCGAACTGAAGTAAATATTTTCCTATACGATTCATTTTTATTTTTCTTCCCTCATCCGGTAACTATCACAATATGATCATAACAAATATAACATTTGACTACAAGAGACCGGGATAAAGTTGCGTTAAAACACAGTCTTCACGCTAAGGCCCGGCGTATATTACAATCTTTTAACAACAGCCGGATAAATGCAACAAAACATTTAGCCAAACATAATTCAATTATCGCAGGTCACCATAATCAAACAATGTTTTTAGTATCTTGTTCCAATTATAATATAAACAAATACCATTCACCATATGTTACTTCTTGGCATTGACGTGGGCACATCATCCATAAAGGTATCTGTAATTAATGCTGCCGATACAAAACTGGTTGCCTCAGCCCAATTTCCTGAAACTGAAGCTTCCATTATTTCGCAATATCCCGGCTGGGCGGAGCAGGAACCCGAAAGCTGGTGGCAATACACCTGCCAGGCCATAAAAAAACTCAATGGCTCCGGCACTTACGATCCCAAAAATATAGTGGCTATAGGCATCGCTTACCAGATGCATGGACTGGTAATTGTTGATAAAAATAAAAAAGTATTAAGACCTTCTATTATTTGGTGCGACAGCCGCGCTGTTGAAACAGGAAACAAAGCCTTTGAAGCTATCGGCGCCTCTTACTGCCAGCAATGCCTGCTGAATTCACCCGGCAATTTTACAGCGTCAAAATTAGCATGGGTAAAACAACATGAGCCTGCGGTGTTTGAAAAAGTGGATAAGCTGATGTTACCGGGCGATTATATTGCCATGCAGTTAACACAGGAAATAACCATCTCGCCCGCTGCACTATCAGAAGGTATTTTATGGGATTTTCAATCCAATGCCGTGGCAAAGGAGGTCATGGATTATTATGGGTTTTCTGAAAATATGATCCCTGCCGTACAGCCCGTTTTTTCTGTTCACGGCAATATAACAACATCCGTGGCAGCAACATTGGGATTAAAAGCAGGTATTCCCATATCGTACAAGGCAGGTGACCAGCCCAACAATGCGTTGTCGCTAAACGTAATGCAGCCAGGCGAAATAGCCGCCACAGCGGGTACTTCGGGAGTGATATATGCCGTTAGTGACCAACTGACAGGCGATCCGCGATCAAGAGTAAATAGTTTTGCGCATGTAAATCACAGTGCAACACAAAAAAGCATTGGAGTACTACTTTGCATTAATGGCACCGGCATAATGAACAGGTGGGTAAAAGAAACCGCCGGCGGTAATTTATCTTACAGGCAAATAAATGAACTTGCGGCAAAAATTCCTTTGGGAAGCAATGGATTGCTGGTGCTGCCGTTTGGCAATGGCGCCGAACGCATGCTCGAAAATAAAATGATGGGGGCGCAAATCAGTAATCTGCAGTTAACCACGCATCAGTCATCACATTTATTCCGGGCTGCCCAGGAAGGCATTGCCTGCGCTTTTCGTTATGGATTGGATATTCTGAAGGAAAACGGACTCCGTCCTTCTGTTATCCGTGCCGGAAAAGCCAATATGTTTTTAAGTGATGTATTTACTGATCTTTTCGTGAATTTTACCGGAACACCGGTGGAACTCTATGAAAATGATGGTGCAGTGGGAGCTGCTATTGGCGCAGGCATTGGCGCAGGCATTTACACCACACCGCAGGAAGCGTTTCGCAACTATAAGCCTGTTGCCCTGGCAGAACCTAAAAACAATCATGAAGAATATACGCGTATATATGAAAGGTGGAAGGGCTTACTTGAAAAAGCTTTATCATAGTATACGGTCCAATCTTCGTATATATGTTTCCGTTATAACCTGTGCGCTGGCTGTTTCGCCGCTATTTATCCGCGCGCAGGAGATACAGGGAACGGTTTATGATATTACACAAAAGATTCCCCTGCCAGGGGTGAGTGTGCTTAACACTTCGGGATACGGAACTCAAACCGATTCTTTTGGCTTTTACAGCATTAAAATTAAACCGGCAGATTCTATATGGTTTTCTTACCTGGGCAAAGCCACCCCGAAATACGCTGTAAAAACGGTTCAAAATCCGGCAGCTTTTGATATTTCCATACAAATATCAGCTATTGAATTGCCTGGCGTTACAGTACGAAAGCCGAATTATCGCTTTGATTCTTTGCAGAACCGGAGAGAATATGAAAAGGCTTTTAATTACCGCAAACCCGGATTGCGTGTTTCTACCTTGTCGCCGGGCAGCATTGGAGCGGGGGCCGGCGTTGACATCAATGAACTGATCAACGTATTTCGTTTTCGCCGCAGCAGGAATATGAAATTTTTGCAGGGATGGCTGATAAAAGAAGAACAGGAAAAATATATTGATTACCGCTACAGTAAACTGTTTGTACGAAAACTCACCAGGTTAGAAAGTCCGGAATTAGACAGTTTTATGAAATATTATCGCCCCCAATACGAATATGTTGTTATGCTGAGTGATGCGGAATTGGGACTTTATATCCTGGAATGCTTTAAAGAATATAAACCCCCAAAAAGAAGAAGTAATAATTAACAGGCTCAGGTTATAACGCGATATCCTTCCTCATTCTCCAATATTTACAAAAACGCCATCTGCTCTCATCACCACCGGCCAATGCTTTAAATAATATCCTTCCCCGCTTACATTATATCCCGTTCGCATGTTAAATTTATAGCTGTGCACAGGGCACACAATATGCCCGGAGGCGTTAATACTGCCTTCAGCTAAAAGCCCGCCTGCATGCGGACATACAGCTGCAAAGGCAAATACCATATTGTTAAACCTCGCAAGGCATATTTTTTTGCCTCCAACTTCTCGTTCCGCAATATCATTAAAACCAAAGTCAATTTCGCTGATATGCTCCGCTATCTTAACCCAGTTGTTGCTTTCTTCCGGCATGTGGTACGCTGCAAAGTTTAAACCTAATACAAAAACTCAGTTTTATAAGGATACCTGATGCGATACAGTTCGCGGATTTTATCCGTGAGTACCTTTCTCAGTTCATCGATATTTTGTTTTTCAGTAGCCGATATAAAAATGCAATTACCCTGTGTTGCATTTGCCCATCTTTGTTTCAGTTCGGCCAGTAACTGCATTTTCGTGTCTGCGTCCAGCCACTCATCAAAAGTATTTGCTACATACAGGTCCATTTTATTAAAAATGGTAATAACCGGCTTGTCATAACATTTCAGATCCTGCAGTGTTTTATTTACCACCGCCATCTGGTCTTCATACTGAGGGTGTGAAATATCTACCACATGCAACAACACGTCACTCTCCTTCACTTCATCCAGGGTGCTTTTAAAACTTTCTACCAGGTGATGCGGAAGTTTACGGATAAATCCAACGGTATCGCTCAGCAGGAATGGCGTATTTTCAAAAACCACTTTACGGGTAGTGGTATCCAGGGTGGCAAACAGCTTGTTTTCCGCGAATACTTCGCTCTTGCTCAGTACATTCATGATAGTAGACTTTCCCACATTGGTATACCCTACTAATGCAACGCGAATAAATTCACCCCGGTCTTTTCGCTGCGTAGAAGCCTGCTTGTCTATCTCAACAAGCTTTTTACGCAAAAGCGATATCTTATCACGCACTATACGCCGATCGGTTTCAATTTCTGTTTCTCCCGGACCTCTCGTTCCGATACCTCCGCCAAGTCTTTCCAGGTGTTTCCACATACCCCTTAACCTGGGCAGCAGGTATTGATACTGTGCCAGTTCAACCTGTGCCTTGGCCTGGGCGGTTTTTGCGCGATTGGCGAAAATATCCAGGATCAGATCGCTGCGGTCTATTGTTTTTACGTCTAATATTTTTTCAATATTGGATATTTGTGACCCCGTAAGTTCATCGTCGAAAATAGCAACCTGTATATCGCCATGCCTGTCAATATATTGCCTGATCTCTTCCAGTTTGCCTTTGCCTATAAATGTTTTACTGTCGGGGTGAGGGAGTTTCTGGTAGAATTTTTTTACTGCTTTTGCGCCCGCGGTTTCGGCCAAAAAAGCCAGCTCTTCAAGGTATTCCTTCAACTGGTGTTCGGTTTGCAGTTTGTGCACCAATCCCACCAGCACAGCTTTTTCCTCCTGTAAAAATTTGCTCTTTTTGTCTATCAATCCTTAAAATTTAGAATCGCAAAGGTAAATCATGTGCAATAAAAAACGGATGTCGCTGCTGACATCCGTCTGTCTTTAAAATACAATCATTCAAATTTATAACCCGCTTATCGTTAGCCCGATAGAATAGGGCTTTACATTTGGACCAGCACCTTCCCTGATAAATTCATTAAACTGGTAGGTTCCGAAAATCGAAAACGCACCATATCCCACACGAAGTGTTCCGGCCAGGCGGGTGGTATTAAAATTTCTTTTGTCTTTTACCTTTTGAGTATAGCCGCCATACCCTTCCCTGTCGCGGGTTATTTTAGCTTTGGTGTGCGCGTCTACCATGGTTCCCACTTTTACGCCTAAGGCTACCTTAAATGCTTTGTTATAGCTGGTAGGGTTGCTGGCAAACCTAAGTTCTACCGGAACCTCCAGATATCCTGTCGCAATCTTGTACTTTTTATAAGAGCTCACTGTATCACGTGCAAAGCTCAACGGATATTTTCGCAGATCAACAGTAGTCTCCTTAAAAAACATATTGTCGGTGCCCAGTCCTGCCCCTATCGCGGCACTGAAACGGGGGTCCGATTTGAACGGAAAATCAAACATGAAATACATGTTGAAGGTTCTGCTTAGACCTCCTGTCCTGAGCGAATCAGGACTTCCACCCCAGCCATTATAGCCTATCTGGACCATAAAATGGTCTGCAGCACGGCCGGAAAGTTGGCTGTTGTTTCTGCTTTTTTTCGGGGAAAGCGTGTCGGTTACCGTTTGTGCCAATAAAAAATTACCCCATACTAATAGTGAAATGACCAGTAAGAAACGCTTCATAAATTAAATTGAGTGACAAATGTATCCTGCGACAGGTTAATAAAAGGTTAAAGAGGACAAATATAAAAGACATTTTCTTCAAACCAAAAGCACGTAAACCGAAAGAATTATACGGCGCCTGTTGAGTTGAATTTGAGCCTTTCGCTGAAAAACGTCCGCAAGATATTGATATTAGGGTAGATTTTAAAAAATGGGCTATGAAATATCATAACCCATTTAATGTGGACCCTGCTGGGCTCGAACCAGCGACCCTCTGATTATGAGTCAGATGCTCTAACCGGCTGAGCTAAGGGTCCTTTCTTCTCAAAGAAGAAATATCATTAATTACCCGGTTTTTATTTTGTGGTGTGCAAAGGTAGAAAAAAACATCATTCGGAATAATTTTTCTTCAGGCAGCACATTTAAGCATTATCTTACCTTCAAAGAGAACTTCGTATTAAAATGCGTAGTTTGCAAAACCAAAACGATTGTACGCTGGTGCTGTATGGATAATCAGCAAACTCATATTGAACTATTGCAGGAACAGGTTGCTCTCTTTAACAATCAGCAGGCATATAATGAACTGTTCCTTCATTTTTACCCTTCTCTTCAGCAATTCGCTTTTTCATTTCTAAGGTCGAAGCAGCTTTCGGAAGAGGCTGTATCTGATGTTTTTATTAAAATATGGGAAAAACGCAAAGTGCTTCATACCATCATCAACCTGAAATTTTATCTTTTTACCAGCACCCGCAATACCGCGCTCAATTACCTGAAAAAGCAAAAGGGCCATCAAAATTTGCTTCCGGATGATTACTGGGTTGAATTAAACAGTGTTTTTTTCGATCCTGAGCAATTAATGATCACCGCCGAAATGATACATAAAATTCATGAAGCCGTTCAAAGTTTGCCTGCCAGATGTAAGCTTATTTTTAAGCTGGTAAAAGAAGAAGAATTGAAATACAAAGAAGTAGCTGAATTGCTGAATCTTTCCGTAAAGACCGTTGAAAACCAGATGACCCTCGCCTTAAAAAAAATCGGGTCGGCTATCGGGTTTGATATACACAGGTCTGTTTTCTCCGGCATAAAATCACTCTAAAGCTCAATTCAGGATCCAACTCCGCATGTCATTATTTCCGAACAGGGTCAATATGGCGTATTTTAGGGGCCGATTTTTAGGATTTTACCATAAATCATGGCATAGTTTTAGTGCAAAGCTATGTCAATCCATTTTGAAGGAGTACTTTTGATTTCCACTCCTCCAATACCTCTGATTTAACTTCACATAACTTTAGGAATTTATTAATCCCCTGTGAATCAACCAATTATTTTGTATCCTCTCTTTTTGGAATCATTATTGCCAATTGGGAGAAAACCAAAAAATTGAGTTTATATGAATATGTTATTAAAAGGTTTTGGTTGTTTTACATTTGTTTTGTGTATCTCCTTGGCTTCCATTGCTACAGAAATACATGACAATTCCACAACGCAAAAAAATGATACCAGTATCGCCAGCACCGAAATAGTTGTAGCAGCGGCAGTTAGTTCTCCTTCGAAAAATACTGAGGTTACTGTTATTGCTAAAGAAGAAGTAAAGGCGGCTCCTGAAATAACTGCTTCAGGAAAAAGCTTAGCAACAACGCAGAATATCTACAGCGGATTACATCCCATGTCTGTATCTTTTGTAACGGCTTATGAAAAAAGGCATGAAGCACGGCTCGAAAAAATCACATCTAAATATGTCCGTCAACTGGCGCTCATAGATAAGATAATGATCCGGCATGAGCTTCCCACCGATCTGAAATACCTTGCTCTTATTGAATCTGAAATGTTCAATGGTGCAGTATCCCGCAAAGGAGCTGTAGGGCCCTGGCAATTCATGGCCCCTACAGGCAGGCTAATGGGTTTAACTATCAATCGTCACAGAGATGAAAGACGCGATCTTATAAAAAGCACACACGCCGCAGCAAAATATCTCAAAATTTTATACTCACAATTTGACGATTGGTTATTGGTTATCGCCGCGTATAATGGTGGAGCTTCAAGGGTAGAAAGCGCCATCAAGAAAAGCCACAGCCGCGATTTCTGGAAATTGCAGTACTATTTACCTGCCGAATCAAGAGCACATGTTAAAAAATTCGTAGCTGCCCGGTATATTTTAGAAAAACAGGATGAAGAGCGTGTTCCTTTAATAAACATGGATAAACTCAGGGCAGAAAATTTGAATAATGTAACATTATTGCACATCAGTGGAAAATACAATACGTCCATAGTGGCAAAAAATTTAGATATGGAAGTAGCTGAATTCAACATGTACAATCCGGGTTTTGATAAGGAAGTAGCAACCAATGGTTACGATATGAGGTTGCCTAAGGATAAAATGCAGAAATTCAGCGAAATACGGGAAGACATCTTAAATGAATGCATTGAAATGATGCTGGCAGATAACAATACTCTTTTTAGCAATGATCGCAGTAACTATCCTGAAGCCATCAACCTTCCCAAAACAAAAGCTATTATGTCTACAGGCACAGACAGAACCATGAAAAAGAAATAAAGGGGATTATCTTAATAAAAGAAGGGTGCTGGATTTATATATTCAGCACTTTTTTTATGGCCGCTGCTTTTAGCAAACATTCTTCATACTCAGCCTGAGCGTTGCTGTGATAAGTAATGGCAGAACCAGCTTGAAAAGAGAGATACCGGCTTGAAGCGTTATACAATATACTCCTGATCACCACATTAAAATCCATGTCTTTTTGAGGTGAAATATAGCCTACCGCTCCCGAAAATAAACCACGTTTGGTTCTCTCGTATTGCTCGATCAATTGCATCACCCTTTTTTTGGGTGCGCCTGTCATGCTTCCCATCGGAAAAGTTGCCTTTAATAAATCTGTAACGGGAGTTTCATTTTCTACTTCACCGCTTATGGTAGAGATCATCTGGAACACCTGCGGAAAAGCGTATATACCCATTAATTCATCTACTTTTACACTCCCTTCTATACAAACCTTTGCCAGGTCATTTCTTACCAGGTCAACAATCATTATATTCTCCGAACGGTCTTTCGCGCTGCGCTGTAATGTTTCCCTATTTGATACATCAACCCCGGTATTATTACTATTGCGCCGTATTGTACCTTTTATGGGCTGCGACATTACTTTATTTCCGCTCTTCCGCAGGTAGCGTTCAGGACTTGCACAAAGCAGGTATTTATCTTCCACCCGGTAGTAACATGAAAAGGGGTTAGGCGATTCTTTGCTCAATGACCTGTATACGCCCAGTGGATCAATTACTGCGTTTTCATTATAAAATTCCTGACAAAAATTAATTTCATAACAATCACCCCGCAAAATGTGTTGTTGCAGCTTATGAACAGTGTTAATATAGGCAGCACGGGTAAATCTCGCTTTTACTTTAATATGCAACGGCGTGCCGGATAGAATGGGTTTGGCATTAAAAACGGCGTCGGCTATACCTTTATGCCCCGGGTCTTTCATCCCTACCTGTAATTCGTTACCGCGAAGGATTAAAACGATTTCAGGAATAAAAAAGAAAAGATCATCAAATTTTACAAGGTCTGCATTATTGGACTGCAGTGTCTCGATCCCGTTCTTGAGATCATATCCCAGGTGTCCGAAACACCAGTCGTTATTTTGATCAATAAATGTTTGAAGCAGCTTAAACGCGTTGTGTGTACCGGTGCGAAGAATGCTTTCTGCATTAACTGCCAGGATACATTCAAAACTATGTTCCGGCAGGTGGTATTGATGATCATCTAAAAAACAACAGATGCTGAACTGGTTGGCCCAACTCAGCATCTGCTCCTTAACTTGCAAAAAATCATGAACAGGAAAGGAACAAAAAGTTCTTTTCACTCTATACAATTAAAAGTCATCGTCATCGTCATCAAATCCGCGGCCTCCGTCATCAAACAACCCCATATCCTTAAACTCATCATCAATGCCCAGATCATCATCGTCTTCTTTCCCCTTCTTCCCCCCTGCTTTTTTCACTTTTGATTTGGGTATATCAAACTCATCGAAATCGGGATCCCAATTGTCATCTTCATCCACTTTTTCCCAGTCATCTTTTAAATCTTCAACATCATCATCATCTTCTTCCTCCTCACCTTTTGAAGACTTAGAAGCAGACGCAGATTTCCCTTTTATAGAAGATTTTTCTTCGAAGTCCAGATCATCATCCTCCTCGTCTTCATCTTCTTTCTTTTTTGACTTGGATGATGTTTTTGAGGGTTTTGCTTTGCCATTATTAGCAGAAGCTCCCTTAGCAGCAGCTTTTTTTTCTCTTTCAGATTTTGCCATAGCTTGACTAAATTAACAACGTAAAATTTCTACGAGATTTTGAGATAGCCAAATAATTTCAAAAATAATTTTTATTGTAATACAAAACAACAATTAAAGTACCGGAATTATCTGGTCTCTTCCGGGTCCATTGGAGATATATTTTATCTCAGCACCCAAATATCTGTTTATATGGCTAACATAATCCTTCATGGCTTCAGGAACGGAATCAAATGAAGATAATTGTGTAATGTTTGTATTCCATCCCTTAAATGAAGCATAAACCGGGTCTATCGCCAGCTTGGTCATTTGGTAGGGCACCTGTTGCCGGGCTTTACCATCAATTTCATATGCTTCGCATACCTTAAGCTCAGTAAAAGCATCCAATACATCTGCTTTGGTCATTACCAATTGTGTAACACCATTTACCATACAGGCAAATTTTAAAGCTACCAGGTCAATCCATCCGCAGCGGCGCGGTCGCCCTGTTGTAGCACCAAACTCGTTGCCTGTTTTACGCAATTCTTCTCCCACACTGTCGTGCAATTCGGTAGGAAAAGGCCCGCTGCCTACCCTTGTACAATAAGCCTTGGTTACGCCTATTACTTCCTTAATTTTTTGCGGAGGTACCCCAAGCCCGGTACATACGCCTGCAGATATCGTATTTGAAGAGGTAACAAAGGGGAAGGTTCCAAAATCCACATCCAGCATGCTCCCCTGTGCACCTTCCGCCAGCACCTTTTTTCCTTCGCTTATTTTTTCATTGATAAAATACTCGCCGTTTATAATTTTAAACTGGCGCATGAACTCAATGCCCTCAAAAAATTCGTCCTCCCATGCGGAAATATCTTCGTGGAACTGCATGCTGTCGAGCAGTTTCTGGTGCTTAAGACGAAGCCTTATATATTGGGTTGTAAAATTTTTATCGAGGATATCTCCTACCCGCAAAGCATTTCGGCCGGTTTTGTCCATATAGGCGGGTCCAATGCCTTTCAGTGTTGAGCCTATTTTATCGTTTCCTTTTAATACTTCAGAAGCTTTATCGAGCGCTCTATGTGTAGGCAGAATAAGATTGGTTCTTTCAGAAATATAAAGATTTTTAGTATAGTCAACTCCAAAAGAAGCCACGGTTTCACACTCTTTTTTAAGCGTTACCGGGTCTAACACCACTCCGTTTCCGATTAAATTAACGGTATTATCGTGAAATATCCCCGAAGGGATCTGGTGCAATACTATTTTTTTATCTTTTACATACAAGGTGTGGCCCGCATTGGGACCACCCTGAAAACGTGCGATCACATCATAGGAAGGCGCAAAATAATCCACAATCTTACCTTTTCCTTCATCGCCCCACTGGAGGCCTAATAATACATCAACCATTTGAAAATGCAATTTGGAAGAGCGCAAAAATAGAAGAATGAAGCCAATAAGGGAAATAAAATGTGGAAATGTGCTGATTTGAAAGTTTGAAAATGAATGCTAACCACTAACCACCCGCAACTTACTACTGCCCCGGCAGCTTTCAACAATTTGGCAGGCATCAAAAAATAGCCCCTTATCTTTGAACAAATTATACGCGTTAATGACACCCACAGAAATTTCTTACCTCACTTTTGGCATTGTTCTTTTGATTGCACTGATTTTTGATTTCGGCTTGTTCAGTAAAAAAAACGCTCATGTAACCATGAAGAGCGCTTTTTACCAAAGCATTTTCTGGGTGGCAATCTCGCTTGCTTTTTGCGTATTTCTTTTCTTTGAAGACGGTTCAAATGTAGCTACTAAATTTTTGACCGCTTACCTAATGGAAAAATCGCTGAGCATTGATAATATTTTTGTATTCATCCTCATTTTCAGTTCCTTTAAAATAGCGGACTCCGACACGGCAAGGGCCTTACTGATTGGTATCCTGCTGGCCATTGTTTTCAGGGTTATTTTTATAGCCATTGGCATTGAACTCATAGAACGGTTTCACTGGATACTGTATATTTTCGGAGTCTTCCTGGTATATACGGGATATAAATTATTCTTTAAAAAAGATGAGGAAGAATTCAATCCGAGAGAATCCAAACTGTACAGGTTCTTAAGGAAATACCTGAGGCTCACCACCGTGGAACCCAGGGGAAAGTATATCATTAAACGCAACGGGAAAGTATATTTTACCATACTTTCCGTTGTTGTGTTTATGCTGGCAGCCATTGATATTGTTTTTGCATTAGACTCTATTCCTACCGTGGTATCCATCGTACGGGAACGGGCCGATGTTCCTTTTTCGCCGGATGATGTGCTGGTGATCTATTCTTCCAATATTTTCGCGATCCTGGGTTTGCGGGCCCTGTTTTTTTTGATGAAAGGAGCGGTCAATAAATTCGACTTCCTGCAGCAGGGCATCGCTGTGGTATTGATATTCATTGGTATTAAAATGCTGGTCGAATTTTTTGATATTCACATTTCCATATACATTTCCCTGGCGGTGATCGTTATTTGCCTGACAGCTTCTATATTGTATTCTATTTATCATGATCGTAACACACCCAAAAAAACGACCGAACCATAAAACCATTATTGAATAATGGGCAGTTATTCTATTGAAAAAATTTCGGCTATCGTGCAGGGAAAGCTACAGGTTGACAGCCCGGATGCCCTAATTGATAGCCTGCTAACAGATAGCCGCAAAGTGGTGCATGCAGCCAATTCCCTGTTTTTTGCTTTGCCGGGACCACGACGCAATGGGCATAGCTTTATCCATGAATTATATACAAAGAGAATTAAAAATTTTGTTGTTGAGCTTTCATTTGAAACAAAAGATTACCCCGGGGCTAATTTCATCCGGGTATCTGATGTGCTGACCGCGTTTCAAACGCTTGCTGCATTTCACCGCTCACAGTTTAGTATACCGGTGCTGGGCATTACCGGCAGCAATGGAAAAACAATAGTAAAAGAATGGCTGAACCTGCTGCTCGAAAAAGACTATCAAATAGTTCGCAGTCCCAAAAGTTATAACTCGCAAATTGGAGTGCCGTTAAGCGTGTGGCAAATGAACAACACGCATACGCTTGGTTTATTTGAAGCAGGCATTTCGCAACCAGGTGAAATGCAGGCCTTGCAAAACATCATCCGGCCTACAGTGGGTATACTTACACATATGGGAGATGCGCACGAAGAAAACTTTAAAGATCAGCGGCAAAAAATAAGAGAAAAGTTGCTGTTGTTTACTGGTGTAAATCACATCATTGCCAATGGCGATGACCCGTTGGTGGTTGAGGTCATTGAAGCATCCGGCATTCCTTGTTTCTTTTGGGGAAAGAAAGCGCATTGCGTTATCAGGGTAGGCGATACTAAAAAAGAAGGCGCTCATACAACCATCCGTCTTGAAGTGAATCGTGAAGCGTTAAGCCTCTCACCTCTCACCTCTCACCTCTCACCTCTCACCTCTAACTTCCCACCCCTCACCATTCACATTCCTTTTACAGACGACGCCTACGTAGAAAATGCCATTACCTGCTGCAGTGTTTTATTGATTATGGGATACAATAGCGAAGTCATCGCAGACCGCGTGCACATACTAAAGCCGGTAGAAATGCGCCTTGAAATGAAAAGAGGCATTAACAACTGTTCCATCATCAATGATAGCTATATTGCAGATATCAGTTCATTGCACATTGCCCTTGATTTTTTGGAGCAGCAGCAACAACATCGCAAACGTTCGGTTATACTCTCAGATTTTGCCGAAACAAAAGACCCTGAAAATGTATACAGCGAGATCGCTTTGGCGCTGCAACAAAAAAAGATCAATCGCTTTATTGGCATAGGCAGTCATCTTTATCAACATAAAATCAAATTTGAGCAGGCTGTTGAAGAGGCTTCTTTTTACAAAACAACGGAAGATTTTATAACCCATTTTCTCAGCACACAATTTCATGATGAAACCATACTCATAAAAGGCGCCAGGATATTTGCGCTGGAGCAGGTTAGCGCGCTGCTTGAACAAAAAGCGCATCAAACCGTACTGGAGGTGAACCTTACCGCTATTGTGCACAATCTTAAGGAATACCAGCAACTGTTGCAGCCTGCCACTAAAATAATGGCCATGGTGAAAGCCTTTTCATATGGCAGCGGCAGCTATGAAATAGCTAATATTTTGCAGTTTCATAAAGTGGACTACCTGGCCGTTGCCTATGCCGATGAAGGTGTAGAACTGCGTAAAGCCGGCATTGGTCTTCCCATTATGGTGATGAACCCTGAGGAAAGCAGCTATCATGCGATAACGGAAAATAATCTTGAGCCGGAAATTTTTTCTTTTCCTGTTTTAGCTTCTTTCCGTCAATTTTTGCAGGAGCAGGGATTGCAGAACTACCCGGTACATATAAAAATAGATACAGGCATGCACCGCCTTGGATTTGAGCTCAACGAAATGAAAGCACTTGCCGGAATGCTTACCAATAACCCCTATTTTACTATACAGTCTGTATTCACGCATTTAGCCGGCAGTGAAGATCCGGGCTTAGATATATTTACGAAATGGCAGGCAGAGCAATATTTACATGCCTGCACACAACTGAAGGATATTCTGCCTTATGCTTTCATACGCCATATCGCCAATACTGCTGCGATAGTGAGACACCCGCAACTGCATTTGGATATGGTAAGATTAGGCATTGGGCTATATGGTGTAAACAGCAGCGTTTCCGGTTCCCCTGAGCTAAGGGAAGCAGCCACGTTAAAAACAACCATTGCCCAAATTAAAAAAATAAAGGCTGGTGAAACAGTTGGCTATACCCGAAAAGGTATATTGCAAAAAGACAGCATCATTGCCACTATACGCATCGGGTATGCAGACGGGTACCGCAGGAATTTAAGCAATGGCGCCGGCAGTGTGCTGGTAAACGGGAGGTTAGCGCCGGTAGTGGGCAATATTGCTATGGATATGACAATGATAGACATTACCGGAATAAGCGGTGTTAAAGAAGGCGATGAAGTGATTGTTTTTGGTAAGGGACTATCCATTACCCGGCTGGCGCAATGGGCACAAACCATCCCTTATGAAATAATGACCGGCATTTCGCAACGGGTACAGCGGGTGTATTTTGAGGAGTAGATATTTCTTTGACAGTCAGCTATCAGATTTCAGCCATCAGATTCTGTAAACACAGGAGCTATCAGCAGATAGCTATGAGGTGTTTGGTGAGCGCATTAAACCAGTAGAAGCTATCACCGGGCAGCGAGCGGGTACATTCCTCATCCGTAACCCGGCTATAAGGAGCGGGTTGCAGAGATAGAAATCCGGAGAAATAAGTACAAAGCCTCCAGCTTCGTACAGCGGATTTCATTAAAAAAAGATTAACTTACAACCACAATTTTTAACAACCTTTTCTTATGCTTCAAAGTATACTAAAAAATAAATTCTTAATTGGGTTGTTGTTACCGCTTTGCGCGTTTGGTCAAAATGCTGAAACCTCCGTTCCAATAGATTCTTCATTATGCCATACCTGGATCATTACCGGTCAACTTTTTCACAAAGTGGAAGGGGTTAGGTTAGCTCATGGCGAAGAATCACCGGCCACTATTACATTTAATCCAGACAGTACATTTATTATAAAGACAGTAAACAATGTAAACGGGAGATGGAACCATATCAAAGAATCCCAGTCGCTCATTTTGAATTATAACCAACAAGAGGAAATATACAAAATTCTTCAAATTTCCCCCGAAGAGCTGATCACAAAGAAAAAGGAAGGGAAACAAAGGTCAACCAAAGAGGAGCGGTTGGTTCGCCTTGATTAAAAACCTGTTAGATCTGCCCGGCACCGGTTCAGCGCGGCAGACCTAACAGGTTAGCCGCCCTGCTTCTGCATGGCGTTTCCGCCGCTGCTGGCGCCTCTTGCCGGACCCTGCGCGGCTTTAAACAATTGAAATTTGCTTGGCAATTCTTTTACCGGCCACATATTATTGCCTTCTTCAATATCGGCCGTTTCCCTATTGGGATCAACTTTTATGGCAGTCACTTCTTTGTCCTTAATAAATACTTTCGTAAATTTTTCCTCATTCAAACGCCACACGGTTACGGGAACACGATCGGTTTCTTTAGTGCCATCCTTAAATGTCCATTCAATAACCACAGGCATCACCATACCACCCTTATTGGAAAAGCTGAGCTCGTAAAATTGCCTGCCCGCCCACTTTTTGCTATTCACTTTATCTTTAACAAGCATGGCGTCCAGCTTATCCTGTTTCATCTTTTCGTCGGCGCCAGGATTGTAATAATAAAAATCGCGGAGTGTAGTGTCGTCATCGGTGTAAAACTGAATGCTTTTATCTTCTTTATTTCTTTGCTGCCCGATAGGGGTGAAAGATTCTTTCGCTAATGCCTGCGCATTCTGCGGATCATCCGATTTGTACCATTTCACACTATCAAGCGCAATATCAACGGGTTCAGTACCAAACCACCATCCTCTCCAAAACCAGTCTAAATCTACTCCGCTGGCATCTTCCATTGTTCTGAACAAATCGGCGGGCGTTGGATGTTTAAAAGCCCAGCGGCGGGCATACTGCTTAAATGCATAATCAAACAATTCCCTGCCCATGATGGTTTCGCGTAAAATGTTTAAACCCGTAGCTGCTTTGGCATATGCATTTGAACCTACACTCAGCACATTATCGCCCATGGTCATAATAGGTTCCAGGCTGTTCTTAGGCTGCTTCATATAATCGGTGATAAGATAAGCGGGCCCGCGGCGGGAAGGATAGTTGTTATCAAACTCCTGCTCGGTAAGAAACTGGCAAAACGTATTCAATCCTTCATCCATCCACCACCATTGCCTTTCATCGCTGTTCACGATCATGGGAAAGAAATTATGCCCCACTTCATGAATGATCACGCTGATCATTCCGTATTTAATGGCTTCGCTATACGTGCCATCGGCTTCGGTGCGCCCATAGTTAAAACAGATCATTGGGTATTCCATGCCGCTCGAAGCTTCTACCGAAATGGCTACCGGGTAAGGATAGGGTATCGTATGTTTTGAATACGTTTTAACGGTATGCGCAACTACTTTGGTAGAATATTTGTTGTACAAATTATACGCTTCTTTAGGATAATAGCTCATTGCCATTATTTTTTTCCCTTCAACATTTACCGGCATGGCATCCCAAATAAATTTACGGGAAGCCGTCCATGCAAAATCCCTCACATTTTCCGCCTCGTATATCCATGTTTTCTTTTCAGTGCTTTTATCTTTCTCGTTGTTTACCGCTTCATCTAAGGTGGCAATTTCCAAAGGCTTTTCAGCGGTTTGGGCCTGCTGCCATCTTTTTAATTGTGCAGCGCTTAATACCTGGTTGTAATTGCGGCATTGCCCGGTAGCCGCCACCATGTGATCGGCAGGGACTGCCATTTTTACTTTAAAGTTGCCAAAGGTTAATGCAAATTCCGCGCCCCCGGTAAATTGCAGATTCTGCCATCCCTGGAAATCAGAATATACGGCCATGCGTGGGTACCATTGGCTCATGGTAAATACATGGTTGCCATCGCCAGGAAAAAATTCATAACCACCGCGCCCCAACTGATAAGTGCGGTCGGGGATTTTATAATGCCAGTCTAACCTGAAAACGAATTTTTGTCCGGGTTGCAATGCAGTAGCCAGGTCAATACGCATCATCGTTTGATTGATGGTATAGGACAATGCTTTGCCAGACGATTCAGCACGCGTAATTTTTATTCCATAGCCATCCATTTTGCGCCAGGGCTCCAGGTCTGTCAAATCTCTGTCGTTCATCTGCGGCTTCATAGCAGAGCGATTGTTGCGATTGTTATCACTGTTGGCATCGTGAATGTTTTCATCCAGTTGCAACCACAAATAGCTTAAAGGATCCGGCGAATTATTATAATAGGTTATGGTTTCCGTACCTGTGAGCGTAAGATTATTTTCATCTAATTCACAACTGATATCATAATCGGCACGTTGCTGCCAGTATTTTGAGCCGGGAGCACCACTTGCCGTGCGGTACTCATTCGGCGTTGGCAACAAATAACTCAATTGTTCAAAACGGTTGCCATGGTTGGAACCGGCATTATTAAGATGTTGCGCCTGAGCAGCAGCGCATATTACCAGCAGCACAGCACCAAAAAAAACTCTATTCATCACAATGTGTTTTTGTTTTCTCAATAAGAAAAATGGGATCATCGTTACAATACAGCCGCTCTTTCAACAGCCATTAATGCGGCAATAGCTAAAATGCCTCCTGAAATAAACAGCAGCCATTCTCTTCGCGGTGTTTTTAAAACATTTACAAATATAAACGCCACAAGCATAACAACCAGCACAATGAACAACTGGCCAATCTCAAGCCCTATATTAAAAGCCAGCAATTGTGCAAAAATATTTTCCTCTTTCCCCATCATGCTACGCAAGTAATTGGAGAAACCCATGCCATGTATCAATCCAAAGATGAGCGCTGAAGCATAACGTATATTAATCTTTTTGAAATCGAATTGCTTTACCGCTATATTTTCTACCGCAGTAATTACGATAGTAACCGGAATTAAAAACTCTATCCACGAACTGGGTACCAGTATTTTATTGTATATGCTTAATGCCAGCGTTGCGGAGTGCCCAATGGTAAACGCGGTGATCAATACCAATACATTACGCCAGTCTTTCAGCAGATAGGGTAAACAAAGCGCCACAACAAATAAAATATGATCATATCCCCTGATATCCGTAATATGATAAATGCCTTCTCTGAAATAAAACAAAAAATCGTTCATTCCGGCAAATCTCTGCGATAGCAAAGAGATATTAAAATAAATCAGACTTTTGTATCCACAATAAATCTGATGCCCGATGGTTATATCTTTATACAAGTGGTTATTGCTTCTTCCCTTTCTTGTATCAGGCAACTTATTTTTCCACCCCACATACAAGGAATATCACCCATATTATGTGAGTGTAACAGAAATTGAGTACAGCAATGCCGACAAAGAGATACAGGTAGCCTGTAAAATATTTACGGATGATTTTGAGCAGGCTTTAAAAGGAATGTATAATACAAAAATTGATTTATACCATCCAAAGGATAAAGTGTTATTGGACAAACAGATCGCAGGATACATACAAAAACATCTTCACTTAAAAGCAGACGGTAAAACTTTGAATCTTAATTACGCAGGCTTTGAAATTGAGGGCGAAGCCGCCTGGTGCTTTTTTTCGGCAGGCAATATTACAACAGTGAAGAACATTGAGATTTTCAATGACCTTTTGTACGAACACAAAAAAGAGCAGGTAAATATAATGCACACTAAAGTGAATGGCGACCGGAAAAGCGGAAGACTCTCTTACCCGGATACCGGTATACAGTTCACGTTTTAGCTAAAAGTGTACTGATAAACCTGCAAAGTCTGCTTAGCAGCAGGGCAGCCTGGTAAACCTGCAAGGTCTGCTTAGCAGCAAGGCAGCCTAGTAAACCTACAAGGTCTGCTTGGCAGCAGGCCAGTCCGGCAGACCTTGCAGGTTTTCACATTTCCCGCCCCAACCCTTCAGCCACATTCAACCGTATATTCTCTTTGTAAATATCGCGTGTTTAAATAGTGTTATAATCGGTTAAAAACAGGTCAATGTACATGGTATAAAGGAATAATATTTTTACCTTACCTATTGAAACAAAGCATGTCGTAACCCGGCATGATTGTAGCAGGAATTAAACAATCACAAAATATTGAATAGTACCCCTGCAGATATTGACCTTATTAACGGATGCATTGATAATGACCGAAAGGCACAGGAACGCTTATACAAACGGTTCTATATGTCCATGATGTCTGTTTGCATACGCTACACACGCAATGAAGACGATGCGATAGAAGTATTACATAACGGCTTTTTGAAAGTATATAAGAACATGCACCGCTTCGATCCGCTTAAAGCAGGTTTATATACCTGGATAAGAAGCATCATGATTCACAGTGCTATAGATTTTATACGACAGAACACCAAACATAGCAGGCAGCTTGAACTGGACCAGGCCACGGAGCCTTATATTGACAGTGAAGCTATTGATAAATTAAATGCGCAGGAATTGCTTCTTCTGGTAAGAAGATTACCGCCTGCCACCCAAACCGTTTTTAATTTGTATATAATAGAAGGTTTTACACACAAGGAGATAGGAATAATGACAGGCATTAGTGAAGGTACGAGTAAATGGCACCTGAGCGAAGCGAGGCGCCTGATGCAGAAATTCTTAAAAACCTTACATGTAGTATAATGAACCGGAAGTTACCATACGAAAAACGAATTGCAGAAAAGATGCGGCATTTGCAGTTGCCCGACAAAGAGATGATGTGGGAGCAAATGAAGGCAAGGCTTGACAGCGAAATGCCCCGGCCGGAGAAAGGCGAAAAGGGAGGTGGCGGAAAATGGTGGTGGTTGGGCAGCATCGTTATTATTCTTTCGGCCGGAATATGGATGATTATGAAAAAGGCGGGAGGGGATGATCAAATGACGACGGCGGGGGATGTTGGGAATATTGAACCCATTTTACCGGAGCCTGCAAACGCTATTGAGTATAATTCACAGCTTACGGTTAATGCCACTGATAAAAATGGTTCTAATACAAGTTCGGGAGATGATCTTAAAAACACAGGCCAAAAAAAATCACCAGACTTAAACGGGAACGACAACCTGGCTGCAACGGCTTCGCGCAAATACACGTTTAAAAACAAAGCGGGGATCAATGCAGATATAAAACAATACCGCGCATCAGGCAGGATAACGCAGCTTAAAGCCCTTCTTCCTGCTGAAAGCAATCCTCAAAAAATACCGGCAGTTGCCGGTCGCAATACTGAAACAGGCAATGGATCTGTTGCAGGTACCATTAATAATAACAAAACCAATAATACTGAAAGGTTGCTCCCATCAACGGGCTATAATTCGGTTAGTACAGGAAATACTGACTTCAGCAACCACGAAAACATTATTAAACCTGCCATTAGCAGTGAAGCAGGTATATTAACCGTTCCGGCTTATGTGTACAGCTTACCTGATGTAAGCGACAAAAGAAAGGATCTGCTTCGTGCAATGAAGCGCCAGGAAAGAAGAGAAGAGAAAGAGTTGGCCAAATCTTACCGCACTTATCATTCGTTTTGGGGTGAAACCACTGATCGCTGGTTTGCGGCGGGCATAGCACCTTACCAGAACATTGCTGTTGCTTCGCAACAAACGTATAATTACAATTCAGCAGCCGGCAAAAATATCATTACGGATTATATACCTTCGCCTTACCTGCAATTGCATGTAACCAGCAGGATATACCTGTTAAGCGAGTTCCAGTTTAATACGCCGCAGGCCACTCCCTCTTTGTTGTTGTCGCGTAAAGAATTAACAGCCCCCTCGGGTAATGCAGGCTACACGGAAAATATTTACCTGCGCAAATTGTATTATTTTAATATGCCGGTAAGCTTTTATTATAGCCCGGTTAAGAATTTTTATGTAGGCAGCGGATTGCAGTTTTCGTCATTCAACAGCGGATTGGCCGACATAGAACAACGAACATCCAATAATACCCTGCTGCGTTCAGAAACCATCAAATTAAAGGACGATTCTCTATCTTCAAAAATCAACGGATCCGAATGGCGCTACCTCTTTGATGCCAATTACTATTATGACCGCTTTATGTTCGGCTTCCGTTACAACCAGGCTTTAAATAATTTCGTTGACCTTCGCATCAATAATATCTTACCTCCCACACAGGCACGAAACCAGGCATTCCAGTTTTACATCAGGTATAACCTTGTAGTGAGTGACAGGAAAAAATAAATGCGTTTACTATTAGCTGTCCAAAGCCCGGGCGTGATCGAAAGATTAAGGGAAAAAATCATTTTCCGCTTTTTAGAAACTTAAAACTTAGCGCATCGGCATACATGCTTTCACCATTCCCGTTATCCGCAAATCTTATTTTTATCATAGCGGTTTTCCTCGGCGTCACTTTTTCACTGGAAAAATGGGTATGGAATACGTAGTAATAATCGCCTGTTTCATCTCTTACAATATCACCATGCCCTGATCCGTTCGATCCCGTAATGCTTTTACTGATGATAGGATTGCCCTCATATTTTTTCCATGGACCACAGGGGTTATCCGCAACCGCATATCCTACAGCATAACCGGGATTGCGAAAATCGTTTGCCGAATAGAACATATAATAAACACTTCCCCGCTTTATTACCGTTGGACCTTCCGTAACCGCCCATTTCACCTGTTGCGTATTCTCCCATGGCTGCGGATTGATTTCTGCGCTTACACATTCCTGTGAGGTGCTGGGCAGCATTTCCGATAGATCGCTTTTTAATTCCGCTACAAATATGCGGTTGCCGTTTTGTAACCGTACATGGTAAAGATAAATCCTGCCATCATCGTCTTTAAACACAAAAGGATCAATCTGCTTTACATCTGCATCTATCGTATTTATATGGGTTTGCTTAAATGGCCCGGCCGGATTATCGCTATGGGCTATAGCTATATGCTCATTGGCTGTGTAAGCCATATAATACCGGCCGTGATGGTGAAATACCTGCGGCGCCCAAAAACCCTTACTGCCAAATGATTCTCCGCTGCTCAATGCTCTTTTATCATCATCTCTTTTTTTCCAGTGCTTTAAATCGTTCGAAACGACCACATGAAAACCGGAGTCTGCATTAAAGCCATCCGTACCATAGAGATAATATTTTCCATCGTCATTAAAAACAGTAGGATCGGCTAGGTATATCTGTTCTGCTGCGGGATGAATCTCTTCTTTAGTGAAAGTCAGCAGCAATGCCAACACATAATAAATGATCGGATACATCAGCAGTATATTTTAATCGTCGCCCGGAGGCAGACTGTTTTACCTGTGAGGCGAAGACGCTTCATAAAGCAAGCGATACAGATGCTTCCTGCGTAAGCATGACAAACAGTAGTAACCCTGTTGAGCATTTGCAATAAAGGCAAATCAACAATCTCCTGCTTGTTACCCTGACGTAGGAAAGGTCTGGTCAATGATGAATAGAATGCGTTACACAGACACTGCCTGCTGGTTCTCCATCGTAGCAGATCATCGTTCTCTGCCAAAAATATTACAACTTGCCCGTTAGTTTTTTGATCAGGTCTGTTTCCGCTTTTTTGTATGGTGTTCCATCTTTTCGGAATATATCATGGAACCAAACTTCCGGCTCTCCTTTGTATGCTTGCTTCCAGCTATCCCAGGGATAAATGGTTTGCGATTTGCCGTCTACCAATCCCCAATTGTATGCGGCCACATTGTATTTTTTTGCGACGGGTAATGAGCCTTCAAAAGTACTATTGTTGCCACGGGCCATATACTCCGTGCAAAGAATGGGGCGACCATATCGTTGCAACTCCACAATATTTTTTTCAAAGGAGGCCGCGTTATCATAATTATGAAAGGATATTACATCCGATTCTTCCACCATAAGTGTTTCGATAGGTTTCAGCTTTTCAGGAGCCGACCAGTCGCCCGACCATAAGCCCGCGGTAAGCGGTTGCCGGGGATTCACAGAACGTGCCCATCTAAAAGCTTCTTTCAGTAAAACCAATACAATATCCGCTTTGTTCAGTGGCTCCATTTTACGGTAATATTCGTTGTTCATATTCTCCGGCTCGTTCCATACATCCCAGCCCAGCACACGATCATCTGATGCAAATTTTCTTACTACAGCTTTTACATAGGTTTCGAGCCGCGGGTATTGGGTGCTATCTAACAAAGCTTCTTTACCCGGGTTTTGCACCCAGCCCGAATTGTGCACACCGGGCTTAGGTTCCCGCTGTGTACCCAGTTTAGGAAAGGGATCCCAAACAGAATCAAACAATACGAAAAGCGGTTTAATATGATGTCGGGATGCGATCTGTAAAAACGCATCCATGCGTTGTAAAAAACCTTCAGCATCCTGCTGGTACAGCAAATCATGCAGGTATACTCTTACGGTATTCATCCCCAGCGAGGCCGCCCAGCCCAACTCACGGTTAATAGTAGCCGTATCAAATGTGGCCGCCTGCCACATCTCCAACTGGTTGATGGCAGTGCTGGGAACAAAATCACAGCCTACCAGCCATCCCTGTTTTGCATACCAGTCATTGGCCTGCTCTTTTGTCCAGATATCCCTTCCCGCTTCAGCTACTGCTTCAGTGTCTGCTTTTTTCTCTTCTTTGGGCTTGCATTGCTGAAAGCCCATGCTAAAAAATAAAGCGCTTAATACAATCAGTCTAAATTTCATTACAGTTATTTTTGAATATTAAGATATAAGCCCGATACAGGATTCAAAAACGAATCCTCTTCGGATTCCGGATTTTAAAAGTTTATGGTTTTTAGTTTATCGTTCTGTTTTTCGGATTTAGCGCTTATGGCTTCCAATTTTAATTGGCATTTGCTATTTGTCTCCTGGGGTTTTATGCCCAGATGCGGTGCTGACCCTCCTTGCGTCGGGTGCCGACCGCTTTCCACATTTTCACATTTCATCTTCCTCTCACCGAAAACGCGTACACTGTAGAAGTCTTATACTCTTTGCCCGGTTCCAATACAATTGCCGGAAAATTCTTTTGATTGGGCGCGTCGGGAAAATGCTGTGTTTCCAGGCAAAACGCGGTTCTGAAATTATCCCTGGCTCCACTCTTAAAAGTATTTTTTCCCTGCATAAAATTGCCGCCGTAAAACTGCAGCCCTGGCTCGGTAGTATATACTTTCATTACAATGCCCGATTTATCGCCTGTTGCTTCTGCAGCTTCATGGAGCGTGGCGGGATCATTTTCATTGAGTACAAAATTATGATCATACCCGCTGCCATTTTTTAGTTGCTGGTTATTTACCGTATCAATTCTTTTCCCGATAGGTGTGGGCTGGCGAAAATCAAACGGGGTTCCTTCTACAGGCTCCAGTTTGCCTGTAGGTATTAATGTAGCGTCAACGGGCGTGTATTTATCCGCATTGATCTGCAGCACGTGATCATTAATGGTTCCGCTGCCTTCACCATTCAGGTTAAAAAAAGCATGATTGGTAAGGTTCACCACCGTTTTTTGATCAGTAGTGGCATCGTAATTTATTTTCAGTGCATTATTTTCCGAAAGAATATAGTGCACCGTTATATTCAAATTTCCCGGAAAGCCTTCCTCCCCGTCTTTGGATAAATATTTCAATTGCAATGTGGAATCATTCGGTTGAACGGCATCCCACACCACATCCTGGTAACCTTTTTTGCCTCCATGCAGTGTGTTGGGCCCGTTGTTGGTAAACAAGGTGTAGGTTTTTCCATCTAAGCTAAACTTTCCTTTTGCAATGCGATTACCTACCCGCCCTATCGTAGCGCCAAAATAAGGTTCGGTGGAATTCACATAATCCTGCACATTTTTAAATCCAACCACCACATCAACAGGTTTACCGTCCTTATCCGGCACAACCAGGCTTACCAGCCTGCCACCGTAATTGGTAATGGCAGCACAGGCCCCGGTTTTGTTTTTTAGTATATACAGTCCGGTAGATTTACCATCTATCGTGTCTTCAAAATTCTTATGCTCCAATGAAGGCACACATGCGTTTACTGCAGCAGCTTCTGTCCCGCTTTTTTGTTCCGTATCCTGCTCTTTGGTTCCCTGGTTACAGGCCGTTATTACCACAAGGCAGGCAATTGAAAAGGTTTTTATTTTTATCATAAAAATGGTTTGGCTATAATAATTTTTCCGTGCCATCAGCTATCTGTACCGCATAGGCGCTGAGCGTTAAGCCTGTAGCCTCCCGGTACTGTGCACTCACTTTTTCAACCAGCGCATCTACAGCATTTTCTTTTACAAGGTTTATGCTGCATCCTCCAAAGCCGCCTCCCATCATCCTGGAGCCAAGCACATTTTTTTCATTGCGCACATATTGAACCAGCCAGTCGAGTTCACTGCAGCTCACTTCATATTCCTTACTCAGGCCTTCATGCGTACGAAACATTTTTTGTCCTAAGGCGGCTATGTCACCTTTTTTGAGATCATCACATGCGGCGAGTAAGCGAAGATTTTCCTCCAGCACATATTTGCAACGCTTATATATTAATGCATCTTTTGGCAGCACGTGCTGCTGAAGCAATTCAAGCGACACGTCACGCAGTGATTTCACTTCCGGCATTTGCTGCTGCACCCAGGCCACCCCCTGTTCACATTGCTGCCTGCGGGTATTGTATTCCGAAGATGCCAGCGAATGTGATACATTGGAATTAAAAAGTACGATCCTGATCCCTTCCATGTGTAAAGGCACATACTGGTATTCAAGGCTGCGGCAATCCAACTGTATAGCATGATCTGCTTTACCAAACACCGATGCGAACTGGTCCATAATACCGCACTTTACCCCGGCAAATTCATGCTCAGCGGCCTGTGCCATTTTTACTATTTGTATTCTTGAGAGCCCAAGTGCAAACAATTCATTCAATGCATACAAAACACTGCACTCCACCGCTGCAGAAGATGACAAACCAGCGCCTATTATAATATCCCCATCCAGCAACAGGTTAAATCCGCCAATAACAATGCTATGCTTCGATAACTGGTCAACTACCCCAAGCACATAATCCGTCCAGCTTTTTAACGGGCGCACTTCAGCTATTTTACAAGTGTAGGTTTTGTTAAATGCAAGCGAAGCGAGCGCTATGTTATCGTCATTTCTTTTGCTAATGGCAACATAGACGGCTTTATCTATTGCCGCGGGAAGCACAAATCCCTCATTATAATCCGTATGTTCACCAATGATGTTTATTCTTCCCGGAGAACAAACCAACAGGGGTTCTGCCTGAAAGCGCTGCCTGAAATTTCTCCTCAATGCATCTGCGTCATATTTGCTGAATTTCATTTTTCTATTTATGTTTTTTCCTGGTGCTCGATTGCCGGCATATCAACTCTGGCTGAAGTACCAGTTTGGGAGACGGTATTTTTGACCACTCTTTGTTATTCCTGGTTTCAAAAAACAATTTGGCTGCCTCTTCTCCCATATGAACAGTTTGCTGATTTACGGTTGACAGAGAGGGTGTAATATACTCACCAAATGCTTCATTGGCAAAACCAACAATGGCAATATCGCAGGGAATTTTTTTATTTACCGCCTTAATAGCCTGTATAGCGCCCAGCGCGGTAAAATCTTCTACTGCAAAAACGGCATCAATCGTTTGTGAAAACAACTGGTTCATACAATCCCTGCCCGATTCTATACTTACTTTGCCATACACGATCAGGTTATCATCCACCGGTATGTTATGCACATTCAAAGCGTCAATATACCCTCTTAAGCGCTGATTAAAGATCGTAACATGCTGTTGTCCGCCAATATGGGCGATACGCGTACATCCCTGCTCAATCAAATGCCGCGTAGCATTAAAGGCGCCCTGGTAATCATCCACCACTACCGAAGGTACCCCAAGCGTATCATTGGCCCTGTCAAAAAGAATGAGTGGTACATTCCGCTTTTTTAAAGCTGCGTAATGATCCAGGTTAATGGTGTTCTTCGAAATAGAAGCGAGCACACCTTCCACCTGTGAGCGCAGGAAAGTTTCTATTCCCTTTTTTTCAAATTCGTATAATTCGTTAGACTGGTATATGAGTACATTGTACCCGTTTTCGCTCATCACCTTTTCTATACCATGAATAACAGATCCAAAAAAATTGATCTCAGCACTCGGAATAATCACTCCAACAATCTTTGAACGGCCCAACCGCAGCGAAGTAGCTATCTTATTGGGATGATAGTTCAGCTTCTTAGCCATTTGCTGTACCGCTTTCCTGGTGGTATCTTTTACAGCCGGATGGTCATTGAGCGCACGTGAAACAGTAGCCACCGCTATATTCAGTTCTTTTGCTATGTCGAGAATAGTGGCCGGCTGACTCATGGGGTATTACAATGTATTTATGTTAACTGTTGCCTGCATCGTATTTAACATATTATTTCATTACCGTGGATTCATTATCGCCGAATGGCGCCATTCCTTTTTTCCAGGCAGCATCATTAAAGCCGGCATTCATCCACTCATCGGCAGGTTGCGTTTCTGTATATGCTGCTTCAAATGGCTTTTCATCCCCGGCGGGAATGATGCTGTTGTATTCTTTTCCGAGATCACCCAAATAAGGATCATGTGCTATTAACGGATAAGCGGGAGCACGAAGAACCTGGGCTACTAATAATCCCAAGGAGAAATAAACGGCAGGCAAAGCACAAACTTTTTTCATTTTCCTCGTTCTTGTTTATTCAAAAAAATCACTACTTCCCGAAGGAACGGGCAGCCTCGTTTCCTTTTTTACAGGTGAGCCGAACCGGGGTGTGCCGTCGCTGTTCCAGGTAAAAGGTTGTGCCCTGGGCGAACGATGCCCGCCACAGCCTTGTCCGGGTAAGGCATTGGCATGATATAATATCCAGTCTTCTTTACCATCGGGCGATTTAAAAAATGAATTGTGTCCCGGAGCATACACGCCGTTTTCTTTGGATTGTTTAAACACAGGAAGGGGCGCCTTTTCCCATTCAGCAATGTCCATCAAATTATCTGAGCCCGTAAACCGCAATAAGCCTAACGCGTAAAAATCGGTCCAGCAGCCGCTTGCAGAGAATACGATAAACAGTTGGTTGCCATTGAAGAGGGCCTGCGGTCCTTCGTTTACACTTACATGTGGGGGATTATCCGCATCATACAAATCACCATGAGTTTCCCACTCCAGTTCAGGTTTTGAAATGCATACCCTGCTGCCATCAATTGTCCATGGATTCTTCATTTTGGCGATATAAATATTTTGTTGTCCGTTCACATCTCCTGCCCAGCCCGACCAGATCATGTACAATTGTTTCCGGTAAAAGAAAACGTTTCCATCAATGGCCCATTTATCAGCCGGGTCGGCAACTTTTCCCTTAAACTTCCATTCGCCGGTCATAGGATCCGCCGATTCATTTTCCAGTACATACATCCGGTGATTGCTATTGTTTCCATCATCAGCCGCAAAGTATACATACCATTTATTTTCAATAAAATGAATTTCGGGTGCCCAGAGTTGCTTTGAATACAGGGTACCAGCAGGTGGCGTAAAAATATCTTTCCGTTGTGCATTTTTCAGATCAGCCAGGTTTTTGGTTTTCCATATCGCGATCCGGTTGCTCAAAGTATGTGTATAGTAGTAATAACCATCCTTATAAAATGAAAAGGGATCAGCGCCCGAAGGCAGTAGCGGATTGCGGAACATGTGCTTGTTACTATCCTGCGATTGGGTTTTGCAGGAAATAAGCAATACGGGGATAAGAAACAGTATCAGAATGAGGTGCTTCATCTGAGTTGTGGCTTTTTATTTATGGTTTATGTAAACCTGTTAGGTCTGCTCAGCGGCAAAGCAACCCGGCAGACCTGACAGGTTGGCCTACTTCATCTTCACCAGGTTTTTATTATACAACTGCTGATGCAGTTGCTTTAGCCTTTCCAAAGGCATTTTCATTATCTTCCTGTCGTAAGTCATCAGTCCGTTCACTTCCACTTCCACGTCTGTCGTTTGTGTGTATATTGCCGCCGAAAGACCTAAGGGAATAAGGGGTGTAAGATCATTGATGAGACGTGTATAACGGTCAAGCAACTCATCACGGTTTTTAAAACTCTGGTATCCCCAGTTGTCCTTCTCCTGCCAGGTATGCCCTTCAACCGGCAGGCCCAGTCCGCCAAATTCTCCCAGTGTCAATATTTGTTTTTCACCAAATATTTCCGGCGAAGGCATTTGCGGATCGGGGTAATTGTGAATATCAAGAATATGACCCACAGCAAAAAAGTTTCCTCCGCTGGCTTCATTCACGAGCCGCGAAGGATCGAACTGCATCGTCCATTCTGTAATTTCTTTCGTTTTAAATTGCCCCCATGCTTCATTAAAAGGCACCCATACCACAATGGAAGGAAAATTATGTAAGGCGGTCATGATGGCTTTCCATTCGGTATGGTAAATGGCTTCAGATTCTGCGCTCCGCTGCTTATCGTGATTTTTGCCCGAAATTTGTCCTACCCGCATATCCCATTTGTTTCCACCCATATCGCCGCTGGGCATATCCTGCCAAACCAGCATGCCCAGTTTATCGCAATGATAATACCACCGGGCGGGTTCTACTTTTACATGTTTGCGGATCATATTAAAACCCATTGCTTTGGTTTGCTCCACATCATATTTAAGTGCTTCATCTGTTGGTGCGGTATACAAACCGTCGGGCCACCAGCCCTGATCAAGCGGTCCGTATTGGAATACAAATTCATTGTTCAGCAACATTCTTTTTATACCGCTGTTATCCGTAGCCTCCGAAATTTTACGCATAGCGAAATAGCTGCCCGCTTCATCTATCACTTTCCCTTTGCGGGTAACCGTGTATTTAAGATCGTACAGGAAAGGATGGTCAGGCGTCCAAAGTTTGGGATTGCTTATCGTTAAGGCAACTACCTCTTCACCCTTTACTGTTTGCTCTGCCACCTGTTGCCGGCCATCGTATGCAATAACCTTTACTGCGTCGCCGGGCTGCAGGTTTTCTATATCCACTTTTACGGAAAGCGTTTGTTTATTTATATCGGGCGTTTGAACAGTTGACGCAATATAGGTAGAAGGCACATTCTCTAACCACACGGTTTGCCAGATGCCTGTTACCGGCGTGTACCATATACCGTGAGGGTTTTTGATCTGTTTGCCGCGTGGCTGCGGACCGTCATCGCTGGGGTCCCAAACCCTTACAGCTATCTCCTGCTGCTTTCCTTTTTTAAGCGCAGCACTTATATCGAACGAAAAAGGATCATACCCACCCTCGTGCGAACCCACTTTCATACCATTCACATATACATCGCACTGCCAGTCGACCGCGCCAAAGTGGAGCAATACTTTTCCTTTTCTGAATGCATTGGCTACCTCCACCCCACGTTTGTACCAGAGCACACTGTCTTTCCCCACGGTTTTACCTACTCCCGAAAGCGCAGATTCCACTGGATAAGGAACAAGGATTTTACCGCCAAAAGCAGTGGGCTCAGCGTTACCTGATGCTTTGGGAACAATGGCATATTGCCAGAGTCCGTTCAAATTCATCCAACTTTCCCGGGTGAGTTGAGGTCTGGGGTATTCGGGCAAAGGCTGTTCGGGTTCTATATCTGCTGCCCATTGTGTTATAATTTTACCCGAAACAGGCTTCCACGCTTCCTGTGCATATAATCCTATAGTGATCGTTCCAAATAAAACCAAAGAAAAAAATTGCTTCATGATGATTGCTTTGTATGATAATATTTAAACAATATTCTGCAATAATAGCAATAACCCGTCGTACAAAAACATTCGGTTACGGAATCCATTATTGTTAAAAGTTAAGCTTCTGCACCGGCGAAAAGATTATATCTTCCACCCCGGCTATCTTTAATCCGATGCGGGCAAACACATAGTTTTGAGCAGGCACAATGGCTGGCACACTGGTTTCAAGAGTAATATTGCCGATATCTGTAATGGAAGAACCGGCAATATCCGTAAAAGCGATATTGTTAGCACCCGAAACAAACTGGGTTTTATTGATATACAGGCTTACCCTTTCTATATTTTTTGCATCGGCGCCAGTAATAATCTGTTCCACCGCAAAGGAACCTGAAATTTTGCCTCCGCCCGCCGTAAGCTGGGCATTTCTCAGCATATAATATGGCGTAACTTCAATATCCAGTTCCTGATTGCCTTTAAGGTTTATGGACAAACTGTCGGGTGCACCCGAAGCTGTCTTTTTCCATACAAACGGTCCCTGGTCATTGGGAATAACAAACTTATAGTCGCCATTGAAGAGCAGCATCGAATAACTGCCATCCGGAGCAAACGTGCCGCCTATAGCGCCTACTTTACCAAACCCATACTGATACAGTTGAAAAGGCACACGATCGTACTCCACCTGTATGGCTTCGCCCTGGTATACCAGTTTGCCGCTGAGCTTTGTTTTTGGCGGATCGTAATTGTCTTTTTTACAAGACATAAAAGCAGCAGCCGTTACCAGTATGATGATATGATGATATGTAATTTTCATAAACAGAAGTTTTTAAGTACTTATTGATTGGGTTGCCTTACGATCTTTGGATTATTGGAACGCACATTATCATCAATAAAAGAATAATAATTGCCCAACTGAAAATTGTTAGCGCCTGTAACCAATGAAGGCAGTACGATCTTGTATATCCATTTGCCATTATTGGGGCTGGAGGGATTATGATATTTGTACGGCCACAATGCATAAGGCTGTGTATTCCTTTTGGTAGCCTTGCCAATATTGGAAAGCAGGTCGGCTTCGGTCATTTTGTTGCCGTCCCACACTTTGGTGGCCAACCGCCAGCGCTTCATATCATACAGAATATGTCCTTCAAATGCCAGTTCCACCCTGCGTTCATGCACAATTCTGTCGAAAGTTATATCGCCGGCCGCCAATGGAATAACCAAACCGGCCCTTGTCCTTACCTGGTTCATATACCCGGCTGCTACATCAGGCTGTCCCAGTTCAAATGCCGCTTCGGCAGCGTTCAATAATACTTCGCCAAACCGGTAACGCTGGAAAGGAACTTCACTGCTGGTTCCGCGGGAGCCGCCGCCGGGTGCAGGATCGAGGTACTTCCGAATATAAAACCCGCTTTGAGCGGTAAACTCCTTTGCATTAATAGGCCCGTCAAATCCCACTACCTGCACAGGATTGGTTCCACCCGGCAGCACTTTCTGAGCACCCCTGTCGTCGCCGGTTAGTATGCTGCCATCTGCCAACTGGTATCCTGCCCATATATCTACATTCCGTCCTTTAAAAGCAGTACCCGGTAAAATAACGGTTCCGGACAACCGTGCGTCGCGGCCTTCAAAAATATCGGACTGGTTGGCATAATAAATGGGATTGCCTGAACCATCCTCAACGGGAAGCGGACCATAGGTATTGTCTAATTTCTCAAAGGATTCCACCAGGTTCAGAGAAGGATTGATGCGACCGCCTTCTTCCTCCTCGGCGCCATAGCGTGGCTGGTTCCAGCCGGTGAAATAATGTACTTTCCCGCTTTTTAATTTAAAATCTTCTATAAAAATAGATTCGGGATTATTGTTCTTATCTAAGAACAGTCCGTAAAAATTCTCAGCGAGGTCGGGCTTGCTATTGTATAATGCATATCCGCCTGCGCTGCCATCAATTATTTCCTTTGCCGCGTTCAGGGCTTTTGTATAATAATCGTTTGCCATGCCAGCAGGAATGCCTACTTCGCCACCAGGCAAAGCAACCTGTGGTGTGGTTGCGCCATATTTTGCGATTGAAGCAGCGTACAAAGCCGCTCTTGATTCCATGGCCAGCGCGGCGCCCTTAGATGCCCTGCTTTTTACGTTGGCATCTGCAGGTAAATCATTTTTAATGGATTCCGCTTCGCTTATCACAAAATCATACATCTCCGATTCCTTGGCCCGGGGATGCTGCAGGTAGCCGGGGTCTCCTTTAAAATCATACAACAATGGTTCAGTGATCAAAGGAACCCCGCCCAAACGCTTGGTAATCTCAAAATAAAAATTGGCGCGTAAAAAACGGGCTTCAGCAAGAAAGCGCTTTTTATCGCCAGCCGATAAATTGGGCGCGGCTTCGCAACGCTGTAAAAACAGGTTCAGCTCGCGGATATATGCATACGAATCGAACCAGTTGATACCCCATTCGCCATAGCCCCAGCCGGTTCTTTGTACAATATAAGCACGGCCGTTTTCGGAAGGAAAGCTTTCGCTGAAATCGGCAAAAGTTGCCCAGTCTTCAAGAGAAGAAAAATCCAATTGCCGGTTATACAAATTGCCCAGGATGGATAATACCTGCGCGGGATCAGAAAAAGCCGATTCATTGTCCAAAATGGAAATAGGCTTTACATCAAGGAAGTCCTTGTCTTTTTTGCAACTTCCCGCACCTAGTACGGCGGCAAACAATATGAATTGAAATATCTTTTTCATACACTACTTTTAGTTTAGAAGGAAAGATTTACACCAAAATTGAAAACCCTGCTTTGCGGGAACTGCAGCCCGTTTTCTTCATTTACCTCCGGATCCACTCCAAAATCCTTAAGGTTATCAATTGCAAAGAGGTTGTAGGCATTTACATAAATGCGGGCCCGCTGCATTTTAACGCGGCTGATTAGCGCTACCGGTAAAGAATAACCGAGCTCAATGGTTCTGGCTCTGATGTATTTTACATTGTGCGCCCAAAATGTGGAGCTGTTGTTGTAGTTCCTGTGCCCGCCTTCATTAAACCGGTTGGCGGGGTATTTGCCGGGGATCCACTCGCTGCCTGCATCCTTCATGTCGGCCCGGTGCCACCCGTCTTCAAAAATGGTATTGAAATTTCCGTCGTTCTGAAAGGCCCACTTCATTTCCCAGTTCTGGTACCAGGTATAGCCGGCTCCTCCCGAAAAATCGGCATGAAAGTCAAAGTCATGATAAGCCAGGGCAATATTAAATCCGAAGTTGATATTGGGTTGTGTGCCCACGCCGTAACCTATGGGGCGCTCATCGTAGCCATCAATCTTTCCATCGTTGTTGAAATCCTTGTAAATAAGGTCTCCCGGGAGCATTGTTCTGTTGCCCTGCCCGTCAATATTAACCGGGTAATTATTGATCTCTTCAACCGATGCAAACTGGCCGATCACTTCATAGCCCCAGTTGGTTTTCGTATAACGTCCTTCCTGCGACCAGCGGTACTGATCCCACGAATTAAAGAAAAGCGGGTTGTAGGACGAGAGGAATTTGGAGCGTGAGTAAGATATATTTGCCCCTGCTGAAACGGTTATATCTCTTACCCTGCCGTTATAATTCAGGGAAAACTCCTGTCCAAACTGTGCATCGCTGTTCAGGTTTTCACGGGGCAGGGTATAGCCAATTTCTATAGGCGTAAGCACATCATTTTTAACGGCTATCAAGCCCGAGCGTTTCCGGTAAAAATAGTCGAATGTACCCGTAAGCTTTCCATTGAATAACGAAAAATCCATCCCAATATCGGTGATCCGGCTTTCAAGCCATGAAATATTGGTAGTTGCCACTCCCCTGTCTCTAGAACCAACAATGGGCCGGCCATCCAATATGGCAATACCCTGGTTATAATTGTATCCTTCTATATACTGAAAAGGGCCCAGTCCCAGTGAAGAACCGTCATCCCCCAAAATGCCATACGACGCCCTCAGCTTCAAATCGGTAAGTATATTTTGATCGCCCAGCAGTTCCTGCATAAAAGATTCTTCAGTAATGCGCCATCCCACGGATGCGGAAGGGAAATAGCCTATCCTGTTATCCGGCGGAAAAATATACGATGCGTCGCGCCTGCCTGCCAGCTCCAGGAAATACCTGTCGTTATAAGCATAGTTGATCCTGCCTACATACCCTATCCTTGCTTCCTTATCATCGCTGTCATCGTACCTGTCGGCAGTATTAAAATAAATAAGGGGTAGCGCATTGGTGCTGGGCACAGAATGGATCCAGTTTCGTAATCGGTTATTAAGGATCCTTTCATTAACAATGGTAGCCGAAATATTGTGTAATCCAAAAGACCGGTTATAGTTGATCTGCAACTGGGTGGTTTTGTTGATCTGTTTGATCTGTTCCCGCTCGCGCCAGGGATTGGTACTGCCTCCTGTGGCCTTATAGGAATCCTCTGTAGCATCGTAGGTGTACGTGTTGTAGGTATACTCGTGATTGTTCAACAGGTAGTCGGCTATATAATAAGAATATACGCCGTTTACCGAAAGCCCCTCAATCCAGGGAATCTGGTATTCGGCGGTAAAATTACCCTGCAGTACCCGCCAGTCGTTGCGGTATTTGCCCGCGTTTTTATAATTAAGGTAAGCCCAGTTGGTTTCGTTGTGTTTTATGTCGTTCAGGTATTCGGGGTTATCATTGGCATAAGGCCTTTCCAAAGGTGTGTTCCGTAAAATAGCGAACCTGGCCAACCAGTAATCATCACCACCAGGAACGCCGGGGTTTTGGCGGCTCTCTATTCGACCATTGATATTCATTCCAACCTTTAATCCATTGGCCACTTTAGCAGTAACATTAGATTGGATATTGGTACGCATGAATTTGTATTCCCGTCCAAGCGGAGAATTCTGGTACAAATTGGTGGCTGATAAATAGTAATTCAGTTTATCCGTGCCGCCTGTAACATTAAGGTTAAGGGAATTGAGTGGCGCGTTGGGCTTCAAAATAAAATCCTTCCAGTTGAAGCTTTTATATCCCGGCTCTGTTCCTGCTTTGTATTTTGCCAGTTCTTCATCGGTGATCGTAGTGCCTCCATACCTGTTGATCTCGGCCTCGGCCCTGTAGCGCATATAGTCGTATGAATTGTTCAGCACGTCCGGAAACCTTGTCCAGTTTTGAAAGCCTATATAAGAATCGACGTTGATGCGGTTGGCTGTATTCAGCCTGCCCTTTTTGGTGGTTACCACCACTACACCATTGGCGGCACGTATACCGTAAATAGCGGCAGAAGCATCCTTCAGCACCGTAATGCTCTCAATATCATTGGGTGCCAGGTTATTGAACTGCCCTGCATCCTGCTGTATACCGTCAATTACAAAAAGCGCATTTCCCATGTTCCTGATTTGTATATTGGCACTGGCGCCGGGCCGGCCATCCGGCATACGAAAAGATACACCCGGCAATTTACCGGCAAGGGTAGCGCTCACCGTAGAAGCGCCATGTACCCTTCCAATATCATCGGCGGTAACTGTAGAAATAGCTCCTGTTAAGGATTGCTTCCTGCGGGTACCATACCCAATCACTACAACTTCTTCCATGCTGGTATTCGATGCCTTCAGCGTGATCATAAAACTGGTTTGGTTGCCCGCTACCACCTCTCTTGCCTCGTAACCCACCGAACTGAATACCAGAACAGATCCCGCCGAGCGGATGTTCATGGAAAAGTTCCCTTCCACATTGGTGAGCGTTGAATTCTGGGTACGTTTTTCGGCAACCGTTACATTAGCCAACCCCACACCGAGGCTGTCGGTAACCTTGCCCGATACGGCAATGGATTGTGAAAAAACGGGAGAAAGCGATGCAAAAAAGATGCATAAGGTAACCAGCATCTTTGGAGAACACGACAGGGGAATTTCAGCTGCTGAAATGCGCTGCCGCAAAGTTTTGGCTATAACGCGTACATTCATATGGCAGTTAATTATTATTGACAATCTTTAAAAATGGAAACGTTTCCATTTTTTGGCACTGTGAAGGACGAAATAATATTTTTAATTGCTTCGCTCAGGCGTCTCAATCTTTCTTCAAATTGTATCAAAGAATGGATTTGAGATTTGAGCTGCAAGACATTTGATTAAGCATATCAATTGATTTTTCATCTGTTGGCTTATTGTTTAAAATGAAATAGCTATTGTTAAGGCTACCTGGAAATGAAAAAGCAGTAACGAAATGAAGCAGAGGTCACAGTAATTCAAAAGCGTTAGCAGGGTACCCCCCGAAAACGGGCCGTAATCCCTGCCCGTCCCCGTCCGTAATGGCACGCCAGCCCGACGAAGCCATTCTGGCGGGGTTACTTTTTCCCGCAAAAAAAATAACAGAAATCCTTTCACTTTGCAGGGCGCTGAAGTACTGATAATGGTTGTTTACCTAACATTGTTTTGTTTCAACACCTTATTCCAACGCCAGTAAACTATCTGCCATTACCGGGCTTCAAATCACAAATCTCAAATTTCAAATAACTATATACCTTCGTTTACAACCATTACTGCTGTGAAAAAGAAAGTATTTTTACTGGTAACGATTGCATTTACTTATTGCTGCGCTTATGCGCAGGGTTATTACTTCAGGCATTATCAGGTAGAGAACGGGCTTTCGCACAATACGGTTTTTTGTACACTGCAGGACAGCAGAGGCTTTATGTGGTTTGGCACAAAAGACGGACTGAACCGGTTTGACGGCACCAGCTTTAAAATATTCAGAAAAAACGATCAGGATACCGGCAGCCTTGGCAACAACTTTGTATATAGCTTACGGGAAGATAACACCGGGCGCATCTGGGTTGGAACCGGGAAGGGACTTTACGCATACAATGCAGAAAAAGAGAACTTCCGGCGGGTGCCAACACCAGAATTGGCCGATGTAAATGAAATACAAACCGACAAAAAGGGTAATCTCTGGTTCTTAATGGGCTCAAGGCTTTACCGGTATCACCCGGCTACAGACAAACTCTCTACGCTTACCGAAACCAGGGACGAATGGGTAACCTCCATTTGGATTAGCGGAACAGGGATCCTATGGTTCACCACTTTCGGCACATTAAAAAAATATGATCCTCATTCGGGAACGTATACTTCGTACGATGTATTCAGCCATTCGCCCCACATTCCCTCCAAATGGATAGAGAAAATTTTTGATGCCGGCAACGGAAAAATCTTTTTAGGCACCATGGCCCAGGGACTCAAAATATTTGATACAGAACTTGGATCGTATACCGATGCGCTTACTTATAACCCCGATAAAACAAGCGTATTTGTGCGCGACTTTGTCCACATCAAAGAAAATGAATACTGGATAGCCACCGAATCGGGTATTTTTATTTATGATACCGAAAAAGGGGTCGTCACCAACCTTCGCAAACAATACAACAACCCATACTCCCTCTCCGATAACGCCATCTATTCGCTTTGTGCAGATAAGGAGGGCGGTATTTGGGCAGGCACCTATTTTGGAGGTGTCAATTACTTTCCGAACCAACATCTCGCCTTTCAAAAATATTTTCCCGATAACAGTACACAAAGCATAAGCGGTAATGCGGTAAGGGAAATATGTGAAGACCACAACGGTAATCTCTGGATCGGCACTGAAGACAGGGGTTTGAATAAGCTCAGCCCCAAAACAGGTCATATCACGCAGTACCTGCCAACAGGCAGCCCCGGCAGTATATCCTACCCGAACATTCACGGCTTATTGGCCACAGGTAACCAGTTGTGGATCGGAACCTTTGAACACGGACTGGATATGATGGATATCAGCACAGGCAAAGTAATACGCCATTACAATTCCACTACACCGGGTCTGCGGAGTAACTTTGTGCTTTCATTGTATAAAACAAAAAGTGGTGAGCTGCTCGCCGGAACTTCGGTTAGTCTTGTTAGTTACGATTCCGCCTCACAAAGTTTTCTAAAAGTGGAACAGGTGCCGGGGGATCATTTTATATATCATATCATGGAGGGGCAAGACGGTACCGTATGGGTGAGCACCATTGGAGAGGGCTTATACTTCTACAATAAAACAACCGGCGAGCAGGGCAATTTCCGTTACAACGCCAACCGGCGGGAAAGCCTGGGGAGCGACATGGTGAACAGCAGTTTTGAAGACAGCAATGGCACGCTATGGGTAGCTACGGAAGGCGGGGGACTGTGCAAACTGAATAAAGAAAACCAATCGTTTGCGCGCTATACCATCAAAGACGGAATGCCCAGCGATTACATTTTTAAAATCCTGGAAGATAGCAGGAAAAACCTGTGGATTGCCACTTCCCGGGGGCTGGTACGCTTTGATCTTTCAACAGAAAAAATAACAATCTATACGAGAGCAAACGGGCTATTAAACGATCAGTTTAACTATAATTCGGGCTACAAAACCAATGAAGGGAAAATGTATTTCGGCAGTGTAAAAGGCATGATCAGTTTTAACCCCAATCGCTTTTCAGCAAGAAACTTTACTCCTCCCGTTTATATTACAGGCTTACAAGTAAGCAACAGGGAAGTGCGGGTAAGGGATGAAGATTCGCCGATTACAAAGTCCATTACCTTCACCCAAAAAATTACCCTACCCTACAACCAGTCTTCCTTTAGCATTGATTTTGCGGCCCTAAGCTACGCCGCTCCCCAAATGACCGCTTACGCCTACATCATGCACGGCGCTGACAAAGAGTGGACGCCTATAAAAACCAACCGAAAAGCCTATTTTACCAACCTGCTGCCCGGCACCTATGTTTTTAATGTAAAAGCCGCCGGCAGCAACGGCGAATGGAGCCGCAAACCCGCGCAGTTAACCATTCAAATTCTTCCACCCTGGTGGGAAAGCCCCTGGGCCTATGCATTGTATACCATCACCGCTATGGCGCTTGCATTTTACCTGGTAAAACGATACCATAATCATATTGAGGAAAAGAACAGGCGGAAGATTGAACACCTGCATCATGAAAAAGAAAAAGAATTGTATGAAGCAAAAATTGAGTTCTTCACCAACGTTGCGCATGAAATAAAAACGCCGCTCACCCTTATAAAAGGTCCACTCGAAAAAATAATGCGTCAATCCGGCAACCGGCCCGAAACACAAAAGCACCTGGCTACAATGGAAAGAAATATCAACAGGCTCATTGATCTCACCGGCCAGCTGCTCGACTTTCGGCAAACGGAAGCAAAAGGATTCAGGCTCACTTTATCCAGGATGAATGTTTCATCATTGCTCAGGGAAATTTTTTCCAACTTCAGATCACTGGCGGAACAGAAAAGTCTCACCTATTCCCTTTTGCTACCGGAAAAGGATCTGCATGCCTGGGTGGATGACGATGCTTTGAACAAAATATACTGCAACCTTTTCAGCAATGCAGTAAAGTATGCACAACAAGAGGTGTGCATTAAACTGGAAGCCGTACCGGATGGACATTTCACTACGGAGATAGTAAGCGACGGCTATGTGATACCCGAAAACAAATGGGAAAAAATATTCGAACCTTTCTACCGGCTCAAAGGAACAGAAAAACAAAAGGGAACCGGCATAGGCCTTGCGCTGTCGCGCTCACTGGCGGCGCTGCACAAGGGTAAGCTGTATCTTAAAAAAAAGGATGAGCCCGGCTATAATGTATTCGTATTGTGTTTGCCCTTATCTTCCCTATCCGTACAGGAAAGCGCGCCAATGAACCAAAATAAAATTTGATGATGACACCTGCTGTTTTACTGGTAGATGACAATGAAGACATCCTCGAATTCCTGACGGATGAGCTGCAGGAAAGATATGCTTTGTTTACAGCCACCAGCAGTGAAGACGCGCTTGCACTGCTGCTGCAGGAATCCGTACAGCTTATAGTGAGCGATGTGATGATGCCGGGAATGGATGGCTTTGAATTCTGCCGTATTGTTAAAACCGATTTCGATTACAGTCATATTCCCGTTATACTCCTAACGGCGAAGAATACCCTTCAGTCAAAAATTGAGGGATTGGAGATTGGCGCCGACGCGTATATTGAGAAGCCTTTTTCGCCGGCCCACCTGCAAGTACAGATCGCCAATTTGCTCAACAACCGCACCAGGCTCAGGGAATATTTCGCCAGCTCCCCATTGGTGCATATTAAAAGCATGGCGCATTCTAAATCGGATGAACAGTTCTTGGAAACACTCAATGAAGCCATTAACGTCCATATAGACAATACAGCGCTCGACGTAGTGCATCTTTGCCGCATGATGAACATGAGCCGCCCCACGATGTATCGCAAAATAAAAGGCATCTCGCATTTAACGCCACACGAACTCATCAACATTACCCGGCTTAAAAAAGCTGCTGAACTATTGGCAGAAGGTCGCCATAAAATATTTGAAATAGCGGCCATGACCGGATTTCAATCGCAGAACAATTTTGGCAGGAGCTTTTTGAAACAGTTTGGGACGACGCCGAGTGAATATGCGAGGGTGAAGCGGGAGGAAAGTGAATGATAAAGCCAAGGCAGGTTAGCCGGCTGCATAGCTGCTATGCAACAACTGTTGCGACGCTCCGTTCGGGGCCAGCAACACCATTCAGCATGAGGGGGAGAGAAAAATGAAAGACATGTAGCGCATTACCAGGCAAATCTTACAGCGTACTAAAAATTTTGACAGTACACTAAAAAAACACAGCCGTATCATCCAAAGTTCGTAAATTAACGCCTCAACCCGGTTGCCTGCATTACCTGCAATATCACTTTATGAACCTTTGTCCGTAATTTCAAGTAAGAAAAGCTTCGGGAATAAAAAAGGCGACTTGCGCCACCTTAAATGTTTTCACAACGGAATAATCCTTATTGTGAATTGCTTTCAAATGCAAAAGTAATATTTTTATTATTAAAATACCAGGACTTTGCAAAACATAACCTTCTTTTTTAGTAACATGATCAAGAGACAGAGTATCCAGCAGTTTCTTACTTCTAATAATTAAACTTCCCTTTGCTTATATTTGTAAAACAAGAACAGCTTCTGAGATAGCATCTCAGGATTGACGCTCCGGAGACGGGGCGTTTCGCATTTATTTAGTAGCCAAGATATTCTTTTACTTTCAATATCAACTTAAGTGCATATAATTTCAGCTACTCTATCATATTAAGCATCAATAAATAATTAACAATGAGCATAATATAAAATAAAATTATAAATATGTTTTTATATTATATTTATAGACACTTGATATATCAAATTATGCCTACTTTTGCTTAAGAGGATTTAAATTGACGAATTTGAATTGTTGGGCGCCAATCCAACTTATTTGACGTCCACAATCGAATACCTCGTATTTTTAAAGACACTAATTTAATAATATATAATCATATATTAATAATCAAGTGTCTGCTGTGAATTGCTTTTTAAATTTAGTAGGTTATTCCTACGGAATAACCTACTTTTTACCCAAGTTTAACCTACAAAATTTAACCTTATGCCCTCTAAAACAATCTTAGGACTTGATCTTGGTACCAACTCTATCGGCTGGGCATTGATCCAGCAAGACTTTTCAAACAACTACGGAAAAATCTTAGGGATGGGTACGCGTATCATCCCTATGTCGCAAGACATCTTAGGTGAATTTGACAAAGGCAATTCTGTATCCCAAACTGCAGAGCGGACGAGATACAGAAGCGTAAGAAGGCTTAGGGAAAGACATTTATTAAGAAGAGAAAGGCTGCACAGAGTTTTGAATGTAATGGGTTTTCTGCCGGAACATTATGCCGCTGAAATTGATTTTGAAAAAAGGTTGGGGAAATTTAAAGAGGAAAGAGAGCCTAAGTTAGCTTACAACAATAAAACATTTCTGTTCAAAAGTTCTTTTGAGGAAATGCTTGCTGATTTCCAGCAGCTTCAGCCTCAGGTTTTGATCAATAAAAAGGGGGAGCCTGCGCTGATTCCTTACGATTGGACCATTTATTATCTCCGTAAAAAAGCATTAACACAAAAAATAGAAAAAGAAGAACTCGCATGGATATTGCTCAACTTCAACCAAAAGCGAGGTTATTACCAATTGCGCGGTGAAGAGGAAGAAGAAAACCCCAACAAGCTTGTGGAATTTCACTCCCTGACAGTGGTTGATGTAATTGCAGACGAACCCCAGAAAGGAAAACCGGATATATGGTATTCATTGGTTTTAGAAAATGGCTGGATATATAGGCGCTCAAGCAAAACGCCTTTGTTTGAGTGGAAGGATAAAACCCGAGATTTTATTGTTACCACCGACCTGAATGATGACGGTTCTGTAAAAAAAGACAAAGAAGGCAATGAAAAAAGAAGCTTCCGCGCACCGGGCGAAGATGACTGGACATTGCTCAAAAAAAAGACAGAACAGGAAATTGACAAGTCTGATAAAACGATCGGGGCTTATATATACGATGCTTTGCTTCTGGATGCTAAGCAGAAAATCAAAGGCAGGCTCGTTAGGACAATTGAACGTAAGTATTATAAAGATGAACTAAGGCAGATCCTTAAAAAACAAAAAGAATTTCACTCCGAACTACAAAGTGAAGATTTGTATAATGATTGTGTACGCGAGTTATACAGGAATAACGAAGCCCATCAACTGCAATTGAGCAAAAAGGATTTTGAACACCTGTTCCTGGATGATATTATTTTCTATCAACGACCGCTTCGAAGCCAAAAATCTTCTATTAGTAGTTGCACGTTGGAATTTAGGAAATATAAGGACAAAGAAGGCGCTGAACGCATTCAATATCTGAAGGCCATACCAAAATCCAATCCTTATTACCAGGAATTTCGTGTCTGGCAATGGATGTATAATTTGTCTATTTACAGAAAAGAGGATGATAAAAATGTAACGGCTGATTTTTTGAACAATACAGAAGATTGGGAAAACCTATTCTCATTTCTGAGCAATAGAAAGGAAATAGAACAAAAACCTTTAATCAAATATTTTTTAGAACTAAAAGGACTAAAAGGAAAAATCCTAAATAGTGAGGCTGAAAAATATTACTGGAATTACGTAGCTGACAGAACATACCCCTGTAACGAAACGAGAACATTGATCCGTACACGTCTTGAAAAAGCCATAGATAACCCCGAGGATTTTCTTACAAGAGATATGGAACAACAGCTCTGGCATATTATTTACTCCGTTACGGATAAAACAGACTATGAAAAGGCGCTAAAATCATTTGCGGGGAAGCATCAATTAAATGAAGATCCGTTTGTTGATGCCTTTAAAAAATTTCCCCCCTTCAAAAATGAATACGGTTCTTTTTCTGAAAAAGCCATTAAGAAACTACTGCCATTATTGCGCCTCGGAAAATACTGGAGTTGGAATGCAATAGATCAATCGTCAAAAAACAGAATAGAAAAGATATTAACGGGAGAATATGATGAAAACATCAAAGACAGAGTGAGAGAAAAAGCATTGCATTTAACAGCAGAAAATCAATTTCAGGGATTACAGTTGTGGCTTGCTCAATATATAGTGTACGGCCGCCACTCAGAAGCCAGCACAACCGGCAAATGGACATCTGTGCAGGATGTGGAAGATTATTTAAAACACTTCCGCCAACATTCACTCAGGAACCCGATTGTTGAACAGGTTATTACAGAAACACTCCGTGTGGTAAAAGATATTTGGGAAAAATATGGGAATGGCACAAAAGACTTCTTTGACGAGATCCATATTGAGCTGGGGAGAGAAATGAAGAATCCAGCTGACAAGAGGAAGGAAATAACGAACCGGGGTCTTGAAAATGAAAACACTAACCTTCGGATAAAAGCTCTGTTAACGGAGTTGTTGAATGATGCAAATGTAGAAAATGTGAGGCCTTATTCACCAATGCAACAGGAAATACTAAAAGTGTACGAAGAAGGCGTTCTTAATTCTGATATAATAATAGACGATGATATTATTAAGATCAGTAAATCCGCCCAACCATCTTCATCCGATCTAAGAAGATACAAATTATGGCTGGAACAAAAATACCGATCGCCTTATACCGGTGAAATAATTCCGCTGAACAAGTTATTTACTCCCGATTATGAAATAGAACACATTATTCCTCAAAGCAGGTATTTTGATGACGGTTTTAATAATAAGGTAATCTGCGAATCGATTGTAAATAAGCTAAAGGATAACCAGTTAGGCTATGAATTCATAAAGAATCACCATGGCACTACTATAGAAACAGGCCTGAACAAAAAGTCAATCCGGATTTTAGAGATAAAGGATTACGAAGATTTTGTAAAACAGCATTATTCAAAAAACAGGGGCAAACGAAATAAACTCCTCCTGGAGGATATTCCCGAAAAGATGATAGAAAGGCAGATGAATGATACGCGCTATATAAGCAAGTTCATCTCAAATATATTATCAAACATTGTACGTGCTGAAAACAATGATGATGGTATTAATTCCAAAAACCTTGTTCCCGGTAATGGCAAAATTACCGGAGAACTAAAACAGGACTGGGGATTAAATGACGTTTGGAATGATTTGATTTTGCCACGTTTTGAACGAATGCAAAAACTTAGGACTGAAAAAGATATTGCGAAAGGTTTCAATTTTGTAGCTCTTAATAAAAACAACAAGGCTATCCCTGAGCTTTTACCTATTTCCTCGCAAAAAGGGTTTTCCAAAAAAAGAATTGACCATCGCCATCATGCATTAGACGCACTTGTAATTGCCTGTGCAACAAGAGATCATATAAACCTTCTTAATAACCAATATGCAAAATCCGCCAAGCGAAACGATTTAAATAAAAAATTAAGGATATTCGAAAGGATAGCTTATAATCATCCACAAACAGGTGAACGAATTGAAAGAGATATTCCCCAAGCGTTCAAAAAACCTTGGGACAATTTTACAATAGATGCCAATATTGGGTTAGAAAGCATTATCGTAAGCTTTAAACAGAATCTGCGTATTATTAACAGAGCTACCAATCATTATGAAAAATGGGTGGGGAACGGTACAACTAAAATGAAAGAGATGCAACAACAGCAGGGTACCAATTGGGCAATCAGGAAATCCATGCACAAAGACACCGTTTCCGGCAAGGTTGATTTGAAAAGAATTAAAGTTCCAAAAGGCAAATTACTTACTGCTACAAGAAAAAGCATTGATAGCAGTTTTGATTTAAAAACTATTGAATCTATCACAGATACTGGCATTCAAAAAATTCTGAAGAATTACCTTAAATCGAAAGATAACAATCCTGAATTAGCTTTCTCGCCCGAAGGAATTGAGGATATGAATAGAAACATCGAGAATTACAATGATGGGAGATACCATCAACCTATATTTAAGGCTCGTATATTCGAGTTAGGCAATAAATTTCCATTAGGGCAAACTGGTAACAAAAAAGCAAAATATGTTGAAGCTGCCAAAGGAACCAACCTTTTTTTCGCTATCTATATCAACGACAATGGCAAAAGAAGTTATGAAACGGTGCCTTTAAATGTCGTAATTGAAAGACAAAAGCAAGGTCTTGCTTCCGTACCGATAGAAAACGAAGGTGGAGATAAACTATTAATTCACCTTTCACCTAACGATTTAGTATATATTCCATCAGAAGAAGAAAGAACAGATATGAGAGGAATAGACTTAGCTAATCTGACAAAAAAGCAAAAGGAAAATATTTATAAAGTTGTGAGCTTTACCGGAAATCAAATATTCTTTGTCCAGCAAAGTGTGGCTACTTCCATTGTAAATAAAGCAGAGTTTTCGTCTCTCAACAAAATGGAAAGAGCTATTGATGGAACAATGATTAAGGAATATTGCCAAAAACTAAACATTGACCGCTTAGGCAATATCACCCCGGCTTCATGAAAACAAAAGAAATAATAAAACTCATTGAAGCCGATGGATGGTTTGAGATAAGGCAAAAAGGAAGCCATCGCCAGTTCAAACACCCGGTAAAAAAAGGTCTCGTTACAGTGCCCGTGCACAGGCTATCGAACGATCTTACCCCGGGGCTTAAGAGGAGCATATTAAAACAGGCTCAATTAGAGAAAAATTAATTTTGATAACTTTACACCCGATATGATACGTTATACAGTTATTATTGAAAAAGCAGCCGATGGAGGCTATGGCGCGTATGTTCCCGATTTGCCCGGCTGTATAGGCATGGGCGCTACAAAAGAAGAAGTATTGGAAAATATAGCCGAAGCCATTGAACTGCATATCGAAGGAATGAAAGCCGAAGGGCTACCTGTACCCCCACCGGTTACCGAGGCCGAAAATCTTATAATCCGTGCCTGACGGTAAAGTCGGGAAAATATTCACAAAACCTGCTTATCCGGATGCCAGAAGAACAACCATTTGCAAAACGAACATAATAAATAAAAGCATCATGCGTTCATCATGGAAACCCTTTATCCATGATAAAGCGAACCCTCTACTTCGGCAATCCAGCCTATCTCAAAACCAATAATAAGCAACTGGTGGTTGAGATGCACAACGGCGGTGAAACCAAATCTTTGCCGATCGAAGACATCGGTTTATTGATACTGGATCACCAGCAGATCACCATTACACAGGCATTGCTGGCCAAATTATTACACCACAATACTGCGGTGATCACCTGCGATCATACGCACCATCCTACCGGTATGCTGCTCAACTTAGACGGGCATACCCTGCAAAGCCAGAAATTCCAGGCTCAGGTAGAAGCATCGGCTCCGCTTAAAAAACAATTGTGGCAGCAAACCGTAACCTGCAAAATAGAGAACCAGGCCGCCCTCCTGCAGCACGAAAGAGAGGAATACAAGCTGTTGCTCACTTATGCCAGGGAAGTAAAGAGCGGCGACAGTGAAAACCATGAAGCCAAAGCGGCAGCCTATTACTGGAAACGTGTTTTTCCCGATTTCCTCGACTTCAGGAGGGAGCGTTACGGCCCGCCGCCCAACAACCTGCTCAACTACGGTTATGCCATACTGAGGGCCCTGGTAGCAAGAGGCCTAACCTCCAGCGGATTGCTGCCAACGCTGGGCATTCATCACCGCAATCAGTATAATGCATACTGCCTGGCGGATGATATTATGGAACCTTACCGGCCCTTTGTTGATAAAGTGGTATGCCAGATCATAAGAGGCAATGGAAAGTTTTTGGAGATGACGCCCGCTATGAAAAAAGCATTGCTGGAAATTCCGGCCATGGATGTGCAGATAAGCGGGCAAAAAAGCCCCCTGATGAACGCAGTGCAGCGAACCACCGCCAGCCTGACAAAATGCTTCGAAGGAAAGGGGCGAAAAATATTATACCCGGAGCTAAGCTAGATCTATAAGGTCTGCCGGGGAGCAATGCCGGGCTGCAGACCTTATAGATCTGGCCCAGGGAGCAGTGCCGCGCTAAAGGTCTTATAAATCTGGTCCGGGGCATCCGGATTCATCAATTGCGCTTGTATGTTTGAACGCTTAAATGCCTATCGCATCATGTGGGTACTTGTATTCTTTGATCTTCCCACCGAAACCAAAAAAGATAAGAAGATCTATGCCAAATTTCGCAAGGATATTATGGCGGATGGTTTCAACATGTTCCAGTTCAGCATTTACCTGCGGCATTGCGCCAGCCGCGAAAACGCCGATGTGCATATTAAAAGGGTGAAAAGTAAATTGCCGCCCAAAGGCCATGTAGGCATCATGAGCATTACCGATAAGCAGTTTGGCATGATGGAAATATTCCGGGGAAAGGAATTAACCGAAACTCCGGCCTTGGTGCAGCAACTGGAGCTATTTTAGGGGCTGCGCGGCAGACCTATAAGATTCGCAGCCCTGGGGTCCGCGCGGCAAATCTTATAGGTCTTGGCCGGGCTGGCCATGAAATTTTTCAAATCCACTCAACCCCCCAAATGCTTCCAGCAGCTCCGGCCGCAATAGCCAGGTTGGTTCGTTTGAGCGCATTGCATGATAGGAAGACCAGTTCCAATTGCTCAAATCAGTGCAATAACTATGATGAACCGGGTTATTATGAATATAAAAGGCGGTTGCCCGAAATTGCTCATCAGTTTCAATTTCCTTTCGTCGTAAATAATCAATAAACAGGGCCCCCTTCCGGTTATACATTTTATTATAGGCTTTGGCATAGCTGTTGAGCAGGTTGGAGAAGCGCTCCATTACAAAATCCGGGAGCAGTTCGGCCGAAAAATGCTTACCCTGCTTTACTTCATGAAAATGATTTTCCAATTGAGCTTCTTCCTTTATTTTAATCATACAATGAAAATGGTTGGGGAGAAGACAATAACAATAAGTATCTGCAACCGGTGTAATGTGTCTGACATAACGGGCGAGAAAAAACGCGTAATTGTTTCCGTTCCGGAATAGTTTTTCATTTCCGACGGCTCTGCTGAGCACATGGTATTCTTCGCCGGGTAGCAGCGGCAGGTGATAATCAGGCATAGCAAAACAAAATGGTATGCGAAATTTACGCTAAACTCCGCAAAGCTGAGGATTGTTTTTGCAGAACAGGAATGAAAAAATGGAGCCGGAACCCCATTTTTTCATTGTAAAACTTAGTTCAAATACGTTAAAATCAACCGCTTAGCCAATTTGCGTTGTATAAGAGCTAAGCTACATAATAATTTGAAAGCAATTCACAACGGCTGATGGATGGTTTCCAACCAAAATCAGTTGTATAAGAGCTAAGCTACATAATAATTTGAAAGCAATTCACAACGAACGTGCTTATAATATTGAAAGCTATGTTGTTGTATAAGAGCTAAGCTACATAATAATTTGAAAGCAATTCACAACTAGATGCGGTAGTAGACAATAATCTGCATGGTTGTATAAGAGCTAAGCTACATAATAATTTGAAAGCAATTCACAACAGGTAACTGTTTTACCCTCTTCCAGTTTAAGTTGTATAAGAGCTAAGCTACATAATAATTTGAAAGCAATTCACAACCTGGCTCCCTTCTTTGTTCTCCTTCTGTTGGTTGTATAAGAGCTAAGCTACATAATAATTTGAAAGCAATTCACAACCCTTACGTCCGGGTTTCACCCAAAGCCGCCGTTGTATAAGAGCTAAGCTACATAATAATTTGAAAGCAATTCACAACTTTAACTTGACGATGCTGCTGCAAAGTCCAGTTGTATAAGAGCTAAGCTACATAATAATTTGAAAGCAATTCACAACACTTTTACCGGCTTTTCAATAATCACGGTTGTTGTATAAGAGCTAAGCTACATAATAATTTGAAAGCAATTCACAACTGCCTGTTGTTGTTGCTACTGCATTTGTTGGTTGTATAAGAGCTAAGCTACATAATAATTTGAAAGCAATTCACAACTACGTTTTGCTAACCATGCGGCTTTGCTTAGTTGTATAAGAGCTAAGCTACATAATAATTTGAAAGCAATTCACAACAGAAACCTGTTTATGCTGCCGTGACCTTTGGTTGTATAAGAGCTAAGCTACATAATAATTTGAAAGCAATTCACAACTAAATCCAGATGGGATGCCCGTAACGGTTGGTTGTATAAGAGCTAAGCTACATAATAATTTGAAAGCAATTCACAACTGTTGTATTGCTTCCGTTCATGTTTAGATGTTGTATAAGAGCTAAGCTACATAATAATTTGAAAGCAATTCACAACATAAAATGACTGCATCTTCCATGATGGATCGTTGTATAAGAGCTAAGCTACATAATAATTTGAAAGCAATTCACAACAGGTCCTTATCACGCCTGCAATCAATAGCGGTTGTATAAGAGCTAAGCTACATAATAATTTGAAAGCAATTCACAACATTGATGCCGAACGTCACGAAGTGAGGCATGTTGTATAAGAGCTAAGCTACATAATAATTTGAAAGCAATTCACAACTCAAACAACTTATGAGCGGATACAGAACCTGTTGTATAAGAGCTAAGCTACATAATAATTTGAAAGCAATTCACAACTCAAAACAATACACTTACATCTTTGTCGTGTTGTATAAGAGCTAAGCTACATAATAATTTGAAAGCAATTCACAACCGAAATGATGGCGTTAACCTCCGCAATACAGTTGTATAAGAGCTAAGCTACATAATAATTTGAAAGCAATTCACAACACAGGTCCAGCTTTGTTGCCGTGAACTTCAGTTGTATAAGAGCTAAGCTACATAATAATTTGAAAGCAATTCACAACATACACCGCTTCCGTTCCTTTTGCCAGGAAGTTGTATAAGAGCTAAGCTACATAATAATTTGAAAGCAATTCACAACCACGAAGCTTACCCCTTGCAATGGCCGCTGTTGTATAAGAGCTAAGCTACATAATAATTTGAAAGCAATTCACAACGAATGGGACGGGCACAATTGGAGGGAAACTGTTGTATAAGAGCTAAGCTACATAATAATTTGAAAGCAATTCACAACGGAAGGGCGAAGTCAGTATGGAACAAATGGGTTGTATAAGAGCTAAGCTACATAATAATTTGAAAGCAATTCACAACTTGCTTCGCTTCGCTCGCAATGACGGTGCTGTTGTATAAGAGCTCAGCTACGGAATAATTTGCCGCGTAGTTTTATAATTCCCTTTTTGTCGCGGCGAACTTCGGTTGAAAGCAATTCACAACTACTTAAGTAACCCAATCCCAGGTTACTTCCCACAATTTGGGAATAATTTTCCACCCCATTCTTTAGACTCAACCCTTCCCTGCCAAAATTTCAACCTTTCCATTTAAATCTATAGTTATTTGTTTATCAATTTTTTACAAATATTTACCCTTTCTCTGGTTTTTTGGCACATTCTTTTACCTATCGGCTGAAACAAAACAAACGAATATGAAAAAATTCATTGGCATTACCTTTATTGGTTTGGCAATTGGATCAGCGGCGATGTCTCAGGAAAACCTTTCTTTCGGCGGCACCGCCGGATTCGGTCATACCTGGTTGAGCAATTCAGAAAACGCAAAATATCAGCCGTCTGGTAACCTGGGACTCACCATGATTTATAGCACAGAATCCAATTGGGGTTTTGGCGCCGATGTAAAATGGTCAATTGAGGGAGGAAAAGAAAAAGACAATTCCACCACTTTTACTTCTAAACTCAATTATGTCCGGGTTCCGGTTAGAGCCATTTACTTTTTCGGAGAAAGAGGACAATCCATCCGTCCAAAGGTATCCCTCGGACCATCCGTTGGTGTCCTCATCGGGGGAAAACGGGAAATTAAAAATAATTCCACCGGTAGCATCACCAAGTTAAAAGCAAAAGATTATGCAAAGCAAGCAGACTTCGGACTGAATGCTTCTGCCGGTTTGAATTATCACCTGGTGGAAGACATTTGGCTGAATCTGGACCTGAATTATTACCATGGACTTACGAATGTATGGGAATCTTCACTTGCCAATCAGAAAAACCGGAATCTGGGCATCAATGTCGGGGTAACATTTGGCATCGGAAAAGTGACCAAATCTGAAATCCAATAATTGGATCCAGCCACGAACCTTGCCAAATATTATACATCTTAAAAATCAATTTTATGAACATAAATCAATCTTTCCGAATGAACCTGGGCAAACTTGGTTTGGCCCTGGCCATCATCTCCCTGGTGGGGACGGGATGTAAATCTTTGAATAAAACTCAAAAAGGCGTAATCATCGGAGCAGGTGCAGGCGCTGCAGTGGGTGCTGGCGTGGGTAAAGCTGCCGGGAATACCGCAGTTGGAGCCATCATCGGCGCGGCTGTAGGTGGTGTTACGGGTGGAATCATTGGCCGGAAAATGGACAAACAAGCTGAAGAAATCGAAAAAATCCCCGGCGCTGAAGTGAAAAGAGTGGGCGAAGGCATCAATGTCACTTTTGAATCCGGCGTCTTGTTCGGATTTGATCAATCCAGGCTGACTTCCGATGCCCAAACAAAAATCCGTGACCTGGCAGGGATCCTAAACAAATACCCGGATACCTATATCCTGATCGAAGGTCATACCGATAATAAGGGCTCTAATACGTATAACGATGGATTGTCAGAGAGAAGAGCAGAATCAGTAGCGAGCTACCTAGGCTCCCAATCCATTGCAGGCAGCCGGATCAAAACGAAATCGTACGGAGAATCTCAGCCAAAATATTCAAACGACACAGAAGCGAACAGAGCTAAAAACCGCAGAGTTGAATTCGCTATCTATGCCAATGAAAAAATGAAGGAAGACGCGAAAAAAGAAGCAGCAACAGGAAATTGATAACCCAATAAACAAATTCCCTGAGGCTGTCAAAAGGCCGGTACAGAAGATATACCTCTAAGACACTAAAACACGAAGAAAATAAGATCTGAAGATCAGGACTTTGTGTCTTAGTGTCTTTGTGGCATAACATAACTTTCAAGACAGCCCCTTTTTGTGATTAGATTTGTTGCATAGTTCAGTCAACATTTTCCCCTTTTGAAGTTTTGCCTGGATTGAGATTGCTTCCGCAACTCCAGCAAAATTTGGCGTTGTCTTTATGTAATCCGGCCCCGCAGCCGGAACAGCTCAATTCAGCTTTGTTCGAACGGCTCTCTTTTACCATAGACGCAGACAATATACCGGTAGGCACCGCAATGATGGCATAACCGAGAATCATGATAAAGGATGCCAAAGCCTTTCCCGCCGCGGTAACCGGGGCCACATCTCCATAACCTACCGTGGTTATAGTTACAATTGCCCAGTAAATGCTTTGCGGAATAGAACTGAATCCCGGGTTGTACTTAAACTCGATCACATACATAAGGGATCCCAGAAAAAAAGTCAATACCAAAACAAAGAACAGGAAAATAATGATCTTCCTGAAACTCTTTATGAGCGAAAATACCAGCAGGCGGCTTTCATCCAGAAACTTAACCATCCGGAATATCCTGAATATCCGCAAAAAACGAAATGAACGAACAATCATCAGCACATGCGACTGCGGAAAAATAAATTCCACGAAAAAAGGTAGTATAGCCATCAGATCAATAATGCCGTAAAAACTCAATACAAACTGCATTGGCCGCTTTACACACAACAAACGCAAAATGTACTCTAAGCTGAAAATGATAAGGAACCCGTAATCAAAGGCTCTGAAAATGGCATTATACCGCGCCGAAATATGCTGCACACTTTCAAGCAACAGCAACAGAATATTAACCAGGATTAAACAAAACAGTATAATATCAAATAATCGGCCTCCTGGCGTGTTGGCCTGAAAGATGATCACATAAAGCTTATACCGCCATGATGAATGGTCATCAGGCTTATTTTGATCCTGAACAACATCAATTTTGTCAGGTATGATTCTGAATAAACTCATATGCGCGCTGAACAAATATATATAAATAAGCAACCGCGCCCTCTAAATTTTGATGTTTGCAGAATTGCCTGCGTGAAGTTTATATATCGGCCATGCAAAGAATATTCATATCAGTAATCATGTTTCATCCTGCCAGAAAAAAGATTATAAAACGGCTTCTGCGGGAGTAACCACATTAACGATAAAGAAATATCGTACTCCCTTACTGGTATTCCATTTTAACTCCTGCCCCCGTCTCATGCCAAGTAAAGCCGCGCCGAGGGGTCTGAATACATTATCTGTATTCATGATCCTGGTGCCGGCTTCGGGAACGGCTAAACGGTATTGAAAATTTCTGCGCCCTGATTTATCACGCAAAAGCAATAAGGAATTAAGCCGCGCAACCTCGTAATCAAAGTCGGCATGGTTTACAACTTCTGCGTGCTGCAGCTTTTCTTTTATAGCATCGGAACCCGGAAGTTCCGCATCAGCTTCCAGCAGTTTCTTTAACACATCTGCATCTTCGCTGAGAAGCATAGCTTTCTGCATTTTTTTCATGATGATCGTTATTGATGTAGTGATTAAATAAATAGATGATGATCAGTTGATCCTGATCGGATTATTCGCTTGCCCTCAAGTATTTTGACCGCCGGCATATCGCTACGCGGTAAATCAAGTGCCTGCCGTAAATTCAATACAGTTTTACCCGCATCCGATAATTTAACGGCAGCAAATGCCTGGCTTTATTCAAATAAAACCAGTAAATAAAAAATAAATACCCCGGGCCGGAATTTTAATGGGCCGGGGTTTGCGTATTGAAGTCTTTGAAATTGGAAAAGAAGTACATTCTCTGCCGGGCGTAAAGTGGTTTGCCGGTCAAATCGGGCATACCCGTCAGTTTAAATGATAATATGTAGAATAACTTTTTCACCAACGGCAAATATAGCAAATAAAGCTGTCCGCGGCATCCCAAAAATGTTAATCCTGTTAGTTGTCGTCCCGCATATGCGTTTTAGTGCAGAACATGATACGTTAACCATTAAATGATACAAAAGAAGTTGTGGACTACAATTTGCGCAGCGTATCCCGTACAGATGCCAGTATTTTCTGCGCCTGTTCAGGATCAAAATCTCCATGTTGTATTTTTTTCACACCCAGCCTTGAAAGCTCTATGTGCACCGCAGGCTTAATACCATGGTTGGCCAGACACGCTTTTGCGCACGACAAAGGACAACCATCAAGTACAACAATTTTCCTGTTTGACAACGCGGTCTTTACTAACTTTTTCACATTGCCCCCCACCCCCACAATACACGACATTTCAGCATCTCCGGCCCTGTCTGCAGTAACGGCAATATAATTGGCCATTTGTGCTGCACTGGAACAACCTGAACAGGAATAGATCAATGGTTTTGCTTGTGTGTTCATGGTATCAAATGAATCAAATGAAAAAATTGCCGCAAATCTAAGCGCTCCACTTCGCATACATTTTGCGGAGGCAATGCTAAAAGTACCATTAGCTGCTTTTTCGCATATTTAGAAATACAGCCGCTTGTTATCTTGCACCGGAACCAGAAAATACTTTATAACCTAATATGCTTACAAACAGGAGCATTGAGCAGGAACAATCCTTTATACTGAAGAAGATTAATCCTGAAGCGTGTGTTCTTCCCCAGCGGATACATACAAATTCAATACCTGCCCCTTTTTATTGAAGTAAAAGTTTTCAATGCTGATATTTAAAGACTTTACATTTGATGCGGCTCATTTTCTTCCCAGGCTTCCTGCTATTCATAAATGCGCAACGCTTCACGGGCACACCTATCATCTGAGGATTTATGCAGAGGGCATGCCCGGGGCACAGTCGGGCTGGATTATAGACTTTGGTGAAATAAAGGAAAGCGTGCAACTCATACTTCAGCAATTAGATCATCAATGCCTGAACAGCATACCCGGGCTGGAAAATCCAACCTGTGAACTGATTGCCATATGGATATGGCAGCAATTAAAACCCATTTTACAGCCGCTTACCCGTATAGAACTACGTGAAACCCCCACCAGCGGCGTAATATACGATGGAACATAAATCCAGGAACCTCACACATCAAAACGTTTCTTGTACACATTTTGTTTTTCCGGAACTTCTTCCCGAAAAGTATCAACACCTGATAAAAATCAGCCGGTTTAACCACGGAAGTCAGTTTTTTAAAAATATAGAGTGGGAAACTTTGACAGGGGAAGTCCGACCACATATCCTGTGTCAGTTGTTTCCGGTATTTCCTGTTATACATATATGATTCAAACTAATCCAAGATGCAGTACTTGTCGTGTTAGAAATTATTCTGTGCTCAGCAACTGCTCCAACGATATCCTGGAAGCACTGTCTGACAATAAGAAGTATCGTCATTTTCAAAAGGGGGAACGCCTGCTTATTGAAGGACAACGCGGAGGAGGTATTTATTTTATCAGATCGGGGATCGCAAAAGTTGAAGTGAATGGTAAAAGTGGACGTCCGCTGATCCTTCGCCTGGCGGGAGCCGGATCAATTTTCGGGTACCGGATGTTTGGCAGTAAGAATGAACAACCCGTATCGGTAGAAGCGGTTGAAGATCTGTATGTATGCCATACCACCCTTGCCTTTTATGATCAATTGGTTAAAAGGAGTCCCGTACTTCACAAGGAGATGATGCAGCTATTGCTGAACGAAATACGTCAGGTTGAACTGCATGCCGTGCGCCTCACCCATCTCTCCGTTAAAGAAAGAGTAGCGGGAGCCTTATTGGAAATCGCGAAACTATATCATTATCAACCCGGCAGTAATGGCATTCGCGTTCACCTGGAGCGTCAGGACCTGGCCGATCTTTCCGGCACTACAAAAGAACAGGTATCAAGGATGCTTGCCGGGTTGCAGCGTGCCGGTTTCATAAAACTCAGCGGGAAACATTTCAAGTTTTTAGACCTTAACAGTTTGCAAAGTATTACAGCCTTCCACTAAGTGCTTCAAAGTACCCTGCGGTTAAACCTCCTTAAAATTCTTATCCATAAATTCATTCACTTCCCGTCTTTATTTGTATTTTAACCGCTTTATTATTTCAAAACCTGCTTATGAGCATTCCTTTCCAACTGAACCGCACGCTTGGACTTCGTTTAGCCATTATAGTGGTAATGGGCAATATTATCGGTTCGGGTGTGTATAAAAAGGTGGCGCCTATGGCCGCCGAACTGCATTCGCCCGGGTGGGTGCTGATCTGCTGGCTGCTGGGTGGCATTATTACACTTATGGGAGCGCTCAGCAATGCCGAAATTGCCAGTATGCTGGCCGATACCGGAGGAGAATACGCTTACTATAAAAAAATATACGGACGATTCTTTTCTTTTCTCTACGGCTGGTCGAATTTTGCTGCTATTAAAACAGCCGCGGTAGCAAGCATCGCCTATGTTTTTGCCCAGTCATTGCACAGCATTGTACATCTTCCACCTTTGCTGGCAGCATGGGCAGATATTAATATAGCAGGTGTGTTTTATCCTTTTGCCGGATTTAATGTTAAACTGGCAGCTATTGCGCTGATCCTTTTACTTACATGGATCAATACTACCGGGCTTAAAACCGGTGCAGGATTAAGCACAATACTGATGCTGCTCGTTTTAGCAGGGATAACGCTTATTGTTGTGCTGGGATTAAGCAGCCCGCAAGCTAACGTCCCCGCTGTATTTCAATTAGAAACAACCAACGCCGAACCGGTAACCATGAGCGCGGTATTTACCGCTATGCTGGCTGCATTCTGGGCATACGAAGGATGGAATTCGGTAGGCATGCTGGGCGGTGAAATTAAAAACCCTCACCGCAATGTGCCGCTGAGCATTACAATTGGACTGCTGCTGGTGATCGCACTTTATTTTATAGTTAACATGACCTACCTGGCTGTATTGCCTACTTCAAACATGGAACAGGTACATGCAGCCAATAATAGCATTGCAGCAGTAGAAGCCGTAAAGGTGTTTTCAGGAAGCACCGGTGTATTCCTTATATCTTTATTAATATTGGTAACCACGCTTGGCTGCACGCATGCCACTATTCTCAGCAATGCACGCACCTACTATGCTATGGCAAAAGAAAAGGTATTCTTTTCAAAAGTAGCCAACCTGAATACTGCAAAAGTGCCTGGCAATGCATTATGGTGCCAGGGCGCATGGGCATGTTTGCTCGTGCTGTCGGGTACATTCGATCAGCTTACGGATATGCTTATTTTTGCCGCTTTTATATATTACGGAGCCACCACCTTAGGGGTTTTTATTTTAAGAAAAAAGATGCCCGATGCGCCCAGACCCTATAAAGTATGGGGCTACCCTGTTGTACCGGCATTGTTCATTGTTTTTTGTGTATTACTTGTTGGCAATACCCTTATTGAACGTCCCCGTGAAGCAGGGATAGGGTTAACACTTATATTATTGGGCGTTCCGTTTTACTGGTGGTTCAGGAGGAAGGGATGAGGTTTCAAGCTACAGGTTACAAGGTTACTGGGGGCAGGTTGCAGGTTGTACACAGAACGATTCCCTTGTAACTTGCACCCTGCAACACACCTGCATTTTCACATTAATCCGCGATCTGACGCTCCTTCGTCGCGTACCGACCGCTTTATTTTCACCCGCCTGTTCAGTCACATTTCCACATTTTCACATTCCCACATTTCCACATTTTCAAATTTTCAAATTTTCAAATCATCTTCCAAACATCCGCTCTATGTAATCTTTTTTAAACGCGATATAGGTAGGATTGCCTGAAGGCGTGATATTGGGTTGCGCACAGGCAAACAATTCACCTGCCAACGCCTTCATTTCTTTTTGTGCCAGAAAACGACCGGGTTTTATTGCATGCTGCCACGCAAGGCTGCGAATAAGTTTTTCGCGCTTTGAAAACTTTACATCGCTGTTAAAATGTTTGTATTGTTCCAGCATTTGTTCAATAGCTACCTTTTCATTTCCCTGGTCAACATCGGCCGGCGTGCCCTGTACCACAAAAGTGTCTTTTCCAAAAAGCTCTATTTCATATCCCAGCATCTGCAGGTCGGGCAAAAGATCCTGTAGCAGTACAGCATCGGGCGTAGTAAGTGCTACGGATAATGGAAACAGACTCCGTTGTGTGGCAATGGGCCTGCCTTTGGCCGCTGTAACATACCTTTCATATAAAATTCTTTCATGCGCTGCCTGTTGGTGAATCAATATAAAGCCCTGGTTAGTGGCAGCTACAATATAGCTGGCATGCAATTGCAGCAGGTCGGCATTCTCCAGCAATTGTAATTTTTGCGCCGAATTTGCCGCAAGGCCGATAGCACTCTGCTCGTACTCAAATTTATCGGGAACGATATCTTTTTGCAGCGAGTTCATTTGTGATTCCCTGTCAGGAAAAAAATCCTTCCAGTGCTTCAGTTCACTCTTACTTTCTATTAAATGTGCCTGGTTTTTTTGAGTGAAGGTATTGTAGAGTGATGATGCCGCGGCATGCACTTTCTTTTCGTCTGTAAAAGGCTTGGATACCGCATCCAACTGCTGGATACCGGGGTCGAGATCAAAATTAAGTGTTGGCATAATACTAAATTGTGCCAGCGCGTGTTTTACGGCAGCCTGCACAAATGCGTAAATGATTTTCTCATCTTCAAACTTGATCTCCTGCTTGGTAGGGTGTACATTAATATCTATTTGCGCAGGATCCAGGTCAATGAACAATACATACATAGGAAAGCTATCGGCAGGTATCATTTGCTGGTAGGCGCTCATTACCGCATGATTCAGGTATGCACTCCGGATAAAACGGTTATTCACAAAAAAATACTGGTCGCCTCTTGTTTTTTTAGCAATCTCGGGCTTGCCTGCAAAACCATAAATATTCAGATAGTCGGTATTCTCCTGCACATTTACCAGTTTGGCAGTATAGTTACTTCCAAGCAAATGAACGATCCGTTGTTTGAGTGAACCACTGCCCAGGTGAAAAATTTCCTGCCCGTTGGCCGTAAGCGAAAAGGAAATTTCGGGAAAAGCCATTGCCACCCGAATGAACTCATCCACGATATGCCGCATTTCCACGGCGTTGCTCTTTAAAAAATTTCTGCGGGCAGGCACGTTAAAAAAAACATTTTTCATCGCTATGCTCGTACCAACCTGAAAAGCAACGGGCTCCTGTTTTTTTACCAGGCTGTTTTCTATTTCAAGGTAAGTGCCTGCTTCCTCTTCTGCACGACGGCTTTTTAGCTCTACCTGCGCCACTGCGGCAATAGAAGCCAGCGCTTCACCTCTGAAGCCCATCGTGCGAATCCGAAACAGGTCATCTATATTATTGATCTTGGAAGTAGCGTGGCGTTCAAAGCTCATGCGGGCATCCGTTTCGCTCATCCCACTGCCATTATCTATTACCTGTATCAGCGATTTCCCTGCATCGGTAACGATCAGCTTTATTTCAGTTGCACCGGCATCCACCGCGTTCTCCAGCAGTTCTTTTACCGCGCTTGATGGACGCTGTATCACTTCTCCCGCCGCTATCTGGTTGGCTATGTTATCGGGCAATAATTGAATTCTGTCTGACAAAAGCTTTGATTTTAACAGCAAAAATACGGGTTAGGAATTTGATTTGCATTAACGCCTCAATGATAATAAATTCGCCTGCGGTATGTATTATTGAACAATTTTTTGATCATGAAGAAGATAGTCACGGCAATTGTTATTTGTTGTATAAGCTTATTCTCCTACGCACAGCATATCAGCGAGCTTGATGAACAAGCCTGGGTAGATAGCGTATTCGCAACCTTAAGCAATGATGAAAAACTGGGACAACTGATGGTAGTTAGGCTTTCTTCTATTGGAAGCGATCGTAAGGTTATTTTTTATGATGAAGAGGTAGCGGATGCCATTAACAAATATAATATTGGCGGTATTTGTCTTTTCCAGGGTGGCCCTGTTACACAGGCGGAATACATTAACCGGTTCCAGGCAATGGCCAAAACACCTTTGTTGATTTGTATTGATGCGGAAAACGGATTGGGTATGCGCATGGACAGTGTAACTGGTTTGCCGCGCCAGATGATGATGGGCGCCGTTCAGGACCCGCAACTGATTTATGAGTATGGCAGGTGGGTAGGCGAACAATGCAAACGGGCGGGCATACAGGTCAATTATGCTCCTGTTGTTGACATCAACAACAATCCCGACAACCCGGTTATCAACGACCGCTCATTCGGAGAAAACAAATACAAAGTGGCCGAATATGGCATTATGTATATGAAAGGCATGCAGGATGTGGGCGTGATGGCCTGCGCCAAGCATTTCCCCGGGCATGGCGATGTGGCGGTAGATTCTCATTACGATCTTCCGGTAATCAATAAAACGCGTGAACAACTGGATTCGCTTGAACTATACCCTTTCCGTGAAATGTTTAAGGCAGGCGTAGGCAGCGTAATGATAGCGCACCTGTTTATTCCTGCTATTGACAATACGGCTAACCGGGCCACTTCCCTTTCGTATAACAATGTAACCAAACTGCTCAGAGAAGAGCTTGGCTATAAAGGACTTACATTTACCGATGCACTGGAAATGCAGGGCGTTAAAAAATTTTTTCCTGATGGCAAAGCTTCGGCTGAATCACTGGTGGCGGGTAATGATATGCTTTGCCTGCCCGGCGATATTCCCGGCAGCATAGAAGAAATAAAAAGGGCAATAAAAAAGAAAAAGCTCAGTTGGGACCAGGTTGATGAAAGAGTAAAAAAAGTGTTGCGTGCAAAATATCAACATGGGCTGAGCCGCTGGCAACCTGTAAATACGCATAATCTTGTGCGTGACCTGAATACAAAAACGGATGATATTAAGAAAAAAATTGCCGACAATGCCATTACCGCGTTGCGCCTGCAGGATAGTATTCTTCCGCTTTTACCACTACGGGGCGTAAAAAAAACAGAAACAGAACCAAAGATAGCCTATCTCGGTATTGGTATTAATAATGATAATGATTTTGCCCGCCGCATGAGGGGCAATTACAATGCGGACGTCTATTATTTTAACTATAAAGAAGATGCATCACGCATACCAACCCTTGCGGCACAGCTTCAAACCCGTTACGATGTGGTGGTCGTTGGCATTCATCAATACAACCGTTATCCCGCGGGTAATTTTGGCATCAGCGCCTCCGCCCTGCGGTTACTGAAAGAAGTGCAGCAACTTAAAAAATCCATAACTTTTGTTTTTGGCAACCCCTACGCCATTAAAAACTTTTGCGATGCTAAGAATATTATTGCCTGCTATGATGATGATGTCATCACCCACAATGCAGCCGCCGATGTATTAAAGGGAGCCATTATTACAAAAGGCAAATTACCGGTTACCATTTGTGATGCATTTCCCTCAGGAACAGGAATTCAAACCATGGCTGCTCCTGTTGCCTATGCAGCCGCTGCGGATATGAACGCGGACAAATTCAAAGCAATAGATTCTCTGGCTGCCCAGGCCATTCAGGAGCACGCTGCCCCGGGAATGGCAATCATGGCCGTAAAGGATGGAAAGATTGTATTCCATAAGGCCTATGGCTATTATACTTACGACAGCACGGAAAAAGTAAACTTAGAAAGTATTTACGACCTGGCCTCCGTAACTAAAATATGCGCCACCACCGTGTCGGTAATGAAATTATACGATGAAGGGAAGCTGGACCTGAATAAAACATTAGGCGATTACCTGCCCTGGGTAAAAGGAACGAATAAGCAAAACCTGAAAATTGATGATATTCTGCTGCACCAGGCAGGGTTAAAAGCCTTTATTCCCTTTTATCGTGAAACGATTGATACGGCCACAGGTATTCCCTTTGAAGGATTTTACAGTAAGGAACAAACGCCGCAATACCATATTAAGGTAGCCGACACCATGTACATGCGCAATAGCTGGGAAGACACGATATATAAAAGAATATTAGAAAGCCCGGTAGGTCCGCGCAATAAATACATTTACAGTGATAATGATTTTATTTTCCTGGGAAAGATAGTGGAAGCTATCAGTGGCATGCCATTGAATGAATACGTATACAAAGAATTTTACAGGAAATTAGGATTGACTACTACCGGCTTTTTACCACTGCAAAGATTTCCGGAGGAACGCATTCCGCCGACTGAAAATGAAAAGATATTCCGCAGGCAACTTTTGCGCGGCACGGTGCACGATCCCGGCTCTGCCATGTTTGGTGGAATAGCCGGACATGCCGGCCTGTTCAGCGATGCTTACGACCTTGCCGTATTGATGCAGATGCTGCTGGATGGGGGAAAGTTCAACGGTTATTATTTCTTTTCACCCGAAACCATCCAATTATTTACGGCGTATAGCAGCAAAATAAGCAGGCGGGCCCTGGGCTTCGACAAGCCTGAAAAGGATAACGGGATCAGTGAAAATCCCTATCCCTGCAGGTATGCTTCGCCGTTAACCTTTGGGCATACCGGTTATACAGGCACCTGCGTGTGGGTAGATCCGAAGTACAATCTTACGTTTATATTTCTGAGCAACCGTGTTAATCCAGAAGGCGGAACCAATGTAAAGCTGTACCGGCTGAATACCAGAACCAATATACAGGATGCAATATATAAGGCGATTACTACAAAGGAGAAGTAGGAAGATTTGGGGTATAACCCACATTGCAGCTATATCGCCGTAAAAGGTTGTTGATTAATGTTCTCTGTTTTTTGAGTGCCGGTTTATGTACTACAGTTTTTCATTTTGCAAACAGACCTTACTTTATCAGCAGTGCTGAAAGTGATAGTCCCTAAGCAAAAGACCTTCATTGCTGAAGGTCCTTACTGATTATAAATAGCCCCAAAACTTACCTAATTGTTGTTCTCCCAGCTCTTCCCCTGCATGTATCTCCCCGTACAATTAGCTGTTATAAACATACAGAGTCATATTACCGATCTCCAACAGCAGTCACCGTTCTGCTGGCGGACCAGGCTACCCCTCGCCGGATCAGTTCAGCTGTACCTTTTACGTGAATCGCCTGCGCATCATGACCTAAGGTGAGATGAAATGTACGTCCTTTTTTATACGTGTGTGTAAAAGCCATGGGGTGATAATTACCGGTAACAACAGATTTTGCTCTGGCCAGCAGTTCTACGGGTTCATTGCCGGTTAAACAAATATATAATTCATCATTTGTATCAAACGAAGCCAACCCTTGTGTAATGGGATGAGTAGTATCTACAATTTCTACCCGAAAAGGTCCACGGGGGTCGTGGGTGTTCCTGCGATCCCATACTTTGCCTGCCAATTTCACAAAATCCGGCCAACTTTCAAATGAGCCTGAAGCAAAGTGTACCACAATCAAACCGCCACCGCGGGCAACAAACTGTTTCAGATTGTCCTCGGCCTTAGCATCCGGGTCGGGCTTTTCCCAGTTATTGAAATTGAGATATACTACATCATAATGGGAAAGATCAAACGAACTGAGCGCATAAATATTGGTGAGTGTATCTACTTTCATCCTTGGATCTTTGCTTAACTCCTCCATAGCAGCCAAAGTGGTTTTTCGCCAGTCGTGTGCTTCAATATCCATTCCGGTAACAATGAGTACGCGAATAGATTTGTCTATTTCTACACATGACATGTTACCATAAACTAACACAACCAATAAAAAACTAATAAAAATGTACCTTACCCAATAGTAATCTATTCGTTCACCTGCCCAAGTAGCTTGTTGATTAACAGCAATGTATTTATTAACCCGTGGCATATTACATTTTTTTAGTTACTTCCTTTCAATGATTTAAGGTAAGCAATAAGATCGGCAAGTTCTTTAATCGTCATATCACGATACAACCCATCCGGCATTGGAGATATATGGCTGGTAGTTCTTTTTTTTATCTGCGCCATCGGAACAATTACCGGAGGTACGTCTCCATTTCGAATCAGAATATCATCATCTTTCGTTTCTATCTGTCCGCTATGTATTTTCCCATCTTTTGTTTCAATCGTTTCCAGTTGATAGCCTGTTTTTAATACCTTATTGGGCTCCAATATTGATTCTATCAGATATTCGGGTCGCGAAGAAGAACCGATGTCTGCCAGATTAGGTCCAAGACGAAACTCACTATCATCAAATTTAGTTGAATGGCAAGAAATGCATGATTCATTAAAACTCCATTTACCTCGTTGAGAAGATGCCCTGGGCAAACCCGATAGAATTGCTTTTGCTAATTCGGCTTTATTAGCAGACCGCACGGAAGGCTTTAACAACTTCGTTAGTCTTGCTTTATCCAGTCCCATTTTTTTGAAAGTAAACCAAAATTCTTCATTGAGATCAGGAAAACGCTTTGAAGCTGATAAAGCATCAATCCATAATTTATTAATAAAATCGGGATCTCTGGATTGTTCACGAAGGGCTCTCAATGTAACGACGACCACTTTTTCCGTAGAGTCATTTAGTCTGACAAGCCAATCCTCTACTGGCTCCGGATCGGTAAAAGAACCTACTGTATATAAAGCTTCAACGGGTAGAAAACGAAAAAGAGTGTCAGGCCTCCGCATGATATCTCTCACCGTTTTTCTAATTTCTTCACCCTGCAACAATCGCTGTCGTACAACCTGGAGTGCTAATCCTTTAACCAGATAGTCATCATCCTGCAAACAATCCAGCAAAAATGACGTAAGTGAAGCATTGGGAGCACGAGGATGCTCTTCCAGCCAGCTCAGTGCTATTAGTTTCTCGGCAGATTGATCAGAATTTTTCCTGCCAGCCTCAATCCGCGCAATAATATCCTTGCCTATATCCTCATCTTTGGAAAGATCCCAGTCTTTTACCAGGCCGGCTAATGCTGCTTTTTCGTTTAATGCTGTCTGAGCCGCTACTAAAGCAATTCTATATTTTGACGGATTAGCGGTATCATACAATGACATGATGGTAGCGGAGTCTCCATAACGGCCTAATTCAAAACCTACCTGATAGCGAATTCGTTTGCCTGAAGCAATATCCAAAGCTGTCAATAATCCTTTATTTATTGCAGTTCTGGAATTTTGAGACAGCGCAGCTTCCATGCGCACTTCCTGATCCGGGTCATTCATCATGGTATTTGCGATATCTGCAAGAGCAGATGGATTGAAAAGTACCTTTTGCGGAATTTTATTCATGCTATCTACAGAGCTAAAAGCCCCCCCTCCAACCGGCTGACCTGTTGCCTGGCGAAGCTGTCGGAGTGTGAGTGCTCTCACCCTAGCATCCTTGTGCTTCAACCCGGTAATCAAAGCCTCTGTGGCTATTCCATCCTGTAGCTGGGTTAATGTCCAAATAGCATTAGCCGCTTCATAAGCATTTCCTTTTTTCAACACCCGCTCAAGAGAAGGAACAGCTTCAGTACCGGCATCCCTCAGGCGTTCCTGAACATCCAGACGAATAAATTTATTCGGATTACCTAATAAGCCGCACAACTGCTTAATATCCATTTTGGAAATTCTTTCCGGGTCATATAGGTTTCGTTTACTTATCCTACCAGTATGTGTCAACTTAAATATCCTACCTGTAGAATCACTTTCATCATCTCGCCCATGCCAGTCTGCCAAATAAATTCCTCCATCCGGCGCTACAGCCATCCCAACGGGTCTGAACATAGAATCAGAAGATGATACAAAGGTATCTGCAACTGGTATATAGTGTTCCTCCACCAACCGAATACTGTCGGGAACAGACGATGGTTTAGGCATAAATCGTTTAATTGTTCGGTTGGTAGGATACGCACCATGACTACCCCAATTAGCAATTAAAATATTCCCCCAAAAATCTGAAGGAAACATGGAGCCATAGTAATGAAGCGCAACTGTATTAGCTCCGGATCCCATTTCTGTAACAGGTGGGGCGAGATTTGTTTTACCGGCCAACCATGAATAAGAAACTCGCCTGGAATGATAGCCATAGTCCATCCCGGGAATTACATCTACATATATGTTCGGACTACTCTCGCCATTGGAAATTGCCCATAAATGCCCCCAGGGATCAAAATCAAAAGCAAAGGGAGCACGAAATCCCTGCACTACCAATTGCAAATCTGAACCATCAAGATTACAACGCACAAAACCTCCGCTCTGACCGCGCAGCCGCAATGTCATTCCATCAGATCCGGTTAGCGTAACCGGCTTGCTATCGGGATGATCTGCAATAGCCAGCCATAACTTTGCATCCGGACCTACTGCTACCCGATACATTCCAAAAGGATTCCATGGGCTCGCAGAATCTCTCACCAATACTTGTTTGTTCGTTAGCTTTCCATCCGGTTCAATATCCATTACAAACAATTCATTCAGACAGGTAGCATATAGTTTATCCCTGTAAATATCAATACCCATCACCGGGTTGGCGAATCCCTGAGCAACTATTGTAACTTTTGATAATTTCCCTGCCGAATCTAACTCTATGCGTTTTACAGGATTTAGCGTTAACGTATCTTGTGAAGGCGATCCTTTTAAACCATAGCGGTAGGTAAAGGACTCGCTTACATAAATAGCTCCCTTTCGATCAACACACATCGTCATCGGGTTAATGACATCCGGTTCTTTCGCTACCAGCGTAACATTCATCTTATCATTAGTAATAATAGCAGCTTCCATTTCATTCCGGGGTTGCTTAACAATCAATTCGCCACGATCTTTTAGCACAATCCAAAATACAATAGCAAAGATGACTACCAATATCAATCCTATCAGCCCTACTGACTTAGCGTTGAAACCTTTCATTTTAATGATTTACTTTCTCTATTTGGATGCATTAGCTATTACCGATCTAAGCCAGGTAACACTATCATTAATATTACCAGGGGTTCCCAGTGTTTCAACCGAAAACACACCATCCCATTTTGTTTCGGTGAGATACCCGATGCAGGCTTTAATATTATCTGCATTTGCCCCCTTGCCTATAGAAACTTCAGACGAAGCTATACCGGTTTCCTCTCCTCTGCTGGCTTCTGCCATTTCCTTGGGAACATCTTTACAATGTACATGCTTCAGCCAGGGCCGGATAGCTTTAAGATAAGTAAGCGGATCATGGCCTGCGATAAAGGCATTACCGGTATCAAAATTAACACCCAGCCATGGAGAGTCGAACTCTTTAAGCAAACTCACTATCAATTCAAGATTATTGGTGAAAGGACCATGCGGCTCTAAATTAATTCCAACCTTAAAACTCTCCGCACGTTCTAACACCAAACGAATATTTAATTTCCACTGTTGAATAGTTAGTTCATCGCTCCATCCCACAGGTTTACTGGCCCCGTCTGTACTATCAACGTAGGGACAACCAAGAAGATGTGCCATCCGTATACCCCGCCAAACATAGGGTACTCCATAAACTGCACCTTTCTGACCGGTTAGCGGATATCCACAATCAATTTGTGAAACCCGGATACCATGTTTGTCAAGCGACCGTTTCAACTGCATCTCGTCTATGTCAACCGGCTGAGAAGGGTCATAACCCAGTCCCTGGATAAAGTTTTGCCCATCGGTAACACCGAACTCAATAAAATTAAGTTTGTTTTCTACTGCAGACTCCACTGCCTGATCAAAAGAGCCACTGAGCACACGCCAGTTATCCGTATGCATACCAAGTTGAATACCCGATCCGTAATCAATAAGATTATCGGGCTGAGATAATTTAGCATTTGCCATAATAAAAAATAAATTTATGTGTAAAAAAAGGTTACAAAACAAGAAAAAGAGATCAATAATTCGGGTTCTGATTGTATCCGTTCAATCTGACCTCTGAGGCCGGGATAGGAAACACAAGCATATATTCCTGTACGTTGTAGGATTCAGCACCCACACGATTCAGACGCACTTTTTCTTCTGATCCATGAGCCAGCATTACGTCTATTGCCCGTCCGGTGCGCAAAAGATCGAACCAACGCTGATTTTCAAAAGCCATCTCTACTCTTTCTTCGTGGTATACTGCTTCGCGGAATGCCTCTTTAGACAACCCTGTAAGGGGGCTTAGCCCCGCCCGGTGACGTACCATATTCAACAGAGCATGTGCTCCCCCTGTTTTGTTATCTTCATTCATCGCCTCGGCCAGCATCAGCAGTACATGGGCATAGCGATATACCGGCCAATTTTCATCAGTCCAGCCGTTATTTGGAAAGGGGGGATGATAGAACTTTTTGATAAACGGTATAGAGCCGCCGGGAAAAGACTCAAATGCGTTATTGTTATTGGGATTCGCATAATAGCCGATTGAAGCATCTTTCCGCTTGTCACCCGATTCATATGCGTTAATAATATCAGGCGTAGGAATATTCAATCCGCCAAGCTGCCCCTGGAAGCCAGTAAGGTCAAGTCCGGCGGTAAAAGGTCCGAAATTGAAAAAGAAGTTGCTGTTTTCGCCTTGTATTCCTGCGTTATACTGCACTTCGAATACCGATTCACTGTTATTTTTGTTCGCTGGGCTGAACACGTCGGCATATTCCAGTACTAACTGATAGCCAAGGCCCGTAACCTCCTGCAGAAATTTGATAGCATTAGGATAATCTTTCCTGGTCAGATACACGTCGCCTAACAGTGTAAGTGCAGCACCTTTCGTAGCACGCCCTATAGCTTCTCCCGGATAACTTGCCGGCAGTTTTTCTGCAGCGTCCATGGCATCCTGAATAATTTGAGCATACACGGCCTCCACAGAAGCTCTCTCTTCTGTAAACGCATCACCTGGACCCTTCACTTCTTCTACCCGAAGGGGCACACCACCGAACAATCGGACAAGATTGAAATAAAGTAGTCCCCGCAGAAATTTCGCTTCTCCGATATATTGGTTCTTTTTCGCATCGTCGGTAAATGTTACCCCTTCTATACGGCCCAGTATCACATTGCACTGCTGTATACCGTTGAAGAGTATTGTCCATATTGCTTCAGTATAACGGTCTGTAGAAGTATTAAGAAACTCATCAACCTGCTCGCGGGTAATGCAGCAACGATTATTTGGATTATACTGGTAAGTGGTATTATCAGAACGCACTTCTGTAAATATCCAATAGTTACCACTGGTGTTTAAATTCTGTAACACTGAATAAGCCCCGTTAACAGCCGTCCTAATTTGATTCTCGGTTTTATAATAATTAGATCCGCTTGTAAAAGTTTCGGGCTTTACTTCAAGCAATTTGTTACAGCTCGCAAGCGTACAGAATAACGCCAGGAAAAATATATTCATTTTCGGTTTCATACTATGCAGTATTTAATAATTAAAACGTAAGATTCGTGCCAAGTGTGTAGATAATTGGTACCGGATAAGGATTGGAGTCGTAGCCCGGAGTTAGGGCAGAGCCACCTTCAACATAGCTGGTCACCTCCGGATTTCCTGTATATTTAGTAAATAACAAAGCGTTTTGAATACTTATATAAAACCTTGCACTTTTAATCATTCCGTTACCCTTCGGCAAGCTGTATCCCAACGTAATGTTCTTAATCCAGAAATAGCTGTTGTTCTCTACAAATAGCGAATTAATATCCCTATACATCCTTCTGCCATAGCCCGTACCATTAGTAGTAGGTACTTTGCCATTACCAGGGTTGTCAACTGATCTCCAGCGATCATTCAAGTCACGGCTAACGTTAAACAATCCATCTAAAAGATGTGTGGTAAACTGTACAGAACTAATTTTGTTTCCGCCTATCTGGCTGGTGGCGTTTGCCCTGAAATCGAAGCGGCCATAAGTAAGTGTATTGGTAATGCCCCACATAAATTTCGGGTACGGATTCCCGATAATATCAAAATCTTTGATGTCGTTGATGACACCGTCGCCGTCAATATCCTTTACGCGCATATTACCTGGAACAACACCCGGGAAACCAGGCCCCTTGTCAATCTCAGCCTGTGTTTGATAAATACCATCAAATACAAAGCCATAAAACAATCCTATCGGCTCGCCTACCATCGTGATATTGGTAGGATTGCCTTCATAGCTCGAGCCTGCCAAGAGTGGAGTATTTGTAGGCCCAAGAGCGAGAACTTTGTTTCGGTTAAACGATATATTGAAGTCGGTATTCCATGAAAAATTACTCCGTACCACATTTCGGGTGGATATGCTGATTTCTACTCCTTTGTTCTGAATGTTGCCATGATTTTCAATGGCGCTGGAAAAACCTGATGAACGCGGCAATTCAACATTCAGTAAAAGGCTCTCAGTATTTCTTTTGTAAAAATCGGCTGTTACAAAAACTCTGCTATTCCAAAGTGCAAGGTCAATACCTATATTCGTTTCTCTCATTTTTTCCCATCCCAGGTTAGGATTACCCAGCGTATTCATTATCCTGCCACCAGCGAGCGACCCACCCAATACGTAGTTGCTTGAAACCACCTGGCTCATGTGGGTATAATTTCCAATCTGGAAGTTGCCGGATCTTCCATAGGAGGCGCGTACTTTGAGTTCGTCAATCCATCCGATATTGCGCATAAAATTCTCTTTGGAAATATCCCAGCCAACAGCAAGGGAAGGGAAGTTGCCCCAGCGATTATCCTCACCAAATCTTGATGAACCATCCCGGCGAACAGTGCCGGTAATCAGGTATTTGTCCTTAAAGCTATAGTTAACCCTCGCAAGGTAAGAGATCAATGCCCATTCTCCTGTTGAGGTGGCCCCTGTGATGCGTGCTGCCGCGTTGAATGTACGTACGTCATCATCAGGAAAATTATTGCCTGTAAAGTTAGAACCTGTAGTAGTTTCGTGCTGTACACTGAAACCCAGCAGACCCGTGAGCGAATGATCGCCGAAGGTGCCCTGGTAGGCAAGTGTATTTTCGTTAAGCAGGTTGAGGTAGGCGGCTGTATTGTTGGTAGCAGTGGGAATAGTGGGTGGAAACTGGAAAAGATAACCCACCGTAGACGGATGAAAAAACTTTCTCTCAAAAGTTTGCCAGTCAGTATTAATGGTTGACTTAAGCTTAATATTTTTCAATAATGTATATTCGCTAAATGCACTGAACAGGATACGGGTGCTCTGCGACTTATCATCCACTTCTTTGAGCGCCATTAAAGGATTGGGGTAAGGGAAGATAGTGGGATCCTCCTGGATCATGGCGTTGTAGGTACCATCGGCGTTAAAAACAGGTGGGATAGGGCTTGCTACAAGCGCCTCACCAAAGCCCTGCTCATTTCTGCCGCGTCCGCCTGTGATGTATTTTCCCCTCTGGGTGAATGTAGGCGCCAGGTTCACGCCTACCCGTAATCTTTTTCCCAGGCTGGCATCCACATTGGCACGTAGTGAATACCTTTCATACCCTGTTGAGATCACAACGCCCTGCTGGTTAAGGTAACCGGCAGAGAGGTAGGTCTTCACCTTATCATTTCCCCCGCTAAGGCTAAGGTTAATATTGCTTATCGGAGCGGCTTGAGTAATAACATCAAACCAGTCGGTACCCCTGCCAAGGCTTTCGGGGTTACGATAAATTTCGGGTATCTGATCGGGCGTAGCTTCCACGCCAGTGCTGGCCAATATCTGGTCAGAGATAGATTCCTTCTTGAATGCAGCAAATTCCGAGGCATCCATTAGGTTGGGATCGGCACGGGATGGAAGCTTCTGAATACCCGTGTAGGCCGAAACCTGCACTTTCGGTTCGCCGCTGGCACCGGATTTGGTGGTAATGATAATAACTCCGTTTGCACCGCGCGAGCCATAAATGGCAGTAGCAGACGCATCCTTTAATATGGTTAATGATTGGATATCCTGCGGAGCAATGTCGTTCATCGGATTCGATATCTGGCCGGAACTGGAAGAAAGTGCATAACCATCTACTACATACAATGGCGAACTGATTGCTCCAATAGCGCCTATGCCCCTCAATTGCACCTGGGGGCCTCCTCCCGGTATCCCATTGGAAGTGCTGATCTGTAAACCCGCAACCTGACCCGACAGGGCCTGATCAACCCCGGCAACCGGCATTTCCTTAATATTCGTCATGGATACATTTGCAACAGACCCTGTCACATCTCTTTTCCGCTGAGTGCCATAGCCGACCACTACTACACTCTGCAATTCATTGTCAAGAAGTACCAGGCTAATTTCAATATGATTTTTTTGATAATCTACTGATATTTCCCGGCTTCTAAATCCTGTATAACTGATCGTCAACACTGCGCTTTCGCCAGGCGCCTGAAGCTTAAATGCTCCTTCATTGTCCGTTACTGTTCCCATAGCTGACCCCTTAATCATTACGCTGACGCCGGATAATGGCTGGCCCTGTTCGTTTGTTATCCTTCCCGTGATGTCAAGCAGCGCAGCCACTTCTGCCTGTTTGGTTACACTAAGAAATTTGACTTCTGCATTCGTTATTGATCGCAATACAATAGTCTTCTTAATGATAGTGAACCGAAGCGGCTGATGCTTAAAAATAGCTTCCAGAAACTCATGAAGAGGAGTGTCCTTTACATGAATAGACACTCTATTGGCTGTTCGCAGAAGCTGCTTATTGCCCACCACAACATAGCCGGTTTGTTGCGTAATAGCACTAAAAATCTTTTCCAATGGAACATTCTTTCCCTCAAAAGAAACGGTTTGAGAGAAACTCCTGGCTCCGAGATGGAAAGAAAAAAGACAAATTAATACAACGGTAAGCTTCACAACGCGCATTAGATTGGTTGGAACGCCTCCTGTACGGAGGCCTTTCCCAATAGATTTAAATGACATACTTTTGCAATCGTTTGGGTGATGAATAAAAGGTTTTGGTTACTTTTCTATTTATGGCTCAACATTTTCCGTTCCGGTCGCGAGCCGGAGCGGTTTTTTGTTAGTTAAGTTGCTTAAACATTACAACACGATCAAACGCCTGCCTTCTTCCATGCGGAAATGCAACCCTGCATCTTTAAGTACATTGAGAACATCCGAAAGCTTCAGGTTTCTTCCCATCTGCCCGAAAAACTCTATCTCTGGAATCTTGCCTTCATAAATCACCGTCAAATCGTACCACCGTGATATTTGTCGCATTACTTCCGGTAGGTGTTTATCCTGGAAATCGAAGAGTCCATTTTTCCACGCAATTACCTGGTTAACATCTATACCTGTCCGCACCTGCATGATACCCCTCTCATAAACAGTCTGTTCACCCGGTTTGATCACCTTGTGTTTTGTACCGCCACTTACCTTGACGCTACCTTCCAGCAAGGTTACTTTCATACCGGTTTCATCGGGATATGTGTTTATATTGAAGTGAGTACCCAACACCTCTGTAATCATGCCTCCCCCGGTTACGGTGAACATACGACGAGTGTCTTTGACCACCTCAATATAAGCTTCACCGGTAATATCAATACCTCGCTCACTACGGGAGTACGAAACGGGATATCTTATCTTTGATCCTGCATTAACCACTACCAAAGAGCCATCGGACAATATGATACTGGCGATCTGACTTCCCCTCGGTACGGTCAATGTGTTATATTGTAAAGGCCCATCATGTCCGCTGTCCACATATTCAATACTTCCGTTACTGTTTTTCCGGATACTGACATTACCCTCTATGGCCACCACACCCGCTTTAGCACTGTCAATATAAATTTCCTGCCCATCGGATAAAGTAATCACCGAGTGATTGGTTGAAGGCGCAGCTACATCCATAGATAACTGCATCTCCGGCCGAACTGTAAGCGTTTTTTTCGTATGCTCCTGGAAATATATTCCGGCAGCAATCAACAGCACTACTGCGGCGGCATAACTGGTCAGCGTACGGAGGCGACGGCGTAAAAAAAGTGGACTCACTAGTATATCCTCTGAATTTGATTTTACTCTTTTCCATACCTGATCGGGATGCAGACTGTCCAACTTGGCGAAAGATTCGGCAAGTCGTTGGGGGTCGCTGAGTTCTTCAACAATAGCCCGATTCTGATCCGACTCCATCATCCATGCCTCAAGTGCCTGCTCTTCGGCAGGTGTCAGCGTTTCCCGAAGGCGCTTAAGGATAAGTTCTTTAATGTTCTGCAAAAAAATTATTTGATAATTAGCAAATTATTTTTGCCCCGTCAATACCTTCTTTATACTATAACAACAGATCTGCGAGATCATCCAAAAAAAAATGGATTTTTTTAAGAGGGGAGGTCAAGAAGTAATGCAAAATAGATAACCACCGGAAATTGAAGGTTCTTTTTAACGAGGGCGTTCCTGATCAGTTCAATGGCCCTGGCTTTCTGTGTACGCACTGTTTGTACATTGATCTGGAGCTTTTCGGCAATTTCGAAAGTAGACAGGTCTTCGACAAAAATCATCTTGAATATCTGGCCGCATTTATCTGGCAGTTTCTCCATGGCCATATAAATTTCTTGTATGAGTTCTGCCCGCATAATCTCGTTCTGAACCTCTTCATGATCGTATCGCTCATTTTCAGTAAGGTAACGCACCTGATCGTGAGCAGCTGAATGTCGCTTTCTTGCGATCACATAATTGAGGCTCGCATTGTGAACACTTTGATAGAGGAAACTTTTTAGTTTAGGCATGGCAGAGAAATCACGCGGCGTCAACATCAGTTTTTCAAAAACTTCTGCAACGATGTCTTCAGACTGCAATATGTTGCCGGTGATCCGTTCCGCAAAAAGACAGAGAGGATGAAAATAAGTATCAAAAATTACTTTACCAGCACGGATTTCACCCTGCCGGAAAGCGCATAACAAAGCAGTATCGTTAATATATGGCAACACGCTGAAAGCAATACGTTACGAATTTATGATAAAATAATAAGATAAACGATAATCACCACCTCCTAAATACGAATTTGAATACACATAACAATTCAGGACTATCATTCACTCCTCGGAAGAGAAGCTATCCTTTTCAACTTTTACATTTTCGCAGAACATACGGCCAACCATAGCAATAAACCTTTTATTTTCTTACAGTCTTATGAACTTACGATCTTGCAGTCTTACAGTCTTACCCCCTGGTATATCTCCTCTTATTAACAGCCGCATAGATCAATCCAAACAATATCATCAAAGCAACCGGTAGTACAATATTAAGCGCCTGCCAGAAAGACCTGCTTTCATCCACCTTCTTTTTGTCAAGCAGGCGGAGGGTGTAATCTTTGCCTCTCGTTTCTAATATGCCGGGATTGCCCACTAAGTATTCCATACAATTGAGGAAGAACGCTTTATTCGCATACTGGTAATGTGTAAAAGGGTTTTCCCCCATTTGCAAAGGCCCTTTTTCCTGCGAAACAAAATTGGTTACCAGGTCACCATCGGATATTACGATCATTTTATTGCTGCTGTTGACCGACGGGCGAAAGGGTGATTTATAAAGATTGGCCAAACTGTCTTTTGCAGCGGAAGAAACGCGGTTGGTAAACAGGGAACTGAATTTACCTTCAAGCAATACCGCCACCGGAATATGGACTTGTGTGAAGGTTTGAAGATCCTCTTCATTTTTTACACTGTTCAGTTCTACTTTCGCAGGTGTATTCAATATCCGGGTATTGACTGAACTTGCCAGTAATACGGTTTTTTTTATTCCTTCGGCTTTAACCGTATCTATAGACTGCGGAAACTGCGAAAGCACATAATCTAAGTTCTTAGAAATGGGATTATTATTGGTCGCAGTCAATAAAGGAAAATACACCCAGGGCATCAACTGCATCTGCGGACGGTCGCCCATTGATCCTACGGCCAGTGGAATTTGCGTACAGTTGAGATCCTGCACCAGGTCGGAATTGATGCGTACGCCGTATTTGAACAACAGGTCGTCGAGGTTCAGCCCCATCTCAAAAGCTAAAAAACTTCCCTGGCTGCGCTGCAGACTGTCTAAGCTGGCATACAGCTTATCTATCATCCATATTACTTTGCCCCCCTGCATGATGTATTGGTCAATCTTCAGCTTTTGCGCCTCATTGAATCCGGTAAGAGGCTTCACGATCAGCAATGCGTCAAATACATCCGGTATAACGGGCACACTATCAATCGGCAAAATACTGAACCCATAATTGGGTTTTAAGGCTTTTTCTATCAGGTCATACACCTCGTAACCCTGCGGTTGCCCGTTACCGGTGAGATAGGCTACCACAGGAACTTCATCACGCCTTATTTTATCAATAGCGCTGGCCAGCTTGTATTCCAATAAAGCCTCCGCATTGTTCAATGAATTGATTCCGTCAACGGAACTCTGTCCCTGCAGCAGATCGGTACCCGATACCCTGTCTTTGTATTCAAAGATAACACCGGGGTATACCAGCCGTTGTTCCTCTCCTTCCCCTTCCTTCGTGCGTGCCCGTACGTTAGTTGGGTTGATGCCCATGCGGTGCAGGGAATCTATCAGATGCGCCTTTAATGTATCACTGATCCCCTGCCCCGGCTGCCGGAAAAAGAACCGGATATTATTGCCGCCGATCTCCCTGAACTCCTGCAGCATATCGCGGGTGCTGCCGGCAAGTTTCTTAAATCCTGCAGGCAGATCGCCATCCAACAAAACAGTAATGGTCACAGGCTCATCCAGCGACTGGAGCAGTTCCTGCGTGGCAGGCGAAATGGTGTACCTTTTTTCGGCCGTAAGGTCTATCCGCCCATGCCATTGCGATGCTATCCAGTTTACCAGCACCAATCCTGCAATAACAATTATCCAGCTATACGGGGATTGCAAAATTTTTTTCATGATATAACTACCGGCTCATTAATTTTTTTCGGGTAATAAATAAAAACAATACAATAATGCTCAGGAAATAAATCACATCACGGCTGTCAACGGCGCCACGGCTCAGGCTGCGGTAATGAAAATCAATACCAATCATTTCTATTACATAATCCCAGCCGGCCTGCAAAGATGCAATACCGCTGACAGCAGTAAAGCCGTTGTATAAAACAAAGCAGGCAAATGCGGATGCCAAAAACGCCACCACCGCATTATTGGTAAAACTGCTGCAGCAAATTCCTATAGCAGTAAAAGCGGCCGATAAAAAGAGGAGGCCTATGTAAGAACCTGCTATACCACCGCTGTCTATTCCCCCGGTTGAGAGACTTTTAATGGTAAAAACATAAATAAATGTAGGCAACAATGCGATGACAACAATGATAAGACTTGCAAAATATTTTCCCCCGATGATCTGCCATTTGCTGAGCGGGCGGGTTACCAATATCTCGTAGGTACCGGATTTAAATTCATCGGCAAAGCTGCGCATGGTAATAGCAGGAATGAGCAACAGCAATATCCACGGGGCCAGTTCAAAAAAGGTATCCAACGTGGCATAACCATAATCAAACAGGTTGGTATCGGGAAACACGAAAAGAAAAAGGCTGCTGAGCAACAGAAAAATAATGATGGCCAAATACCCGGTTAAACTGCTAAAAAACTGCCTCAGCTCTTTTTTACAAATTGCAAACATGAAATAGTTTATTCTGGATGATGGAATGCCTGCCCGAATGAATCGTTCAGGCGGACCTGCCCCGGCTAAAGCCATTCAGACGGGTTCAAAAATACAAATGTGAATTGACAAGCCTGAAAATTTTGAATATGTATTCAAAATTTTCCTTAATTTTCAAATGCTAACTGTAAAATTCAATTCCTATGCGTTCGCTAATCATCACGTAAAAAGGAATACAAATGAAAAAACACCTGCTAACCTGCATCTTTGCAGCACCATTGCTATTGTTTGCACAGCAAACCTATGTTTGGAATGTAAGCTCCGGCTCCTGGGCCGAGCCGCTCAGTTGGACGCCAGCACGTACCACTCCCGCAACAAACGATGTTCTCGAATTTTCTTCCAATGCCACCGTTACAGCTATGCCTGCAACGGAAAGTATTGGCAAACTGTGGCTACACAACAATGCCATAGTAAACATCAGTACCACCGTTGCCAGCATTATCAGCATCGGCCACGCAACAGTAGCCGCTCCGCATTTTGCAGTAGAAGCTGGCGCTGCATTAAATATTAGCGGGATCAATGCTGTTGAATTTCACATTGAAACCGGCTTTGGAGGAGAAGTATCAGGTAATATGGATTTTTATGACGGAGCCCACCGGGCAACAGCGGGTTCCGAAAATTCGCTGTTATTTAAAAACGGGGCAGTCTTCACCGCTAACACAGGCTTTGACGGAAATGCTTTTGGAACAACAAATTTGAATTCGGTGGTGTTTGAAGGTGGAGCACAATATGTTAATAAAGCCGGAGGAAATCCTTTTGGAGCCACAGCGCCAAATGCGGTTATCATTTTTAATGCTGCCAGCATTTATAAATACCAGAGAAATGGTGTAGGTTCATCACTTGCAGGCCGTAGCTTTGGCAATTTATACATTGATGGGAACGTGGATTTTAAGGGAATTGGGTCAGCAAGAGATTGCACCATTCAAAATGATTTCAGAGTGCTTTCCGGCTTTTTCTCATTTAAACCTAATACAAACGGCTCTCATACCGGTAATTTCAATATTTATGGCAATATTATATGTGAAGACACGGGTTATATTGATATAGGCAGTGATAATATGCCCGGTGCAGTACAAATGCTCGGAACCAATCAAACCATCGGTTCCGGGGGAGGCACAGGTACCATCACCATTAAAAATTTTACGGTTAATAATACTTCCACCAAATTAGACCGCGATATAACGGTAACGGGTGTATTGAATATGCAACAGGGCATCATACAAACATCGCCATCCGCCCTGCTAACGCTCAGCGCCTCAGCCAGTCTTCAAAGCTGTATGCACGATTACTCACATTTGCCTTATACAAATATGGGCTGCGACAATGCCTATGTTGAAGGTCCGGCTCAAAAGCAGGGACTGAACAATGCTGATTTTGCTTTTCCGGTGGGATTAAACGGGAAGCTGAGACCTGTATTGCTTCACAATACCACAGGCGATTTTACCGTGGAATATAAAAGAAGCGATCCTTATCTTGACATAGGCGCCTCTATTGGCTCAGGCATTCACCATATCAGCCACATTGAATACTGGAATATTACGGGAACGGGTACCGGAAGTGTAGAACTTACCTACTACGATCCAAACAGTGGGGGTGTAACAGATATGAATGCCCTGCGGGTAGCACGCTATACGGCAACGCAATGGACAGATATGAACGTGGCTGGATTTTTAGGAACACCGGGCTCCAATGGCTCTATAACCAGTAGCGTACTAAATGAATTTGGCAGTTTTACCCTTGCGGGTTCAGACGCATATCCCAACAATCCGCTGCCAATACAATTAATTGAATGGACGGCATACCGGGATCTGAATGAGGTAAAGCTGCAATGGAAAACTTCTGGTGAAACTCATTCTAAAGGCTATATAGTGGAAAGAAGCACTGACGGAACATCATTTTTAGCTGTTTCACCTCTTATTGAGGCGCAACATATCCGCTCTTTTAATTATACGCTAAATGACAAACAACCTGAAGCAGGACACAATTATTATCGCTTAAAGATCATTGATGCAGATGGCAAAGCCTGCTTTTCCGATATAGTAGAAGTTTTTTTTCCGGTTCTGTCTGCTTTTAGGGTATACCCTAATCCTGCCCGTGAAAAAATATTTATAAAAATACCTGCTCAAAGCAGCATTTCCACATTAGCTGTTGTCAATATAACCGGTTCGGTTGTAAAATGGATAAAAGTCAGCAACCTTACAATTGTTAGTGTGGACATTTTGAACTTATCGCCGGGCTTGTATTATATTAAAACAATGCAGGGGCAATCTTCCGTGATTGTTCCATTTATTAAGTATAATCTATAATAGCCCCAAAACCAACTGCAAAAAAGGCCTCCCATAAGGAGGCTTTTTTTTATTATCACTGTAATCAAAGGCACATTTTCACTGATTTGCTTTATTTTCGGCTCACAGATGCCGGTTATGAATAAAAAGATTACTTTATTTGGTGAATATTTACTCAGGCTTACTCCACCGCAACAACAAAAATTGGTTCAGGCACATTCACTTGAAATGCATTGGGCAGGTTCTGAAGCGAATATAGCAGTTTCCTTATCTGTTCTTGGCGACCCTTCTATATACATTACCGCTTTACCCGACAATGAACTGGCAAGATCCGGACTCAATGAATTGCATCGGTATGCTGTTCAAACGCAGATCGTAAAAACCAAAGGCGCGCGTGTTGGAACCTATTATTATGAAAGCGGCCAGGGTGCAAGACCCGGAAGAGTGATCTACGACAGGGAATATTCCGCATTCAGTTACCTGAAACCCGGACAACTTAACTGGAACGAAATATTTGAAACGGCAGGTTGGTTTCACTGGAGTGGTATTACACCCGCTTTAAACCAGGGACTTGCAGATATATGTCTGGAGGCATTACAGGCTGCCCGGCAAAAAAAACTGGTGATTTCAGCCGACTTTAATTATCGCAACACGCTTTGGCAATATGGAAAGCATTGCAGTCAGGTGATGCCTGAACTGCTGCAGTTTTGCGATGTGATATTGGCCGATGTGGATACTGCAAAACTGTATTTTGGTATTGAGCCAGATCCCGCCAACCTTGTAGAAAGCACTTTTACACTTCTGAAAAAGACCTTACCCAATGTAAATCATATTGCAATGACCATGCGCAAACAGGAAAGCGCCAACTCAAATCAATACATTGGTTATTTATGGAATGAAGGAAAAATATATGCTTCTCAATCTTACCATATACAACAGATTGCCGAACGCATTGGGGCAGGCGATGCCTTTATGGCCGGGCTGATACATTCACTTAAAATGAAAAAGAGTTTAGATGAAACCATTGAGTTCGCTACCGCCTGCGGTGTAATGAAACATAGCATCACCGGCGATTTTAATGTTGCCACACGCGAAGAAATTGATACTGTGATACAGCAAGGCGGCCGTGGAAGAATCATCAGGTAGAAATAGCTTGCGTTGTAAAAATTATGTTTGTTTGCAACATATCCTATGAATTACATTTTTATGCTGCTTACCCGGTAAAATAAAATAATTAATAATTATGACCTCACAACAAATAGCATCACTGGCAAAACAAACGGGTTTCATGCCCCTGTTTACCCACACCAACGAGGAGGTGTGCCGCAATGTACTTAAAGCTTCTTATGATGCAGGTGTACGTATATTTGAATTTACCAACCGAAATGCCAATTCATTCGATATCTTTATTGCGTTACGAAAATATTGCAACGATCAGTTGCCCGGCATGGCACTGGGCATAGGTACCATAAAAAATGCACAGCAGGCAGAGCAATTCATTCATGCAGGCGCTGATTTCCTGATTTCTCCATTGATACTTGAAGAAATACAGCTTGTAGCTGCCGCGCATAAAAAATTATGGATACCAGGATGCGCAACAGCTTCAGAAATTGGATTGGCCGAGTATTGGGGAATAGATACCGTAAAAATATTTCCTGCCAAACAATTGGGAGGGCCTGCTTTTATTAAAGCGGTAAAAGCAGTTTTCCCCGCCATGCACTTCATGGCTACAGGCGGTGTTGAGCCTACCGGAGAAGACATCAGCAACTGGTTTAAAGGCGGCGCCGCTGCTGTGGGCATTGGATCGCAACTTTTCCCTGCCGATTGGCTGGCAAACAATCAATATGAATTGGTTACCGGCCATATAAAAAAGATCATCCGTTATATTGAAAATGCAAGAGCATAAATACTGTTGCTGACTATTGAAAAGCCACTGTTATCCATTTTTATAATTGCTCAATATGCCAATATGAAAAGTTTTCTGAATGAAGATTTTTTGCTGCAAAGTTCCACTGCACAGCAACTCTATCATGAGTATGCCGCTGCAATGCCGGTCATAGACTACCACAATCATTTACCGCCTGATCAGATAGCGGCCAATAAACAATTCAATACTATTACTGAAGTATGGCTGAAAGGCGATCATTACAAATGGAGGGCCATGCGGAGCAACGGTGTAGATGAAGATAATATTACGGGTAACGCCGATGATTACACTAAGTTTAAAGTGTGGGCTGCAACCGTACCTTATACCATGCGTAACCCACTGTATCACTGGACGCATCTTGAACTGCGGAATCCTTTCGGCATAACAGAATTATTAAATGAATCATCGGCAGAACACATATACAAACAATGCAATGAACAATTAAAAGGCTTGCCGGTACACGCTTTACTGAAATATTTTTCAGTAGAAACCCTTTGCACCACAGATGATCCTACAGACGATCTGCGCTACCATCTCCAAATTAAACAAAACGGGTTCGGCACAAAAGTACTGCCCGCTTTTCGCCCCGATAAAGCAATGGCGGTGGAAAATTCCCAAAACTATAACAACTACATAAATACATTAGAAGCAGCCGCAGATGTCCATATCACCAGCTACCAGCATTTATTAGACGCATTAAAAAAACGCCACGATTTTTTTCACAACGCAGGCTGCCGCATTTCCGACCACGGGCTTGAAACCATGTATGCCAATGATTTTACAATGGCGCAACTGGAAGAGACCTTCAGCAGGGTGAGAAACGGGCAGGGGTTACAGACCAATGAAATACAGCAGTTTAAATCGGCCACCCTGTCTTTTATTTGCGAATGGAATGCGGAAAAACAATGGGTACAGCAATTTCATATCGGCGCTTTGCGCAACAACAACTCGCGGTTGATGCAACGCTTAGGTGCAGATGCAGGCGTAGATTCAATAGGCGACCAGCGCGTGGCGGAACCCATGTCGGCTTTTTTTGACCGGCTTGACAGAAAGAATAAACTGGCAAAAACCATTATCTATAATAATAATCCCGCACACAATGCCGTGTACGCCACGATGATTGGCAACTTTCAGGATGGTATTACACCCGGTAAAATACAATTTGGCTCAGGCTGGTGGTTCCTTGATCAGAAAGATGGAATGGAAGAACAAATGAATGTGCTGAGCAATATGGGATTGCTTAGCCGGTTTATAGGTATGACAACCGATTCACGCAGCTTTCTTTCGTGGCCGCGCCACGAATATTTTCGCCGCATTCTTTGTAACCTGATCGGCAGTGACGTAGAAAACGGACTCCTGCCCCATGATATAGTATGGCTTGGAAAAATGGTGCAAAACATTTCTTATTATAACGCGAAGCAATATTTCGACCTCTCCTGAATAATACAATCATTAAACGATTCTAAAGCCATATCATGTCGACAAAACTTCCAAATCTTCAGCAATCCATTACAGCCAATACCAATCCTAAAGGAGTCGGTAATTACAGATGGGTTATTTGCAGTTTGCTTTTCTTTGCTACTACGGTTAACTATCTTGACAGGCAGGTATTGAGTTTACTGAAACCTTCCCTGGAAGAGATCTTTAACTGGAGTAACAGCGACTATGCCGACATAGCCGCAGCATTTCAATTCACTTATGCAATAGGACTTTTGTTTGCAGGGCGTATAGTTGATAAATTAGGAACAAAAAAAGGATACGCCTGGGCCATTATCCTCTGGTCGGTTGGAGCAATTATTCATGCCTGGGCTATACCCATCGGGGAAGGTATACACTCTTTACTGGGGTGGATTGGTATTGCAGCAATTCCGGTATCCGTGCTGGGCTTCATATTCGCAAGAGCCGTTTTAGCCATTGGTGAAGCAGGTAACTTCCCCGCAGCAATCAAGGCCACCGCCGAGTATTTTCCTAAGAAAGAAAGGTCGCTGGCCGTGGGTATCTTTAATTCGGGCACAACGATTGGTGCAATTTTAGCGCCACTTACTGTTCCCTGGATAGAAAGCCACCTGGGATGGCAGGCAACTTTTATCATCATTGGAGTGATCGGTTTTATATGGTTGTTTTTCTGGTATACCTTATACGATGAGCCTGAAAAACAAAAACGGTTAAGTGCGGCAGAATATGCTTATATCAATAGTGATGTTGACGAAAAAGAAGCTTCAGAAGCGGCTGGACAGGAGAAAAAAGTGACCTGGACAAAATTGCTGCGTTACAGGCAAACCTGGTCTTTTGCCATTGGTAAATTTATGACCGATGGCGTTTGGTGGTTTTTCCTGTTTTGGCTCCCCGCTTATCTCAAGGATCAATATCACCTTGAACTCACAGAAATGGCGATTCCCCTGGCCGTGCTGTATAGCATGACCATGGTGGGAAGCATTGCCGGAGGATGGTTTCCCGTATACTTTATTAAGAAAGGCTATACCGCTTATGATGGTCGCATGAAAGCCATGCTGATCCTTGCCTTTATACCCCTGGTGGTATTAGCGGCACAACCTCTGGGGCATATCAGTTACTGGGCGCCGGTATTGCTGATAGGTATTGCCGCCTCGGCTCACCAGGCATGGAGTGCTAATATATTTACAACGGTATCTGATATGTTTCCTAAAAAAGCGGTAGCATCCGTTGTGGGCATAGGAGGTATGGCAGGAGGGCTTGGCGGTGTTTTAATTACCAAGCTCGGGGGCGCCTTATTTGATCATTATAAAGCTTTAGGTCATATTGCAACAGGATATACCATTATGTTTTCTATATGTGCTGTTGCCTATCTGTTTGCATGGATTATTATGAAGCGTCTTGTACCAAAGTATAAACTGATCACTGACCTGTAGAAAACCATTCCATCCATATCAGAGGTTGCCCTTTTTCAATTCTCTAACGGCCCGGTGTACGGCGCGGGCCGTTAGGGCCATATATAAAATAGAAGGGCTTTGATTGCCGGTGCTTGTCATGCAGGCGCCGTCTGTCACAAAAACATTTTTACAGGCATGCAACTGGTTCCATTTGTTCAGTAAAGATGTTTTGGGGTCATCACCCATCCTGCATCCGCCCATTTCATGAATATCCAATCCGGGCGCCTGCCGGGTATCATTTTGCCGGATGTTTTTTACCCCAGCCTTATCCAGCATTGCTGTGCTCTCCGTTAAGAAATCTTTTATCATTTTTTCATCATTATCATCATAACCAACAGAAGTTACCAGCAGGGGTATTCCCCACTGATCTTTTTGTTCTGTACTTAACCGTACATGGTTCTTTTCTTTTGGAATGGTTTCGCCCTGCATATACATATATACCTTCCAGCCGCCGGGCTCTGTAAGCGCCTGTTTGTATGCTGCGCCAACTGTATCTTTCGCTAAACTTTCATCTGTTCTTGTACGGTAGGATCCCATAAAAGTGGTAAAGCCCCCCACATAATCTGTATCCTGCTTATAAAGATTCCTGTAATTGGCCAGTATCGGTTCTGTAGGATTGCGTCCATAATAATACTTATCTTCAAAACCTTCCATCTCCCCATTTACGGAAGCACGGTAATTATGAAAGCAAACGTATTTCCCCAGCAAGCCGCTATCGTTTCCCAATCCATTGGGAAACCGGGATGAGGTGGAGTTCAGCAAGATCAAATTGCTGTTTAAAGCGGAAGCGTTCACAAAAATAATTTTGGCAAAATAATCTGTTGCTTTCCCGCTATGCGCATCAATTACGCGTACACCTTTAGCCCTCCCCCTTTGCTCATCATATATAACAGATTCCACCACTGAATCGGGCTGAACCGTTAAGTTGCCCGTTTTTTTGGCCCACGGTAAAGTGGCAGACACGGAGCTGAAGTATCCGCCAAACGGGCATCCGCGCATACATAAATTCCGGGCCTGGCATTTACCTCTTCCCTGCTGCAAATGCACTTCCCGGGGCTGGGTTAACTGCGCCCACCGGGCCTGCACTAAAAACCTGTCTTTATAATGAGTTCTTATTTTTTGCTGAATAGCCTCTTCCACACAATTCAAATCAAAAGGAGGAAGAAATTCACCGTCGGGCATCGCTTCAATACCATCTTTATTACCACAAACTCCGGCAAACAGTTCAACATGCGAGTACCAGGGCGCTATATCTTCATAACCAATAGGCCATTCCAAACCATACCCGTATCGCGCGGGAGCGGTAAATTCAAATTTGCTCCAGCGCTGGCATGCTCTTCCCCATGTCAGGGATTTTCCTCCCACCTGGTAACCCCGTATCCAGTCAAATGGTTTTTCCTGTACATACGGATGATCTTTATCCTTTATAAAAAAATGAGCTGTCTCTTCACTAAAACCTGCTGCTTTGCTGATCAATGGGTTTTCTTTCAGGTATGCTTTTGATACATCGCCACGATGCTCAAATTCCCAGGGATCTTTAAAAGCAGTAGGATAGTCTTTTATGTGTTCAATATTTCTTCCGCGCTCTAAAACCAATGTTTTCAGCCCCTGGTCACACAATTCCTTTGCCGCCCATCCCCCGCTGATACCCGAACCAATAACAATAGCATCGTACGTGTTTTGTTGTATACCTCTGTTATTGATATTTACCTGTGATGAGTCCTGTGGCATGCGGCAATGGTTGAGTTTGAAAAAAATACTAAAAAGAATGGTACATCAAAAGTAGAATAACTGAAGCGATATCAGTTCAGCAGCAGGAACAAAAACCAAACAGTAACAAAAGAGGTAGTAAATAAAAAAAGCCATCCGGGAGGCAGCGCTTTTATCCCGTTTATTTAGAATCTATGGTTTATTTTCTTCAAATCGTATTTCCTGCAGCACTTGTTTTTGGGAGCGGGTTATCATAAAAATGGTAGTTCTGAATTGACCAAATTTTGTTTGCAGGTTACCGATACAGAATTCGGAACCACTGTTTGATCCTTTGTGAACAATGCGAAATGCCTGAACGCCATAGGAATGGAAAAAATCTTTCAGTATGACTTCAGCCTGCCTGCGGCTGTAAGAGCTACTTTTGTCGTGAAGGGTAATTTCTACCATATTATCAAAATAATGAGAAAGCTGGTTGACATTGCCGGTGTTCATGGCCGTAGCTACATCCTCAATTGAATAGGAGTAAACAGAACCGGAGTAATTAAACGACAGTCCGCCGATCATTACCACAGATAAAAGGATCTTAAGAAAATAGTTTTTCATTGAACAAAAGAATTCACTTCCCAATGCTCCAAAAATGTGCCAGATTAAGCCTTTAATTTAAGAACGATCATAAATATGATCAAATATATTACAAAACAAACCCATGTTTATAAAAAATAATGAATTGGCTTTATTTTTAAGCTCATTTAGCGATCATATGTATCAAGCACATACAAAACATAGGGGCGAGCCTTTGTATTGCGATCATCGTCAGGACTGCCCGAAAAATAGGTTTCATATTCATTTTTCCATATTCCGGCATCATGCCATTTGGCACTTTTACTCATGTATCCCAGTCTCAAGCCATTCTTTTAATTGAATATAACGCAGCACGTCATTACCTAACCGGAAAGGCGTATAACTAAGAACCACATAGGCAATAAACAATGCAAACAGTAAGAAGATAGGCGGAGTCAGGAAATTAAATTTTTCGCAAATGGTGTTATTTGTCATTTATCATGTCTGAAAACTTAAAACAATATTAGTGAATAAAAGGGCAAATCAAAACGCAGTTAATTAACTTACTTTTGTTCTATGAAACCTAAAAAAGTAATACTGATTATAATGGATGGCTGGGGTCTGGGCAAGGTAAAATCCAGCGATGCCATTCAAAATGCCAAAACGCCTTTTGTAAGTTCTCTTTACGAAAAATATCCCAATAGCACGCTTGTTACCTGTGGTGAAGCAGTAGGGTTGCCGGATGGACAAATGGGCAACAGTGAAGTGGGGCATTTAAACCTCGGCGCAGGAAGGATCGTTTACCAGGAGCTGCAGCGCATTAACGTTGCCATCAGAAGCGGGGAACTCAGAAATAATAAGATTCTCCTGAATACAATAAGATATGCAAAAGCTCAAAAAAAATCATTACACCTGTTAGGACTGGTAAGCGATGGAGGGGTTCATTCGCATATCAACCATTTGAAAGCCATTACAGGCATCTGCAAGGAAGAGAAGTTAAACGAAGTGTTCATTCATGCTTTTACAGACGGTCGCGATACCGACCCTAAAAGCGGGTTAGGCTTCCTGAAAGACCTTCAGCAGCATCTTACCCAAACCACCGGCGAAATTTCCACGGTTACAGGGCGCTACTATGCAATGGACAGAGATAAACGGTGGGAGAGAGTACAACTGGCTTACAACGCACTTGTAAACGGTGTGGGTGAACATACCGATAATATCATTGCGTCTATAGAAGCCTCTTATGCTGCAAACGTTACCGATGAATTTATAAAGCCCATTATTAAAAATCAGCCTGTGAGCGAAAGAGGGCGCATTAAACCCGGTGATGCGGTGGTATGTTTCAATTTCCGTACCGACCGGTGCAGGGAAATAACTGAAGCGCTTACTCAAACCGATATGCCGGATTATAACATGCATACACTTCCGCTGGAATATACTACCATGACGGAATACGACAAAACGTATAAAAATATGCATGTTATTTTTGAGAACGATAACCTTACCCACACTTTGGGGGAAGTGATAGCAGCCCATGGATTGAAGCAGACCAGGATGGCCGAAACAGAAAAATATCCGCATGTAACTTTCTTTTTCAGTGGTGGACGCGAAACGCCCTTTGAAGGGGAAAAAAGGATTATGGTCCCTTCACCCAAAGTAGCCACCTACGATCTCAAACCAGAAATGAGCGCATATGAGCTTACCGCATCCCTGCTGACGGAAATCAACAATGAAACCGCAGATTTTATCTGCATCAACTACGCCAATGCAGATATGGTAGGACATACAGGGGTGTGGGACGCAGTAATTAAAGCGGTGGAAACGGTGGATACCTGCGTAGAAAAAGTAGTAACCGCAGCATTGGAACACAACTATACCGTATTTCTTACTGCAGATCATGGCAACGCCGATTATATTGTTAATGAAGACGGAACGCCCAATACCGCCCACACATTAAATCTTGTGCCTTTTTTTATTATTGACAACGAATGGAAGGGGAAAATAAACAATGGCAAACTGGGTGATCTGGCTCCTTCCATTTTAAAGTTAATGGAGTTGCCCGTTCCCACTGAAATGACGGGTAATATTTTAATGGAAAAATTGGATCTTGTTCAGTAAGAAGCGCTTATCAAAAATCAAAAATTTTCTTTCCCGGGCAGCACATTGTATCAAAAAATTGTCTAAATTACATGAAATCAACTTGATTTCATGACTGAAGAGGCAATGCTCAAAGGCTGTATACGTAACCAGGCAGCAGCCCAACAGGAATTATACCACAGGTATAGTCCTAAAATGCTGTCTGTTTGCTATCGGTACGCAAAAAGCCGGGAGGATGCTGAAGATATGCTTCAGGAAGGTTTCATTAAGATTTTTGGACAGTTAAGACAATTTCAAAACAGAGGCGCATTAGAAGGATGGATCAGGAAGATCATTGTTCATACCTGTATCAACAACCTGAAAAAGAATAAAAAGTTTACGGAAAGTGTAGATCTTATACATGCTTCGGGTGTGCATATCCGTGAAGAGAGCGTTCCTTCCATTGTACAGGCCAAACAGGTGGTAGAATGTATCAGGATGTTGCCGATAGGATACCGTACTGTGCTCAACCTGTATGCTGTGGAAGGTTATTCGCACCGGGAAATTGCAATGATGCTCGATATTGAAGAAAGCACAAGCCGGTCGCAGTATACAAGAGCAAAAGCTATGCTGGAGGATATACTGGTAAAGAAACATATTTTGCCACAGTATACAGGAAAATTAGAGTTGGCAGCTGTTAATCCGTAAAAGAAAATAAATTATAAAACCAAAACTGCTAACCTGTTATTGAATATACCAAGGGATTGACTATGGAGAGAAATATTCATATAGATGAATTTGAAGAATTCCTGAAGGAGAAGGCTGATCAGTATAAGATGTATCCATCAGATAAAGCGTGGAGCAACATTCAACGTTCTCTTCATCCCAGGAAAAAATGGCCGTACATTTCATTAACGTTATTGCTACTGCTTGGCACTGCCGTATTCGTTGACTACTATACTTATAATTTAGTGGTACCGTTTAAAAAGGTGCTTACTTTTAATAATGCTCAGTTTCAGAAAAATAATTTGCCTCCCGTTTCTGATGCTGCTTTAAATGCATCCCTATTACCACCGGCAGTCGTTTTCACAAACGGAGATGATAATACACCAATCCCTCCCTCTTTATCCTCTTCTATCAAAAAAACAATCATCCCGTCAAAACCATCGCTTACCGGTAATACCGATGATGGCTATGCAAACAATGAAGATATAGAAATAACAAGTGAACAAACTTTGCCCGTTCATTCAAATGCTTCAGATATTATCATAAATCCTAAGCCTGCCACTACAATAACGGAGGATAATGAAGATGACAAAAAAATAAAAAAAGTGTTATGGGGAGGCGAAACATTTAAAAAATCTAAATTTGAATGGCAATTATTTTTCTCTCCCACGATTAGCTATAGAAAGCTTACAAGCGGAATAAGCGAGGTGACAGACGTGTTCAGAGGAGTACCTTACAGTACTGTTCAAAAAAATACAGAAATAAACAGCCTGGTTACACATAAGCCGGCTGTAGGCGCCGAAGCGGGAGCTAACCTGGCATATAAGGTAACCAATAACTTTTTGTTGAAAGCGGGAGTGCAATTGAATTATTCGAGATACCAACTCAGGGCTTACGCTTCCAAACCAGAACAGACTACACTCGCTGTTGTTTCTAACCCATTAGGCACAGATTCGATAAATGTTATATCCACTTTACAAAATTTAAGTGGCAGTGGATCATCATGGTTCAATAACGAATACTTTCAGGTATCTATGCCTGTTGGTTTTGAATGGGGTGTTCTGGGCAATTCAACATTACACTGGAATATTGCCGCCAGTGCGCAACCGGTATACAATTTCGCTAATAACGTTTACCTTCTTTCCACCGATTTCAAGCGTTATGGACAGGATCCTTCACTTGTGCGTAGATGGAATATTAATGCAGGCGTTGAAACCTATGTTTCTTATAATATGGGATCCTTTAAATGGCAGGCAGGACCACAATTGAGGTACCAGTTGTTGTCGAGCTACAAGAGCCAGTACCCGGTTAAAGAATACCTGGTTGATTTTGGATTTAAAATCGGTGTAACTAAAACATTAAGATAAACACTTCTTTTTACTTAACACCAGCCAATATCTATTGGCTTTAAAAATTTGTACAATTTCCATTCTGTTCACCTATTTGTTCATTATTTTTAACGGATGAGAAACCAATTGTTCATCTTCCTTACGCTATTATCTTTTACGCTCTATAACTGCACGAACAAAAGCACATCGTCAGATCAATCAAAAGAAGATACCCCCGGCAAAGCATTTTATCCTGTTGGAAATTATATACGCAGCCAGTTGGTCTATATTGATTCCATGCCACTGGCTGTAATAAAATATACGACCATACACAGTACAACGGATACTTCGATTATAGAAAAGAACGACTTTAAGCATATCGCCGCCGCTTTTATAACCCCCGACATCAGTTTGCCCGAATATAAAACACAGTACGACGAGCATTCTTTTATTGATGCTACACTGGGTACCATAACATTAGCGTATACTGCCAACAATGAAACATTGTCTGTACGCAAAGCCGATATTTTGTTAGACCAGGAAGATACAAAGGTGAAAACGATCTATATTGAAAAAAACATACCCGGAACTGACAGCTCAGTAATAAAAAAAATGTTGTGGACAGCTAACCGTAACTGCCAGATCATTACGCTCGTACAAAAAAAAGGGCAACCTGAAGATATTATCCTCGAAAGATATGTATGGGATGACAGGCATTGATAATTCAACTAATTTTGCAGTTGATTTATTATGACTACAGCATTCTTTCAGCAAATTGTGCATACCATACCCATACAACCGGGCATTTATAAGTATTATAATGAAGAACATGAATTGTTGTATGTAGGCAAAGCAAAAAATCTAAAAAAAAGAGTTAGTTCATATTTTAACAAGAGTTTTACCAATTATAAAACACATGAATTAATTCAGCGCGTCTATAGCATTGAGTTTACTATCGTTGATTCTGAACAGGATGCATTTTTGCTGGAGAATAGCCTGATCAAGCAATTCCGTCCAAAATACAATATCCAGTTAAAGGATGATAAGAGTTTCCCTTTTATTGTGATAAAGAACGAGCATTTCCCTCGTATCTTTCTTACGCGAAGAAAGATAAACGATGGATCAGAATACCTGGGACCTTATACATCGGTGGGAAAAGTGAGGGAACTGCTGGATTTCATAAGACAAAACATTCCCCTGCGCAATTGTAAGCTCAACCTAACTCCCCGGAATATACAGAAGAAAAAATTTAAAGTCTGTCTTGAATATCACCTGGGCAATTGCAAAGGTCCCTGTGAAGCGCTGCAAACAGAGGAAGACTACCGTGAAGGTTTACTGCAGATAAAAGATTTGCTTAAAGGCAATTTAGCCCCTGTTATCCACAAGTTCAGGGAAGAGATGAAAAAGCATGCCGAAAACATGGAGTTCGAAAAGGCAGAGATACTCAGAAAAAAAATTGAGCATTTGCATCAGTATCAGTCCAAATCAACCATCGTAAACAACAAGCTGGGCAATATTGATGTGTTTTCCATTTTAGAAGAAGGAAATATTGCCTATGTAAACTACCTGATGGTGGAAAATGGCACAATTGTACAAACAAAAACCATCACTCTTGAAAAAAAATTAGATGAAACAGCAACGGATGTACTGGAATTTGCTATCGCCCGGCTAAGAGATACATTCAACAGCAATGCCCCGGAAATCATTATACCCTTTCCGATCCATTATCCCCAGCAAGGCCTAACGGTAACCGTACCAAAGGGAGGCGACAAGAAAAAGCTTTTAGACCTCTCGCAAAAAAACGTAAATTATTTCCAGGAAGAACTGCAGAAGAGAAAAATGCTTCAACTGGAAGGGAAAACAGATGAGCAGAAAAAAGAAACGCTTTCCCAGTTACAAAAGGACTTGTTTTTGCCCGCATTTCCTGCGCATATTGAATGTTTCGACAATTCAAATTTCCAGGGCAGCTTTCCTGTATCGGCAATGGTATGTTTTAAAATGGGTATCCCCAGCAAAAAAGATTACCGTCATTTTAATGTAAAAACAGTGGATGGAGTTAATGACTTCGCTACCATGAAAGAAGCCGTTTACAGGAGGTATAGGAGACTCGTTGATGAGAAACAGCCACTTCCTCAGTTGGTAATTATTGACGGGGGAAAAGGTCAGTTAAGCGCTGCACTTGAAGCCATTAGTGAACTTGGTCTTACCGGACAAATGACCGTAATTGGGTTAGCCAAAAATGAGGAGGAGGTATTTTTTAGTGGCGACAGGGAATCTCTAAAATTAGACTGGGGAAGCGATAGCTTGAAATTACTCAGGCAGATCAGGGATGAAGTACACAGGTTTGGTATTACCTTTCACCGCAAAAAAAGAAGCCAGGGCACCTTTAAAAATGAGTTGGAGCTGATACCAGGTATTGGGAAAGCTACTGCAAATATGCTATTAAAGACATTCAGATCTGTAAAAACCATAAAGCACACGCCTGTTGAAGAACTGGCACAACTTATTGGTAACGCCAAAGCACAACTTATTGATGGGTATTTTAAAAACCAGGGAAAAGATAAATAACGTAGTGCCGGGATGCAATAAAAAGGGGCCAGGATAGATATCCAGCCCCGTTTTTAAAATCCAATATCCTATGAAAAACCGGGATAAAGATACTGTAGCTGGTTCATATTGCAATACCCAAATGTGGGTATTTTTAATCAAGATTAAAGCTGCATTCCGCTTTATTTTAACCCCGGTCAGGACAGCAATACCATAAAAAAAGGACTGCCGGTTGCCGGCAATCCTTCTATAAATTATCTGACTATTTTAATATGACCAAAGATCCTGTTCGTAATTAAATATTGTGCTTTTCACTTCCTCACCTTGCAGCAAACGAAGGACATCATCTTTTACATATTGTTTCAAATAAAGATCGTATGGGTTATCAAGTGTAGATTTAACAATATAGCTTCCAAAGAAACGACTTTCAAACAATTCTTCCCAACTCATTCGTGCACCATAGTTTTTACCATTGTACACTTCAAACTTAGCCAATGCCGGACGCATATCGGGGTAGTATACCCAAAATATGGGAGCAGAACCAATTTCCTGGCCGGTAACCTTATCAAAATAGGTTTTTACCGGGGCAATGCCCAATATTCTCACGTACATCCTTGAAGATTCTTTATCAAACACCCATTCTTCTTTAATTCTGAACTTGGTAATATCATCCATATTGAACTCCTCACATACCACAGATTCCTTCATGATACCTTTCGCCAGGGTAGGATCCTTTTCTATATCCGGCACCATTATCGTATCGCATGATCCAGCCAGTTTTGAACCAATCTGATCCAGCGTCATGGGCGTAGTAAAGCGGTCATCTATAGTTGCATCGAAAGCTGTAACCTCACCGCTTTTAATGGTGTTGAGTAAAATAGCAATAAAACGCTGGTTACCGTTGTCGTCATCTGCTTTGTAGCGGAAAGGTAAATTTACCTTTTCACGAATATCTATTTCCCGCCACACTTTTTCCCTGTATATGGCGTCATCTTCGCGAATGTTTTCATATGCCAGCGGCGTACGGTCTTTTACAAGGTTTTTCTCTATCGCATTGTCGTTGCGAAGCGACTTCCTTATCGTATCCATTTTCAGAGGATCCTGCTTTGGCGGCGCTTTAACGATCATTGTATCTTTTTCCGCCACACCAAGATTGGCGTTGGCTACATTGGCCTGCGTTTTCTTGGCAGTTGTCTTCTTTTTTGCCGACGTAGTCGTTTTCCTCGTGCTTTTTTTCCTGGTTTGCGCATCAACTGTGTTGACAACCATTCCAAAAGCCGCTACCAGCAAAGCATATTTCGCGAATTTCCATTTCATGGTCAAAAGTGTTAATAACTAAAACAAATAAACTATATAAACAGGCTGATTACCTTAATATATACGACAATGGTTTTAAAGTGATCGTTCTTCCGTCGGGGCCTTTGGCTTTAATATTATCAATGTAAACTCCTCTTCCCGGTTTAAGATTGTTAACCAATGCTGCAGCACTTCCGCCCCACCGCGGACCATTATTGGCAACCGGGTTATAATCCGGACTGCTTAAGTCGGCTATCGTATAACTAATCACCTGGTACAGTGCTTCAAATTCGGAATTTTGCAAAACGGCTCTAACACCGCCCATAGCCTTAAACTGTGCCGCAGATACCTGCCCGCCTTCAAACGTGCCCACCATACCTGTTGCAGGAGGAAGATATTTTACACGAAAAGCCACTTTGCCTACCGCTTTACCATCTACCATTACATTTACGTTTGCCTCACCGGGCTGACTTGGAACAGCAGTATACTTGCTTCCCGAATTTTTTGAAATCCTGCCATTGTTAATCGAAGCATTCACCTTTTCGCTACCGGCGCCGGCAGTAATGGTAAGTGGATTGTCTACACCCACATACAATACATTCATTTTATCGGCCATTACTGCTACACCCGAAGGCTGACCAACGGTATAATCAAATGTTTTACTAATGGTTTTTTCTTCTCCTGTAGAAGGATCAGGATATTTAACATCAATTTTCAGACTGTGACCACCAGATCCTCCTGCAGGCATTTTAATGTCTGCCACTCCGTTATCACCCACTGCTACCGGGTTGCCGTTGATAAAAACTTTAGGTTTAACGCTGGCATTAAATGCACCCAATCCGGCTTTGATCTCCAACTCCTCACCTGGCATCAGGTAAGTAGCATTTGCGCCAATCATTGGCTCAAACTTGTCGAAAATAACTTTTACATCGCCAATTTTCTTAAAGCAGTAAGATGCCACTTTATTCTCAGCATTTTTTACATCGTTTTGAAATTTGCTGAGAATCGTTAGCGCTGCAACAGTAGGCGTCATATGAAAATAAGCGCCAGACCATTCCTGGTTGGTATTACCAGCCTGCGATACAGGCATATCTGTATTGACAGGAAGACTGTGATCAAATTCCTTTGTGATCTCGGGGTCAATAGCAAGAATGTCCTGCTTATACTTTTCTAATGCTAAACGAAGCTTTTCACCTTCGCCTTCTTTACCTGTGCCCATTAAACGGGTAGCAGCATCCAGGTTATCTATACCGGCTCCTGTTTCTTCATTGTATCCGCTTTCTTTCTTTAGTTTTTCTTTTAATCCATCAATATAGGAAGACAGCTGGGCAGACAATTCTTTTACCTGGTCGGCCTTCGGCTTCCAGATAGCCGCTTTTTCACGGGTCTTTGGGTCTTCGAGGCTGGTTACAAATGCATCATATATTTCAGAAGTAGCTGTAGACAGGGTGCCGTTGGATTTTTCAAGGCTGTTGTTAACAGTTTTAAAAGCATTAATGATTTCGGCAGACACGTTCAGTGCTAACATTGCTGTAAGCACCAAATACATCATGTTGATCATCTTCTGCCGCGGCTCTTTAGGTAGTGACATGATTTTTCAGGATTTAATGTATACGAATCAAGGGTTAATAAGTGATGGATCGGATATTCAATCCATCCATTTTAAATTATCTGCCCTGCATTGCAGTCAGCATATTACCATACACATTATTCAGGCTTCCGAGGTTTTTGGCCAGTAGCCCAATTTGTTCCTGTGTTTTTTTGGCATCTTCAACGCTACCCTGCATGGTTTGTGAGGCCTGTACAAGGTTGCTGTAAAACCCGTTCATCGCTTTCAAATGGTTATTCGTATCCTGTAACTCCAATTCGTAAATCGTATTTAAAGAAGACAAGTTCTTAGTGAGTGTTTGTACCTGATTATGAAATTGTTTAGTAGATTCGGAAGCTTCATTAAAGGTTTTAGCCGTATTGGCCGCACCAAGGTAAGCATCCTTAACGGTATCGAGCGCCTGGGCAGCCGCTTTGGTTTTAGTAGTATACTCACCTGTAGCCGCAGTGATATCGGCTATATCCGACATTTTTTCAACCGTTAATCCAAACTTGCTGAAATTATCGCCCAGCCGTTTCAGGTTGGCAGGGTTAATAGCTGCATCCTGTAACATTTTATCCATAGATGCAAGGGCGGGATTACCACCGGAAACAGCGCCGCCTTTAAAAGCTTCAGCTATTTCTTTCATTTCACCACCGGGAGGGGGTAAAAATGCATAAGCTAAAAATATTGCCGCTTCAGTTAAAAGCCCAACAGTTAGCATTATATCAGCAAAGGGCTTATGAAGAATTTTAGCCCATGCGCCAAAAATTACTACTGCTGCGCCAACACACACTAAAACGTTAACGAGTCTTTCGGTGGATCTGTTTGTGCCTGCCATAAAAAAGAGAGTTTTTTGTTTTTTAAAGGGTTTTTCTTTTTTAGATTTCAAAAGGTAATGATCATGCCATGTTAAGTCGTATAACTTCACAAAAGCATAAATAGTTTAGTTACGGTACAATTAGTTTAAAATAAGCAATTGGTTGGCATTGATAACCGCCATTTCTATCTGCGTTTACCAGACGGCGGAAGATCAATTACACAACGAAAACCGATATAAGATTTTGCTGTATCCTGGTATTCGTACGTGCGGGTACTTACCTGAAGAAAATAACCAACATCTTTCCAGCTACCACCCCGTAAAACCTTCCTTTTCATGCGGGGGGGATCACTGTCTTTGGCATTCCAGCGAATATCAGGATTCATGTCGTGCTGAAAATTGTATGCTCCTTCATAGTAAATGGAGGATGTCCATTCTGCCACATTTCCCGACATATTGTACAATCCGAAATCATTGGGCCAGTAAGCGTCTGCACGAACAGGGTATAAACCTCCGTCTTCGGCATAATTACCGCGTCCGGGTTTAAAATTAGCCAGTAAACATCCTTTTTTGTTTCTCAGGTAATATCCGCCCCAGGGATAAGGCGCCTGTGAACGTCCGCCACGTGCAGCATATTCCCATTCGGCTTCTGTAGGCAAACGAAAATCTGATTCCTGGGTTCTTTTCTGAGATTCAAGGAAACTATTTAAATATTTTGTTCTCCATTCTGCAAAAGCAACCGCCTGTTTCCAGGTTACCCCTACAACAGGGTAATTACCGAAGGCGGGATGCGAAAAATATCTTTTCGACATTGGTTCGTTGTAAGAGTAAGAAAAGTCTCTTATCCAAACCAGTGTATCGGGATAAATGGGAGTATCTATTTTATCAATAAAAGCAGAGCGAGGCTGAGTTGCATTTTCTTTTCGGGCAGCATCCCTGTATCTGAATGTTTCAGAGTGATAAACGAGTTTAGCTGCATCCAACTCTTTTTTCCCAAAAATGCGATTATCAGGAGATACGATCATTGCATCTAATTGCTCAACCGTTTTAGGATCGTTCCACTTAATGGTTTGAATTTTCTTCCAGTCGAGGCTGTTACCATCTTTGGATTTATAACCCAGTTTGTCACCAGCAATAGAATCACGAACCCAGTTTACAAACTGGCGGTATTCGTTATTGGTAATTTCAGTCTCATCCATCCAAAAACCATTGATGGTAATTTGCTTGTTACGTGCAGTAAAAGCATAATTAATATCCTCATCGCTGGCTCCCATATGGAATGTTCCCTGGGGGATATATATCATACCCGGAGGCTTGGGTAGCGTATACTTGCCTCCTGGCGCAACTCCATGTAACTGACCATCTTTTGGCAAGCCTTTAGATGATTTTAACTTGCCACAACTTGCAAACACCATGCTCAGCGTAGCAATTACAACGAGGTTGAGTAACAGGCTTTTCATTTTCATACAAATAGCTTAAAGGGTATATGGACAAATATAGATGAAATATTAAATTAAATTTTAGGCGTTTCGAATATTATATTTTTTTTAGCGTCAGGACTCAAAATTATCCGGAAACTCAAGTGATATAAACGGTATGTTCCCCAAGTTATTGTGCTCAATCTTCTTTATCGCTTCGATTCCTGATCAATGAGTTGTATCAAATCTGCCACTTTTTCTACAGGCTGTAAACATGAATAATTACGGCACAAATAGATAGCGGTTTTGCCTTCCACATCCCGGTTACTCAACAATGGGAAATTATCATTACTCCCGCGGGCAGATTGAATTACTCTACAGGGCAGGTAATACGACAAAATGCCTTTAACAATATTTCTATAACGATTACCGACCACGGCTATTTCATTTAACCCATAAAATATATCGTTCATAACAGATGCCCATAAGCCAAATGACGTTGGATATTTTACAATTACCCCCTTCAGGGATGCGCACATATTCAACGCCCGCTGTCTCCAGCCGGTATTATTAAAAACAAGTGACAAATAATGCAAATTCCAAGCCATTATTGAGTTACCCGAAGGAGTTGCGCCATCATATATTTCTTTTATACGCAAAATAACATCCGGCTGGTTGCGGTGCGTGTAAAAAAAGAAGCCTGTATCTTCTTCACTAAAATTATCAATTGTCAATTCGTTCAATTGTTTTGCTTTGAGCAGGTAATCCTGCTCCCCTGTGATCTCCTGCAAACAAATAAGCGCCTGAATCAGGTATGCATAATCATCTAAAAAAGCGGGATGCCTGCTTACTCCATTTTTGTAGGTATGCATCCAATTATCCGTATCCTTGTCCTTAAACTTATCAAGCAAAAATGCCATATTCTTTTGGGCTACCCGCTTATATCTTTCATCGCCCAGGGCCGCATACGCTTTACTGCAGGCTACATTCATCAACGCGTTCCAACTCAGTAAAATTTTATCATCGGTTAAAGGACGAATTCTCTTGCTCCGCGCTTCTAAAAGTTTTGTTTTGCAGGAATTTAATAAAGCATGCACTGTTTGCTTATCCAAATCATTTTGAGTGGCAAACTCATCCAAAGGATGCAGTATTCTTAAAATATTTTGATGTTCCCAGTTGCCTTCCGCGCTAATATCATAGAAATCGCAGAAGATAGTGGCGTTTTCCTGCAATACTGCTTCAACTTCCTTTTTATCCCAAACATAATATTTGCCCTCAACGCCCTCGCTATCCGCATCCAAAGCAGAAAAAAAACCACCTTCTTCACTCATCAGTTCACGCTCAATAAAATCCATTGTCTCCTGCACTGTAACGGCATATAAAGGGTTTTTTGTGAGTTGATAAGCCTCGCTTAATACTGTTATCAATAGCGCGTTATCGTAAAGCATTTTTTCAAAATGAGGCGCCAGCCATTCACTATCGGTAGCATACCGCGCAAATCCCCCTCCCAGTTGATCGTAGATTCCTCCATAAATCATTTTATCTAAGCTAAGCAGTGCCTGGTTCAAGGCCTTTTCATTTTTTGTGTGGAAAAAATGCCTCAGTAAAAGCTGTATAGTAAATGTTTGTGGAAATTTAGGCGATCTTCCAAAACCTCCGTTCGTGGAGTCGGCAGACTGCATAATATTTTCAAAAATTGAATTGAGCTGATCTGCCGTTATCTTTTCGTGATCAGGGGAGCGTACAATTCCGAAAGCACTGGATTCCAGCAGGTGACCGGTAAGGCTTTCCGCCTGTGTTTCTATTTCATCGCGCTTTTCTTTAAAAGCGGTAATAACTCCCGTCAGCACCTGCCGCCACGACGGCCGGTTAAAAGCAGGAGAAGGAGGGAAATAAGTACCGCCGTAAAATGGTTTTTTGCCGGGCGTTAAAAATACATTGAGCGGCCATCCCCCGCTGCCGGTCATGGTTTGAACGGCATTCATGTAAATATGATCCAGGTCCGGCCTTTCCTCACGGTCTATCTTAATGTTAATAAAATGCTCGTTCATGATAGCCGCGGTATCTTCATCCTCAAAGCTTTCCTTTTCCATTACATGGCACCAATGGCAGGCGGCATAGCCGATGCTTACCAGTATGGGTTTATTTTCCTGCTGTGCTTTTTTTAGGGATTGTTCGCTCCAGGGATACCAATTCACCGGATTATGAGCGTGTTGCAGCAAATAAGGGCTGGATTCATGTATGAGATGATTGGTGTGTAAAGCCATTCAGCTAATTTCGTAAAATTACTTTTATCGCGGCTTACACTACTTTTTATTGCTGCTTAAAAATTTTTCCAGTGCTGCTACCATTGAGGGGGTTTCCGGAGCGGGAGCTTTTATATGCAGTGTTAAACCAGCTTCTTCTATGGCCTTTGAAGTATTGTTTCCAAAAGCGCCAATCCTTGTTCCATTCTGTTTATAACGGGGGAAATTTTCTAACAAACTTCTAACCCCACTGGGTGTAAAAAAGCAAATTACGTCAAATTCAGACTTTGTAAGTACCTGTTTTACGTCATTGCTGATGGTTCTGTACATAAAGGGGGTGACAAATTCGCACTTATTGGCTTTAAGCCAGCTAATTATTTCGTTATCCTGCTGATTTTCAGAACAGGGATACAAAAACTGCTCATTTTCTTTGTGCTTATTAATTACATCAAACAGGCTTTTATTGGTTCCATCGGCCCCGTAAAATACCTTTCGTTTTCTGTAGAGAATAAATTTTTGAAGGTATAAAGCAACTGCTTCAGTAATACAAAAATATTTGGTATCCTGCGATACTGCTATTCTCAACTCTTCACAAATACGAAAAAAATGATCAATAGCATGCCTGCTGGTAAATATAACAGCACTGTATAAGCTAATATCAATTTTTTGCTTTCGGAAATCCTTTGAAGGAATCCCCTCCAACCTAATAAATGGAAAAAACTCAAGTTCAACACTGTGTTTTCGTGCCAGCTCAAAATAAGGGGATTTATCCGAATCCGGGCGTGGTTGGGTTATCAGGACTTTTTTAATAGACATGGTAAAACTGCTTACTGCCATTTTCTCCTGTTTAACTATATGTTTATCTTTAGTAGGCAATGATCCTGCAAAGTTACGAACTTCTTTCAAACAAATGTAACAGGAGTTTGTAAATCAATAAAACCGGAATAATTTCAAAACCGAAAAAATATAAAAACAGATGTAGAAAGCTAATTTTTAACTCATTACGCAACCCAGAAAAAGAAAGTATAAACCTGTATATCAATAATACCCCGAGTAAAATAATTGAGACTGTAAAAGCAATCTGTTGAAATACCGGTTCACCAAAGGCCAAGACGATCATCAATGGCATTAATAAGATTGATAATATTTTATTAATTAAAAAAACAATAAAAATATAAGAATCTGCCGCCATTTGCTGACCGAACATCCAGCCCATTAGCTTTAAAATAAAGTATTTCCCGCAGTAGATGAGAGCTATACTAAAAAAACAAATGGCAAATAACAGCCAGGGCTTTATAACACTATTGGTTGTATATTCTATTATCAGGTAACTGAAAAGTGCGGTACTGAAAACAAAAAAGATATTAAAGAGCAGAGTTGTCATCCCCGCCTGCTGAAGCTGGTCGCGTATTTGTTTCTGCCGGAAAGCTGATCTCCAGAAAACGTTAAATACGTCCTGAAAATATTTGGGGAAGCCTACTCTTAGTATGCCGAGGAAAAGCAATGTTCCGCAAAAAATGTAGAACAGTTCATCCTTACTGTTAGGATTGTACCGTTGTGAGGGCATAAAAACAACATCACCGCTAATATTATAATATGGATGTTGGGTTACATATGATCGTACGGCGCCACCATAAGGCAGAAACTCTGCAAGAGTGTCATTTTGAATCATTGGTATTGAATCGTTGCGCAAGGGAGCCGGCGTCGGTTTTACCACCTTAACCGGAAGATCTTTTTTGGGGTTCGGTTTAGGTATGGAAGAATCTTTTATAATTGTCGTCTCTGCCGGAGGCAGTTTAACCACCGAAGAATCATCCTGACCGTATACGGCAGAAATTAAAAAAATCTTCAAAACCACACACAGTAAAATGATTCTTCTCAATTGTTTAAACGTTTAATGCTGCAAAAATATCTGAATCATCATAAAATATTTCAGGCTAACTATTAAAACAGGCTAACCAACCCGAAATGTATTTTAGATTGCCTGAAATTAAACGGTACATCATCCCTTTTGCCTATTGCATAGCTTAAATTAAATATGCCGGCTTTGGTTTCAAAGGCCATACCTAGTCCCATTCCGAGGTAGATATGGTCTTTTTGCTTTATTTCGTCATAAGCATTGTTCTGTGCCCAACCCCCGTCTGCAAATCCAAAAAAATAAGAATTTAATCCTATAAAAAAACGGTATTCAGCCGTTAACACAGTATAACTGCTGGCGTAAATACTTTCTTCATCAAAACCTCTTAATAATTTATAGCCCCCAACCTGGTACATTTCATTCTTAAAAATATCATGTGTATATAACCATCCTCCGTTTACACCAGCTTTTATTACAGATTGTTTACCCGTTTTAAAATAATGCGCTCCCGATACATTAACCTTCAAAAGATAGGTTCGCATATCCAGTGTGTCGTACAACGAAGCATAATCGAAATCATTACCCGAAGCATCTTTTTTAATGGCGGTGATCGCAGTATTGGGCTTAATTTTTCTTAACCCTGCCGAAGTTATGACCGTAAACTCGTTTCCCCGGCGGGGATTAAAGCGGTAATCCGTATTGTTGTACTTATAATTTATCCCTACATTGCTGGTAGTTACATCTATATAAGAAGGCAACTTTTTGGATGCTTTTATCTGCGAAGTATCTATACTGGCAGGCAGCACATTGGTAAAAAAACTTTGAAAAAATACTTTCCCGCTCTGCTTACCGGTTGACAGGTATTGTACGCCGAACCCCGCATTCAGATTAAGGAATGATGAGTCTTTTTTTAGCAGATCAAAATTGAAGTCTAATCCAAAGGATGTATTAAAAACAAAAGGATGTTCATACAACAGATGCAATCGTGGCGATTTTACCTGTATTTGCTGCCAGTTTACCCCAATTGTTTCGCCACTGCCCAATGCGTTCTTAAGATTAATATTCGCTTCACCTGTTAGCTGCAATTTTGTTCTGCCGGTTCCTTCCGCCGCGGGCAAAAACCCTACCAGCACATCTACCTGGCTGCTCTTTTTGGGATCAATGTAAAGGTTCAGTACGGAGCCGGAGCCTGTCATTGTCATATCCCATGCTTTGATTTCTTTCAGGTAAGGCAGCTCCAGCAATCGCTGACTAACCGATTGAAGCCTGGACTTTTTATAAACAGAGCCATTTTCAATACCTAAATATCTTTGCAAAAAATAGTTCGAAATCTTTGCTTTTCCATACACCCGGATGCTATCAATTTTATAGGAGGGGCCCTTTTCAGTTTTAAGTCTGCCATATACTTTTTCATTTTGTACAACAAGACTATCCAATACAACGCTTGCAAACGGATAACCATTGTTTTCGTAATAATTAAGCATGCGCTCCTGCCAATACTGCACTTTATTAAAACTTAGGGGACTATTTGAAAACGTTTTGCTATTCCATCCTATGGAAGCAAGCATTTTCTTGTCGGCACTATCGGTATTCAATTCAACCCATTGATATGTGGCTCCGACATAGATCCAAATCCTGGCTGCTGCTGAATCAAATACAGTACTGTCTGCCGATGCGGTGATGTATCCCTTAGCCCGCAGGGAGCCAATGATCTGATCAATATATTGGCGGCAATGCATCTGGCTGGTAAATGTGGTTTGTAAATCCAGCGTTTCAGGATGGAAGCTGGTATCTTTGTCAATAAAAATATAATGCAGCCTGTACTTATCCTGGGCCCCTGCCTGCAACGACAGCACCAAAAAAAACACTAAACCTGTAAAACAGCGCAGCCGGTTCATTACCGGCAAAACTAAAAGCATAAAATCTGAAATCAAAAATCATTTAACATTGGCAGGCATATACATCCATATTCCCTTTTGCAGGCAGGCTTGTTTATACTGCAATTTTCATTTTTCCACCTCTCTCCGCCTCAAGAACGATTTAATAAACGCTTTATTGAAAGAAATAGCATTATGCACGTTGTATAATGATAAACCTGTTGAAACGATCTATTTTGGCGGAGGCACACCGAGTTTATTACCGGCAGAAACATTGAATACCATTTTAGATGTGCTCCACCAAAAGTTTACTATTAATGCTGATGCTGAAATTACAATAGAGGCCAATCCGGATGATATTTCAGAACAATTATTGACCACATGGAAAGTCATGGGCATTAACCGCCTGAGCATTGGGGTTCAATCCTTTTTTGAAGAAGACCTGAAATGGATGAACAGGGCGCATACAGCCGAACAATCTGTTAACAGCATCAGGTTGGCTCAACATGCCGGCTTCGATAATCTTACGGTTGACCTGATCTATGGCTCACCTGCACTAAGTGATGATAAATGGCAGCAAAACATTAACAAAGCCATTGCGTTTAATATACCACATTTAAGTTGTTATGCATTAACCGTGGAACCCAAAACGGCACTCCACAGCCTGATTGCTAAACATAAAATGGAGGACACCGATCCCGGGCAACAGGCAAGGCAGTTTATACAATTGATCAACCGGCTAAATGAAGCAGGGTACGAACATTATGAAATTTCTAATTTTTCCATCCCCGGAAAAAGAAGCCGTCATAACACTTCTTACTGGCAGGGCAAACCCTATTACGGCTTTGGTCCGTCGGCACATTCTTTTAACGGAACAGATACCAGGAGCTGGAATATTGCCAATAATGCTTTGTATATTCAATCCCTTCTTCAAAATATTATCCCGGCAGAAAGTGAAAGGCTTACAATTGTACAAAGGCTTAATGAATACATTATGACGAGCCTGCGTACAATGGAGGGCATTGATCTGAGCCATATCCATAGCCAGTTCGGAGCAGCTTATGTACAACGCATCCTGGCTGCTGCACAACCTTATGCTGAAAAATTGATAATTCAGGACAATTCCATTAAACTTACCCATGCAGGAAAATTATTTGCTGACGGAATAGCGGCAGGTTTATTTGAGGATGAGCTTTGACTAAAGGAATGATGAAAGGTAAAATTGGTCATTTTATTGTTGGCGCCATACCCCGTATTCCCATGTCCGCTACCGGTTCTCCTTTCAGCGGATCCCATTTTCCATTGCTTACCAACTCCTTCCATTCGAAACTCTTATTGGTTGAAAGAGATACCTCTACTATGATATTTTCTGTTTCCTTTCCTGTAACAACCAGTTTGCCGGGTGCAAATGCCGCCGTTACCACGCAGGAACCTGCAGGTACAGGTGAAGTATCAAAAAGGGGATTCACAACAGTTGTGCCGCCTTCGGGTGATTGTCCTGAAGTGGTATAGGTTTCATTAAATCCTTCACCGCTTAGCGTAGTTTCAAAACCCCAGTATCCCTGCTTTCGGTTACCGTCAACCGTGAGCGACTGGCTCCTGATGCGATAAGATTTGATGTAGGTATTGAACCCAATAAATGATGCTACGGTTCCTGTAAGATCCTGGTCAATTGTTATATGAGTAGAAGTAGTATCGGTAGTAATTGTAATGGTTGTATCAACATGATATTGCACCGTATAATTCTGGTAAGCCAGGGAAATGCGCAACCACTCATATTCTCCGGCGGGTATATCTTTCAATGATACCGCATAAAACACTTCATTGTTAGCGGCGCCCGCAGATCTTTCAAAATCAATAGCAGCTTCTCCCCCTGCATCTGTTTCGGGTGCTTTATAAAGAATTGCACCTTTGCCCAGCGGGGTAGAAGCACCCGCGGCTATTTCAATATAATGTGTATTTATGCTGTTGACTACAGGGCTTTGAGCTGCATTACCATCAGCAACCGGGGAAGGTTCGCCTCTATTGTTCAGCCTTTCCTGTGTTGAATCAAACCTGAACCTGAAAATCAGCTTTGCATCTGTGACCTCACCATTATCTGTCTTGGTGCACGACGCAACACTTATAAACAACAATATAAAAGCAGTCCAATACTGTTTCATATGCTCATTTTATTGCTAACGCAGTGCGCTCAAATAAAATTGCAGTTCATTATTAAAACCGGGAATCAGTTATTTAATTTAACAAACCCTCCATCAATAGGATAGTCGCAGCCGGTAATGAAAGATGCTTCATCTGAACACAAATATAACGCCAGGTGTGCTATTTCGATGGGTTTGGCCATCCGGCCGATGGGCTGTGTTTTAGATAGCTTTTCGAACATTTCCTTTTCCCTGCCCGCATAATTTTTTGCCAGGAAGCCGTCTACAAAAGGCGTATGTACCCTTGCGGGGGAAATGCAGTTGCAACGGATATTATAGCTCAGATAATCCTTTGCCACAGACAGGGTCATGGCGCCCACTGCACCTTTGGCGGCTGAATACACAAAGCGGTCGGGAATGCCTACCAGGGCGGCAATAGAAGCCATATTCAATATAGAACCGCCTTTTTGTTTCATAAAAGGGATGATTTCATGCAGGCAATTGTATACTCCTTTGATATTCACCGCCACCACCCGGTCAAAATCTTCTTCAGCGGTGGTGTCAGCTTGGCCGATGTGCGCAATTCCGGCATTGTTTACCAGTATGTCTATTGTTGCATGTTTTTGAGTAATCTGAGCTATCACGGCTTTTACTTCCTGCTGATCAGCAATATTGCATTTGAAGAAACTGCCTTTCCCACCTTCCGCGGCAATTTCGTCAACAGTGGATGCAGCACCTTTTGCATCCATCTCTAAAATATATACAATAGCGCCCTGTTTTGCAAAGGTTGTGCTGATGGCATTACCTATTCCGCTACCACCACCTGTAATAACAGCGATTTTGTTGTCTAACCTGAACATGGCCGAGATTTGAGATTTTTGATTTGAGATTTTTGATTTGAGATTGCATCAGGTGTCCGGGTTACAAGTTTCAGGTTAAAAGCCACCAATAATCATTTGCCACTTTTAAAACCTTACCACTTACCCCGTGTCCGAACGGCGTTCAGCCGGGCGGGCACTTACCACTTACCACTACAACGACACCCCTCTTTTCCATGGAATGAAATCATCCTGGTTCAGTTGTACGGCTTTGGGAATTTCTTCCCCGCTGGCCGCCCTGATACAATATTCCAATATTTCTTCGCCCATTTCTTCAATAGTGCTTTCTCCTTCAATGATGGCGCCGGTATCTATATCTATAATATCAGGCATTCGTTTGGCAAGAGAAGAGTTGGTAGCCACTTTTATGGTAGGGCATACCGGATTTCCGGTAGGCGTACCCAAACCGGTGGTAAACAAAATCAGTGTAGCGCCGGAGGCAGTCTTTCCGGTAGTGGCTTCCACATCATTACCGGGGGTGCAAACGAGGCTCAAACCTGGCTTACTTACTTTTTCCGTATAATCCAGTACATCCACCACCGGCGAAGTGCCTCCTTTTTTAGCGGCTCCTGTAGATTTTATGGCGTCGGTAATAAGCCCATCCCTGATATTGCCGGGGGAAGGGTTCATGTGAAACCCGGAACCTACCTTTTCGGCCATTTCGTTATAGTCTCTCATCAACCGCATAAACTTCCGGGCAGTAGCTTCATCTACAGAACGGTCAACCAGTTCCTGTTCAGCGCCACAGAGTTCAGGAAATTCAGCCAGCAAAATTTTCCCTCCCAAACCTACTACCAGGTCGGCGCAATAGCCAACAGCAGGATTAGCCGATATTCCACTAAAGCCGTCACTCCCCCCGCATTTTACACCAATACACAATTCGGTAAGCGGCGCCGGCTTTCTTTCCAGTTTATTCAGTTCTATAAGTCCTTCAAATGTTTTGCGGATAGCATCTGCCACCAGTTTTTCTTCGCTTTGCGCGCGTTGCTGCTCAAACACATGCAGCGGTTTATCAAAACCAGGATTGCGTTCATTCAGGTATTTCAGGAAATCCTTCACCTGCAGGTTCTGACAACCCAGGCTTAAAACCGTTACACCACCCACATTGGGATTATCGCAGTAAGCAGCAAGGAGCCTGCCCAGGGTTTCGGCATCCTGGCGCGTACCGCCGCAACCGCCCTGGTGATTGAGAAATTTGATGCCGTCAATATTTTTAAATATTCTCTGTTGAAGCGGGTCCGGCTTTATATCCCCAATCTGAAAACCTCCCAGATCACTTCCTTCTTTACAGGCCTTCACCAACTGCCGGGTGTACGACTTGTACTTATCGGTTACCGCATAACCCAGCTCATTGTGTAAGGCTTCACGGATCACGTCCAGATTGCGGTTCTCACAAAAAACCATGGGAATAAACAACCAGTAATTGGCAGTGCCCACCCTGCCATCACTGCGGTGGTAGCCATTAAAGGTTCTGTTCTTAAACTTAGATACATCAGGAGCATGCCATTCGTATTTTACGCCACGGTAATCGTATGCTCCGGTAGCATGTTTGGTATTTTCGGTAGTCATACGTCCGCCTCGGGACACATCAAACTGTGTTTTACCTACCAGCACCCCATACATGTATACCGCATCACCGGCTTTCATATCATCAATAAAAAACTTATGCTTGGCATTCACATCGTCAACCAGCGTATAGCTGTTTCCGTTATGTTCAATCACCTCGCCTTTCTTCAGGTTGGTAAGGGCAACCAATACATTATCCTTGGGATGGATCTTTAGAACGCTTGCTTTCATGATTCAAAATAGTTACGTAGAATATTCCGGGCTTTGTATTAAACAGACAGCGAAATTATTGAAATGGACGGGGATAATAAAAATTGAATTTGGATGGATGTGGTGAGTATAATAAAACCGGGAGATTCTCGCAGCAGAAGTTCTGTCTGTCAGAAAGAAACCACCCGCCCAGGCAGTGTATGATCAAACCTGCCTCTCGTAATCTTGTATGAAGGCAGCAATGCCTCAAATACTCCGGAGAACCTGCTTATATCCGTTGAGTCGTTAGGAACCAGAAATGCCCTGTGAAAATAGATATTTCCTATTCCCTTTTCATCAAGCTTATGATCAAGCATAAAATATCCATTGACTCCATCTATGGCTAATCTTTTACCTTCCAGCAAGTTGAAATCCGTATAAGAAAAATCTTTCTTAACCGATAATATCAGATCAAGCGTATAGTGTTCATAAGACAGTCCATCTGCAAACCAGCTCACGATCAGGGTATCATTATCTGTGGAGAGGTTGTTTTTGCGCAAATTTATATCGTAGTCACCACGTCCAAACAACGAGCCTGTTATTCTATCCTGAGTACGGAAAGGGTTCCCGTTAATATAGCAGGACATTATGTTATTACCTCTGTCGGAGAAGACAGATAAATTTTTGGCGTCATAGTCTTCCACAAATACCGTATGGTTCTTGCGGCATGATACAAAGACTATTGCTATAGCCAAAACAAAAAAGCATCTCACCAGGATAATCATTTTCATCTGTTTTGTTTTTTGAACTCAACAATATAGCCTGCATTTATCGCCAAAATAGCCGGGGTTGCATAGTAACGGTTGTTTTTGCTTTCAGTTATTGGTGGCGAGGAGATGTCGGCCTGAAAAAACAGGTAGCCAATATTAATCCTGCGCCTGTACTGAGTGCCGGCTCCCAAAAATGTCCCTTGTTTTTTGAATGAGAGGTGCGGATTAAGTATGGTGTATTTATCGCTATCAAAATCATCATGCTTTACTGCTATACGGTAATGTATAAGCCCGGCATTAACAAAAAGAGAGATCATGTTCTTATCAGCCCAGGCAATAACCCTCCACCTGTTACCAAGTGTAAGCCCAACTGAATATGATCTTTTTTCATAGCCTGTTGTAATGGTTAGGGGCGATCCCGGATCGGCACTGTAAGCAACATCTGTACCTGTGCGTTTGTGAGGAGATGCACTTCCCCTTACCCCTATCACCATCTGATATGCAGACTTATGGATTACAGGATACTGCAAGCCAATGTTTACCTGGCTAACAGGCAGTTTGCCGGCAAGATCAATGCCATACCCGATATAGGGTTCGATGCTATGCTGGGCTTTCATTGCAAAGTGAAAAAGAAGCAAGAGGAGAGTTAAAACCGGTGTCCTGAATGCATTCACCATAGCAAAAATCAACTGTTTCATTGAACAATGGCAATGTCCTTATCGTCGCATCTGCAGCATTGCTGGGATGCGGATAACTATGAAATAAAGATATATAAAAAACCGTCGCCGGAAGGAATATGGAGGGACTTATGTCTTTTTTATACATTTGACAGCATTAACCGTTGTGAACTGATGTCATCATCCGGGTAACATTTAAGAAGCCTTCTATCTTAAATATTATCTTCAAATATTTCAGCATGAACAGATGACTCCGCTTTAAATACGAGAACTGCAATTCAGCGGGGATTGCACCATACACAATTAAAGGGACTACCCTATTAGATCTGAATCTGTAAATCATATTCGCGTCATAAGTGTTTCTCGGAAATACGGTAAACAAAATTACTTATCCCCGCTTTCTTTTTTTGAGCGTTTATTATCGTCCTTCACTATTTTATACGAAAGTTATTCCTCCAACCGTTCTTACTTAACCATAAGAGCCTATGGCAACTTATTATTTTTTAAAACTGTAACTATGAAAATGAAATCACTCTTCTTTCTATCGTTTCCTGCAATGCTTCTTTTTACTTCCTGTAAAAAAGATTCAAACGAAACTTTCAAGCCCATTTCCGGTAGTTACAAGTTCATTAAACTTGTAGCGAATACCATTAGTACCATGTCCTATACAGAAGCAGGAACATTGTATAAAACGGTTACCTATACGGAGTATACAACCAAGAATAACGCAGGGCGTCTTGAAATTGACGGCAGCAATATGAACTCTATTGGACTTGCTTACTCGGTCGATACAACGGCAAAAGCCGATTATTATGAAAATAACAAACTAATAAATTCTTTTGCAATACCATTTCAGACCAATGTTCCTGCATCTGATGGTGTAAGCGATTATAAAATAATAACCAATGATTCAATATATGTAAGTGACGGACTGATATTTTCAGGAAGTTCGCCTATATCTATAGCACCAACGGGCTTTAAATATAGAACAGAAGGCGATAAACTAATTTTTGTATTTGGTGGAACAGAAACTAAAACAATACAACAACAGGGTATCAATATGAAACAGGAAGTACGTGTAAGCGCTGAAATGATATACCAAAAGCAATGAGCCCTTAAAAATAATTTAATAAGCGCGGGTGGTACAAACATTTCAATAATGTTCAGCCAAAAACACAGATGTCTCGCTTCAGGATAAAACTGCCCGGCTAAAAAATACATGCAGCGGGGTTTCAAGGCTTCCAAAAGGTTGGAAACCCTTTGTTCATTCCAGTACCGGTCTCAACCATCTTTGCATTTCTTCTTCACTAAACCCGCTGCGTTTTACATAATCATCAAACTGATCGGGCTGAATTTTTCCCACACCAAAATACTGGCTTTGCGGGTTACTGAAATACCAGCCGCATACCGATGACGCGGGATACATGGCTAAAGATTCTGTGAGATGAATGCCCGTTGCCTCCTCACCACCCAGCAGGCTAAACAGCTTGTATTTTTCTAAATGATCGGGGCAGGCCGGGTAGCCCGGCGCGGGCCGTATACCCTGGTATTTTTCTTTGATCAGGTCTTCATTGCTCAGCGTCTCCTCCTTTACATAACCCCAGAATTCTTTTCTTGTGCGCTGGTGCAAACATTCCGCAAAAGCTTCCACCAATCGGTCGCACAAAGCCTGCATCGTTATCTTATTATAATCATCATGCTCCGCTTCAAATTTTTTGATGTGAGGCTCTATTCCCTTTATGGTAACCGAAAAAGCGCCGATGTAATCCTGCACACCCGCGGTTTGCGGGGCAATAAAATCTGCCAGTGAAAGATTGGGCTGCCCGGGCGCTTTTTTAATTTGCTGACGCAGCGACTCCAATCTTATTTCCGGGCCACTGTTTTTTACTTCAATGGTATCCGGCGCAATGGTATTGGCCTGCCAAAAGCCTACGACTCCGTGGGCCGTAAGTCCCTTTTCAGCAATGATCCGGTCTAACAAAGCATTTGCATCGTTATACAGCTTAGTAGCTTCCACACCAACCTTTTCATCAGTCAATATCTGCGGAAAATTGCCATGCAGTTCCCATGCTATAAAAAATGGCTTCCAGTCTATATACCGTCGTATTTCAGTAAGATCGTATTCCTCAAATATTTTTGTGCCGGTAAAAGAAGGTATGGGAGCAGTATAATTTCCCCAATCAATTTTTACTTTATTGGACTGCGCGGCTTCATATGAAATGTACTGTTTAACCGGTTTCTTGTTTTCGAAATCGGTTCTTAATTTCCGGTATTCCGTACTGATGCCTTCCAGAAAGCTTTCTTTTTGCTCATTCAGTAATGCACCCGCCACGGTTACACTCCTGCTGGCATCGAGCACATGCACCACACCATGATCGTACTGGGGCGCTATTTTAACGGCAGTATGCATGCGCGAGGTAGTAGCGCCGCCGATCAGCAATGGCAGGTTCATGCCCCTGCGTTTCATTTCATGCGCCACATGTACCATTTCATCGAGCGATGGCGTAATTAACCCACTCACACCAACCATGGCAGCCCCGCATTTCACGGCTTCATCTAATATTCTATCTGTGGGCACCATTACGCCCAAATCCTTTATATTATACCCGTTACAGCCCAGTACCACTCCTACTATATTCTTTCCAATATCGTGCACATCGCCCTTAACCGTAGCCAGCAAAATAGTAGGTGCATCGGACACTTCAGATTTTTCGGCTTCTATATACGGCGTAAGTATGGCCACCGACTTTTTCATTACCCTCGCGGATTTTACCACCTGCGGCAAAAACATCTTCCCCGCGCCAAACAAATCGCCTACTACGTTCATGCCATCCATCAGCGGACCTTCAATAACATCCAAAGGGCGGGGATACTTCAGGCGGGCTTCTTCCGTATCTATATCAATGAAATCGGTTATCCCGTTCACCAGCGAATGCGTAAGCCGCTCTTCAACAGAAGTATTTCGCCACGCGTTATCCTTCACCACTTCCTTTCCTTTTGCCTTTACCGTTTCAGCAAAGGCGATCAGCTTTTCGGTAGCCTCATTGTTATCATTGTTCCGGTTCAGTACTACGTCTTCGCACAATTGCCGCAAATGAGGCTCTATCTCATCGTACACGATCAACTGTCCGGCATTTACAATACCCATATCCATACCGGCCTTAATAGCATGGTATAAAAACACGGCATGCATGGCTTCCCGAACATGATCATTACCACGGAAAGAAAAGGATACATTGCTTACGCCTCCGCTCACTTTCGTCAGAGGCATCAGCCGTTTTATTTCTTTTGTAGCCTCAATAAAATCAACTGCATAGTTATTGTGCTCTTCAATACCGGTAGCGATGGCAAAAATATTAGGATCGAAAATGATGTCCTGCGGATCGTATCCTACTTTTTGCGTGAGTATTTTATATGCCTTATGACTTATTTCTATTTTCCTTTCTTTGGTATCCGCCTGTCCCTGCTCATCAAACGCCATTACAATAACAGAAGCGCCAAACATTTTGCATATCTCTGCCTGGCGGATAAATTTCTCTTCTCCTTCTTTCATGGAGATGGAGTTTACGATACATTTGCCCTGCACACATTTTAAACCCGCTTCAATGATCTCAAATTTAGAAGAATCAATCATGATAGGGATCTTAGCAATATCGGGCTCGCTTTGCAGCAGGTTAAGGAAGGTAGTCATTGCCGTTATTCCTTCCAGCATGGCGTCATCCATGTTTACGTCGAGCACCTGGGCGCCGTTTTCTACCTGCTGCCGGGCAACACTTAACGCCTCTTCATATTTGCCATCGCGCACCAAACGGGCGAATTTTTTGGAGCCGGTAACATTGGTGCGCTCGCCCACATTAACAAAATTGGTTTCAGGACGAAGCACTAAAGGCTCCAGGCCCGACAAACGGAGGTATGGTTTTATAACTACAGGTTCAGACATAATTGTTTTGTTTTGCTGTTTGCTATCAGCTTTGAGCGATCAGCCGTGAGTTGTTGGCTTTCATTGCCAGCCCGGGGCCGCAAATTGCGGATCCAGTCCTGATGCCTTACTTTCATTTATCAACAGGGATCTTAAACCCTATTGGCTGTCCTGGTTTCTCTTCTTTCACCAGTAAATTTTTCAACACTTTAAAAATGGCCTGCACTTTTTCGTCTTTCTTTGTCACATTTCCACATTTCCACATTTTCACATTAACTCCTTCTCCACCACCGGCAAAGTTCGCGGCGGTAAACTTCTCACATTATCGGCTATATGCTTAATATGATCGGGCGTGGTTCCGCAGCATCCGCCTACAATGTTCACAAATCCCCGCTCTGCCCACTCTTCCAAAAAATGCGCCGTTTCATCGGGCGTTTCATCATATTCACCCATGGCATTGGGCAGTCCGGCATTGGGATAGGCAGACACATAGCAGGATGCTATCTGCGACAGCTCTTCTATATGCGAGCGCATTTCCTTTGCACCCAGGGCGCAATTCAGCCCCACACTGAGCGGCTTTGCATGCATTACCGAAGTATAAAACGCTTCTAAGGTTTGACCGCTGAGTGTACGTCCAGATGCATCCGTAATAGTGCCGCTGATCATGATTTCCGCAGGCTGCAATTGCGGATGATCGTGATAAAATTGCTTTATAGCGTAAATGGCCGCCTTGGCATTAAGGGTGTCAAAAATGGTTTCAACCAATAATATATCAACGCCTCCATCCACCAATCCTTTTACCTGTTCGTAATAAGCGGCCACTACCTGGTCAAAAGTTACGGCCCTAAAACCAGGATTATTAACATCAGGAGAAAGACTGAGGGTTTTATTCAAAGGACCTATTGCGCCGGCAATCCAGGCTTGTTTGCCCAACTCCTGCACCGCCTGTTTAGCGCAACGGACTGCAGCCACATTTAACTCGTAAGCCAAAGACTGCATATCATAATCTGCCTGGGCTATTGCCGTGCTGCTGAATGTGTTGGTTTCAATAATATCGGCGCCAGCGGCTAAATATTGCTTATGAATTTCGGTAATGATCTGTGGTTGCGTGATACTTAAAAGATCGTTATTGCCTTTTACATCCGAAGGCCAGTCTTTGAAACGTTCGCCGCGGTAATCTGCTTCCGAAAGCTTATACCGCTGTATCATGGTACCCATAGCGCCATCTATAATAAGAATACGTTGCTTTAGTGTATCGCGGATGTCATTCATGCTTCCCTCATTTAAGTTAAACTGCTTTAGAAGAAAATCTGAAAGGTGCGGTGCTCTGTATTACAATGAGCATGCTTAACAACAGCATTACCGCTGCCTTCAAAAAATAATTACTGAACTACAAAACGTTGGGAAACTTAATGAGGAGGTTTCTTAGCGTTTATTAGTTCTGTTTTTTAATCAGGCTGAACAATAAACAAATCTGCCTGAATAGTGACGCAAATGTACAATAGTATACTGAAAATAAAAAGTGTTAGTGTGATACGTACTTTTCTACCGGCATCCGGTTTTGTAAGCTTCTGCCTAAAGTAAGTTCATCGGCATATTCCAGTTCACCTCCAAACGCAATGCCCCGGGCAATGGTTGTAACCTTTACATGAGCGGATTCGAGCTTTTTCTGTATGTAATAAATAGTGGTGTCGCCCTGGATATTCGGACTAAGGGCAAAAATCACTTCTTCCACATCACCGTTTTGTACGCGCTGCAAAAGTGTTTCAATATTCAACTGTTCGGGACCAACACCATCCAGGGGAGAAATAATGCCGCCCAAAACATGGTACAGGCCATTGTACTGCTGGGTGCTCTCCAAAGCAATTACATCGCGTATGGTTTCTACTACGCAAATGGTTTCTTTTTTACGGGACGGATTACTGCAAATATTACACAACTTACTGTCGGAAATATTATGGCACACGGTGCAAAACACCACTTCCTTTTTCATCCGGTCAATGGTAGCGGTGAACCGTTGTACATCTTCCGGACTCTGCTTTATCAGGTGCAATACCAATCGAAGCGCCGTTTTTTTTCCGATGCCGGGCAAACGGGCAAATTCATTAACTGCATTTTCCAGTAAGGAAGAAGAAATTTGCATAGCGCAAAGATATTGAGCGATTTCGTATAAGAATGAAAGTTCTTTTCATGTACATTTACTTTTAAAACCCTTTATGAGAGCCCTGACCGTTGAAATCATCCTGCTTTCCAGTTTTATTACCCTGTCTGCCCTTGGACAAAACAGCAACAAGAAAGGATATGTGGTTACGCATAATGGAGACACCCTCAGTGGATGGATAGACTATAAAAACTGGGGGAAAAACCCGCAACAAATCCTTTTTAAAAAAGACTCACTCACCAGCAATGCGGTTAAGTTTAGTTTCGCTGACATAACCTACTTTGAAATCACGGGGCTTGACAAATATGTAAAGGCGATCGTGGAAAAAGATATTCGCCCCGTTGATCAGTACCAACTCGTGCAGGGAACAGAAAATATGACCGTTTCCGACACTGTTTTTTTGCGCCAGATTGTGTCGGGGAGCAAAATTGATTTGTACGAACTGGTTGATACCAAACCTCACTTTTTTATTAAACAAGCGGACGGGCCATTCAGGGAATTGAGTTATAAGGTTTTTATTAATGAGCGCGGTAATATTGTAACCCAAAAAAACTACATCAACCAATTAAGGGCAGTGGTGGGCAACAATGAAATGCCCGCCTCGCTCGAAAATAAAATCAATACCGCCAGCTACAAGGAGCAAGACTTAAGGAGTGCGATTGTGGCTATTAACAAGAAGGACGGCCTGGTATATTACGTTACCGGAAAAACCGGAGGCGGCCGAATCAAAGCCGCTCTTTTTGCAGGCATAGGAGGAGGGTATTCGTCATTGCAGTTTAAAGGGAAACAGCACTACATGGAAAAAATGAGTTATTCGGGTGGCTTTTCCCCATATTTATCTGTTGGGATGGATCTTGCGGAACAAAGAAACCTCCAGGCCTTATTTATCAGGCTGGAGTTGTGCTATTATTCAACGGGTTATAAAGGAGAGGGCGCGACAACCTCAAACCTCACAGATACTGCAAATATCATTTTAAAATACCAGCTAAAGCAACAAAACATATCTCCATCGCTTTCGGTACTTTACAGTTTTATAAATAAAGAACATTACAAAATATATGCAGGGGCCGGTGTTGCTTATAATTTTTCATCATACCCCGAAAACAAGCTCACTACTATAAAACCAGGCGATATATCGAAGGAATTTAAAGACTTTATTGTTCCTTCAAAACACTGGGTAAGCATAAATGCTACATTGGGAATGCGAATTACAAAGCATTTCGATGCGGCCATCAAAGCAGATTTTTATGGCTCCTTTACAAATTACCCGGTTTTCTCTTTAAATTCCAATGTGTATACGGCACAGTTGCGCTGGTTTTTCCTGTAAAAAATCATTCAGCGTCTTAATCCAACCGGACTCATTGTGATGCAGTCCCGGTTCAATTGATGTTTACATCTTCTCTGCAGGAGGAGCGTCAGGAAGCTCAACCGTAATTTCATTGTCCCAATTTGGCCGTACGGTGTATTTTTTCCCGTCCGACACTATTTTTTCGGGTTGTATCTTTAGCCAGTAATTGCCGGTATCCCATTTGCCATTGCTATTCCTGTCGTACAATATCCGGATCTCGTAGTCGCCCGGACGGAATAGTGTAAAGTTTACGTCTTTGCCGGTGATGGAATGAGACTTTTCAATTTTATCGCCTTTGTAAAAAACCAATACAATATGCTGCGCCGTATCCAGGTTCTGCAGCCGTATTCTCAACCTGCCATAGTCGCTGTTCTTTTTTGTTTTAAACCGGATGGTATCTGCCTTTAAAAGTTCTGTTCCGGAAGAATCTTTGGCTATATCTTTTTCCAGTATCAGCCGGAAGTCCTGCTCTTCCTTCCAGGGATAAACAAGGGTAAACGACCTGTTTACAGAATCGGCTTCAATACGATAACCGCTTACCGGTTGAAATAAAGTATCGGTAAAGTGTAGCTTCGTGCTGTCGAAGGATTGCAGCGGTTCGCTGAAAGTAAGCGTTAGATCACCAAGTAAATCCTGCTGGTTGCTTTCAAGACTTGTACTGTAGCTAAGCTTTTTTTCCTTTTTAGGAGCAGCGGCTTTCGCAGTGGTACCTGCTCTTGCCCCTCCGGGTCTTTGCTCTTCGGGTTCTTCTGCAAAAGCATACAGCACCGGGTGTATATTATTGTCGCCAATGGTTAAGGCACTGTCGTAAAAAGCAAACAAATCGCTGTTGCGCATATACATTTTTTGCCCGCCCTGATCTTTTAAAGCAAAAATATTATAGCGGCCGGGCGCAATATTGTTGAAATTAAAACGGCCTGCACTGTCTAACCGGGTAAAATACCTGGGTTTTTCTTTTGCCACCACCGAATCTTCAAAATTGCGGTGAAGCATTACAATTAAAGTACTGTCGGGACGCCCTGTTTCAGCCACAATAACTTTCCCGGAAACTGTGCTGCTGTCAATATATCCACCCGTAGAAAAAAGATAGGTGAATTGTTTTGCAGGATTGCCTTCATTGATATCTTTCAACGATTTCCCAAAATTGATGCTATAGGTTGTATTTTCTTCCAGTGTGTCTTTGATGCGAATGGTAACTTCTTTCAGCCTTGCTTCAATGAGCGGTGATACTTTGGGCACCGGTGAAATAATCAATTGTTCTTCCGGCCGGTCCAGTTGAACATATTCATCAAAAGTGAGGGTTATTTTATTGTCTTTAAAATTAAGGGTAGAATCTTTGGGCAATGCGCCAAGCATTACTGGTGGAAGTGAATCTCTTGGCCCGCCGGTGGGTGGTATAATTTGTGCGCAGCCCGAAGCAAATACCAGCCATTTAAATACAATTAAGATAGCAAAGAGAAAATAAAAGATTTTTTTCATTGACGTTTGCTTGTGCCCTTTCAAATGTGCAAACTTAGCGGGTTTGTAGCTATTGCGGTGTATTGTTTTATTAATAATGACTTAAAGTAGGGTGCGAGCTATGAGCTTTCAGCCAGGGCTCCCGATAAAAAAGACTAACGATAGGCTTTGGAATGCACACTCTGCTCTTTCACATCTCACTTTTCACTTCTCACATCATTGCAGCTATGGGCTATGAGTCTTGAGCTATGGGTATATCGGTTGACACAGCCTTTCCCGCCTCACCATTCACATTTCACAATTGACTACTCACTATCCACCACTCAGGTGTCGGTATCATCCGTTTCCAGTGTATGAAGTGCCACGGCAAGATTATTGGTTTTTACAAAATTGCACCAGTCGCAGTCGGGCTTCCCACAGCCGGTTTTGAACTCCCGGTTCTGTATTTTCTGCCAGGTGGTAACAATTTGCTGCGTTACCGTTGTAATGTCCGCATCTGTTACTTCTACCAGTTCGGTTTTGTATTCTTCACCAACCGGCTCAATAAAATCGAATTCGGTGCTGATCACTTTCCAGTCGAGCGTTTTATCATTATCCATCAATATCTTGTAAAAAACAGCCTGCCGCCAGTAATCGCCGCCATTAGGCTCTTTTTCATTTGGCCGCACCAGCTTCTTTCTGGCATTTTCATATTTCCCCGTTTTATAATCCACCACATTTACCAGCCTGCCATTGAATTCCAGTTTATCCAGCTTGCCGTTTACCGGTACATGCTGAACGGTAACGTTCCGTACGGGTTTTTCCACTACAATGACCTTGTTCCATTTATCAATATAGTGATCGTAATAGGCAGGTAGTATTTTTTCACCATAAGCCGTTTTTAATTTAAAAGCTTCGGGTGTAAAGGCTTCCCGGTTGTTTTTCATAAACCAGTGAAAATCCGCGAGCAAATCTTCTTTTGGAAGAAATACATTGCCATTCTCTTTCATCTTTATAAAAAGCCGTTCAATGGCCCAATGGATAGCGCTTCCGAAGGCCATGTTCTCATTTTTGGCAGCCGGAACGCGTATAAGATTCTGATAATAAAATTTAAGGGGGCAATTCAGGTAATTGTTGAGATGGGTAACACTCATGGTATAGCGCTTTATGATCTCATCAATATAGGCTGCTTCTACCAGTTCGATCTCTGGCTTTGCCTTTTCTTTAAAGCGTTGCTGCAAATAATCTGCCATCAGCATATCGGGTACAGCCTGATTGATGAGCTGCGATGGTCCGGCTTCGAGCAATTCTGTAATAAAAGTGCTCCTGGTTTGCTCTTTATCTTTTTCGTCTTTTACCGCATATGATATACGTAAATGCGTTTTAGCACGGGTAAGCGCTACATAGAACAAACGCCTGTTTTCTTCAATTCCGGGTGGTGCTGCACTGTTGCCTACAAGGTTGTCGGGCATTTTGTACGACCGGTTTCCCTGCCTGTTGCTGTCATCCCAAATTTTTTGGGTACAGCCAATTACAAACACATGCGCATACTCCGATCCTTTGGCGCCATGAGCCGTTACCATATTCACGCCTTCGTCGTTTGCAGTAATTTTGTATAATGGTATGGGGAGCTGGTTAGCTTTCATTTTCTCCATATTATCTAACCACTCCTTCAAACTTATACCAGGGTTTCGGCGGCTCTCTTCTTTCAAATGATCGAACAACGCGTTCAGCACCTGCATCAGCCAGGGTTTTTCCGCGCTTTGCATAACATAGGAGAGCACTCCGGCTTTTTGAATGACCATTTCCAGCAATTGCTGCACTGTACTGTTCTGCGATGCTTTCAGTAAAGCTTCGAGCGTATCGCTGATCTCTTTCACAGACTGCCCGTTGGGCTGGCTAAACAGATCGGCTGTGGGCATCGCTGTTTCAGTCATCAAACGGCGCAATGAAAAAACATCTTCTTTGGCTGACTTATTTTTTGCATTCACCGTGATGGTTAGCTTAGCAATTTCAAGCGGGCGCAGCTTAAAGAAATCGCTGTGCAGGAGCAGAAATAAGATATCATCGGCACTGTAAGGAATGTATTTTTCCCTTTCGATCCACTGTAATATCAACAACAGGTTTTGAATAAAGGGCAGTTGCAGTATATCAATTTTCTTCTTCGCGTTCACCGGTATCTGCTTTCCTTCGAGCATAGAAGCAATCGTTTCCACCTGGGCATGATTGCGGTAGATCACCGCTATTTCTTTTCCCTTTACCCCCTGTTGCAAAAGCTTCTCTATTTGTATGGTAACATCAATGGCTTCCTGCCCGGTGTTGGCATATTCAATAATGATGGGTTCTATCGCAATATCTTTTATTGCGGGATTAGATGAAAGCAAGGGACTGCCGGCTTTCTTAAGCCGGCCGGTGTTATGAAGAATAAGCTCATGGGCTGCATTTAATATGGGGGTAGTAGAGCGATAGTTGTTAACCAGTTCAATAGCAGTAAGATGATCATTGTGTCGTTCTTTAAACGCCCTGATATTTTCAATATTCGCGTCCTGGAAGGAAAAAATACCCTGGTCGGGGTCTCCCACCACAAAAAGGTTGGGAACCTCCCAATAGTCTGTAAGCTTTTGAAGCAACAGGTTCTGGGAGCGACTTGTATCCTGGAACTCGTCTACCAGAAAGTATAAAAAACGCTCCTGGTAGTCGAGCAAAAGGTTGCTGTTTTCCTTAAATGCAGTGAGCACCCACAATATCATGTCGTCAAAATTATACCGTCCGGCGGCAGCCATCGTTGCATTGTATTGTGGATAGAGGTTTACCGCAGCCCGCAGGATCTCCATTTTTTCCGTTTCGTCGGCAATGGCTGCGGGCTTAGGGTCATTGGCATTGAATGTTTTATATTTTTTCTTATAAAAAAAACCCTCCTTAACAGGCAGGTCCTTTATATAAGCATCAATTCTTTCATTCAAATATTCCGGCGTCCACGCTTCTTTTTTCATCAGGCTGAACAACGATCTCAGCCTGTCTTTTTCATAATAAATATCCCCGCGAAAACGCTTCAGTTTATTGTCGGCAGGAATAGAATCTATTAACCGGTAAAACAGGTCTATTTCTTCAAGATCGCCTATGGGGGAAAGGTTGAGTTTGCCGAAATAGGTGAGATTGTCCTGTATCACTTCATTACAAAAAGAATGAAAAGTGTGTATGCGGATACCATATGCGGCGCTGCCGATGATACGCAGAAGACGGTTGCGCATTTCCACAGCGCCATTGTCGGTATAGGTTAAACAGAGTATATTATTGGGATTGGTATCTGTTTGACTTAAAATATTGGCGATGCGTAGCGCCAGCACCTGCGTTTTACCCGTTCCGGGACCTGCATCTACTAAAACAGTGCCCTCTATCGTGTCAACGGCAAGCCGCTGCTGCGCATTTAAAGCGCTGTAATAATTTTGAAATACCTGATTTTTATCCATTTATATCATTAATGACATGAACCAAAGTTAATGCAGGAATCATCCGGTTGGCAAAGTTTACCAATACTAAACTTTTGTATATACCCGATTTATAGTATTGGCCGGCACTTGTGTTTATAATACATTTACCATTGTTGCATTGCACACTATAGCCGTTGGTACCAATTGAACAGCACAATCCAATTTCGCAAGAATAGGATTAAAAGCAGAAAATACAACTTCTTAAAAAAAGCCTATTGTTCACAAAAAGCCGCATCATTTTTATTTGCGGCTTTTTGTATGTTTTGCCAGACTACGGAAATGAGTTTGTATTACCCGGGTATCCTGCTGATGTATTTTTCAATTTGTTTGATCTGGTCTACCACCTGTGCGGTTGAAGGTTTTAACTCTTTAGCCCGGCGAAAATAATCCTTGGCAGCGCGAAACTCTCTTTTATTGATAAAGATCTGGCACATTTGCAGGTAGGCAGCGGCCGTATTTTCTTTATCTGGCAGACCTACGCGAATAGCTTTGCGGATGTATTCTTCTGCCTGCCGCATATTGCTTTTTTGCATGGCAATAGTGCCCAACTGGAAATAGGCGGCGCCTTCGGTTTCTTTCATGGGCATGCCCAGGCTCAAGCTCTTTTTCATCATGGTTTCCGCCGCGTCAAAATCCTGTTTAAACATGGCCAGGTTGGATTTCAAAAAATAATATACACTGCGAACAGGCTTGATCAGCAGGTTGGGAAAGCGTATGGAATCCAGTATTTTTTGTGCTCCGTCAATATCCCCATCCTCCATATACCCCTGTATCAAGCGCATGGGGCCAAACAGAAAATGACTAACCACGGCAACCAGCGCAATAAGATATAAGGCAAACGCCGGCCAAAACCCGGAGGTAATATTTACCACTACAGCCAATACCAGCGCCAAAAAACCCAAAGGCAGCCTGTATTTAATAATAAGCGTGTAAAACTTCATACGCACATTTTAGGGCTGCAAAGATAAGGAAGGAGAATGGGAAAGACAGAGAAATATGCAGTTGCGCTTAAGTTTAGCTTTTAATCGTTGGCATCATGGATTTAAGCAGGGGCTTTTGCTGGTTTTGTCCATAAGTTTTCGCAAAGGAGCATAAAACAACAATCACCGGTAGCATTTTTTTCATAATGTTTCCATTTGAAAAGGAAAGGTAATCACTAAAACTGTTACTTTTGCAACCCAATTAACTATTGGCCCCGTAGTTCAATGGATAGAATAGAAGTTTCCTAAACTTTAGATACAGGTTCGATTCCTGTCGGGGCTACCATTTTTCAAGTACTTCATTTTCAGTTATTTTCAATTTCTAATCTTCATTCAATCCGATTAATAAGATTAAGACTAAATTTGTTATATGGGAGAGAAATAAATTATAGTTTGCACCTTAAACACTATTGTAATGAATCAGGAATTACTGATAAGATTATTTAGGTCTATAGAAGGTGATTCTTCTGATGATATCGTCAAGGTTGCAGAAAGGATTATTGAGGAAGAAAAAAAGAAAGGGCACACCAAAGTTGCTTTCCGACTAAAAGATATACTTGATAAGAATACGCAGAATTATGCTGCATTTAAAGGGGAGTTGAAATCCCTTTTGCCTAAAGGAATATCTATACCGGTCGATAAGAGATACAACATACCTCTTGCATCATATATAGATCGTGAGCATTTGCGGTATCACATGATTTTATCTGAAGAAACTGAAAGCAAAATTCACCGAATCGAAAAGGAATATGTTGCACGAGAAAGGTTAGGGCATTTTGGGCTAAAGCCTAAACAAAAAGTATTGTTTTATGGTTCGCCAGGTTGCGGAAAAAGCATGGCGGCCGAACGTATAGCATGGACAATTGGCCTACCGTTTCTAAAAGTACGATTTGAAGCAGTTATTTCATCCTTCTTGGGAGAATCGGCGTCCAACCTCAAAAAATTATTCGAGTCTTTAAAAATCTTTCCCTGCGTTTTATTGTTAGACGAGTTCGATTTTATAGCCAAAGCCAGATCTAACAAAACAAATGACGTAGGAGAAATGCATCGCTTGGTAAATATACTGCTTAATCTATTGGAAGATTATGATGCGCCGGGAATTCTTATAGCTACTACAAATTTTGAAGGTATTATAGATCAGGCTTTGTTTAGGCGATTTGATGAAATCATTGAATTGCCAAAACCCGGCAAAGACGAAATGCTGAGAATACTAAAACTAACTTTATCATCTATCCAGATTTCTAAAACGATCAACTGGCAATCTATAATTAATCAATTGGCCGATATATCAGCAGCAACAGTTGTGAAAATTGCCAACGATGCGGCCAAATTAGCAATTATAGAAGGGAATAATAGAGTTGAAGAAAATCATCTGTTAAAAGCAATTGAAGAAAATCGCATGTATAATTGATCATGGCCGACTTCCCCCACCTAAATCTAATACAAGTATTAGAAAAGAAAGCATTTAAACCTGGCACGGTTCGGAAAGCAAAAAGTGCCCAAACGCGCTATAATCTTGAACATCGCAAGGAACATTTTAACGCTCTTTCAGGTGCGATTAATGATATCAGACAAGGTTGGCAAGAAAGTATCCAGTCAAGAGAAGATGCGGGCTTACCATCATTAAGGGATAATGGTAAAGCTCTCCCTGTTTACCTGAAGGTAGACTTGGATGCAAAAGACATTGAGTCCCTAGCCAGTTTCGGTATTAACGTTATATCAGAAGAAGACGGAGGATTTATACTTGGCGCTAATGTTGATGATTTTAAAAAATTTGAGGGAAGACTTGATCAGTTTCTCAACGAGAGCAATAAAAAATTTAAAGATTCAGCGGCAAGTATTTTAGAAATTGTAACAGATCCGATAGAACGGCTTAGAAAGATTCTCTCGCCTGATTTATTCAATAAATGGAATAATATCCGCCAGGTTCCTGAAGTTACAGTATATGCGGTAATATCCACCTACTTGCGCACGCCGGATTATCCCGGAAAAGATGAAGGTGAAACAGACGATGAATATGAACAGAAAGTCAAGAGATGGAAACAAAGAAGCGAAACATGGCAGCGTGCAAAGGATGATTTGGCAAGAGATAGAGAAACCGCATTTGAGAATATTGTAGCTCCTTATAACGCTGAATTTCTGGGATCATATATTGAATTTGATGATGGTTTTGGATGCAAACTTAGAATATCAGGGCAAGGCTTTGTGGATATGTGCCTTAACTGCCCTTATATATTTAGCGTAGAAGAACATGATGAATTGGATGGCTTCAAAGGAACAAGTGAGCTTGAACAACTGCTAGAAGTTGAAGTTTTAGCACCCGATGCAAATAAACCAAAGGTTTGTGTAATTGATAGTGGGATACAGGAAGGCCATCGTCTGCTTTCCCCGGCCATAGATGACGCAACATCTGTTTCTTACGTCCCTGATGATACGGACACCTTTGACAAAGTATCTGGCGGAGGACATGGAACGAGAGTAGCAGGAGCAATTCTTTATCCTGAAGGGTTCGCTGGCATCCCCAATCCATACCAATTGCCCTTCTGGATTCAAAATGCAAGGATATTAAATCAGGACAATAAGTTGAGTAGCCTGATAAATGAAGTGGATACCATGAAAGACATCGTTAACCACTACTCACCAACAAGGTTATTTAACTTATCTGCCTCAAGAGAAAGACCACAAAGCTATACGCATATGCCATTGTGGGCTGCAGCAATTGATAAGCTGATTTGGGAGAAAGATATCTTGTTTATAATTGCCGCCGGAAATATTCCCCGTATTTCAAACGATCCAGACATACCTTCCGTACAAGATTATGTGACATCGGGAACTCAATATCCCTATTTTTTAAAACAAGAAAAAAGCAAAATCACAAGCCCTGCCCATAGTAGCTTTGCACTCACAGTGGGTTCTATATGCATCGGCGAATTTGATAACGGTGCATTCAGTTCTTTTGGAAAAACACAATTCCCATCTTCATTTTCGAGAACCGGTTTGGGCATATGGGGTATGATTAAGCCAGATGTAGTTGAATATGGCGGTGATTTTGTCTATGATAAGGGAAATGGAGGTAATATCGCAACGCATGGCGATGTATCCCCCCTGTTAGTCCAGTCTACAAGAAATGGAGGGCCGGCAATAGGCCAGGATGCTGTAGGAACTTCATTCAGCACACCTAAAGTTTCTCATATAGCCGCAACCCTAACGAACCAGCTCTACTATATAGAGCTTTGATCGTACAATCAGCAAGTTTGCCAGACTGTGCCAATCAAATTGATAGCTGCCTTTATCACTATGGTTATGGTTTACCAGATATAAACAAAGCAACAATTAATAGCCCCAATAGGGTAACATTATATGCTACCGGGAACATTACTCCCAAAAACACAAATCTTTATAGAGTAAAAATTCCTTCTGAAATTTCACGCCCGGGTAACGAATACAATATTAAAATTGAAATAACTCTTAGCTATAAGGCCGAGCCTCGAATAACGAGAAAAGGAACCCGTTCTTACTTGTCTGCCTGGCTTGATTGGGAAGCGTCCAAACCCGGCGAAAATCTGGATATATTCAAGGATCGGATACTATCTCAAGATGAGGACGAGGAAAACGCAGAAATGCCGGAACAGGATGCTGTTGTACCGCCAGACAATGAAAATTTTAAATGGGTCATTTCATCCCGTAGCAATTCGGGTGAATTTAACAGTATTCGGAGGCAAGACGGAACTTTACAGAAAGATTGGTGTATAATACCATCCAATAAGATGCCAACTGATTTTGTACTTGCTGTAAAAGGACACAATGGCTGGCAAAGAGATATTTCAAAAGAAATTCCCTATTCCGTGGTAGTGAGTTTTGAAGTCATTGATAATTCTGAAGTCGATATTTACAATTTAATAGAAGTGGAAAATAGGATTGAAATTGAGATTGAGCATTAAAAACAATCAATTCATTCATAGCTGGAAAGCCTTTGGAAATCTTTTCAGAAATCAACGAGTAACTCGAATACCTTAGACGACCGATTACTGGCTATTATCTTTTGGCAAAATGAAGTTGGTAGGTTATGGAAGACTGACTCAGATTAATAAGATAATAACCAATCGAAAAACAACATGAAACAGAATTTTCTTTAGATGGGTTGATATGTTTTGCAATGAAGTTTGCTCAGAATGAGCTCAATTGGTGAAAAAATTCCTGCTGGTAAAGTTATTCGTAAGTAGCCCAAAATCCAGCCGCAGTATGCAACACTGCTGAACGCCCCAATATTTCAAAAATCCGGCTCCTGATTACTTTAGCTCTTCCTTAAAAAAATCAATCGTACGCTGCCATGCCAGATCTGCGGCGGCTTTGTCGTACCGTGGAGTGGTATCATTATTAAAGCCGTGGTTTACATTGGGGTAAATGTATACGGTGTATTTTTTGTTGTTGGCCCTGAGTGCTGCTTCGTAGGCGGGCCAGCCTTCGTTTACCCGGGTATCGAGTCCTGCATAGTGCAGCAGTAATGGCGCCTGTATTTTGGGCACATCTTCCGCAGCGGGCTGACCTCCATAAAATGGTACGGCTGCCGACAGTGTTGGGATACGCACGGCCATCATATTCACGATCCAACCACCAAAACAAAAACCTACCGCCCCTATTTTACCATTGCAGTTGCTATCGCTTTTTAAATAATCATACGCGGCTATAAAGTCTTCCAGCATCTCATTCCTGTCGCGTTTGCTTTGCATTGCACGGCCTTCGTCATCGGTGCCGGGGTAACCACCCAGCGGGGTTAAGGCATCCGGGGCAATGGAAATGAATCCTGCCAGGGCTGCTCTTCTGCCCATATCCTCAATATGCGGATTGAGCCCCCGGTTTTCATGCACTACTACCACGCCGCCCAACTTTCCCTTTGCATCTGCCGGCATGGACAATAATGCTTTGATGGTGCCGCCGCCTTTTGGAGAGGGATAGTTGATATATTCCGATTTAACGCGTGGATCATTTGCTTTAACCTGGATAGCGCCCTCATAGTCGGGCATCAAAAAACTCATCAGGGAGGAAACAGTCATCCCTCCAACCGCATAGAGCGAGAGCTTTTGCATAAATTCCCGCCTGTCCACCCGGTTATGGGCGTAATCGTCGTACAAATCAAACACTTCCTGTTTGATGTCTTCTTTTTTGATATCAGGCATGATCGTGTGTGTTGGTGGGTACTAAAGTTAAGTAATTGTGTGGAAAGGAAAGACCTTTTAATGACCGATAATTAACCCCCGGTTTGGTTGGTGAATGGAGTGGGCTTTTTTTGCAGGCGGGGGGTGACACCCGCCTGTAGAACCCGCTACCGGCCGGGGTCTCACCGACCAGAAAGGGGGATGGAGCATGATTGCGTAATACGGGGAAAAACTGTTAATGGCAAAAGACTTTTATTCAGACATCTTTACTTTTTT
>CALKHN010000053.1 GCA_937991535.1 uncultured Sphingobacteriales bacterium
GGGCGTGCAGCCTTTTCTCATCATTGAAGGTGAGAGGAGTGTCTCACTTCTCACATTTCACGTTTGACATAGCACTACCTGAATACCATTCTTATCATTTCAGTACTTCTTCAAATAATTTAAGTATGCGTTTATATTCATCCGTCCAGCTTGATGGTTCAACGAAGCCATGATCTTCTACGGGATATAATGCTACCTGCCAGTTGTTTTTTCCCAGTTCCACCAGGCGCTGGTTAAGCCGCACCACGTCCTGGAAATGCACATTCACATCTACTACTCCGTGGCAGATCAGCAAATGATCCTGCAGCCCTTCTGCAAAATATATGGGCGAGCTTTTGCGGTATGCGATGCTGTCTTGGGCGGGTGTATTTAAAATATTGGAAGTATAACCATGGTTGTAATGTGCCCAGTCGGTTACCGGTCGTAATGCCGCACCGGCGGCAAATGTGCCGGGTGATGTGAACAGCGCCATAAGTGTTATAAATCCGCCATAGGAGCCGCCATATATACCTATATGTTTAGGATCAACACCCCACTTTTCAGTAAGATATTTTGCACCGTCAATGTTGTCGGTTAAATCCTTCCCCCCCATATGACGGTATATGCCTGTGCGCCAGTTCCGGCCATATCCCGCACTTGCCCTGTAATCCATATCCAGCACATAGTAGCCCTTATCGGCCAGCAGGTTATGAAACATATATTCGCGGAAATAACTGCTCCACCATTTGTGGGCATTCTGCAGGTAGCCTGCACCGTGTACGAATATTACCGCAGGGTTGGAAGGGTGCGGATGAGCCGGGCGGTACAATCTTGCGGCCACCTGCTTTCCATCGCGGGCTGTAATGTTTACCAGTTCCGGTTCCCGCCAGGAATAGGTGTTAAACAAACCGCTCTGCGCCTTAAACGTAATTTGTTGGGCTTTTCCGCGGGGCTTGTTGTCCTGTAAAAACAATTCCCATGGTTTGTTGATATAAGAATACAATACCGCTGCCTGTTTTTCACCGGGCGATAATATTACCTCATTGGCGCCGGTCATTGTAGTTAAGCGCTCTGCCTTGCCACCGGTTACGGGTAAACGATACAGTTGTTTTTCACCGGGGTGCGCTTCATTGGTGGTAATGTAAAAATATTTTTTGTTGGCCGATAGCAAACAGTTCTGTACTTCGTACTGACCGGAAGTAAGGGTTGTTTTTTTGCCTGTAACAACGTTCACCGTGTATACATGCGAATAACCACTGGCTTCTGATTGAAACCAGAAATCAGTAGCATTGACCCACCCCGTATTGCTGCTGTTAATACCGGGTCCGCCTATCCATGCATCATCCCTTTGCCGGTCTAATATGGTTAAAGTGCCCGAAGTTGCATCCAATTTCATCAGCCACCTGTCTTTATTGTCATATGCATCTATATCCACCACCGCATAATTGTCTTTAGGCGACCATAAGGGTTTTGAGATACTTACCGCTCTTGGCTTATTTGTTTTCAACTTCAATGATTGCGGGTAGTCTTTTACATAATCGGGCAAATCCAGTATGCCGGGTATCGAATCTGTTTTAACAGCAATTACCGTATCTTTTTCACGGTCGAATACAAATAATTCGCATGAATCCGGGGGAGTGCCAACCTTCGTGCGTCCAAGAATATTTTCGGTAAAGCCGGCTGCTGTTACATAATCGGGAATAATCGTTTTTTGGATATTGCCGGCAGGCTTAGAAAGAATATAGGTGATGAATCTTCCGTTGGAGCTAATTGCGATACCGGAAATTGCTTTATTGCCGGTATAGATAGGTTTCAGCGTTTTTTTCTGTGACCGTTTTTTTTCGTAGGCTGCTTTAGCATCCTTTTTTTCCTTTCGATCCTTTAATACTTCAATCCATTGCAACTGGTCTTTCTTCAACCATTCTTCCTGGTCGTTTAAATTTTTATTGCCGGCTGTTACAGGGGGAGCATTGCCTTTCTGGAAGTTGGTTAGCTGAATGGTTCCGCCATTGGCCACGTCCCAGGCAAATACATTATGGTCGTCGTTCTGGTATATTATTTTTGTATCGCCAAATGAAAATGATGGATCAGATTCTTTCTGTGTTGTTTGAGTAATGCGTTTTGTTTTGCCCGTTTTGCGGTTCACCATAAAGATGTCATCGTCTTTGGCATATGCATACAGCGTGCCTGTTGCATTCATACGGATGTCGCGGGCGTATACGATGCCCTGCTTTTGCAATATACTTACCTTTTGGGGTATTTTATTTTCATTTGTGATACAATACAGCGAATCGGCCGGTTCTTTATCGGGGTTCCAGTTAAAATACAACGTTTTTCCATCTGCACTCCACAATGGATCTGAGGGAGACGAGCCTATCCATTTCGGATCTCTCATGATTTTTTCTACAGTGAGGGGTGCAAGCGACTGCCCATATACAAAGAAAGCGGACACGATCGCGGGGAAAAAGAGACTGATCTTTTTCATGAAGATTATTTTATATCAGAGTAAAATACCCCGCAGGAAGATATAAGCCACGGAAAAATAAATAATCAATCCGGTAACGTCTACCAGGGTGGCCACGAAGGGAGCGGATGATGCAGCAGGATCTGCACCCAGTTTTTTCAGAAATAACGGCAGCATAGAACCAGTAAGGGTTCCCCACAATACTACACCAATCAAAGAAAACCCTACAGTAAGCGCAATAAAAAAAGAATGAGGTCCGTATACGTCCGGAAAAATTGCAGACCATACCTGTACACGCAAAAAACCAATGAGTCCCAGAACCGTTCCGAGCATCAGCCCGGACAATATTTCTCTTTTCAATACCCGCAGCCAGTCAGAAATGTATACTTCGCCCATAGCCATTGCCTGGATAATTAAGGTAGAAGCCTGGGAGCCGCTGTTGCCCCCGCTGGAAATAATAAGTGGCACAAACAATGCCAGCACTATTGCTTTGGTGATTTCATCCTCAAAATAGCTCATAGCTGTAGCCGTCAACATTTCTCCCAGAAAAAGAACCACCAGCCAGCCTGCCCGCTTGCGAAAAAGCCTGAACAAAGGCATTTCAAGATAAGGCTCATCCAGGGCCTCGGTACCACCTATTTTTTGTATGTTTTCAGTAAATTCTTCGTTGGCAACCCAAAGCACATCATCAATGGTTACAATGCCCAGTAGTATATTGTTATCATCTACAACGGGAAGGGCAACCCTGTTGTTCATTTTAAATACATTGTTGGCTTCTTCCTGGGTGTCGTGCACGTTCAGTGCAATAAAACGCCTGTCAATGATCTCCGAAAGAATGGTATTAGGGTTAGCCAGGATAATTTCACGTATCCGGATATCATCTACAAAAGCCCCCTTTTCATTGATAACATAAATTACATCAATCGTTTCTATGTGTTTCCCCCCGGTACGTATTTCATCCAGCACCTCTTCCACCGTCCAGTCTTCATGCACCGCTATATAATCCGGTATCATCAAACGCCCAACCGATCCTTCCGGGTATCCGAGCAGCGCCAGTGTTATTTTCCTTTCTTCAGGATCCAGCAGTTTAATAAGTTCCCTTACGGCGCCTGTTGGCAGTTCCTCCAGGAAAGCCGTTCGGTCGTCGGCGGGCAAATCATTGAGCAGTTCGGCGGTTTTGAGTGGCGCCAATGATTTAATGATCCGTTTTTGCCCAGGTACATCTAATATTTTAAAAGTGCTTACCGCCCTGTGGGGTGAAAGAATAGAAATGATCTGCGTTTCATATTCCTCATTGTCGCTGATGAGCTGTGCCACATCGCTGATGTTCTGATTGTTCAGAAAATCCTGTATCGTTAATTTATCGTTGGAAGCAATGGCTTCATCAAACTGATCCTGTAACGAAACCGTTTCCTCTTCGAAGTCCATAATTTTTATTTTGGTGTTGCAAAATTAGGAATAGCTTTGGCGCCACTCCTGTAAAATGCATTGGAAAACCAAACCTGTTTTTTGAATGATATGCTTTCTGAATACCTGTATATAGATAGTACCAAAGATAAAGGACGGGGCGTTTTTACACGCAAAAAAATAGCAGAGGAAACAATTATAGAAATCTCTCCTGTAATTGTAATGACGGGTGAAGACCGGAAACTGCTCGACCAAACCCTTTTGCACGATTATATTTTTGTGTGGGGTAAAAATAAGGATCAATGCTGTATGGCACTGGGCTACCTCTCCATTTACAATCATGCTTACCAGTCGAACTGCGAATATTTTATGGATTATGAAAACGATACCATGTATGTTAAAACCGTAAGAGCAATTGAGGCCGGAAACGAATTAACCATTAATTATAATGGGAACTGGGATAACCAGGAAAAAGTATGGTTTGATGTAAAAAGTGAGGAGTAAGGTGTGGGGAATAAGGTGTAAGACATTGACAGCTGATTGCAAAGGGCTCATGGCTCATAGCTCAGGACTGGCTGCTGACTGCTTCCCAGCTATTTGTATTGCCCGATCGTTTCAACTACCTTATCCCTGTAACTTCCGCCAAACAATAGCAAATGCACCAGCAAGGGGTACAACTGGCATAAGGCTACACGTTGCCGCCAGCCGGGCTGGAGTGGAAAATGATGTTCATACGCTTCATAAAAAACGGGATCAAATCCACCAAAAAGAAGGCTCATAGCAATATCCATTTCACGGTTGCCGAAATATATGGCCGGATCAAAAATTGCGGCGTTTCCTCCTCCGTCTGCTATAAAATTGCCGTTCCATAAATCACCGTGCAATAGTGCTGGCTTTTCATCCGGGAAAATAGAATGCAGCTTAGCGCAAAGCCGTTCAGCAGCAGCCCGACTTTCTTTCTCCAGCATTCCTTTTTCATATGCTTTGCATACAAGCGGCAATATTCTTTCTACTGCATAAAAATCCGCCCAATTGCTGTGCTGATGGTTGGCTTGCACCAGCTTGCCAATGTAGTTATTGTAGCCCAGCCCGCACTCATCTTGTGTATTGCGGTGAAGCTCCGACAGGTTTTTTCCAAAGTCTTCCCAGAAATATGCGGACATCTGCCCCGGGTGCATGTATTCCATCACCAGAAATATCTGCTGATTGAATTTACCATCAAAAAGCGGACGAGGCACTTTTATGGTTCCAGTGTCCGCCAGCAGTACCAGTCCCCTGGCTTCCTTTTCAAACATGTCTAACCCGAAAATGGACGCATTTACCTTAATGAAAAAATTACCCCTGTTTGTTTCAAGTACAAAACACCTGTTGATATCCCCGCCGTATACAACCTTGTATTGATGAACAGATGCTGGAAAAGAAAAAAAATCAGTAAACCTTTGCTGTAAATGTTCAAGTAAAGCGGCATGTAACATGGCAGCTATATTTTGAACGAAGGTAATGTGGAAAAAGCTGTCAGCGGCCGGCTTTCAGATCAGCGTGAAACTACTAATGACAAAATGAATACTCCTTTATTTGCGCAAATCACAAATTTAAAATCCGAGGCAATACACACAGAAGTATCCGCCCTGCCGTTAGCACTCATGCGCCGACAGCTTATCTGAAAGCCGATACCTGTCTTAATAAGCCACCATCGCGGTAAGGCTGTTCCCGTTTGGCCCTACCCATACCAATTTGTAATAATAGTTTCCGGAAGGACATGAAACAGGATTTCCGTCTGCATCCAGCCCAAATGTTGCTGTTGCAGTAGCTGAACTTATTTTGTGTTTTATTTCGCCGGTGGTTAATCTGAAGCTGCAATCCTGACGAATCACCAATGGATCGGTTATAGAACTGGTAAATGCTGTACCAAAGCGATTGGTTCCCCAAACTGCGATCTGGTTGTCGTTGTTTTCGGTATGAATACCGGAAACAGAAGCTACTACGCCGTTGTCGTAAGTGAATACGCGCTTTTGAGCTATTTCCCAGCTACGCTTTGTACCATTATTAAATGCTACTTGCATGCCGGCGCTGGAAACCGTATGCGTTATAGATTCCAGTGATGACAGTTGCACTAATAACCCTCCGCTCACATTGGTAAAAGTTTGTTCACCATTGATGGTTATGCTCTTTTTGTCTCTGTTTCGTGTGACCTTGAAATCTTTATATTCTACTTTAAATGATGCCCCTGCATTTTGCCACAGCGTGCCTGTGGGAGTTGATAATACAATAACGCCCTGCCGGCTCCGGCCTCCCAAACATTCTTCACCATTAAAGGAAAGGGTAATGGTTTGAGGATTGCTCAACAGATCAACGGCTATGGAGGCGTCACAAATGACATTGTCCTGGTGTCTGGGGCTTGCCGACCCCGCGTCCAGAACCAGATTGGCATCAGAAAATACCGCATCGGTTTCTGCTGTAAAAAAAGCCTGGTCATCAGCATGCACCGCAATTTCGGAGTCATTTTTTTCCGCAGTGGAATGATTGTCTTTTTTACAAGCTGTAATACTGAGCAGTAAAGCAAGAGAAAACAAGTGGAGGAAATGTATTTTTTGTTTCATAAAAGAAGAATTAAAGAATAGGAGCCGGTATTTTAATGAACGGGGATGCTTTCCCGCATTTGATTGTTCACGAGCATGAATTAACGCCTGCACAAAGTTTTTATTTCAGCAAATACCCTTACCCGTAAAACAGGGATATGATGATATTTGATAATGATTTGATTTATACTTGTTTATTGAAATGTTAAACAAATGGTATGAAACGAAAGCAAAACAATTTATCCAACACATTTCAGAAAGAGAACATCATTTATGCAACAGTTTTAATTCAGTCAAACGCTATTTATAATTCATTATCAATATTATATGAAGATTAAAGGAAATAAAATAGCAGATAACCAGCTTATGGAATTTACTTTATGCACATTTTGAGGAAAAAACATTTGGGGTGACCCAGGTTACTTTTTGCCCCTGGTTGGATTAAAGATGGAAAGGTTTACCTTTGCGATTTGCTTTGCCGCATCACAGCATTTATAAACCAACAAATTAAAAACAAAGCACATGGTACAGAAAACCTATTTTAAAACCAAAGATTATTGCAAAGTAAAATTCGCTTTTAAACCAGAGAACGCCGAAACAGTTGAAATACTTGGATTGAACAGCGATTGGGAAAATGGAGTGATAATGAGCAGGAAAAAAGACGGAACGTTTAGTGCCGATGTTAACCTGCCCAAAGATTCTAAACACGAATTTAAATATAGGGTGAACGAAACAGAATGGATCAATGATCCTGAAGCTGACGGACTCGAACCCAATATCTATGGTAGCAGCAATAGCGTGATTTCCGTTTAACTTCACTTTTATATCCTGACGATTACCGGTAAGGCTCATGTTCCTGGTTGTTCATGGTATTACCGGTTTTTCAAATCCCCGGTCGGGAAATCATATAAAAAAGCTGTGCATAATTAATTTCGTCATTCAGAAAAATTAGCTGTTTACACCGGTTACCGTGATACGCTGTCCGTTGCAGGAAAAAATACCTTCACGTCGGGATGCATGGTATAGAGCCTGAAAACCCTGCCATCGTTCACCAGGATGCCACTCGAAGTATCGTTGCCCACAATGGGATTGTTTTCATATTTCTTCCAATGGATCAAATCTTCCGAAACAGCCACGCATGTTGACCATTCGCGCCAGTCTTCGTAGGCGGAGGCATGATAATACGCATAATACAATCCTTTGTACTTTATAACCTGGTTCACCGCCACCGCGAACCGGTCGTATGCTTCCGGTCCTATCTTTAATACCGGCTCATCCTGTATATTAGTCCATTTTTTCAGATCGTTGGAAGAGGCGAGCCAAACACCCAGGTCGCCGCGTTCATAAAACAAATACCATATTCCGTTTTCCTTCCATACGGCAGGCGTTCCATACGCGCCTTTGCCGATGGGTTCCCCATTGGTTTTGCGGATATCAATGTTGCCCTGTTCTGTCCAGTGAATACGGTCGGTTGATGTGAGCAGGTGCGCAATATCATCTCTTCCTTCAGCAAACATAAAGTAAGTACCGCCTTCCTTTATAACAAATACATCTTCTACCCAGTCGGCCGAATAGACCGGGTTATCTTTATGCCTGGTCCAGTTTATGCCATCAGAAGAAGAAGCATACCCCAGGTGTTTTACCTTATCATTTCCATTTTCATAACCGGTATACCAGAGATGATAGGTACTGTCTTCCCGAAGGATATATCCTCTTTCCCGTATGCGGCTATCCCAGGTACCGGCTCCTGTGCCGGAAAAAACAGGATTATTTTTGTACGGAACGAAGTGAATGATTTCCTCCGGAAACGCAACCGAACTGATGATTGATTTTTGTGACGATCCGCATTGTATGCTGCCTGTTGCCAGCAATAAAATAAAAATTGTTTTATAGCAGTACATAATGTGTTGCCCTATTTAAAGATGACGCAATGTGCGGAAAATATTTGAAACCGTGGAGTTGAAGGCGCTTCTTAATACTTTCCGTAACAAACCATCCCACTGTACTATTCAAAATGCCGATAAATCCAGGAAATAGTGTATTTCCCAACGCAGTGCATTGCTAAACACAGCGCATCTGCTTTTTAACAGCTTATGCCACTGAAATTTGGTAAATTTACGCCTTTTCGTTTTTGTGCCGGTTACAATAAACTCTGTATATCATGAATGAAATGCTACAACGAATATACTGGGGAAATACCATTGCTGCTTATTTAATAGTTGCCGGGGGAATAGTGGCGGTTTGGCTGGTCATGAAACTCGTTACAGGAATCATTATACGTTTTTTAAAGAAGAAAGCATTTCGCTCCGAAACTATTTTTGACGACCTGCTGCTCCAGGGAGCAGAGAAATTCATTGTTCCCTGTATTTACTTCCTGGCTAATTACGGTATTATTATACAGCTTGCCCTGCAACCCAAATTTGCGCGCATATTGGAAGTAGCCATTATGGTAATCACCACTTATTATGTGGTACGACTTATCAATTTTGTTATTCATGGCGCCATTTTGCTGCGCATGAACAAAAAAAAAGAAGCACCTGAGCGTATTAAGCAGCTTTCGGGGATTTTGATGGTGGTAAAAGGTATTGTATGGACCTTTGGCGTGATAACCCTCATAGACAATCTCGGATACAATATCACTACCATTATTGCAGGATTGGGTATTGGGGGAATAGCCATAGCATTGGCCGCACAGAATATACTGGGCGATCTTTTTAGCTACCTTGTCATCTTTTTTGATAAGCCTTTTGAAGTAGGCGACTTTATCGTGGTAGACAACTACAGCGGGATCGTGGAAAAAATAGGCATCAAAACCACGCATGTGAGAAGCCTCGACGGACAGCAATTGGTAATGCCCAACTCTGAACTGGTAAAATCGGTGATCAACAATTTTAAAAGGCTGGAAAAAAGAAGGGTTGTATTCAATATTCGCCTGGTATATCATACACCCGCTGAAAAGATCAGGCAAATTCCCACACTTGTAAAGGACATCATCACCAACAATAAAAACGCATCGTTCGACAGGGCACATTTTCAGTCGTTTGGTGAATTTAGCCTCGACTATGAAATTGTTTATTACGTTAATTCTCCGGATTACGTTGTACGCATGAATACCCACCAGGAAATATGTTTTGCCATTTTGGACAGGTTTGAAAAAGAAAAAATAAAATTTGCATTGCCTGCACAAACCATATTTGCAACCAATATCCCTGAAAACAACAGGGTGGCAGAGCATGAACCGGGTCAGCAATAACGCCAGTGTATCATTGTGCATTACACCAATCAATGACTGGCGGGCATACGATTTATGGTATGCAAATTTCCACCTGCTTTATTTTAAAATATTCCATCTTTGCTGCCATTATCTTAGGTTGTATGCACTTATCCTTATGGAGTGAAGCCAGGAGTACCCTCCGTTTATCGTTTCCCATTATACTGGGCGAATTGGCCCAGATGGCATTGCATATTATTGATACTGCAATGGTAGGTGCGCTGGGTTATAAACAATTGGCCGCAGGCGCGCTGGTACTGGCTGTACTGAATATTCCCTTTGTAATAGGCATTGGCATGACCATCTCTGTTTCGCAATTGGTATCCATGTCGCACGGGCGCAGAGACGGACAAAAAGTATCGCATTATTTTTATAACGGATTCTGGCTATGCGCTGCAACGGCGGTTGTTATTTCCTTATGCCTCGTGCTTGGTAAGAATATTCTCTTTCATTTGAAACAAGACCCTGAAGTGGCCGCGCTGGCGGTTCCTTTTTTAGAACTGATGGGCTGGAGTGTTATACCCATGCTGCTTTTTATGTCGCTTAAGCAATTTACCGACGGATTGGAGAGAACACGCACCGCCATGATCATTTCATTGATTGCATTGCCTGTAAATATATTCATCAACTGGCTGCTGATCTTTGGCAACTGGGGGTTTCCCAGGCTTGAGTTACCAGGAGCCGGCTGGGGTACACTAATTACGCGTTCTCTGATGTTCCTTGCACTGGGTGCTGTTATTTTATGGCATCCCCTTTTTCGGCGGTATATCGTTGTACGGAAAAACCAATGGAAGATCCGTTTAAAAACGATCAGGGAATTATTGCATATTGGCGTGCCCAGCAGTTTACAGGTGGGTATGGAGGGCGGTGCATTTGCCGTGTCGGGTATAATTATCGGCACCATTGGCGCTACTTCCCAGGCAGCGCACCAGATTGCCCTGAGCTGTGCATCTTTTACCTTTATGGTATCTATGGGTCTTGCACAGGGAAGTTCCATAAGAGTAAGCAATGCCTATGGCGCCAGGAACAGGCTAAAAATAGCCGCTATTGGAAAAAGCACCCTCATTACCGCACTGCTTTATGGTATACTCTGCGCTGCTGTTTTCGTCGCTCTTAGAAACATATTGCCGGTTGCGTTTAATAAAAACACCGAGGTGATACAAATGGCTGCCTTGCTGCTGATTTACGCGGCGGTATTCCAGATATCGGATGCCACGCAGGCAATAGCGGCAGGTTTACTGCGCGGTATCAAAGATGTAAAAATACCTACCCTGCTCATTGGCATCGCGTACTGGGTTGTGGGTATTCCCGTGGGCTATTTACTGGCTTTTAACGGAGAACTGGGCGCTACAGGTATTTGGATCGGATTCATCGTGGGACTCTCCTGCTCCAGCATGTTTTTATGCTATCGCTTTTTAAGGATGGCAAAGAAGGTTTAATTAGAAAGTGAACATGAAAGTGTGATAGATTTATTTATCATAGCTCAGCCACATTTCCCAAAAATCTGTATCTTCCTTTTCGCGATTGTTTTACCTATAACCATTATTAGTATGAACCCCGGTATTATTTCAACTGCATTGTTACCCCTTGCGTTGGCCATTATTATGTTCGGACTTGGTCTTTCTTTGAAGGTCACCGATTTTAAGCGGATATTTTTGTATCCCAAAGCTATACTCATCGGATCATTTACCCAATTGGTATTATTGCCTGTTTTAGGATTCATTATCGCAGCACTACTATTGAAAAGCAGTCCGTAACTGGCAATAGGTCTTATCATTCTTGCCATGTGTCCCGGGGGGCCTACTTCCAACCTGCTTACCCATTTGGCTAATGGCGATACGGCGCTTTGTATTTCATTAACAGCAATTTCAAGCATTGTAAAAATATTTACCATCCCCATTATGGTAAATATTGCCATACAGCATTATATGGGCGTTGCTTCTGAATTTCATCTTGATGTGCTGAGTTCAATCCTTAAAATAGTTACCATTACTATTGTTCCGGCCGCTATTGGTATGGCAGTAAAAGCCCTGGCGCCCGGCTTTTCTCAAAAAGCCCAAAAACCGGTAAAGATCATGTCGGCCATTTTTTTAGTGCTTGTTATTTTCGCCGCCATTTACCAGGAAAGAGGAAGCATTGTACAATCTATGGTAGTTGCAGGTCCGGCAGCACTGTTGCTGAACTTATCGGGTATGCTGCTGGGTTACTATATACCCAAACTCTTTCACCTGCCTTTGCCGCAGCAAATTACCATCAGTATTGAAACCAGTATACAAAACGGCACATTAGCGATAGCCATCGCCAGCAGTCCGCTTATGCTGGGTAACGCAACCATGGCCATTCCGGCTGTGGTATACAGTCTCATCATGTTCATTACAGCAGGGCTATTTATTTCCCTTGTTAACAGGAGAAAAGCGAAGCTGGTAACGGCGTAACTAAAATAAGCGAAGTATATCCCCTGTTGTACATCAGAACATCATTCCCCATAATAGCCTTAGTGCTACCAGCGCCAAACAAACGGCCAATGCTTTTACGATAACCGTTCCTTTTATTTTGTGAGAAAGCCATGCGCCCAGTTGAGCGCCAAATACCACGCCAATGCACAACCATATTACCATGGGCAATATATAGGGATCGTTATAGTTGCCCTGCAAAGCATGTACGATTACACTAACGGTAGCCATAACCGCAAGAATAAAATGCGAAGTAGCCGTTGCAATATGTACGGGAAAACGGAGCAAATGCACCATTGCCGGTACGTGTATAATGCCGCCGCCAATACCCAGCAAAGGCGAAAGGTAGCCTACTATCACACTTATGGCAGCGCCGGTATAAACATTATATGTGTACCGGTATGTTGTGTTTTCTTTGTCTGTAATCACATTGGTCCGTTGTCCCTTGTTATTACCGGTGCGCTCATTCTGCGAATAACCGGGCGCTTCCTTTTTAAACAAAAGAAAAGCAGAAAGTGAAAGCAACAGCACACCGAAAATAACATTGAAAACTGAATGCGGGATGTATTTTGTGGTGAACACACCAAGAACAGAGCCGGGAATAGTAAACAAAGCGAACAATATGCCCGCCCTGTAATCAATACGGCCGGAGCGGCTGTACGCCACTGAACCCGAAACAGCATTCGCGGCCACAATAACAATGGATACAGCAGTAACAATTTCGGGCGGGAACTGCGGGTGAGTTAATAATAATAAAGGAACAAGAATAAAGCCTCCTCCCGCTCCTATCAAAGTGCCGATCGCGCCAATAACAAAACCCGTTAACAACAATACGGAAATACTATCAAAAATCAGTTGGTGAACCATGCAGGGAATTATGGATATAATTCCAAAGATAAAAAGTATACGATGTAAAAAAGCTTGTCAACCTGTTGTAAAGGTTGACAATGCATTTAAAATCTGTTTCAAAATTATGCAGAAGCAGGTTTTATTTTCGGGTTAACAGTTTTTTTTGCGGGTAATTTTGAAACAGTGTTGATACCGCCCGTTTTTTTTGCTTTGCCGATTGGTTTTGTTTCAGGCGCTTTTATTTTTTTAGCGGCTTTAGCAATATCATCCGCAAGCACATTGCTTACTTTTCTTATCCGTTTTAAAAATTTTTTGGAATCCATTTCGCCCCGCATATCTCCGAGCGCGGCTTCGATTTTTTCGGACACCTTGTCACGGAATTCTTTTTTTGATATTTTTTTATCGCTCATAGGCTTTATAATTTAATAACTCAAATATAATATTAGCTTAACATTTCCAATGTTAAGTTTTTATGGAGTACAAAAGGATATGGACTGATGCCCAATAATAAGGATTCGCGTATTTAAAAACTCAGTGAATAATGAGTGCTGCAGATTGTTTTAGGATTACTGGTTTCAAGTGAGCACATCTCGCAACCTGCAGTTCCCTGTAACCTGTAACTTGCAACTCCCAGTAACCTGCAACCTGTAACATCTATTCCCCTTCCGGGAAATCCGCATCCCTGGTCACTTCCTCCCACCGGTCGAAATCATTTTGCAATGCAGTCAGCTTGCGTTTCGCGTTCTTTAAAGCAGCCGAGCCCAGCAACAGTACCTGCGGCGGGTTTTCAGATTCCACCACTTTTACCATGGCTTTGGCGGCACGCACAGGATCGCCTTTCTGACTGCCACTATAACCACGCACTGTATTTTTGTTTGCTCCGGCCGTGGGCGCATAGTCCTCAATGGTAATGGAGCTGTCTTTTGCCGATCTGCCCGCCCAGTCGGTGCGGAAACCACTGGGAGCAACAGTTGTTACCTTAATGCCAAGGTGAGCCGTTTCTTTGGCTAACGCTTCCGAATACGCGGTAACAGCGAATTTGGTAGCGTTATAAAAACCAAGTGCCGGAAATGCAACCAATCCTCCAATGGATGATATATTAAGGATGTGACCACTGCGTTGTTTGCGCATAACTGGCAGTACTGCCCTGGTAACATGCGCCAGTCCCCAGAAATTGATCTCAAACATGCGGCGTACTTCCTCTTCTTCACTTTCTTCTATGGCTCCAAAATAGCCAATACCGGCATTGTTAACCAGTACATCAATATGATTAAACTTTTGCAATGCCTGCGATACAGCCAAACTGATATCGGATTGACTGGTTACATCCAGGGACAAAGCGATAGCCGTAGCGGGATAAGGGGTTACTATATCCATTACATCATTTGTATTGCGGGAAGTAACCACGGCCTTATACCCCAGCTTCAATACCCATTTTGCCAATTCGCGGCCAAAACCTGTGGAACAGCCTGTTATTAGCCATACTTTATCCATTTGCTATTGTTTTTGAATATATTTTAAGAAGCGATTGCCGTCAAAATTAGCCATTCATGAACAAAGGGTTATAAATATCACCTGCAAACAGCACGTTACCATTACCTACTGAACCGCTTTTTCTGCATTAATTTGTCCATCTCCAAAAAATCCGTCTCTACTGCGGAGACCAAGATCCGTTGAGGACTTTTTTAACACCTGGTCAATCATTTGCAGTGAAGCAAGCTTTCCATATTTTCCATATACCAAAGCGGCAACAGCGCTTGCATGCGGCGCCGCCATACTTGTTCCGGCCGACCATGAATAAAAGAGTTCGTTGGTGGCTTCATCAACACCGCCAATATTAAATATAAGATCAAATACAAACGCATAGTTTACCACAAAACCCACCTGTACTACCTGTGTGTTTAATGGAATACTGTAATTACCACCTGGCGCACCGTATGCGATGAATTTTTTGCCTGAATTGGTAAAAATAGATGGGAGGTACAAAGAAGTGTCCTGGTTTATACCCCATCCCAACGGACCGTTGGCAGCGATGGCCAGTACACCGTTGCAAGCTGCGGGGTAGGTAATAAAATTTTTCTCAAAGTCGTAGTTATAAGCATCATTGCCCGCCGCAGCAATCACAGTAACATCTTTTTTGCTGGCGAATGTAACAGCCCTGTTCATTGCTGTAACCAGGTCTTTTATATCCCTGTCATACTCTATGATTAAATCATCTGACGGATCATCGGGTGTACCATTATCATCCATAAATGTTCTGCGTGGCAATTCTCCGCCCAGGCTCATATTAATTACATGCGCGCCGTTAACAGCCGCAAAGTAGATACCATTTATTATCGCGCTGAATGTTCCGTTTCCTTCGTCGTTTAATACTTTTACCAAAATGAGTTTCGCCTGGGGGGCTACGCCAACCACACCTTTGTCATCATTCAGGGCAGCAATGGTGCCTGCAACATGTGTTCCATGGCTAAAGCCATCTCTCCCATGGTATTGTATCTCTTCATCATCCACAAAATTATGGGAGAGTATAATGTTGGGCAGGATCTCGGGATCGTTCAACAAAAAACCGCCATCAAGCACGGCTACTTTCGCACCATTCCCCTGGAATCCTTTAGCCCATGCCTGCTCTGCCCGAACGGAGTTCAGCCCCCATTGTAAAAAACTTAAAGGGTTACTATTTACTACTGGCGGCGCTGTGGCATTCTTGCGGTATACCGCTCCTGCCGACGCTACATCCCTTTTGCTGATTCTGTGTATTTTTTCCGGCAGCCTCCAGCTCAGCACAACGTCTGCTGCTACCGATTCGATACCTGCAACCTGGCGGGCCTTTGCGGGAAAAGAAGGATCGGGTGTCTGTACTTCTATCAGCCCTAATTCCTCATTGGTATTCTTTAACACAAATCTTCTTACATTCAGCTTGCCTAATGCTGTGGCGATGTTTTGGGTGCTAACCCCTTCTTTAGCAATAACAATAAATCCCCGGTCCTGGTTGGGGATGTGGAGTGTTGCATTTTCAAACCGTCTGTCCATATCTTTTGAACAGGAACCGAAAAGGATACCAGCGCACAGGGCGAATAAACATAGATTGTTTCTCATGGCAATAAGTTTAAATTAATAATAAAAGACGGGTTGGGGGGATGGGAATGTATACTTACACAGGGAGGAAGTATTAGGAGTGCCAGCAAATCTTGCAAAATAATATCACATTATCAAGGAAGTAAGTAAATATATTTTCCTTATCTCCTTTACATTTGTGCAAACACATACACTTTGGGTACCGATTATATTATTCCTGCACAAACAAGGATTGGACACGTACATTTAAAGGTGTCGGACATTGAAAAGTCGCTCGCGTTTTACCGCGATTTGCTGGGGTTTGAAGTTACCACTATGTATGGCAGCCAGGCTGCATTTATATCTGCCGGAGGCTATCATCATCATATTGGTTTAAATACCTGGCACAGTAAGGGAGCATCACCTGCCCCGGTACATGGGGTTGGCTTGTATCACACAGCTATTCTGTACCCTACACGTAAAGATCTTGCGGTAATATTTTAACGACTGCGAAAAGCTGAATACCCGTTAACCGGCGCAAGCGATCACGGGGTATCGGAAGCGTTGTATTTAAATGACCCTGATGGCAATGGCGTGGAATTGTATTGGGACAAGCCGAAGGAATATTGGCCTTCTAAAGCAGACGGATCATTGAATATGTATACAAAAGCGCTCGATCTTGATGATCTATTAAAATTATTAAGCTGAGGGTAATATTGATTTTTAGAACGATAAGGCAGAAGTTACCCATAAACGGGTTATTTTCGCTGCAAATAAACTCATGTTGTTATGTATACAGGAATAAAACATTTTCATTCGGGACTGGCTTATTTGTTGCTGGCAGGATTGGTTGTAGCGATTATTTATGCAATCGGGTCACGCAAAAAAAACTTTACTGCAGGCAGCCGTAAAGTAGCTTTGATTGGACTGATTTGTGCTCACCTCCAGTTTGTTCTTGGAATAGTGCTTTATTTTTTGTCACCATTGGGCGCATCCAATCTTTCGGGAGATGCAATGAAAGAGAAAGTGTCGAGATTATACATACTGGAACATCCTTTGATGATGCTGATAGCCGTGGTGTTGGTTACCATTGGCTATTCCAGGGCTAAAAAGCTAAACAGCAACAGCAAGAAATACAATAGCATTATCCTCTTTTACGGCATTGCTTTAATTTTAATGCTGAGTGTTATTCCGTGGAATATATGGCCATAAACCCAGAGGAATTACTATCGCTTTAATTTTATGTATCAATAGCAGTACCTTGCATTTTGCAATGAATAGTTCCTTGTTTTGTGCTTATAAACGACCGCGCCTGTGATAATCGGCGATTCCTTCCGGGTAAAAATAGAATGAATGGCAAAAAAAACCTATCTTTGTGTTATTATTTGAGCCAATCTTTTGTAAGCGAACAATCTCTGCTCTCATATTTTTTATTACACGAGCACACTGCTCAGGTTATTGATTTATGTCTTGCTATGAAAATATCTGAATAGAGGTTCATGATACGTTGCAAACAGCGTTCGTTTGTCAATTGAATAAATCTGCTTCTAATGGTGTCCAATTGTTCATCCGCTGCACGGCATTGCTTTGGGATGGGGGTTTGACGAATTACCCCGAAAGCACAATAACTTGGGAGACCACGCGCCGCTGATGCGGATATATTGACTACAGGATTGATGATTTTTAATTAAAAAAAATTTGGTATGACAAATGATAAAATCGAGAAGTTCATTGAATGTAAGCCAAAAAATAATGCAAAGGCGAGTATCCATTTTAAGCAAAGAGCTACTGTAAAAGGGCTGTTTATCCGTACGGATGATTATGAAGAGCTGAAATCGAAAAACTTCTGGCGTATTGTGTCGGATTCGAAAGTAGAAGAATGGGAGAAAACAAAAGACACAAGCCTGGCACGTATTTACAATGGTGCTGAGTTCACACGCCTTAGCGATAATTAAAACCTGGTGTACGCCACGATAATTACGTGGAACGGCATAGCAGTTAATTAAATGAAAAAATAATTATATGTTCACACAAACATGGAAAAAGTATCTCCCGGTTATTGCTATCCTTTTAAAACGCTCTGCGGGTTCGGAGCAAAAGCTCGGTTTGAACCATACGGATTTTGAAAGGGCAACCGGCGGTCGTAAAATCAAATTCAGCTTTGCACATCTCCAGCTTAATAAGGGGCGTATCAATTCGGAAATAAAACAGGCTGCCGTTGCGAAAGAACTGGCGGATCTGTTACGGGAAGATGCAGTGACAAGAAAATTAATTGCAGGACAATACCTTGAATTTTCGTTGAGCAACGACTTTGAACTGAGCATTAAAAACCATACGCCGCTTGCTGAAGCAACTGTTGAAGCTGAGTCATAATAAATACTACAGATAAAATTCAATATACTGGATATATTGTTCCAACTGCCGTTTTCACTTTAGCTGTAATAACAGGCCTTATTTTTATTCTAATCTCTTAATAGAACAAAATAGTTATCCGCTCTCTACCTGTTTGCCTTATAGTAAGCGCAAACTGTATTCATAAGGCATATCTCGCATTTGGGCTGGGGCCTGCAAATCTCTCTGCCATGAAAGGACATTGCCATGCCCGCACCCCATTCGTTCGGGGGTAGTACAGCCATCAGTTGTTTTTCAATTTTATTTGCATCGGTTCCGGTGGCTATGCCAAGGCGGGGAGCAACACGTACTACATGCAGATCAACAACTATGCCCTCTGCGGGTCTGCCTGATTCACGCAAAATTACATTGGCCGATTTTCTGCCGATGCCTTTTAAAGCAGTAAGCCCATCAAGCGTTGTTGGAATATTTTTATCCTCTTTGATCGTCTGCGCTATCTCCATCAGCCATTTTATTTTATTGCCAAAATTGCGCACCGATCCTATAAGCGGCGTTAAGGTTTCGGGAGTAGCTTTCGAAAGTGCACGCATGTCCGGAAAGGTATCAAATAATTTGGGTGCAAGTTCGTTGATGTGCCTGTCAGAATCCTGCGCCGATAAAACTACCATTACTACCAACTGGTAAATATTTTTATAGTCCAGCGGATGCTTCTTGTTTTTATATTTTTTGATCAGCGGTTTCATGGCTTCAGGCCAGTTGATTGCAGCAGACATAGTAAAAATTTAGAGGGTAAATCTACTTAAAATACAGAAATGGAAAGGCAAATGGTAAATACTACAAGGCGGCAGCCACTAAATTGTAGCATTGCTTTGCTTCAAGCGGGTAGTGGAGACCTGCGCGCCGGTCAGCAGGCGCCGCCCGCGGCAGGCTGCCCTGGCCGGTGTCCCTGCAATAACCATCAACTTAAGATTTTTTAGAGGATGAAACTGCAACCTCACCCTTTGCAGCACGTGGAGACACATGCCGGGGCAATCGCCCTGGTACGTGCCACGTACCATCACCAGGGCTTCTCTTTTATTTAAATTGAAAAAATCTTTTTTAAATAAAGTGGTTAGTAGTGAAATATTATAAGTTTTAAATTAAAACCCGACATTTGCGTTCCAAAATATTAAAGGATGAATGAAATCTTGCAAAGAGAAGCGGCAATAACACTGGTAAAAGATACTTTTAGCCGGTTTCTTTGTGATTATTTGCACCTGACAAAAGTGTCATCACCGCTTATTGTGTTAGATGGAACGGGATTGAATGATGACCTGAATGGTATTGAACGGCCGGTTTCATTTCCTATCAAATCATTGAATGAACAACGTGCTGTGGTTGTTCATTCATTGGCCAAATGGAAGCGTGTTCGGTTAAAGGAACTGGATGTAGAAACCGGCAGGGGAATCCTTACCGATATGCGTGCACTTCGGCCGGACGAAGACTACAGCCCCATACATTCTGTTTATGTTGACCAGTGGGACTGGGAAAAGCACATTGATGCAGCCGACAGAACTTTGCTGTACCTGAAAGAAACAGTAAGTGCTATATTTAATGCGTTAAAAGAAACAGAACAGATTGTTTATCAGTATTACCCGGATATGCAGCCTCAACTTCCGGAGAAGATACATTTTATTCATTCCGAACAGTTATTACAACGCTTCCCGGGTCTTTCACCCAAAGAAAGAGAAAACGCTGTTGCGAAAGAATTCGGAGCAGTATTTATTATTGGCATTGGTAACAAACTGTCACATGGTAATCCTCATGATGGTCGTGCAGCCGACTACGACGACTGGAGCACTGAAAATAAGGAAGGATATAAAGGTTTAAATGGAGATATTATTGTATGGCATCCGGTTTTACAGTCTGCATTTGAGATTTCTTCAATGGGTATCCGGGTAGATAAAAACGCTTTGATCCGACAGCTAAGAGAAAAAAGTTGTGAACACAAATCAACCCTTTCTTTCCACAGCAGTTTACTGGCCGGAAAGTTACCAGAAAGTATTGGCGGAGGTATTGGTCAATCGAGATTGTGCATGTATTTATTAAGAAAATCACATATTGGAGAAGTGCAGGTAAGCATATGGTCTGCAGAAGAAAAGAAAAGAATGTATGAGAAGGGGATTGTTTTGTTGTAATGAATTTAACAGGCAGCATAAACCGATACTTTGATTATATTTACATCTTACAAAACCAAAGACAATTTTATGCAAATGAAAACCTTCGCATGTTTTTCAATTATTGCAGCTGCCATTTCGCTTTACGGATGTGCGGGCAATAACTCCGCTTCCAATACTGCCAGCGCTCCCGCCGCGGATTCTGCAACGCTCCCGCCTGTTGAAACAAACGCTCCTAATGTGGATTACAAACCCGCCTTTGAGGGGCAAACCAGAGTGAGCGGAGTAAAAACCACCACACCTTATAAAGTAGAAAAGATAGCCGAAAATCTGGGCAGACCCTGGGCAGTAGTTCCTATGCCCGACGGGCGGCTGCTGCTAACAGAAAAGTCTGGTTATATGGAAATCCATAGTGCAGACGGTGCACTGGTAAAGAAAATTACAGGTTTTCCGAAAGTAGATGATGCCGGCCAGGGCGGTATGCTTGATGTTGCATTTGATCCGGATTTTGCCCAAAACAAAACCATTTACTGGTCTTTCTCAGAAAAGCAGGGCAAAGGAAACCTAATGGCAGTAGCTAAAGGGCAAATTTCTGCCGATGAAGCTACCATTCAAAACCCCACTGTTATTTTTCGTGCCATACCTGCATTGGACAGCAAAAATCATTTCGGGTCCCGCCTGGTGTTTGACAAAGATGGCAACCTGTTTGTAAGCACAGGTGAGAGATCGATCCTTGAAGGTCGTAAACAGGCGCAGTGGCTGAACTCCGGTTTGGGTAAGATATTTAAGATCACGAAAGAAGGCAAAGCTGCCCCGGGTAATCCTTTCATTGATCAGAAAGATGCGATGCCGGAAATTTATGCCTATGGAATACGCAATGCGCAAAGCCTGGATCTTCACCCGGTAACAGGGGAATTATGGGAGGTTGAATTCGGCCCGCGGGGTGGCGATGAGTTGAACCTCATTCAGGCCGGTAAGAATTACGGATGGCCTATTATTACCTACGGAATAGAATACGATGGCAGAAAGATTGGTGATTCCATCCAGCAAAAAGAAGGTATGGAGCAGCCTGTGTATTACTGGGATCCTGTGCTTGCTCCGGGAGGTATGGTTTTTTACACTGGCGACGATATCCCCGAGTGGAAAAACAACCTGTTTATCGGCGGATTGGCCAGCATGCATATTGCGAGACTGGTTATTGAGAACAATAAAGTAGTTGGAGAAGAAAGGTTACTCGCAGATAAAAAAGAAAGATTTCGCGATGTGGCTCAGAACAATGGCATGCTGTACGCTGTAACCGACGGCGGAAATATGTACAGGATCAGCAAGCAGTAATATAACCGCCTGCAAATATTATTTTTATTTCCCCGGCCAAAGCGCCGGGGATTTTTTTAAGGGTATCCATAATGCTGATTGGGCATAGAGGGACGGCCATTAAAAGCAACGAATTTATACCAGTCACCTTCTTTACTCGGAAGATGCTGTACAGCAAAAGCTAGCACCACTTTACTATGCCATCACTTATGAAAAACATAGTATGTCAGCCATATAAAAATATTCGTGCCCTGGTGGCGAGTTTAAATTGTATTTGAAAGCAGCCAGCTTATTCAGCACCGGAAACGCCAAACCATAAACTAAAACGTTATTTGGCCGGTGTTAGCACAATATTCCGGTATTCGATCGGTCCATGATCTCCCTGGATATATAGGGGGCCTGGTTCGCCTTCATTGCTGTCTAAAGCACCGCCGGTGATGCCGGGTATTGCCTGGTTACAGATAATTTTTTTACCATTCAGCACAACGGTAATCATTCTGCCCGTGAGGGTTATATCGTAAGTCTGCCATTCTCCGGCATCTTTAGCAGCCATCTCACTGGGCGTCAGAAATCCGTACACGGCTCCAAGCAGATCCTTTTGCGGCTGCTTTCCCTTGCTGTCTTCTATCTGTACTTCATAGCGCCCACGCAGGTAAATACCACTGTTGCTGCCACTGGGACAACGAAATTCGACATGCAGTTTAAAATCTGTAAATGTTTTATCCGTGATGAGGTTGGCACCCGATTTCGGACTGGTTAAAACACCAGAAACAACTTTCCATTGGTTTTCACCCAGCGCTTTCCAACCGGTAAGATCTTTTCCATTGAATAGCTTTATTGGCGTTCCCCATACAGGCGCCTTTTCTCTTATCAGCAAGGGGGCTCTGCGGGCAGTCCAGTTATAGGTTTTGCCATCGGCAGCCGTCATGGTGCCTGTTAACATCTCACCCTGGAGAGTTCCTTCAAAAGAAAGATCATTATCCTCTTCTTCCCACTGAGGCGGCAAACTGAAACTTATTTTTCCATTGGCAAAATGAATAATGGAAACAGGGCGGGCACTACCGGTAATTCCCACATACTGCCCAACAAGTCGTTTATGACCCGAATGCATGACTTCGAGCCAGGCAGGGAACTTTTTCCCGCCATCTTCAATGGTAATATCCCAGCGCCCCTCAATGGCCGGGTCCGCAGGTTTTAGTGACGAAATCATGCCTGCTTTGGCTGGTACGGATAATGCCAGGATAAAAACCACCGGCACTAACAGATGTGTTGTGATATACTTCATACAGATTACTGGTATTTTTTTCATCCGCTAATGTACTAAAGAAACAAATATGATGAAGATGTACCGCTGAAGAACGGTAAAAGTTAGGTTTTGGGTATTCTCACAGCAATACTTGTACCCTTCCCTATTTCACTGTTAATGTCCAATGTGGCGTTCACAGAGGCGGCCCGTTCACGCATCCTGATCAACCCCGGGTTTTGCTTTATCTTATGCTCATCGAATCCTTTTCCATCGTCAATGATCACAAGCCTGATGTGGCCGGCTTCCTCGGTAATGCTGATTTTCACGTTACCAGCCTGTGCATGATACATTACATTGCTCAGCGCTTCCTGGCAAATTCTGAAGAAGTCTAATTTAATCTCGCGGGTTAAATTTTCCTCATCATATGCACTTTCAAACAAACACGGTATCCCGTTCAAAATGGAGAACTCTTTACAATGCCATCTCAAGGTTTCATTGAGTCCAAGGTCGTCTAACATATGAGGACTAATGGAAAAAGAAATCCTGCGTATTGCAGTGATCAGCAGTTTCGATGCCGCCAGCGCATGTTCTATCCTGCTTTTTGCCGACGAAGGCAGTTCCCGTTCCCTGACGTATATATCTTCCAGATGCAATTTTACAACGGAAGCCAACTGAGCCAGTTCCTCGTGTAATTCAACGGCGAGGTATTTTCTGTCTTTTTCTATGCTGTTCTTAAAATGAGTAGCTAAACTTTTAAATTTTGAATATTTTTCTTCAAACTGCTTTTCGATTTGTTTTTCTTCAGTGATATTTTTTGCAATGGCAAATACAATTTCTTTATCCGGAAAGTAGATGGAAGTCCATGCCAGCCAAATAATATTTCCCTGTTTGGCAACATACCTGTTCTGAAAATTAACAAGCGCCTTTCCATTTAACAGTTCTATACGCTCCCGGCGTGTAAATTCTCTGTCTTCCGGATGTATAAGCGACTCAATAGGACAGGCATATAATTCCGCTTCCGGATAGCCAAGTGTGTTAACAACAGCAGGATTTACTCTTTTTAAGAACCCATCCTTCCCTGCTATACATACCAGGTCAGGTGTTCTTTCAAAAAAAGTAAGCATTTCATATTCTTCGTTTGTTAAGTACACCATCCTTTGTTGAAAGTATATAATTTTTTTGTTAAAAAATGATGTAACCCTGCTACAATAACATAGAACGCAAATCAAAAACCCGGCTCGTAACTTTTATCAGGGAAGCAAACCCCTTCCATGAAAAGATACGCGCCCGGGTATTCCAGCGGCGCCGGGAAATATATTATTTTATGTAAACGGAGATTTGAACGGACTTGTTCTGCCCGTAGTTCTGCCTGTAATAATGACCAAACAGTTAACTTTTTAAAATAACCGCTGTCGAGGATGGATTTAATTTGGATGGAAAGTATTGGTAAAAGTAAAAATGAATTCAGTATAAACTTTATGAGCTGCAAACAAAAAGCATGAAAGAATTAACCGCTGGTGAAATGGTTACTTCGTAAAAAATCATCACCGGAATACATTGCAAATTGCAAAACCCGGCACTATTTATTTTCAGTATACTTTTTGAAATTGTTGAGTATAGCCTGCCAGCCTCCCTTTTGCATCTCCACAGAGTGCATATTTTCTGCTTCAAAACTTTCGGTTATTTTGGTTTGCTTTCCCTGTGCTGAAAAGTTTATTTTTACTTTTCTCCTATCTCCAAGCGTATATTCAATGTATTGATTGGGCGTTACCGCATCGTAAACCCCTCCAAAATCGAAGCCCATACTGCCGTCTTTGGCTTCCATTCGCGAAGAAAAGCTGCCGCCTGTACGCAAATTATTTTCGGCACGCGGAGTATGCCAGTCATCGGAAGCATTGCTCCATTGGATAATGTGTTCGGGTTTTGTCCAGTATTCCCAAACTTTTTCCACCGGTGCATTAACTGTACACTCCACCGTAATGATTGTTTTGTCCTGCGTTGTCATTTTTTTAAGTTTAAATGCTAAAACTGTAAGAAATTCATTGAACTTACGACTAATGAATTAAAGTGTAAAATTTGAATGGAAAAAGAATTCATTGAACTAATAAATAATCACCGGTCATTGATATTCAAGGTTTGCAACCTGTATTGCAGCTACCCCGAAAGCCGCAAAGATCTTTTCCAGGAAGTGGTTTTACAACTCTGGAAGTCATTTCCCGGCTTCAGGAAAGCATCGGCCAGCGGTACCTGGATCTATCAAGTAGCACTCAATACAGCCATCTCCAATTTCAGAAAAGAGTTGAAAAAGCCGGAGAAACAACCGCTTACTCCGCTTGAGTTTGAAATTCCGGATGTACACGACAGTTCAGAAAAAGCAGAAGACCAGAGCGCGCTCAACCAAGCAATTGCAAAACTCACAGAAATAGAGAAAGCGGTTATTATGCTGTATTTAGATGAAAAGACATATGATGAAATAAGTGAAATTATTGGCATCTCCAGCAGCAATGTAGGCGTAAGATTAAACAGGATAAAAAATAAATTAAGTCAACTAATAAAAACCAATTACAATGAATATTGATCAAATAAAATCAGACTGGCAGCGATATAGTCAAAAACTTGAATTGTCACAACGGCTAAATGAACAGCTTATACACAGTATGCTGAAGGAAAGATCGAGGTCGAGGATCGCTAAGATCAGGCGTGACAATATGCTTTATATGTTTTTAATGATAGTTAACCTCGCGATCCTGGCAGCCATATTCGCTGGCAATCCTTTTGACTTTAAGTATTCACTGCAGTACATTCCATATGGCATTTTAACAATTGGTGTATTAATGGCCATTGTTTCTCTTTTAAAAAGTTTGCAAAGCCTTAATGTGAATTTAAACCACGTAAATCTTGATTTTTTTCTTAAAAAAACAATTGTTGAATTTGAGAAGAACAGGAAAATGGAAAGGTGGTTTGGAATCATTATTGTGTCGGCAGGTGTTTTAACAGGCTTATCCTTTTTGCCAAATAAACTGGAAAATAAACCGCTGAGTCAGGCATTGATTGAAACGGCTGTTGGTATGGCGGTAACCGTAGTTATTTATATTATAGCATTTAAACTGGGGGCATTTAAAAACAGAAAGAAAGAAGGTTTTGAAAATGATTTGGAAGAGCTGAATGCGTTGAAAGCGATTGCTTCGGAATTAAGTGACCAATGAACCGAAAATACGTATAAAATTAATGTACCTTGGCAATAGTTAAATATCTCTTAGTAAAAAAATATCCATGAACGGAGCCTCTGCTGAACTCATCATAGCACACACGCAAAAATGGATCGCTGATGTAGTGGTGGGTTGCAATTTTTGCCCCTTTGCAGCGAAAGAGCTAAAGCGCAACACGGTTCACTACGAAGTGTTGGTGAATGCCAGCATTGTAAGGACTTTGGAAACAATTTTAACTTTGCTTCGCCATTTGGATGACAATAAAAATGTAGAAACGTCATTCTTAATACTCCCCGGCAGCTTTCTTTCTTTTGACGCGTATCTTGACCTGGTTAACCTTTCTGAAAAATTACTGGTAAAAGAAAATTATGAAGGTATTTACCAGGTTGCGAGCTTTCATCCACAATATAGGTTTGCCGGAACAAGCGATAATGATCCTGCCAACTATACCAATCGCTCTCCGTATGCTATGTTGCACGTTTTAAGGGAAAACAGTGTGAGCAAAGCGGTAGACGATTACCCGGCTATCAGGGAGGTGCCGGAACGCAACATCGCCTTTACAAAAGAAAAAGGACTTCGGTATATGCAGCAATTATTAGCCGGAAGTCTCTCAATTCCCGATCCGGGGATACTGTCCGGGAAAAATTTTTCCGGTTTGAAAAATAAGGGCAATGATGATATTTGAATTCCCGTTGGTATTTTTTCAAATCGGTGTAACACCATTTAAAACAAGCACTCACAGGCATGATCCCGGTTATCCGGTAGGTCGCAACAGCAAAATATCACTGGCCAATACGCAATTTCTTCTTAAAGCTTATACTGGACACCCATTCCAAAAACAGCCAGTGGAAATGTCCTTTCTTTCGTTAGCCATGATCCGCTATAGGTGTATGAGCCAATAACATCAAGGTGCGGGGCAACTGCGCACCCTACAGTAGACGATACTACAGGTCGGAGTTTGGTTTTGGAATAGCGATAATGAGCGCCGCCTCCGTTAAGTTCAATAAACCATCCGCCTGTTTCTCTTTTAAAATCCTGGTGTATGTAACGTGGTGCACCGAAATTAAACTTATAGCCTGCCATAAGAATTATTGCGCTCACGTTATTGAATTTGCCATCATCAAACGAGCCCCAGAGCGGACCATCGGTTGGCATAGTATGTGTACCCTTTACGGTAATCACATATTGATTGTAGGCGTCTGCATTTTGCTGCGCATTAAACATCAGTTTGGCATCCATAGCTACCCCTATTGTTGCGGGATAGGAAAAGCCATTGTAGGAGCCCTGAACATTTATTGCTATCTGGGGTGATTTTGTGGGATAGGGTACTGTTTTTTTAATGATTTGTGACTGCACTGACGTTACAAAAAACAGAGAGCAGGTGAATCCTAAGTGTAAAAGCTTTTTCATTGCGTAAAATTTGGTTGAAACAAAAAGGCTTTTCCGCTTTATATCCGGATCATTTAATTTGCTGTTGTGCAGGTGTTAAATGATCATAGAATTAGGATTTTCATCATTGTTCATAGGAGGTGGACGATCTGAACCCAAAAATATAAGGATAATTCCGCGCCTACGGCATTTTTCGGTGAACCATACCATTGCTTCGGTGAACGGTCAAAATAAAGCGATTTTGGAAAAGACAGGCACGTGCTGTAACAAGGCTGTGTTGAAAATTGACCGGAGCCAGCACTTAAATAATTATTTACCAAAATGCGCTCTCATTACCCTGGGATAATCGGCCAACGCTATATCGGGTTCGGCAATTTCGGGATGCCATAATTTCTCCCATTCAAAGCTGTAATAACCTTTGTATTTTTCCTTCCTTAAAAGATCTATCGCTTCAAATACGGGAACTTCACCCCGCCCTAAAAGTGCGTATTGTAATTTCCCATCAACCGGTTTGCCATCCTTAATATGGGTATGAAGGATGTATTTCTTTAATTTTTGATATACTTCCACGGGTGATTCTTTGGTAACTGACCACATGTTGGCAATATCCCAAACCAGTCCCGTATGTGCGTGTGCAGCATGCTGCATAATTTTTTGAAGGTCGTTGCCTTTAACCAGGTCGCCATGGGTTTCCATTAACACCGTTACTTTGCTACCCTTCGAAAAATCACCCAATTCCAATAAACCTTTTGTAATCAGATCTATTGTTGCATTTCTATCCTGCCCTTTTGGAAAATTATTGGGGAATACTCTCACAAAAGGGCAATCTATTTCCTCTGCCAGTTCAATAAACCGGCGGGCTTCATCCATATTTTTTATTCTTTCCGGTCCTTCAGCAAAATGCAGGTTGGCTGAAGAACCCAGTCCAACAAAGTTTAATTTTTTCTCTTTCATCAGCGCCAGGGTTGCCTTTTTATTTTGCATGCTGCTGAATGCGGAGCATTTGGTAAGATCCAGTTCGCGTTGTATGCCTCTTATTTCGATGCCTTTATATTGATGTGTTGCCGCAAAATCAACAATTTCTTTAAAGCTCCAGTCTGGGCAGCCAAGTGTGGAAAAAGACAGCAACGGGTAATCCTTTTTTTTATCCAGGGAAAAACCGGTAATAGATGTTCCCAATAATACAGCGGATGTGTTCAAAAATTTCCTGCGGGTAAATTGATTCATAAAAAGACATTTATTTCGTTCGTTTTGGATATAAATATAGGTATTGGATATGACAGATGACGGGCAATGGCTAAGTGTTAAGAACCTAAAACGATCCAATTCTATCGTTTATATCTAAGTGATTGGCTTTTGCGGTTTCTTTGGCCGTTTCATACCCGGCATCCGCATGCCGGATTACTCCTATGCCCGGATCATTCCTCAGCACTCTTTTTAATCTTTGTTCCGCATCATAGCTGCCATCAGCTACAATAACCATTCCCGCGTGAATACTATATCCCATTCCAACGCCACCTCCATGGTGCAGGCTCACCCAGCTTGCTCCGGCTGCCGTATTTACCAGTGCATTTAAAATTGGCCAGTCGGCCACCGCATCGCTGCCATCCGGCATCGCTTCAGTTTCGCGATTAGGACTTGCCACGGAACCGGTATCCAGGTGATCGCGTCCAATAACCACAGGTGCTTTTAGCTTTCCGGCATGCACCAGTTCATTAAAAGCTACCCCGGCCTTTTCCCTTTCACCCTGCCCTAACCAGCAGATGCGCGCCGGCAAACCCTGGAAAGCGATTTTTTGTTGTGCAAGATCAAGCCAGCGGATCAGCGATTTATTTTGGGGAAACAGTTCACGAATTTTATCATCCGTAACTTTTATATCATGCGGGTCGCCGCTAAGCGCCGCCCACCTAAAAGGTCCCTTGCCTTCACAAAAAAGGGGGCGAATATAAGCAGGTACAAAACCAGGAAAATCAAAGCAACGGCCGGGTTTAAAATTCACCGAAGACGTAGGTTCTTTTTGCTCATATTCCTGCGCCCTGGCTCTGATGTTATTGCCGTAATCAAAAGCAACAGCGCCTTTATCCATCAGTTGTAACATGAGTTGCACATGCAGGTACATGCTTTCATAACTTTTCTGCAGGTATTCCTCCGGGTTGGTTTTTCTCAGCACATTTGCCTGTTCGTTGGTAAGGGTGTGCGGTATGTAGCCTACCAGCGGGTCGTGGGCAGAAGTTTGATCGGTAAGTGTATCGGGGATGATATTGCGTTCGTGCAATCGTTGTAACAAATGAACCGCATTGCATAAGATGCCAATGCTTTTTCCTGTTCCTTCTGCTTTATATTTTACCGCCTGATCAATTGCTTCATCAATATTCGTGTATTTTTCGTCGAGATACTGTGTTTCCATACGCTTGCTTATTCTCCATTCTTCCACTTCGGCAACAAGTGCTGTACCTCCATTCATGGTAATCGCCAGAGGTTGTGCTCCGCCCATGCCACCCAGGCCTGCCGTTACATTAAGCGTTCCCTTTAATGTGTTGTTGAAATGTTTTTCAGCGATTGCCGAATACGTTTCATAAGTTCCCTGCACAATACCCTGGCTGCCAATATAGATCCATGAACCTGCCGTCATTTGTCCGTACATCATCAGCCCCTTTTTTTCAAGTTCATCAAAATGCTCCCATGTGGCCCATTTGGGTACAAGCTGTGTATTGCTAATGAGTATCCGTGGCGCATCTTTGTGTGTTTTTAGAATGCCGGCAGCTTTGCCGGATTGTATTAAAAGCGTTTCATCATTTTCTAAAATTTTCAAAGCCCTGATGATCTGGTCAAGCGATTCGAAATTCCTGGCGGCTTTCCCGCGTCCGCCATATACAATCAGGTCCTCCGGTCGTTCCGCTACTTCGGGGTTCAGGTTGTTAAGCAGCATTCTTAATGCCGCTTCCTGTATCCAGCCTTTGCAGGTAATGGTAACGCCTGTAGGGGTGCTGTATTTTACCGGATCGTAGTAATGATAATTGGTTGACATACAGGTGATATTTTTTAATTCAATAAGGCTTGCAACAGAAGTGAAGTATTTCCAGCCATATGTGCGGTCATCTTTTTTCTCTCAATGAAATAAATTAGATTGAGCCTGCTTCAAATGTTGATCCAGCCATCTAAGTCACGGTTAAGAAATACAACAGCTTTTATCATGTCATCGTGCAATACTCTGTCTTTCATATTAAAAGATACTTCTTTCCGAAACGTGGCAACTACTTCTTCTACAATATTTGAACTTTTTAGCGGACGGCGAAATTCCAGTGCCTGCACCGCGCTGAGCAATTCAATGGCCAATACTTTTTCTACATTATCAATAATGCGCAAACATTTTGTAGCTGCATTTGCCCCCATACTTACATGATCCTCCTGGTTGTTGGAAGAAGATATGGAATCTACTGATGCGGGGGTACACAATTGCTTGTTTTCACTTACAATACCGGCGGCAGTATATTGCGGGATCATAAAGCCGGAATGCAGCCCCGGGTTTGTAACCAGGAACAATGGCAATCCGCGCTGGCCGCTGATGAGCTGATAAATACGCCGCTCAGAAATATTAGCGAGTTCACTCATGGCGATGCCCAGGAAATCAAGCGTTAATGCAAGTGGCTGTCCGTGGAAATTGCCACCACTTAACACCAGTTCTTCCTCCGGAAAAATATTGGGATTATCTGTAACGGAATTGATCTCCCGCAGAAAAACCTGCTTTACGTACTCAAAAGTATCTTTGGTAGCACCATGCACCTGTGGTACGCAACGAAAAGAATAAGGGTCCTGAACCTGCTGTTTTTGAGCAGTGGCTATTTTGCTCCCTGCTATATAGTTGCGGATGATTGCTGCAGTGGCTCCCTGACCGGCATGCGGACGAATCTCCTGTATTTTTTCATGAAAAGGCTCAATTGTGCAATTAAACGCATCAAATGAAATGGCAGTAATAAGATCTGCCCATTGTATCAATCTGGCCGCTTTCACCAGGCTATACATTCCATACGCTGTCATAAATTGTGTTCCGTTGATCAATGCCAACCCCTCTTTGCTCTGCAGGTGTATAGGCTTCCACCCTATTTTTTCCCATGCTTCATTTGTTTTCATTTTTTTATCGTTGTACCAGACTTCGCCAAGGCCTATCAGCGGTAAACTCATATGGCTGAGTGGCGCAAGATCGCCGGAGGCCCCCAGTGAGCCCTGGGTATAAATTACCGGTAATACATTATTGTTGTGCATGTCCATCAGCCGCTTTACCGTATCAACCTGCACACCTGAATAACCATAGCTCAAAGATTTTATTTTGAGCGCCAGCATCAGCTTTACAATGGGTTTAGGTACTTCTTCCCCCAGACCGCACGCATGCGACATCAGCAGGTTAGCCTGCAACTGTTCTATCTGTTCATTACTGATGGCCACATCCTGCAAAAAGCCAAAACCGGTATTGATACCATAATACAACTGATCATTTTTCTCCAGCAACCGGGTAAGGTAGCTGCGGCACCTGGTTATACGTTCATGGGAATCAAAAGTAATGGATATATCCTGACTGTATTCCAGCAGGTGCTTCACCTGGTCAAAGCTAAGCTGGCTACTGTCTATAGGAAGGTAGTTGTAACTCATGCTCGTATTTTTAATTGGCGGGTTAGATGATCGGGGTATTGGCTGATTGATTGGCAACTTTTGTGAACTGAAACAGCTTACATCGCATCACATAAAAAAACCGTGTTGCTTCAGTAAAGCGTTACACGGTTTTAAACAATCAGTTTCTATTTTTCCAGAACCTATCACAACTTTAAATCCGTGATAATGCTTTGTATGCGCTGATCCAGTTCCGCACTCACTTTATCAAAATCAGCCGCGCTTCCAAGTTTGGTGTTTACGCTGAAATAAAACTTTATTTTAGGCTCTGTGCCGGAAGGCCTTGCAGAAATCTTGCTGCCATCTTCCAGTATAAACTGCAATACGTTTGATTTTGGTAGTTTGATCTCCCACTCCTCTCCCGTTATGAGATTTTTGCCTCTCCGCAGTTCATAGTCCAGCAATTGCACCACGGGTGAACCATTGATGGTTTTGGGTGTGTTCTTTCTGAACGATTCCATCATTTCAGCTATTTCCTCTTGTCCGCGCATACCTTTTTTGGTAATGGAAATAAGATGCTCCTTATAAAATCCATACTGCACATAGAGGTCAATCAATTTTTCAAAAAGACTCCTCCCTTTATTTTTTTCGTAAGCGGCCATTTCGCTAAGTATAGCCACGGCGCTTACGGCATCCTTATCTCTGAGTTTGGAACCTACCATTAAGCCATAGCTTTCTTCGCCGCCGATTATATAATTTTCACTACTTTCTTTTTCTTTGATCAGCTCTGCGATCCATTTAAAGCCGGTGAGCACGTCATAGCAGGTTACGTTATTTCCTTTGGCAATGCGATTGATCATATCGGTGGTAACGATGGTTTTTACCACCATATCATTTGCCCTTGCGATACCCTTGGATTTGCGGGCTTCTATGAGATAATTAAATGCCAGGACGGCCGTTTGGTTACCATTTACCAGCACCCAGTTGCCTTTAGGATCCTTAACAGCAATACCTACCCTGTCGGCATCGGGGTCGGTTCCCAAAAGAATATCTGCATCTATTGTCTTGGCTTTTTCTAATCCAATGCTCATCGCCTCACTTTCTTCAGGGTTGGGATAAACTACCGTTGGGAAATTACCATCCGGCTTCGCCTGTTCTTCCACGATAGTAACATTGGTAAAGCCGTATCTTTTCAGCAATTCGGGTACCAGCATTATTCCTGTGCCGTGTATGGGAGTGTATACAATTTTGAGATCGTGCTGTTTGGCAATCACTTCAGGGTATACACTCAGTTCCTTAGCCATCTGCCAGTACGCCTCATCCATGTCTTTGCCAATAAGCCGTATCCGGGTTTTATCTCCGTCTTCCTGCGCGGCAGGCTGGCTCCATTTCACGTCGTCAACAGAAACAATTTTATCTACTTCGGCAATTACATTCTTATCGTGTGGCGGAACCAATTGTCCCCCATCGTTCCAGTAGGCCTTATAACCATTGTATTCTTTGGGGTTGTGAGACGCAGTACATACTACACCTCCCTGGCATCCCAAATGGCGTATGGCAAATGACAGCTCAGGGGTAGGCCGTAACGATTCAAACAAAAAAACCTTTATGCCATTGGCGGCCATTACGTTTGCAGTGATCTCGGCAAAGCTGCGGCTGTTGTTGCGGCTATCGTGTGCTACGGCAACTCTTATTTCACCTCCGGGATAGGTTTTCTTTAAATAATTTGCATAGCCTTGTGTAGCCATCCCAATCGTATACCTGTTGATGCGGTTGGTGCCCACTCCCATGATGCCTCTTAATCCGCCGGTTCCGAATTCAAGATTGCGATAAAAGGCTTCTGTTAGTTCATCCGGATTTTCTGCTTCCAGTTTTTTTATTTCATTTTTGGTGGCTTCATCAAAAGAACCGTTGAGCCACACATTTACCCTGTCTTTAATTTTGGTGTCCATATATTGTATGTCATTATAGTTTGCAATCAATTTATGCATATTTCCCGAATTCCGGAGAAGCCGGTAACCCATCAAATTATTCGAGCCAGGCGCCGGTAATATTTTCGCCTTCTACTTCTACAAAAATATGTTCCTGCAAAGTAGTGGCAACAGCATAACCCACATAGTCGGTATGCACGGGAAAGGTTTTATGCGTTCTGTCTACCAGTGCAAGGGTTTGAATTTTTTTTGGCTGGTCCTGCAAAAATGGTTTTAAGGCATATAACATGGTTTTTCCACTATTGGCTACGTCATCTACCACTATCACTACAGCGTCATCAAAATTTTTGCTGATGCTTACTGTAATTTTTCCGGGTCGTCTTTTATCATCTACTGCGATATCCATCACTTCAATATGTCCTTTAAAAGTGGTACTCAGCAATTGCTTCAGCTTTCTGGCAATTACCACCCCATTTTCCCTGATGCCGGCCAGCACCAACTGCTCTTCTCCGGTATTTCGCTCCGCTATTTCAAAGGCCATCCGCTGAAGTTTTTTGGCTATTTGTTCCTGTGTAAGAATATAATTCTTCATTCGCTAATTATTAATCTTACCAAAACTAAGCGGTATTAACGAATAAAACAATTCGTACTAAACATCTTATCTTAGCGTTACAACTATGTTATGATGCATATTGTTTCACAGATCATTTTTATCATTGCTGCCGCTGCGGGCATTGGATTGTTTGCAAAAAGAATAGCCGGCATTCGAAAAAATATACTTACCGGCCGTGATGCGGATTACGCTGATCAGCCGTTGCGGCGGTGGAAAAATGTGCTGCTGCTGGCCTTCGGGCAAAAAAAAATGTTCAGGAACCCGTTGGTTGCCGTGCTTCATTTTTTTGTGTATGCAGGGTTTATCATCATTAATATAGAAGTGCTGGAAATTGTATTAGACGGCATATTGGGAACGCACAGGCTGTTTGCACCCCTGTTAGGCAGTTTGTACAGTTTCCTGATCAATGCATTTGAAATACTGGCTGTGCTCGTGATCGTATCCTGTGCTGTTTTTCTTATCCGCAGGAATATTATAAAACTGAAAAGATTCATCAGCAAAGACCTTGATGGGTGGCCCCGCAGTGATGCCAACTATATACTGATTACGGAGATTGTGCTGATGCTGCTTTTTTTAACCATGAATGCCACAGACCTGGTATTGCAGGAGAAAGGCTACGGCTATTATGCCGAAAATCCCACGGGCAGGTTTGTTGTGTCGGGTATGCTTGCACCTTTGTACGGATCATTGAGTGAAGCAACACTGGTGGTAATAGAAAGAAGTTGCTGGTGGCTGCATATTTTGGGCATCCTCGCATTTATGAACTACCTGCCTTATTCCAAACATTTGCATATTCTGCTGGCGTTCCCCAATGCATATTATGCAAGATTGTTGCCCAAGGGAGAAATGAACAACATGCCTGCTGTTCAGAAGGAGGTGCTATATGCCATGCAGCCTGAACTGGCACCTGCCGATGCAGTTCCACCTGCCCGGTTTGGCGCCAGGGATGTATTTGACTTAAGCTGGAGGAACCTGCTTGATGCCTATTCCTGCACGGAATGCGGCAGATGCTCCGCCGCCTGCCCTGCTACCCTCACAGGAAAGGCCTTGTCGCCACGTAAGATCATGATGGATACCAGAGACAGAGTGGAAGAAACGGGAAAGAATATCAGATTGAACGGAGCATTTAAAGACGATGGCAAGACCTTATTGCATAATTATATTACTGTTGAGGAACTGCGCGCCTGTACAACCTGCAATGCCTGCGTGGAAGAATGCCCGGTGAGCATCAGTCCACTTGAAATTATCCTGGAACTGCGCCGCTCACTTGTTATGGAAGAAAGCAATGCGCCGCAGGAATGGAACGCCATGTTCAGCAATATAGAAAACAATTTCGCACCCTGGCAATTCAGTCCCGGTGACAGAGATAAATGGACCGGTGAAACGGCCTAGAATGTTACAAGTTGCAGGTTGCAAGGTTTACCCCTGGAACCTGAAACCTGTAACCTGCACCCCTATTCATTTATTTTTTTTGCCCGCACCTTAAGGTTTAATCTAACATTGTCGCTCATGCTTATGCTGCCGCCGCCTACATTATAATCCCTGCGGTTTAGTGTAAACTCACCCTCAAAAAAAAATTCATTTTCTTTTGGCGTTGCTTTAAAAGGGAAAGAAATTTCTTTGGTAACGTCTTTAATAGTAAGTTTTCCAAAAACAAAAAGGTATTCTTTGCTCGTGCTGGTCGTTATCCGTGTTGACACAAAATGAATGGCTGGATATTTTTCGACCTCAAAATAATCTTCCGACCGTAAGTGATTATCCCGTTGGTCAATGCCTGTATTGATGGATTTAACATCTATGGTAACATCAAAATGAGATGCGCTGAGGCTATCGGGGTTAAAAATGATTTTTCCATGTAATCCTTTAAAACTTCCGCTTACGTTCACTCCAAAATTCCTTATTTTAAATCCTATTTCCGATCCTTCATCAACGGGTATAAAATGCTGTCCGAAACTTACGGCGGCTACGATCAGTGCGACTATAAGGGTAAATATTCGCTTCATGCCTTAAAATAAATTGTTGTATTGCTCAAAGATATTAACAGATTTGTTAATGCCTTGCATATATTCCAAAGCATAATCTACCCGTAACATACGATTACTCAAAATAGTATAATGAAGAATTTCGTTTAGCTTTGAAACTAAAATTAAATTCAGTATGAAAGTTCCTGTAATGTCAGAATTGTACGCCAACCAGGAGCGCCCCGACATATTATTTTGGGTAGGCTGTGCCGGTAGTTTTGATCAGCGGGCGCAAAAAATAACAAAGGCTTTTGTAAGCATACTCAATAAGGTAAATGTAAAATATGCCATCCTCGGAAAGGAAGAGGCCTGTACCGGCGATCCGGCGCGCAGAGCAGGAAATGAATTTTTGTTTCAGATGATGGCTTACCAGAATATCCAGGTAATGAACAGTTATGAGATAAAAAAAATAGTTACTGCCTGCCCTCATTGTTTTAATATCCTTAAAAATGAATATCCCCAACTGGGAGGCAGCTATGAAGTGATCCACCATGCGGTTTTTCTGCAGCAATTGATTGATGAAGGGAAAATTAAGATGAAAGAATCCGGAGATTTTAAAGGGAAACGCATTACGTACCACGACAGTTGTTATTTGGGTCGCGCCAATAATATTTATGAAGCGCCGCGCAAAGTACTGGAAGCACTGGATGCTGAACTGGTGGAAATGAAACGATGTGGCAGCAGGGGATTGTGCTGTGGCGCCGGAGGGGCGCAAATGTGGAAGGAAGAAGAGAAAGGTTCCACACGTATTAATTACGAAAGAACCAACCAAGCCATGGAAACGGGAGCCAGCGTAATTGCTTCGGCATGTCCTTTTTGCAACACCATGCTTACCGATGGCGTTAAGAACAAAGAAAAGGAAGACAGTGTACAGGTGCTGGACATTGCCGAATTAATCAATGCCTCAATGCAGTGAATATGAAAGACATGACATGGAAGGTTTTGTCTTCCGAATACCTGTACAAAGCCACATGGTTTACTATCCGCAAAGACAAATGCGAAACGCCGGAAAAGAAAATCGTTGATCCTTACTATGTATATGAGTTTCCCACCTGGGTTACGGCAATGGCGCTTACCGAAGACAACCAGGTTGTAATGGTTCGTCAGTACCGCCATGCACTGGGTGAAACGATTATGGAAACGCCCGGGGGATGTGTGGATGATACCGACGCCTCTTTGCAGGCTGCGATTGCAAGGGAATTGTTAGAAGAAACCGGGTATGCATTCAGCCGGTACGAATACCTGGGAAAAATATCACCTAATCCATCAACCAATGATAACCTTATGCATATGTACCTTGCCCGGGGGGGCAAAAAAGTGCAGGAGCAGCAATTAGATCATAACGAAGAAATAGAAGTATACCTGTTCAGCATTGACGAGATCAAGCAAATGCTGAAGGAGAATAAAATAATGCAGGCGCTTCACGCCACATGCCTTTTTTACGGACTGCATAAACTGGGGGATATGGAGTATTGAATTAAATCCGAAGCCGGAAGAACGAAATCCGAAGATGCGGCCGGCATCCGGCAAAGGAGGGTCACACCGCGTCTAACGCAAAGCACCAAAAAACAAATCACAAGAAACAAATAAAATTCAAATCCGAAGGCTGTCAGCGATCAGCTTTGAGCTATGAGTGCAGGCCCACTGATAGCTGAGCTGATACCTCACAAAAAAAAGCATCAAGTTTTGTTGATATGTCTGCTTGCGCTTTCATACTACTAACCCGATGCTTTCGTGATGGGCTTCCATCTTCTGACGGACTTCCGCTCATCCTGTTACTTTCTTACTGTTTCCAGTATTACTTGTAACGTTTGTCTGATAAAGATACTTCATTTGTTTACCCCTTTCCAATTTTCTTTTGAACTTACTATGCACCAGAAATGCACCCGTTTATGCACCCAAAAAGGAGGGTTTTGCAGGTTTTGGAGGGAGTTTTGCACAAACATTTCAGATTTAACATTTTAAATTTGAAATTTTACGATCTCATATTCTCATATTGCAGGGGTATACCGAGTTCCCAGGTTTTAGAAGCCTGTATAACGGCCTGGAGGTCATCGATTTTTTTTGCTGTCACTCTCACCAGGTCATCATTAATAGAAGCCTGCACTTTTAACCCTGCATCTTTTATATGTTTAACGATCTTTTTGGCATCTTCCTGCTTTAGCCCGTTTCTCACGGTTACCTCTTTTTTCCATACTTTACCACTTTGCGATCCTTCTTTCGATAAATCAAAAGCCTCGGGAGCGATTCCCTGCTTATGTGCCCTGTTGATGAGCATGTCAATCAACTGCCGCATTTTCATATCGTCGTCCGTTTCAATATTCAGCTTAAATTCCTTTTTATTCAAATCAATTACCACATGGGCATCTTTAAAATCAAAACGGTTGGTGATTTCTTTTTTAGTAACATTTACAGCATTGTCTAATAACTGGGCATCTACTTTGCTTACCATGTCAAATGAAGGCATAATGATTATTTTTCGAATACAAATGTAATATATCTCATCATAGAACAACAAACTAAACACGTCACGGGATAGTACATGACGGTAATCACCAGAACAATAGCATCCTCCACAAGAATATTTTTGAATCAGCCGGCAAAAAATGAAAAAAAATAAAAAATCCATTTCCCCGCAACTGCATTGGCTTATTTGATTTACTTTGGAAGATAAATTAAATTGAATGATGAAAAAAAGTATTCATTTATTACTGTCTTCTGTTTTAGGTATCCTTTTTTTTACCAATGCTGCCGCTCAGAGTAAAAAAAACAACAGGGAGTTTTACGAAATAAAATTATATCATTTTACTACTGCTGCCCAGGAAGAATTACTGGATAAATACCTGTCGGAGGCCTTTATACCGGCGTTGCACAAAGCGGGTATTAAAAATATCGGCGCTTTTAAACCGTTGAGCAATGATACGGCCGCAAACAAAAGACTTTACGTTCTTCTTCCGCTTAACTCAATGGAACAACTTCTTATGCTGCCACAACAATTGCAAAAAAATACTGATTACGTGAATGCTTCTAAGGCGTATTCAGATGCAGCTTACAATGCAGCACCCTATACCCGTATGGAATCCATATTGCTGCGTGCTTTTAAACTGGCGCCCCAATCGGCTGTTCCGGAATTGAAATCTGAAAAAAGCGAAAGAATATACGAATTGCGCAGTTATGAAAGCGCCACTGAAAAGTTATACTGGAATAAAGTGCACATGTTCAATGAAGGCGGAGAAATCCCTCTTTTTAAGAGGCTCAGGTTCAATGCCGTTTTTTACGGAGAAGTAATTACCGGAAGCCGCATGCCCAACCTGATGTATATGACCAGTTTTGAAAACATGGCCGACCGCGATGCACACTGGCAAACATTCAGAGATGATGCAGAATGGAAAAAACTTTCGGCGAGACCGGAATATAAAAACAATGTGTCAAGAAACGAGACCATTTTAACGCATGCAACTGCGTACTCGGACTATTAAAGAGCCGGGACTTTTCATCATGAAAAGTCAAAAGGCAGAGGTGAAGGGGTGAACAGTCAATGTTGAATAGTGAATCTCACCGTTCATTTATGAAACGATAAACATGAAACGGGAAGCCGGTTACCGTTCTTTTCATCTCACTTCCCGCCTTTCACGTTTCATACAACACCAAAGGGCGCAATTCCGGTATGTTGGCATAGTTTTATATTATATAAACCTAAACTAAAATTTATGCAAAACTGGCTTAGGACCTTACTTGCCGGATATGGCGCTTATAAATGGGGTGGCGGATGTTTGGGCGGGGTTCTTGTTTTTGTGATCATTTACTATCTTTTGGGATATTGTTAGCAGGAATATGAATCACAATCCTTCAGTTTATACCTTATTATGCCACGTAAAAAGGTCATTTACCGCATTGCTTTTTTACTGTTGATTTCTCTCATTATTTTTTTAGCAGGATATATTTACCAGGCTATATCCATTATAAATGCATACGGGGCTAAAATAGTATGCTCGGCTGTGTATCTTCAACACCGGAGTGTTCAAAAGGTGATTGATGAAGAGCTTTCTGCCTTTCCTTTTTCTTTGGCAGGTTATACGTTAAACGTTAAGGATTCATCGGTGGCGGGAGCGATGCTGGGCATGGCAAAACGAAAAGCAATCTATCGCAGCGGACTGGGCGCAACACTGGTGAGTGACAGCAGTGAAAGCCAAATAAGAGCTCAACATTTTATACTTCCGCCAAAACCTTCTGAAAATACAGATACCATTCTCTGGCCCAACGGCAACCGATTGCCGCACACGCTGCCTTCCGGAATTGACCCTTCAAAGCTGGATACGGTATTGCAACGGGCACTGAATGAATATAAAGACGGAAATGCCGTGCACACAAATGCAATTGTTGTACTGTATAAAGGTCAATTGGTGGCTGAAAAATATGCTCATGGCTACGATAAAAATTCACTCATGCCCGGATGGTCTGTTGCCAAAAGCATAACAGCCGCTTTAACCGGCATTCTTGTAAAACAGGGAAAGCTGGATGTGAATGCCCCCGCACCCGTGGCGGAATGGAAGGATACCGACAAAGAAAAAATTACACTGGAGCAATTGCTGCAACAAACCAGCGGACTGGATTATGAAGAGAATTACAGGAAACCATCCGGCGCTACCAGCATGCTTTTTAAAAAAGGAAATGCCGCGGCCTATGCAGCACAGCTTCCATTGGCATTTGCACCGGGCACGGTATTCAATTATTCCAGCGGCAACAGCAATATTATAAGCCGCATCATCCGCGAAGCCACCGGCAAAGGTTATCATGCTTTTCCTTATGAATCGCTTTTCTATAAAACAGGCATGTATTCTATGGTGCTGGAACCTGATGCATCCGGAACCTTTGTAGGCTCTTCTTTCTGCTATGCAACAGCCCGGGACTATGCCCGCTTTGGTTTGCTTTATTATAACAATGGTAAATGGAACAATGAACAGCTATTACCTGAAGACTGGGTAAAAGCCACCGTTCAGCCGTTTGTTGCAGATACACTCCGGCATTATGGATACCAGTTTTGGTTAAATGGTTTAAATAAGAGCGATCCTGCGCAACGCTGGTATCCCGGTGTGCCGGCTGATATGTATTTTGCTGACGGTTTTGGCGGGCAGGATATTTACATCATCCCTTCAAAAAACTTAGTGGTGGTGCGCCTGGGCTTGCATGTAATGGATGAAAACAAGTTGCTCGGCAACATCATTTCAACCATCCGGTGAAATTTCAACATATTGAATTCATCAAAACAATTTGTTTTATGCGTTTAGATGAAGCAGCAGCGATGCCTGGCAATGATTTCTTATACTACAGATAAAATGGTGTGGGCTGATCTCGGGTGTGGCAGCGGAACTTCATGCGCGTATGTATTAGGCGCTTATAACACGATAATACCTTTCCTTTTATAAATATGTTAAGAAAACGAGCTGTAAGACATGAGAAGCGAAAAGGTTTTATTTTTATAGATAAACCTATACTTTAGTATTCAGTTCAGCGAGGTGACAAATGCTTCTTTCATGAAAAAAGTACTTCAATTATTATTCTGCATCTGCTTTTTTGTTCCGCCGGCCATGGCGCAACAGGCCGATGAAATATCCGGAGGGTATTTTCTTGAAGGTGTACAGGAAACCGCAAGCGGATTTCAGTTAAAATCCAATTATACTTTTACCTTTTTTTTTACGTACGGAGGCTTAGACCGCTATGGCTCGGGCAGATGGACACAGGAAAAAAATGCCATTGTATTTAATAGTCGCGTAAAGCCGTTAAGGGATTTCAAACTCTTATCGGCCAGAAGGGTAAATGATCATTTTGTTACGGTAAAATTTACGGATAAAAATCAGGGCATAGTAAATGGCATTGAGTGCACTTTGTATACGGCGCGGGGAAGGCAAAAATTATTTACCGACAAAACTGGCACGGTAAAATTTCCCAAACAGGAGGTGGACTCCATACAATTCTTCTCCCCTCTTTTCCCGGATCATCCTTATACCTTCATCGTAAGCAATAAAATTCAGAACAATTTTGAATTTGCTTTTGAGAAATGGGTGGCGGAAGTTTTTTTTGAAGATTTTACATTGTTGTTTACGAATAACATGCTGGTTGGCCAACATCCGTTGCTGAACGGGAAGCAGTTCCGGTATGTAAAGAATTAATAGCCCGATTTAAAAAGCCCGTGTTCTGCGCCAGTTCCAATTGCCGAATTTCCGCTGCCTAAAACGGCTACCATTTTGCTACATTTTTTGTAAACTTGCATGAGCAATTGCAACATGTGCCAATCGCAGGGTAAATGACTTATATAGCGGACAAATTCCTGCTTTTATGACTTTTTAATTTAAAGTTCATAAAGTGATTTACAAAATCATACAACCATCCCAACATTTACAGTCTTTTGTAAAAGACTACCTGTTGCTGCACTTTAAGTTTGATAAAGATACCCGCATTCCGGTTAAACCTTTCCCCGCAAGCACTTTGCAATGCCTAGTGTTTTACGTAAAAAGTTCCGTTATTGCTTATAATCCTGATTCGGGTAAGTTTACAACTTTTCCTCCCATTGCTATCAATGGTTCGTTAACATCAAGACTTGATTTTACAGTATCTAATGACTATTTACTGCTGTCTATAGCTTTTCATCCCTGTGCCTTATAGCTTTGGATATTTCAGGTATGACGACATGCAAAGATTTATACAGAAAGTTGCAACGGCCTTAAAGCGAGGTGGAAAATGGATCATCAATTCCGGCTTGATGGCCGAAAGTTTTCTTGCAAAATTTGTTAAAGAAAAAACTTATGAACTTCCCGGCTTAACCATGCATATCCGTAATGAATACGATGAATGGAAGAGTTGCTGCTTACCACGCTCACGTACACAAAAGACGGAAAGGAAGAAACACACCGGTTCAAACATCATGTTTATACTATCGCCGAAGTGATACGCTGGCTGGGTAACCATGATCTAAAAACCATTACACTGTATAGTTCAACAGATAAAACAATATTTCGTTTGGGAGATGCGCAGGTATATGTGGTGGCGGGAAAATATTAGGTTAACATTAAGCCCATAAGTGAAGAAGGGTTTCCAACCTTTGAAAGGTTGGAAACCCCGGTTAAGGAAAAACACCCCAATGTGCTTGCATATTGTCCTGAGGATTTATATCTTGTACCCCAATAATATCCATCCAATTCAGTCTCTTCTTAGAAACCTGACCTAACCTTCTTTTCTGCAGACAGGCATGTACTATCTCCGATTAGCATTATGATATCAGTTCACCATCCTCAAACCAACTGTCATGAAAAGATGCATATTATTTATTGCCGCCTATTCATTACTCCCGGCTATACCAGCGTTGTTATTTGCCCAGGCAAATATCCATGGCTCGGTAACGGATATGAATAGCGCCCCCATTGCCGATGCTACTGTATTATTGCTGCATCCGGTTGATTCCGCGCTTGTAAAAGGAACGGTAAGCAATAGCACCGGCAATTATTCCTTTGAGAACATTGCTGCCGGTGATTATTTCATCAGTTTTTCTCATACCGGGTTCACAACGCTCTATACTCCATTACTCCAGGTAGCTGCGGATGTTAAGGATATAAAGAATGGTACACAACAACTGAAACTGTCAGGCAGAACGCTAACCGGTGTTACAGTGACTGCCCAACGCCCTTTATACGAGCTTAAACCTGACCGTATGACGATTAACGTAGCCAACAGTATTATCTCTGCAGGCAATACCGCATTACAGATACTGGAGCGATCGCCTGGTGTTGCGGTAAACAGGCAAAACAAAAGCATAGCGATGCTGGGTAAAGAAGGGGTGCGGGTAATGATCAATGGAAAACTAAACTACATACCCGTTTCTGCGATACTGCAGATGTTAGATGGCATGAGTGCCGGAAACATTGACAGGATAGAATTGATTAGCACACCGCCCGCCAATTTTGATGCAGAAGGCAACGCGGGATATATCAACATTGTACTGAAGGAGAATAACAGCTTAGGAACCAATGGATCATTTTCCGCTATACTGGGATACGGTAAAGGATGGGTAACACAGGCGAGCCTGAATTTCAATTATCGCACAGCGAAACTGAACATTTATGGAGACTTTTCCTACTCAAGAGAAAGAAAACCGTTCACAACCAATGGCTTTAACCGGATATCAAATCAGGGAGATATTTTTGAAACCTATGGTGATTTAGACAGGATAGACACGACCCGGCTTCATAATGTCCGGATAGGCCTGGATTATCAGCTTGGCCATCGTACGATCATCGGTATTTTGCTTACCAGCAACGGCCGCTGGTACAGGCAGTCGGAGCACAGTACCGCCTCATTTCATATGAACGGACAACTGGACACCATTGCGCTAAGTTTCAATAGCGAGTTGAATAACTGGCAGGACTATGGTATTAACCTCAATCTGCACCAGCAATTTAAAAAAGGAGATAATCTTTCATTTAACGCCTACTATCTGCGTTATAAAAACAATCAGCCCTTCAATTATTACAGCACGTATTATGATAAAGCAGGAAATTATATTTATGATGAGACCAGCCGGAACGGAAAGCTTACTCCATTGAACTTCTGGATTTATGCTGTGGACTATTCAGGAAAGCTGTCCAGAAAAATCAGCCTGGAAGCCGGGGCCAAAACCACTTTAGCCGATTTTACCAATGATCTCCATTTTGAAAGGTTCATTCAGGGTAACTGGACCACAGACAGTGCCCTTTCATCCATCTACGCCCTGAAGGAAAATTATACTGCTGTATATACCTCCTTCAATTTTGCAGCTAATGACAAAACAGCAGTGAAGGCGGGGCTGCGCTATGAATATACCAATTCAAACCTGGGAACAACAACAGAAAAAAATATCGTTGACAGGCATTACGGGAAACTTTTCCCGACATTATTTCTTTCACACAAGCTGAATGAACAGAACACCTTCAGTTTTTCGTATACCAGCAGGATCACCAGGCCAACATTCAACGACCTGGCCCCCTTCACTTATTATGTTAATAGAAACACAGTATTAACCGGTAACCCTGCTTTGCAACCGGCCATTGCCCATGCCGTAACTGTGGGCTACACCTATAAAAAATACTTCCTGCAGCTAACTTTTACCAGAGAAAACAATAGCATCACTTTTTTCCAGCCCAGTGTTGACTCCGGCACCAACAAAACCATTTTGAGTCCACAAAACCTGGATCATCAAAAACTTGCAGCGTTGGTGCTCTCGGTTCCCATAACCGTTGCTACCTGGTGGGGCATGCAATACAATATCACCGGAACATGGCAACAGGTGAATGCGTACTACGAAAAAGAGCCTGTAAGAATAGAGAAAAAGAACATCAGCATCAATATGATACAGACCTTTACCCTGCCTGCAAATTTTTCAGTGGAGCTGTCCGGCTTTTACAGCTCTCCCAATCTCAATGGGATCACTGTTTTTAAAGCGATGGGGTCGCTGGACTTTGGCATTAGAAAGAAACTGGGTGCAAGAGATAAAATTAATTTCTCTGTCAACAACCTGTTTAACTCAATGGACTTCCGTGGATATACTAACGTGCCGGAAAAGAATCTTGTCAGTGATATTCATTTGCGGTTTTCCTGGCGAACCTTTAAGCTCACCTATACACGGAGTTTTGGAAAGCAAAATCTTAAAGCCAGCCGCAGTAGAACCACAGGTGCAGAAGATGAGAAGGGGCGAGTGAACTATAATCAATAATAAATAGATAAACATGAAATCCTTGAATGTTTTAGAAAAAGAAAACGAGGAAATAACCGGAATTACTCAATTTCAAAAACCGATTGTTTCTCCAGCGTTTGTTAGCGCCGCAATCATTGGGATCGTTTTGCTGATCGTTTTGATTCAAATCGGTTTCCTTAATACCTATATCAGATTTTTCCCGAAGTTTGAAGACACAACCATTGAAGGTCGCGGCACGATGCGTTTTAATTGGATAATGCACTTACATGGCATGGTTATGATGAGTTGGGTGTTCATGCTACTGGTGCAGCCTATTCTTATCCGGCAAGGTAAAATGAAACTCCACCGCCAGGCAGGCCAGCTGAGTTATGTGATAGCCCCGTTGGTGGTGGTGTTTCTTTTTCTTGTTAACCAGGATGCGTATCATAACAATTTAAACCTCGCAGGAAAATTTCAGGCTGTTGCTTTCATATCCCTCACTTTCCCGGGTATTATTTTTTTTGGCGCCTTGTATACTTTTGCCATTTTATATAGACGCCGCCCGGCGCTACACATGCGCTTTATGTGCAGCACAGCTTTTCTATTGATTCCCCCCGCATTGGATCGTGCATTGATTTTTTATCTGAATTTGCCTGGTTTTGATGTGGGTAGTATCGTTGTGCTATTGTTGACAGGAACTATAACGATTATAGACTCTGTGAAGACAAAAAGACTGAGCCCCTTTGTTTTAGTGTTCGCTTTCTTTGTTCTGCATAAAACACTTTGGCATTTACGGGAGACTGATTTTTGGCAGACTATAGGAAATGTGATAGCAAAATTATTCTGATCTTAAAAATATTACATACCAGAATTGTCAAAAAACCCATTCTATATGTTATCTCAAAAAGCAACTACTGCCCGTTTTACAGGCATGCCTGGCTTTGGTTTACATTAGCGATGGTCGCTACCATCACCGGGTTCTTCAAGTCCTTTATTTCAAAAATGGCGGAAACAGATCCTGTGCATCATTTTCATGGAATAACATCGGGCGGCTGGATATTCCTGCTCATCATTCAACCCTTTTTGTACAGCAGGGATAAATGGGCGCACATCGCAAGCTGGGAAAGATCTCTTTTCTACTTGCCCTGTTACTGGTTATGAGCGGACTTATGATGATGCACCTGATGCTTAGCCGACAAGGAGGATTAAATCCTTTTACCTACATGATTTCTTTCCTTGATGTGATTTTCCATACCCGGTTTATTTTCTTTTATGTAAGTGCCATAAAGGATCGTCAAAATATGCAGTTACATGCCCGTTATATGGCAGGTACGGTACTGGCGCTGCTGCCGCCGGGATTGGGAAGAGCCACTGCTTTAATACCGGCATTAACCGAAGGTACGCTGGGGCTTGATGTAACTTATATTCTTCTTGAACTCACAACAATTATTCTCATAATAGACGACAAAAGAAAAGGGAAAATTTACCCGCCTTATGTAATCGCATTTTTCTTTTTCATTTTTCAGCATATCGCTTTACATTTTGCTGCAGGCTGGCCGATTTGGCAAAAATTAATGAATGCGTTTGCGGCATTGTAAGTTAATGCTGTGGCCCGTGCCAGGAACACTGATTCATGAAAACCGCGGGTAGGGTGATGCTATCTCTCATCGGCCGAAGGACCGTACATGCCCGGAACAGGCACATTCAGCAAACGAAGATATACCGATAACTGCCCGCGATGATGAATGATATGATTCATTACCATATTACGGATAGCCACTTTCCTGGGCAATTCAAATGCTTTTATTTCACCTCTTCTCAATGACCACTTTATATTCAAATCTTCATCCATAGCTTTTTCCAATAAGGCAAGCGCCTGTTGCATAATATCCTCAAAAGCCGTGGTTATTTCATCTTTTGAAGAAACCTTCACACGATCAAAAGTATCCCTTGCAAAATCAAACTCTGTAGCTGCCATCATATAATTGATCCACCGCGGCAACTCCGCTATATGGCAGGCCAATCGCTCCATCGACATGCTTTTTTCGTGTGGTTGCCAGTTAAACTGTTCTTCGGGTATCCGTGCCAGTATTTTGCGAGTATTCGATGCTTCGTATTTGAGCTCATTTATGAGCGCTGTATGTATTGCCATTGAAAATATTTTGACAAAGGTAGAATTGATTTTGTCATACTTTTTTTCTTTACTATCTTTTCAACACAAAATAAACCACATGAACAAAATCCTTGCATTGTTTTTCATAACCATTTCTATTTTAACGGGACTGAGCTTTGAAGGATTTGCCAATATTCGTCTTCCCGCAGTACTTTCCAGCAATATGGTATTGCAGCAGCAGTCAACCGTAAACCTGTGGGGCTGGTCATCTCCCGGAGAAAAAATTTTCATTACCACATCATGGGGCTCAGCAATTGATTCTACCGTTGCATCGGGCGATGCCAAATGGAATATTGCAATCAAAACACCTGCCGCGGGTGGTCCTTATACCATTACCTTCAAAGGCAATAATACAATCGTACTCAATAATGTAATGATTGGTGAAGTATGGGTTTGCTCAGGCCAGTCCAATATGGAATGGAGCAGCCTGAATGGTTTGCCGCAGATAGACGCCGAACTTCCGAACAGCGCCAATCCCAATATCCGTTTTTTTCATATTCCCAAAACCACGGCGTTAACTCCCCAGGAAGATTGCGTGGCTACATGGACGGAATGCAACCCGGAAACATTAAAAAGCTTCAGCGCGGTAGCCTATTATTTTGGAAAACAATTGCAGCAAAAATTAAACATACCCATTGGGCTTATCAATACCAGTTGGGGCGGCACGCCCGCAGAAGTATGGACACCTGAAGACCTGGTGGAAAATGACCCGGAGCTGAAAACCGCCGCTGCTAAAATTGGCGCTACCAACTGGTGGCCCATTGCACCCGGCAGGGCATACAATGCCATGATTTCCCCCATCACTTCTTTTGATATTGCCGGCGCCATCTGGTACCAGGGAGAAAGCAATGCAGGCACAGCGTCCACATATAAACAATTGATGACAACCCTGATTGATAGCTGGCGTAAAGACTGGAACAAGAATATCCCTTTTTACTACGTACAGATAGCGCCTTTTGCTTACGGCAATAAAAATATAGGAGCTTTATTGCGGGAAGCGCAAACGCAGACACTCACACATCCCAATACAGGCATGGCCGTAATTACCGACCTGGTAGATAATGTAAAAGACATTCATCCCAAAAACAAGAAGGATGTTGGCACAAGATTAGCTGCCTGGGCTTTGGCAGAAACTTATAAAAAAGAGGGAATTACTTATAAAAGTCCCATGTATAAAAACATGGAGGTAAACAAAAATAAAGTAACAGTGTATTTCGACAATGTGCCCAATGGACTGGTTATTAAAGGAGGAGAAAAGAAAGCCACCGAATTTTATATTGCCGGAGATGATAAAAACTTTTTGCCTGCTGATGTAAAGATTGACGGTGATCATGTAATACTTACCAACAAGCAAATTAAAAATCCTGTAGCCGTGCGGTTTGCATTCAGCAATACGGCAATAGCCAATATTTTCAGCAAAGAAACCAGCCCGAACGGACAGGCCAGACCGGGATTACCTGTAAATCCTTTCAGAACGGATGACTGGGATGTGGATACAGGTAGTGACCAGAAGTAAGTGGTCAGTCGAAAGTGATGGGTTACAAGAACAAGTCACAGGTTACAAGTTACAGGGAAATCCACTTGTGCACCTGCGAGTTGCGACCTGAAACCGCTCCTACCCTTTTGTTGACAAATAATTATAATCCTTTAGCAGGGTATCTAAAAAATCAAACGCGGGCATGGTGCTTTGAATGGCTAACACATTTTTAACACGGTCTGAAGCGTTTTCCACCATTTGTATATGTCCTGTTTGACGGCCCGTATCCAAAATGCCCTTAATCGTATTGATATCTCTGTCGCTCAGGCGCATTACCTGCGGAAATACGGGAACATAGCTATCGCTTACTTCCATGAAAATGGTGTCTTCAAGATTTCCTTTGGGATTGGCTTTAATAAGCAGCGTTCCGGCTGCCAAATCTCCAAGTCTTTTTGATTTATGATGTACTGCAACCAGAACCAGGTCTGCAATAAACATCAGTGTTGTTATCCACAATGCTTTTAATGCACCTATCCAGCCAAATACAATAGCAATGATAATAACAGGAATAGAAAGGTCGGATGACCGCAGCAGCCACCGGATCATATACTGTGCCGGCGAAGCTTTTCCCCCGTTATCATTCACCACACGTATACCCAGTAATTTTTTCCCTACGCTTTGCCCGTTCCAGAACAGTTCGCAAAAAAAATGATAGGTGAACACAGGCAGTAATATAATAAGCTGAAGGGCCCACATATCGTATCCAGAAATATTGCGTGCATAATTACCTGCTGCGGAAGCGTATACATTGTAGGCAATGATGATATAAAATATTTGCAGCACAAAATCAATGATCCAGGCTATCATTCTTGTATGAAAAGGAGCGCTTTCAAATTCAAGGTCAATATTAAAATTAGTAGGAATAAAAATCTTACCCATAGTATGCAATAATATATATTTGGGTCAGTTGTTAAACGATGTTAAGTATTTATTTAAATTGGAACAAATTTAATTACCCTTGCGTGAAGCCTTATTTATAAAAAAGAATAAAGACAGGTGGCTGAAAACCCAGCACATGCCGGCAGAAGATGCCGATGAAACTGGTATAGATTTCACGCAACTGGTAGACGATCTTTCCTATGCCAAAACTTTTTACCCGCATAGCAGGGTAACCCGGTATTTAAATGCAAGGGCATCGCAAATCTACATGAGTATTTACCAGAGCAGGAAAGAAGACCGCAACCGCATTACTGAATTCTGGAAATATACCGTACCCCTTACCGTTCGGAAGCATCATGGTGTATTGTTGTTTTGTGCAGCGCTTTTTATTACCTTTTTTATAACCGGTTTTTATTCATCACAGCATGATGAAACTTTTGTACGCGAAATGCTGAGCGACAATTATGTGAATATGACGGAAGAGAATATTGAAAACGGCAAGCCGTTTGGCGTATACGCCGAAGGAGGGGAACTGCTGATGTGGATGGGGATTATGATCAACTACCTTTTTGTGGCATTTGGCTATTTTGCACAGGGCCTTTTGCTTTGCATTCCGTTGATCGTTTCCTTGCTTACTGAAGGCGTTCGGCTGGGCGCATTTGAACAAATGTTCTTTGCAAAAGGATTGGGTATGCAATCTGTACTAACTGTTTTCATTCACGGCACACTGGAAATATCGGCTATTGTAATTGCAGGCGCGGCGGGTATTGTATTGGGCAAGGGCTGGATGTTTCCGGGAACGGGTAAAAGATTAGATGCATTTATGCGGGGAGCCAAAGATGGCGTTATCATATTGGCCAGTTTAATACCGGTTTTTATGGTAGCGGCCTTTTTTGAAGGATTTATTACCCGCTATTATACAATGCCCTGGTGGTTAAGCGGTTTTATTTTATTGCTTTCCGCTTCCTACATCACATGGTATTATATTATTTATCCCGTGCGGGTACAAAAACGTATGTTAGCCAGGCGCAAAACCTTATAATGTGATCAGACATTTTTTTTATATATACATTTTTTTCTCCGGGTTTATACTTCTTTATACGCCACTTGTTACCTACGGCCAGGAATTCAGAGACAGCAGCCGGGCAATAGAACAGAAAGACAGTATAGAAGCGAGGTTAGACAGCCTGAGCGGCTACCTTTCTGACAATGAGTTTGCTGAACCGGATCAGGATACTTTATTTTTTTCAGGTAAAGAATACCCTGAATCATTATACGATTCGTCAGTAATAAAAAGCAGGTTTGTTCCTGATTCCATTACCCAAAATCTGAAAAGAGACAATGCTTTCTGGTATGCTGATAAAGACAGGCATACCCAAACCAGGATCGAAAGCAATTCATTCTGGGAAAAAATTTGGGAGATTGTTTTTACAGTACTCCGCTCGCCCCTGTTCAGGCAGATCATGTGGCTGCTTATGCTCTTAATATTTGCCGCTGCTGTTGTTTGGTTTCTTGTTCAAAACAAAATGAATATTTTTGGTTCAGGCAAAACAGTCATATTGCCCGCGCAGGCAAAGGAGGGTGATGCAGATAACATTTTTACTGCCAATCTGCAGGAAGCAGCAGGTAAGGCAGTGGCGAAAGGAGATTATCGCCTGGCTATTCGTTTTCTTTACCTGCAATTGCTAAAAACATTTTCTGAAAATGGGTTGATCAGTTATGGTACCGATATCACCAATAGCGAATACCTGGCACAATTGTACTCCCGGCCCTGGTATAGGGACTTTTTTAATGTTACCCGCAGCTATGAATATGCATGGTACGGCGAGATGCCGGTAAACATACAACAATATGAAAGTGTTGTAACTGATTTTTCTTCACTGTATCAAAAAGCAGGCTTATCCATTTGAAAAAAGCAACTCCATACCTGTTGGGCGGCTTATTGCTTTTACTATTACTGGCTTTGCTGATAGGAGGAAATAAAGATAATTTCGATCACAGAATTACGTTAAATAAAAAAGATAAGATTCCTTACGGAAGCTATGTAGCCTACCAAAGCCTTCCTCATTTATTTCCGGAAGCAAAAATAACCATTAATAAAAAAGCGCCGGGCTATTGGGACGAAACGGTATTGGATTATGATACCGGCCGGCAGGTTATAATTATCATTTGTAAGGATTTTAATGCCAACGATGATGAGTTAACCGAATTATTTCATTTTGTTGGCAGGGGCAATGATGTGCTGATATCATCCTACGATCTGAGCAATGAGGCGCAGCATTTTTTTCATTTGGATCTAAGTTATGCAGATGCAGGCTTTCCGGTATATGAAAACTTCAGCGACCTGGATACACTGCACCTGGGGTTAATACATCCTCCGTTTTCAAAAAGAGATAACCGGTATGACTACCCCGGCAGAAAATTCAATTCATGGTTCAATGCCATTGATTCCTCCATGTCTTACGTACTGGGCACCTCAGGTGAAGAACGGGCCGCATTCATTCGTTTGCGTGTGGGCGACGGCAGTTTTTTTATACATACTGCTCCACTCGCATTCAGTAACTATTTCTTGCTGTACCGGCAAAATATGGGTTACTACAATCAGTTGCTCTCCTCTATGGATGCCGGGGCATCAACCGTGGCATGGGATGAATATTACCTGCATAAGCCACAAAACAGCGGACAAAAAGATCCATCTCCCTTACGAGTATTAATGGAACAGCCGGCTTTTCGTATGGCTTTATTAACGGCGCTTGCAGGATTGTTTTTATTTGTATTGCTTGGCATTAAAAGAAACCAGCGTATGATACCAGTTGTTGCTGCACCAAAAAATGATTCATTGGATTTTGTAAAAACCATCGGCCGTTTATACTTTCAAAAACGGGATAATAAAAATCTCTGCCAGAAAATGATTGTTTATTTTACGGAGTATGTACACAGTCATTTTAATATGGCTACCGGAAATATGGATGCGGATTTTATCGCGCGGCTTTCGCAAAAATCCGGATGCACTGTGAACACCATTCAATCTATAACAGAGTATATTCGCTTTATACAGGAAGCGCCTGCCGTTCACGACCGGCAGGTAGCTGAGTTTTATCAGTTATTAGACCGCTTTTATAAAACTACATAGCATGGAAGAAAATGTATTTCAGCCCCGGACAGATCTATCGCAACTGCATGAAGTTGTAGCGCAAATGCGCAGTGAAATAGGCAGAGTAATTGTTGGTCAGCACGACATGATTAAATTAATTATGGCAGCGCTGCTTGCTGATGGCCATGTGTTGATAGAAGGCGTTCCGGGTGTAGCCAAAACCTTAACGGCAAGACTGGTGGCCAAATGTATTGCCCTGCATTTCTCACGCATACAATTCACCCCCGATCTGATGCCATCCGATGTATTGGGTACCTCTGTATTCAATCCTAAGGAAGGCGGTTTCCAGTTTAAACGCGGGCCTATTTTCGGCAATATTGTTCTTGTTGATGAAATTAACCGTGCACCGGCTAAAACGCAGGCGGCATTGTTTGAGGTGATGGAAGAAAAACAGGTAACGGTAGATGGATATTCGCATTCGATGGAAAAACCTTTTATGGTGCTGGCTACACAAAATCCCGTGGAGCAGGAAGGTACCTATCGTTTGCCTGAAGCACAGTTAGACCGGTTTCTTTTTAAAATAACCGTTCCTTACCCTACAGAAGAGGAAGAGATTGCCATATTGAACAGGTTTCACCAAACACCGGGAGAAGAGATAGCCGCACATCTGAATCCTGTGTTATCGGCATCACAGATCAGCGAACTGCGACGATTGGTAAGACTTGTACTGATTGAAGAAAAGTTATTAGAGTTCATTGCCCGCCTGGTAACATCTACCCGGTCGCATAAATCTATTTACCTCGGCGCTTCTCCCAGGGCATCATTGGCCATAATGATGTCGGCAAAGTCCGCAGCGGCTATGCAGGGCCGTGACTTTGTAACACCGGAAGATATACTTGAAATGGCGCCTCCCGTACTACGCCACCGGATTATTTTAACACCCGAAAAGGAAATGGAGGGCGCAACGGAAGATGATGTGATTAAAGAAATTATTCATGCACTGGAAATACCCCGGTAAATATTGAGAAATCTTTTGGCATTATACCGTTCTTTTGTGCTTACCCGCAACGCATATATGTTGCTGGCGGGCATTGTGCTGTTGTTTATCGTTTCTTTTTTTATTCCCATACTTATGATGATAGCCCAACTTCTGTTGCTGCTGCTGGCCTGCCTGGTAATGGTGGATGCTATTGTGTTGTATGGGCGCCGGCTGGGCCTCACCGGCAAAAGAAATGCGGCAGAACGTTTTAGCAACGGAGATGACAATATCATTCATCTGCACTTTGGGAACCATTATGCTTTTACGATAAGGGTTGAACTTATTGATGAACTGCCATTCCAGTTTCAGCAAAGGAACTGGAAAAAGAAAACGATGCTTAAAAGCGGGGAAGAGTACCAATCAACCTATATATTGCGCCCCCTGCAAAGAGGCGAATATGCTTTTGGTAATATCAATGCTTTTGTAACAAGCCCACTGGCACTGGTACAACGCCGGTTTGTTTTTGAACAGCCACAAACCATACCGGCATACCCTTCTTTTCAGCAATTGAAGCGTTACCAGATAATGGCTGTAACGAATCGTTTGAATGAAACAGGTATACGGCGTTTACGCAAATCCGGTAGCAGTATGGAATTTGAGCAAATAAAGGAATATGTTCATGGCGATGACAACAGGAATGTAAACTGGAAGGCTACCGCCAGGAAAGGAGACCTGATGGTGAACACTTTTACAGATGAAAAGAGCCAGCATATTTATTGCATTATAGATAAGGGGCGTAATATGAAAATGCCTTTTGAAGGAATAACGCTTTTAGACTACGCCATTAATGCATCGCTGGTATTAACCAATGTGGCTTTGCTTAAACACGACAAAGCCGGGCTACTCACCTTTGCAAGTCAGCCCGATACCTTTTTACCTGCAGACCGCAAAGGCATACAAATGGAAATGATACTGGAAAATTTATACCGCCAGCAAACGCATTTTTCAGAAACCGATTTTGAATCAGTGTATACGCATATCCGTGGAAAAATTAAAAACAGGGCATTGCTGATCCTCTTCACCAATTTTGAATCTATCCCCGGCTTTCAGCGACAGTTGCCTTACCTGCGCAAAATAGCAAAACATCATTTACTGTTGGTTGTGTTTTTTGAGAACACGGAACTAAAGTCGCTTAGGGAAAAGCCCGCCGCAAACCTGGAAGAGATTTATATCAAAACCATTGCTGATAAATTTGCATTTGAGAAACGACTGATTGTAAAAGAACTCCAGCAGCATGGCATACTTTCCATATTAACCACTCCTCAGCAGGTAAGCGTAAATACAATTAATAAGTATATTGAATTGAAAGCACGACAGGCGCTGTAGCGGTCAGCACCGCAAACTTCAATGAAATCAATTCATATAAGCTTCCTTATAGAATTTAGTACCTGCAAAACGGTCTGACGCTGATGCGTACCGGCCGTTTTGCGGCCGGCACCCTTATCTTTGCCCAAACTTTCAAACCACATGCAACCTGAACAAAACAACCCGTTTGCCGAAGGAAAAGTATTACTGATCAATAAGCCATTGCACTGGACCTCTTTTGATGTTGTAAGAAAAATACGTTCCACCATAAAAATCAAAAAAGTAGGGCATGCCGGTACTCTCGATCCTTTGGCTACAGGATTGCTGATTGTGTGTACAGGAAAATTCACTAAAAAAATAAATGAATACATGTCCCGGGAAAAAGAATATACGGGCAGTTTTACCCTGGGTGCATCAACGCCTACCTATGATCTTGAAAGCGAGCCGGAAAATTTTAAAGATTACAATCATATTACAGAAAGCCAGTTGCATGAAACTACAAAAAAATTCACCGGACAAATACAGCAAATCCCCCCGGCACACTCTGCTATTAAACAAGAGGGGAAGCCTGTATACGAAATGGCCCGTAAAGGTATAGCTGTAAAACTGGAACCAAGAACATTGTTTATAAAAGAATTTACCATTACTGATGTTGCATTGCCTAAAGTGTATTTTAAAGTAGTATGTTCTACCGGCACGTACATACGAAGTTTAGCGCATGATTACGGGAATGCTTTAGGATGCGGTGCTTATCTCAGCAGTTTGTGCCGTACAAGAATAGGAGAATTTACAGTTGAAAACGCTATGCGTATGGAAGCCTTTCAGGAAATGACAGAAGAGATGAAATTGCAAAGTGGCAGGTAGTAAGTAGTAAGTGAGCAGTAAAGTTAAAACGGGTAACCTATCCCAAACTGGAATGTAGGTCTCCTCATGTTGGAAGTAATAAACCATCCGTCGTTTTGCGGTTTTATATATTCATCCGAGGCATATAAAGGGTCTTTTAACCGCCAGCCCAGGTCGAACCGCAACAAAAAAAACTTAAAGTCAAGCCTCAGCCCTGCTCCTCCGGCTACTGCAACATCCTGATATAACCTGCTTAAATCAAAAACAGCATATTTAAACTCGGGGCTTGAAGATTTTCTTACCCACACATTACCGATATCTGTAAACAATGCCCCGCGCAACCAGTAACCATATACCGGAAAAATATCAAACCGGTATTCAATATTTCCTTCTAACTGAATATCGGCATACCTGTCGTCAAATTTTTTCTCTACCACGCCGGGAGGATCAGTAGTAATCGTACGAACCCTGAGAGTATCATAAAAAATGCTGGAACCCGGGCCTAATTTACGCAGTTGCCATCCCCGCATGCTGTTGGGTCCACCGGCAAAAAACTGCCTGAAGAATGGAAGAGAAATATCTCCCTGCCGGTTTTCGGTTTTAAACCCAAGCCCGTATCCTGCAAACACCCTGTAAGCCCACATGGATTTCGCATGCGTAACATAGTGTCTGAAATCTGCACTTAACTTTATAAAACGGTACAGCTGGCCAAGCGGTTTGTCATTTTGGGTTTGCTTTTTAAACAAAGCACCCATAAGCAATCCCGATTCTTCACCATATAATCTTAAGTAATTAAATATCCGGGGATTAGAAGAATTAAATCTTCGTGTATACGTTCCGTTAATTCCCATAATAAGCCCGTTATTATAAGAATAAGACAGGAGCGGATAATCCCTTATCAGTTGTTCAAAACCCAGGTCAATATTATAAATGCGGGTAAATTCAATATTGGGGAACCTGATCTGCCAGTTGATATTAGCCCTTTTCTGAAACTCATACCCCAGGTATGCATTCAGTGTATTGATCTTATAATATTTATACCGGTCTATATACGACCCGTCCAGGTTCACGTATGTTCTTGCATTTAAAAAATCTTCCTGGTTTTTTAGTTTAAATGGCGTGAGTAAACGTGGAAAAATAAGCCTGTTGCTTAATCCCATTTCTGTAGAAAGTATTTTTCTGAAATCAGTAAATTCAACACCTGTTCTTAATACATTTTCCAGTTGCAAAGCCTGGCGGGCAACATTCCTGTTCTTTAACTGAAAATTGAGTGCCAAACCTTTATTACCCGCATTGTACAGTTGGTTTTGTGCGGAAAGAATACTGGAACCTTCGAAGTCGGCGCTGAAAAAATATTTTTTCGCAGGTACCATTCGTATAAAGAAATCCACCTCCGGTTCAATAGAGTCCCGGGGACGCGCATTGATGGTAACATTTTGCCAGGCCTCAATTCGATTAAAGTTGAGGAGCGTTTTGTTGAAATCCGATGCACGGAAAAGTTCGCCGGGCTTCAGCGCAATTCTTTTTACCAGAAAGGATGGTTTAAAAAGATTGTACCTGCTGTAAATACTGTAACCGCCATACTCTGTCTGCTCAAGGTCGCGCCGTATACCCGTCATTAATTCCGCCGGCTCATCGGGCAAAATGACTACCCTGCCCACTTTATACAATTGCGTGATGGAGCTGTCTTTTAAGGGAATTTCGAGGATAACTATATCAATTGTTGGAGTTTGATACTTTTTCTGAGCCTCCACCTGCAACTGTATTTGTTCAAAAGGATCCGCGGAGGCATCTATTAAAGATACATTCACCGTATCTAATTGGGCTTTCAGCATTTCCCGGTTGATGCGGTAAAAACCATTGTTACGGAATATTTCAATAAGCCGGTTCAGTTCTTCATCAATTTTCTGATTGCTGAAAGCTTCCGATTTTTTTAGCAGCGATTTATCCTTGTTTTCGTTTACCAGTCTTTGCAAAGTGGTGTCCGTGAAACGGTAGCTAATGGAATCTATGCGAAAAAGACTTCCGGTATTGATATTGTAATTTACTTTCAGGCGGTACTGATCGGGTTTTTCATTGCGGATTACCGTATCCACCTTATCCCATTCTGCCTGTATATCGCTGCGGTAATAGCCGTTATTGTGCAGTAAATTGTTCATGTTTTGAACTGATCGTTTGACATAGTTGCTGTCGAAAACAGCCGGCCGGTTTAAAACATGCCGCACGAACAAAACGCTCTTAAAAACGGGTTTTACACTGTCCTCAATCTGGGTTTCCAGTTTATTTTTCAGTTCCTTCTTTTCGCCGGAACTCAATTTGCTGTTGATATGAATTTCGTTCTCAAAAACAAAGGGTTTATATGGCTGGTATTTTTTAACTACCGTGCAGGAGGATGCAAGTCCTAAAATGATTGTGATAAAATAGAAATGATTGAAGAAAGAAGAATGTATTTTCATCCGTATATTTTTTAATTTGCTGCTTTCAGCGCTGATATTTTGCCGGATGGAACGCTTATATACATTCCTTTTGTGAAAAAAAAATTTAATTTGGCGTTTCGTTGGTGAATCAGGCATAAATAAACTATAAGGATGCTCAGCAAATCAAGGGTCAAATATATTCAAAGTTTATACCATAAAAAATTAAGGGATGAAGAAGGATGTTTTGTGATTGAAGGTCCTAAAATTACGGAAGAATTCCTTTTGCGTGCGCCAGATAAAATACTTTCGCTCTATACTGTTAAAAGTTGGCTAAATAATAATAGCACACTGGTGAAACAGATGAATCCATCAGGCATATTTCTTATAGAAGAAGGCGACCTGGAAAAAATATCTGCCCGCAGCTCACCCAACCAGGTGCTCGCCATTGTAAAAAAAAAGAAAGAAGAGCATGATGCAGCAGTTCCTCCCGGTGTTTTTTTAATGCTCGATGATATTCAGGATCCTGGCAATTTTGGTACTATTGTTCGAACGGCCGACTGGTTTGGTATTGATACCGTTATATGCAGCAAAGCATGTGCGGATCTGTACAACCCTAAAGTTGTTCAGTCAACAATGGGCAGTTTGCTGAGCGTAAATGTTATATATACAGAGCTTATTGACTGGTGCAAACAAAATGCCGGCGTTGCTATATATGCGGCTACATTGCATGGAAAATCAATATATCAGTGTTCTCCGCTACGGGAAGGGGCTCTGCTCATGGGCAATGAGTCGAAGGGTGTTCACCCGGAACTATTGCAATTTTGCAGGGAACAGGTAACCATCCCCGGAAGAGGAAAAGCAGAATCGCTCAATGCGGCAGTGGCAGCGGGTATACTGCTATCGCATTTCATGCAAAAATAATTAATACAACTTAGTCACTTTCAAGTCTTTGAAATATCCAATCGTTCCGATGTCCACCCACATTGCTATTGCTCCATTGGTTGTTGAGCCTTTCAGCTTATCTACGATGAATGAAGCATATTTCTGATTATTGATATAAAGTTCCGCTTTTTCCCCCTTTACTTCGATACGTAAGGTTATCCATTCATTCAACCCGACATCTGCATACGTTTCATATTCTCCATTCCCTTCACGTCTTAAACGGTCAAACTTATAATTTGGATAGGCATAATATTGAACGGTATGATTTCTTCCAAATTGACTTTCAGACCGTCCTGCTTTCGGCCTTAAATAAATTGATTCAAAAGCTGAATCTTTTTCACTGATTCTGAAAGCCAGCCCAATAAATCCCTGAGCACCTTCAAAAGGTGAAGGATTTTGAATTTGACTTAAAACCTTAACCTCTATTATTCCGTTAGTAAAATTTACATTTTTCAATTTAACGTATGTAGGTTCGTCAACTGTAGCCGCCAGGTTTTTTACGTCAAAAGGCAGAGCCTGTAAATCCCGTTCAACTTTTAATACCTGTTCGCCATTAAGATGAACGAGAGCAGCTTTTACATTACATAATTCAAACTCCTGGCTATTCCATTTGAGTGTTTGTCCAAATACGCATAAAGCATACATGTTCAATAAAAAAAGAAAAATGTAGATTTTCATATTAAATTATTTCTCACAAAGCTACTCCTAACAGTGTATTTTTGTAACCAATATGCCAAATACAAGTAACCAAATGGTAACCACTAATTTTTCCCAAAGATTTATTGAAAACCCTCATGATTGCCCGGTAACGAGAGCAATGAGTATTATCGGTGGTAAATGGAAGCCAATTATTTTAAATTGTATAAGTAACAAGTCTGTTCGATTTGGAAAATTAAACCAACTCATTCCGGCTATATCCAATAAGGTATTGGCAAATGAACTTAAAGAATTGGAAGCCTATTCTTTGGTAAAAAGAAGTGAGTACAAAGAACTCCCTCCAAGAGTTGAATATGAATTAACCACAAAGGGAAAAAGTTTGATGCCAATTCTTCACGAGCTGGCAAAATGGGGGAATACAAATGTCGCCAGGAAAATTATTACGGAGGTACGGTAGTATGGTGTTTGGCAGGATCGCTGCTAACATAATGGCTGACTCCCCAACTAAACAACCAATCACACAATTAACAAATAACCAATGACAATTCAATGGACTGGCGTATATCCTGCGCTTACTACAAAATTTACCGCCAAAGATGCATTAGATCTTCCGCTTTTTGAAAAGAACCTCAATGCACAATTAGAAGCCGGCGTTAGCGGCATTATATTAGGCGGTACCCTTGGTGAAGCCAGTGTATTAACTGTGGAGGAAAAAGAAAGACTGGTAAAATTTGCTGTTGAAAAAATTCAGAATCGCGTACCGGTAATTTTAAACATTGCCGAAGGCTCAACACGTGAAGCGATACACCAGGCGGCATTAGCAAAAGCATGGGGCGCTCACGGCCTAATGCTCCTGCCTCCAATGCGGTATAAAAGCGATCACAGGGAAACCGTTGCTTACTTTACCGCTGTAGCTAACTCCACCGGCATGCCGGTTATGCTGTATAATAACCCTATTGATTATAAAATTGAAATCACGCTGGATATGTTTGATGAACTGAGCGCCGTAAAAAACATTGAAGCGGTTAAGGAGTCAACACGCGATACAACCAATGTAACGCGCATGATCAATCGCTTTGGCAAAAGGTTCAGAATACTTTGTGGTGTAGATACACTTACGTTCGAAGAACTGGCTCTTGGAGCCGATGGATTGGTGGCCGGGCTGGTATGTGCTTTTCCGGCCGAAACCGTTGAACTGTACCGCCTGGTAAAAGACGGGAAATATGAAGAGGCGTTAGTGCTGTACAGGTGGTTCATGCCATTGCTCGAATTGGATATTCATCCTAAATTGGTTCAATACATTAAACTGGCAGAAGCGCAAACCGGTATCGGCAGCGAATATGTAAGAGCCCCCCGCCTGGCACTTGTTGGCACAGAAAGAGAACGTGTACTAAAAGTGATCAGTGATGCTTTAGCCACCCGTCCGCTTACCGGTGGAGCATGAGTAACATATCCGAAATGAGATTGGTGAGACACTATTCACAACTCACCATTCACTATTCGCCCATCCACTCACCAAAAATCCCGTATCTTGGCGGATCAAAAAAATAAGGAATGAACGATATAGATTTGGTAATGCAAAACGCGCAGCATGCGTTTAATAGTTATAAAACCTTAAGTGCTGTACAACGCGCCGGCTTTTTAAATGAAATAGCCGAAGCAATTGAGGCGGAAAGAGCATCTCTGGTACAGGTAGCCCATGAAGAATCAAATCTTCCTCTCCCGCGCTTGAACGGAGAACTAACCCGAACAACCAACCAGTTAAAAATGTTCGCCCGTCTTATTGAAGAAGGAAGCTGGGTGGAGGCCGCCATTGATACCGCAGATAAAAACAGAACGCCGGCAAAACCGGATACCCGTAAAATGTTATTGCCCGTTGGACCGGTAGTGGTTTTTGGCGCCAGCAACTTTCCTTTTGCCTTTTCCACTGCCGGTGGCGATACAGCCAGTGCGCTGGCTTCAGGATCTTCCGTAGTTATTAAAGGACATTCGGCCCATGCCAAAACTTCACAATTGGTTTTTGAAGCCATACAAAAAGCAATTACAAAAGCAGGTGTACATGCCCATACCGTACAGCATGTATTAGGCTCAGGCAGCACAGCCGGCAAGGCCCTGGTGATACACCCCAACACAACCGGTGTGGGCTTTACAGGTTCCTTTAGCGGAGGTAAAGCCCTATGGGAATATGCCAACCAGCGCGAAACACCTATTCCTGTTTTCGCGGAAATGAGCAGTATCAACCCTGTAGTTTTTTTGTCGGGTACGCTGAAGCAAAATGCAGTTACATTGGCCAAGAGCTATGCTGCATCAGTTACGCTTGGTATGGGACAATTTTGTACCAATCCGGGATTGCTGCTCGCTGTACAAAGTGAGGCTTTGGATAATTTTTTAAACCTGCTCGGCGCAGAGATCACGCAAATCATCCCTCAAAAAATGCTGCATAGTGGTATTCATGCATCCTATAATAAAGCATTGAACCAGGCCTTATCGCAAAAAGGCATTGAAAAAATAGGGGAATCCAAACAAACGGCTGGTGACGGAGAAGCCTTTCCAACAATAGCCAGAGTGAAAGGAGATATCTTTTTACAAAACCCGCATTTCCGGGAAGAAGTCTTTGGTCCTTATTCTTTAGCAGTTTGCTGTGATAGCAAAGAAGAATTAATAGCGGTATTGAAACAACTGAAGGGCCAGTTAACCACTACCGTTATGGCTACCGACGCCGATATTGCCGCTAATTACGATATTATTGATTTGCAAACAACGCTGGCAGGAAGGATTATTTTGAATGATGTGCCTACAGGCGTTGAAGTATGTGCCAGTATGGTACACGGCGGCCCCTATCCCGCTACTACCGATGCAAGATTTACTTCAGTTGGAACCACTGCTATTAAACGGTGGGTTCGCCCGGTATGTTTCCAGGGCTTTAACGACAGTATGCTACCCGATGCCCTGAAAAACAGCAACCCGCAAAACATATGGAGAATAGTGAACAATGAATGGACAAATGCGGCAATATAAACAGGGGTATTAGCCAAAAGATGAAAAAAACATTTTTCTGTATAGATGCGCATACCTGCGGCAACCCTGTCCGTCTCGTGGCAGGTGGCGGTCCTGTTTTGCAGGGTACGAACATGAGTGAAAAAAGGCAGTATTTTTTGAAGGATTATGACTGGATAAGAAAAGGACTGATGTTTGAGCCCCGTGGTCATGATATGATGAGCGGCAGCATTTTATATCCGCCACATGACCCGGAGAATGATGTAGCCGTATTGTTTATAGAAACCAGCGGTTGCCTGCCTATGTGCGGACACGGAACTATCGGCGCCATAACCATTGCGTTGGAGGAAGGGCTGGTTGTGCCGCTAATACCTGGCTTTATACGCATGGAGACCCCTGCCGGACTGGTACAGATCAGTTACAAACAAGAAGCAAAAAAAATTAAATCTGTAAAGCTTATCAACGTCCCCTCTTTTTTGGCCGCGGAAGGATTAACCGCTGATTGTCCGGAATTGGGTGAGTTGGCAATTGACGTTGCTTATGGTGGTAATTTTTATGCTATAATAGACGTACAGCCTCATTTTAAAGGATTGGAACATTATACCGCTGATAAATTAATTGCATGGGCAAGGGAATTGCGTACACGCATCAACGAAAAATATGAATTTGTTCATCCTGATGATCCTTCAATAAAGGGATGTTCACATATTTTATGGACTGGCGCCGTTTTGGATAAAAATGCCACAGCACGCAATGCCGTTTTTTACGGCGATAAGGCTATTGACCGCAGTCCCTGCGGCACTGGTACTTCTGCCCGTATGGCGCAATGGCACGCCAAAGGCAAACTCAAAAAAGGAGATGTTTTTATCCATGAGAGCATCATCGGCTCAACATTTACAGGAACCATTGAGGAAGAACTGGACATACACGGAAAACCTGCTATTCGACCGGGTATTGAAGGCTGGGCAAGGATTTACGGCTACAATACCATTACTATTGATCCTGAAGATGACCCCTACGCCTATGGCTTCCAGGTGATGTGAAGTGGTAAGTAGTAAGGAGTGAGCGGTAAGCAATTCAACCATTCACTTTTCACCACTCACCACTCGCTGCTGCCCATTCTGTATTATCTTTGCGTATTAATCTATTCATTACTTCAATTTTACAGTTATGAGCTTAGGTTATTTCAGCTATCCTTTACCGGCTAACGAACCCGTACTAAACTATGCATCAGGCAGCGTTGAAAAGGCCATCTTAAAAAAAACATTGTCGGAACTAAAAAAAGAAACGGCGGATATCCCTATGTATATTGGCAGTAAGGAAGTTCGAACGGGGAAGAAAGTGGCCATTCATCCGCCACATGAGATCAGCCACGTATTGGGGTATTTTCATGAAGGTACCGAAAAACACGTACAGCAGGCTATTGATGCCGCGCTGGCGGTCAAAGCGGCATGGGCAGGTATGAGCTGGGAGAACAGGGCGAATATTTTTTTGAAAGCCGCCGATCTTATAGCCATGAAATACCGTTCGTACATGAACGGTACTACCATGCTGGGCCAAAGCAAAAACGCCTACCAGGCAGAAATTGATTCCGCCTGCGAACTTATTGATTTTTTACGGTTTAACGTGCATTACCTGAGTGAAATATATAAACAGCAACCGGTAAGTTCGGCAGGTATTCATAACCGTATGGAATGGCGTTCGCTCGAAGGCTTTGTGCTGGCCATTACTCCTTTTAATTTTACAGCCATTGGCGGCAACCTGCCCACGTCGGCAGCTATGTGCGGCAATGTGGTAGTCTGGAAACCCGCCAACACACAGGTTTTTGCCGCTCAAATGTTCCTGCGCATTTTAAAGGAAGCCGGTTTACCAGATGGTGTGATCAATTTGATTTATGTAGATGGCCCAACGCTGGGAAAGATTTGTTTTACGCACCGTGATTTCGCCGGTGTACATTTTACAGGATCTACAGGTGTATTCAATACCATATGGAAGAGCATAGGAGAAAATATTGCTTCTTATAAAAGTTATCCCCGTATTGTAGGCGAAACGGGGGGCAAGGATTTCGTTATCGCACATAAAAGCGCCGACGCTGCCGTGGTTGCTACTGCTTTGCTGCGCGGGGCATTCGAATTCCAGGGGCAAAAATGCTCCGCTGCTTCAAGAGCTTATATTCCCAATAATATTGCTGATGAAGTGAAAAAAAGATTGGTGGATGGCGTGAAAAGTTTTAAAATGGGAACAGTGGAAGATTTTTCGAATTTCATTAACGCGGTTATAGATGAAAAAGCTTTTGATAAGATCAAATCATATATTGATAATGTAAAAAAGGACAAGAAAGCTGAGGTACTGGTGGGTGGTAAATGCGATAAGAGCAAGGGCTATTTTATTCAGCCCACGGTAATAGAAGCAAAGGATCCGAAGTATATTACTATGTGTGAAGAAATTTTTGGACCGGTGCTAACTATATATGTATACAATGCCGGCAAGTTTGAAGAAACATTGCAGTTGGTAGATGAAACTTCACCTTATGGATTAACAGGGTCGGTGATTGCGAGAGACCGGGCCGCGGTAGAACTGGCTACAAATAAATTGCGCCATGCGGCCGGTAATTTTTATATTAATGATAAACCTACAGGTGCAGTGGTAGGTCAGCAGCCTTTTGGCGGTGCAAGGGCGAGTGGCACCAACGATAAAGCCGGCAGCATGTTGAATTTGTACCGTTGGCTAAGCGCCAGAACCATTAAAGAAACTTTTAATCCACCTGTAGATTATAGCTACTCTTTTTTAGATGAAAAATAAGTTACATTCGCTGTCAAAAATATTCATGCATTGAAAACCATTCTCGATCCTTACCAGTTAAACCTCACCATACAGCGCCTGGCGTATGAGATCATTGAACGCCATAACGATCTGAACAATACTGTATTGATCGGCATTCAGCCCCGCGGAGTTTTTTTGAGTGACAGGATAGCAGCTCATATCCGCCACCTGGTTCCTTCGGTTTCTATGGATTATGGCAAATTAGATATTACTTTTTACCGCGATGATGTACGGAGCGAATTGCATGAAGCCAACAAAACTGATATTCCATTTTCAATTGAAGACAAAAAAGTAGTGCTTATTGATGATGTGCTGCATAAAGGCAGAACCATTCGAGCAGCATTAGATGCGCTGCTTGCCTTTGGCCGCCCTGATCAGGTGGAGTTGTGTGTATTGATTGACCGCCGCTTCAGCCGCGAATTGCCCATACAACCCGATTATTGCGGCAAAGCCATAGACTCTATCATTTCTCAAAAAGTAAAGGTGGAATGGGATAAGGAAGAAGTGGTTTTGTATTGAGACAGGTTGCAAACCGCTCATTTTATTGACAACTGAATATGATACAACTCATCAAACGTACCAAACTGGTATATTCTATATACAACTTCTTTCATGAAAATCAACTGGCGCATAATGTGCCATTGTTGAAAAAATTAGGATTAAAGAAAAAATATTATTCTTCCCTGTCGAGCAAAGATTTTACCGGACTACCGAAAGAGTTATCTGAAAGCATTACAACAGATAAACAAAAACTTGCAGCATGCGCACTTTTCAGCAGCATAAGTGATCGCGCCAAAGAAAATCTCCTTTCTTTTGATGACAAAGGATTTGCCATTATTGACAAGTACCTCTCTATTCAACAGGCAGAGACTATTAATGCCGAAATCAGCGGGTTGCTGAAACAGGGAAAAATGAAGTTAAATGAGCGCAATAAAATCATGTTTGCCATTCATGCTTCCAGCTTGATATGGAATACCGGCAACGATGAGGAACTTAAAGAAGTGCTTTCTGTTTTGCTCGGAGGCAAAGCCATACTTTTTCAAAGCATTAACTTTTTAACAGGCAGTGAACAGGCAACGCATTCCGACAGTATCCATATGACTACTTTTCCCTTAGGCAGACTATTGGGTGTTTGGATTGCGCTGGAGGATATTACAGATGAAAATGGGCCTTTGCATTATTATCCCGGCAGTCATAAGCTGCCCTATTATTTGAATAGCGATTACGGCAATGAAGGAAATGCATTTTTCCTGGGAAATAAATCCTATGCTGATTATGAGAAAATGATAGCGGAAAGAATCAAAGAACAAAAATTAGAGAAGGTAAAGTTTCTTGCAAAAAAAGGAGACTTGATCATATGGCACGCCAACCTCTTTCATGGCGGCGATCCCCATCCTGACAAAGAGAAAACCCGCAAAAGTATGGTACTTCATTATTTCAGTGAAAATGCGATCTGCTATCACGAAATAACCCAAAGGCCCGCACTGATAAGACAATACCGTTAAAATTTACACGACTGCCGAATGTAGTTTTCTTATGAACAAATTGCCAAATATATTTTATCTCCTGTTCGCAACCATATTTCTTGCAAATTGCAAACCGGTTGCCCAAAAATCTGTTATTGACGATATAAATATTAAAAAACACGTAGCGCTTCAACTTGATCCAGGCGCTAACAATCCCCGCAACAGCGAAGGAGATTTCATTACCTTAAAAAGCGGGCGTATTCTTTTTATTTATACACACTATACCGGTACCTCTACCAGCGATCACGCTCCTGCTTACCTGGCAGGAAGATTCTCGGATGATGGAGGAAAAACCTGGACGCGGGAAGATAAACGCATTATTGAAAACGAAGGCAACATGAATGTGATGTCGGTTTCTTTGCTGCGGCTGCAAAACGGCAATATCGCCTTGTTCTACCTGCGTAAGAATTCGGAACAGGATTGTATTCCGCTGATGCGCATTTCAACCGATGAAGCCGAAACATGGAGCGAGCCGGTTGCGTGTATCAAAGATAAAAAAGGATATTTTGTTTTAAACAATAACCGCGTCATCCAACTGCAAAATGGAAGGTTGCTGATGGCAGTAGCTTTACATGCGGCGCCGGGTGTAGAATGGCATAACAAAGCCACATTGCATAGTTATTATTCGGATGACAATGGCATGAACTGGAAAGAAGGCGGACAGGTGCCCGACAGCACAGCTACCCTTACCCAGGAACCTGGGGTGGTGGAACTCAGTGACGGTTCAGTTATGATGTTTATCAGGGCCAGCGGTGGCTTCCAGCAATTCTCGCGCTCAAACAACCGGGGGGAATCCTGGAGCCATATTGAGCCGGCGAATATTAAATCTCCCCTCTCGCCTGCTTCTGTTGCAAGGATTCCCGCAACCGGAGATCTGGTTTTGGTATGGAACAATAATGATGGCAATGACCCTGCAATCAGAGATAAGCGTACACCGCTGAATATCGCTGTTTCAAAGGATGAAGGAAAAACCTGGCAAAACAGTAAAACAATTGAGCATAACCCCGATGGCTGGTATTGTTATACCGCCATTCATTTTTACAAAAAATATATTTTACTGGCTTATTGCGCTGGCAGCCAATCTAAAAAAACCCATCTGTCGGTATCCCGCATCAGTCGTATCAGCCTGCGAAACCTTTACAACAACCATAAATAGTACCGGCTTGCGCAACCTTCAGCGGGATTTCATCGTATATCCAAAATGAACCGCCGGAAACTTGCGTCCGGCAGGATTTTATTGTAATTTAATATCCCATCCCTCCATTATTCCTTTTCTATGAATGGTATCTGAAGTTCTATTTATTAACAATTAAAGATTACATCATGAAAAAGAACATGTTTGGTTACACGCTTATGTTTGTAAGCATAACGCTTTTTTCCTGTACCAAAAGCAATTTAATGCACGATGATGTTACTGCAAATACCATGCAAATGGCCGACAGAGAAGCCAATGGCAGCGGACCTTACGTGCTCAACATGGTGGTTCAACTCAGCGGGGATAATGAAGTGCCCGCTGTTTCCACCACAACAAAAGGCCTTGCACATTTGCGGGTAAGCGCCAGTAAAAAGTTGTATTCAAAAGTAATTGTTCAACAATTGGAAAGCGGCGATGTTTTACGATTTTCTCATGTGCATGCCGGCGCTGCCGGTGAAAACGGGCCGGTTAGAATTTTTTTATGCCATACCCTCGCAGATTTTGGGCAGAACATCGTAACCGAACTCACTGATGAACAGTATGATTTTCTTTTAAATGAACCAGCTTATGTGAATGCGCATTCCAATTTTAGTCCCCCCGGCATTATTAGAGGACAGATCCGGTGATTGATATGAAATGCAGAGAGTGCTGGCCGTATGTGTATACGCCGGCACTTTTTTTATACTGTTACGGGTAAATACTTTGCTTCATTGTTTTGAGCATTTGATCACATCATTTTATAAAATGTTTTTCTCAAACCCTTTGCTGTGGAATAGCACAGGAAGAAGAAAAGTAGCGCCGATGCCCATAATGATGATAACACCCAGCAATAAACCTCTGAATTGCACAGTCATCTCATGATTTACAGAACGGGTTACCCCTTCTGCCTGCCAGGCAAAAAAAACGGTTAGGAGCGAAAAGAGGATAATAAAAGCCAGTTCTCCTTTCCCCGATGCTTTTGTAAGTCCAAAGTAAACCAGCCCAATTAAAATGAAAAGTATATTCACGCCAAAAATAATAGAAGCTACATTGATAATATCCGTAGGTACAAATCCGGTTTCGGCCCGGTAAATGAGGTTATAGGTTAAGCAAATAAATGTGCTGACAATGCCCACAAAAACGCCTGTTAGAAATGCTTTTGAGAAAGGGGTTTGCAAATTTTCGTATTTCATATACATTGTTTTAAAGTGAAGGTTTCTATAGTGCAATACCATTAGCAGCAGAAGAAAAAAGGCTGGGCAAAGTTATAGAATAACAGGCGCTGTGCTGTGTCTGAAGCAAAAATGCCCGCAGAACAATCGTTTCAGTACACCTGAAACGCTTCAGCAACAAGGCACAAAACAATTGGTTAATCAATTGTTATTGAACACAGCATTCAGAAGATGTAGCCTGATGAATGCTTGTCTTTCAAAATTTTGCCTGTTCTTTTTTTTAAAATTGAAATCATTGTTGTCCGACTAAAATCGGGTTAAAAATGGCTGTATCCCTTTGTGG
>CALKHN010000054.1 GCA_937991535.1 uncultured Sphingobacteriales bacterium
AGAGGCTTAAATCGAAGTTCCGCTACACTACACTTCGTTTAAGCCCTATATGTTGGCTGTTGCCCTGCAAAATTATTTTTGGCTAGATTTTTTAAGAACTCTCCAAAATTCCTTATAGTTATTCTCTCCAACTCTACCTGCAAAATAATTATATACAGGAATAAAACAGACAAAGAAACTACCTATGAATAAATATCCGTATGGTACGTTAATGTCTAACGGTTTCAAAAATGCTCTTGTTGAAAATGACGCGAAAATTGCAAGCAGGGCCGCACCGAGGTATGCCCCAATCTCAACATTTCGTACTCTGTATATCATTTGATCTGAAAAATCATCTCTGTTTATTTCGATATTTATAAGAATACCGTCTATTTGGATATCTTTCCAAGTCTGATCCATATGCTTTTTGCTGTCATGTGTCGCGATTAAAGCAATAGCTTGTTTTCGTTTTATTATATCAAAGTCCAGCTGAAATTCATTTTTTGAATTTTGTAATAAGTCGCATCTTCCTCTTTTAAACGAATTGTAGGTAATTGTAAAATCAGTCACGGATAACGTGTCGTTAAATATTATTTTTAATGGCAACCCATTTAACAAATCAGCTTTCACTATGTCTTTATTGCTGTTATTTATTATAACAAATGTTGTCTGTCTTGGATTGTCTTTTTCCCTATTCGACATTGTCATAAAAAGCAAACTGGTTGACCTTTGCGGTAGTCTATAAAGGTAAAATGAGTACCACAATGATACAAGCCCCAAAAACACGGCAAATCCAGGGTCACTAAATAACTTCTCTAGGTAGCTTTCGAATTCTTGCAAGTCTAAAATTGTTTTATTGATAGTTTGGGTATCGTCGTGGGGTTGCAGCCAACGGTACAGGTTGGCGAAGTGCGGATAATAGCGATACGTCCCGCCCGGCTACCGAAGTTGATTATTTATTTAATGTACAAGTTACAGTTTTTTGCCGATTGCGTTCGGTCAGCCGGAACTATAGCCTAAACAACGAACCGAAAGTTGACGAACGTTTTCCGTCAGCCCGCATTTTTGCCAACCTGCCTGTTGTATGTATACCCTTTGTCTGGTTGAAGGCTGAACTAAGAAAGAATTTTTTCTATCATTTCGTTTGTCCTTTGTATGCTCCGAAAAGCATAATAATATTTTCTGTATTGTATTCGAGTATGTCTTACGAAAAGCTCCATTTCGTGATAGTGGGTTGAAACTTCATAAGCTTTGTCATTCAATTCGCGGACAAGTGGTAATTCTTGATATTTTCTATTCAAAATGCGGATTGGTAAAACCAATTTCCGTTGTGTTGTAAATGGAAAGACCCTAATATTTGTAGGAACTTTTCGATAGGCTGCAATCGTATTGTCAAGCTTTTTAATATATTTAAGTTCGTTTTCCGAAAACGTTTGCGGTTTATTTTTGGCTGTAAGAAACAGATGTTCCCACATTTGTCTCAGTTGATTTAATGCCATGTTCCTTCTTTCGCCGTGTTGGTTATATTTCTCAAGAGCAAAAAAAAAATCGTTCAATGCTCGGTCGCTCCAATACTGTACGTTGTTTATGTTCTCCCAGGTTTTATTATATGCACGCCGCTTCAGTTTTTTATTTATCAAAATTGGCAGTTGATTTTCGAACCCCCAAAAGAAACTCTTAAAGCTGTCTTTGTAACTCATTTCTCTAAAGACAGGTATTTGAAAAAAGTCAACTTTTGAGTATTCCCAAGGCGAGTTTGTAATTATGTTCAGAGAATTAACTGTATCCAAGAAAGCTGTTTGCTGTCTCTTTAGAGATTTATTTAAACTACCCAAGTTGTCAAGGAATATTTTTCGGTTAGATTTCCTCTCAAAGTATCTGGTAAAAATAAAAACTACTGCAGTAATTAAATATCCTAAAATAAATGTTGTAAGCGCAATGATTAAAGAAGCCGATGCATCATGACTAATATTGAACAGTCTTTCGATAGATTCTTGCATAGTCTCAAAGATAGTTATGTTGGTACTTTTTGTCAGGGTTGCATACAACGCGTAGATTTATGCTATAATACGTCGCTGGGTTAAAAAATTTGATATTGAAAATGAATGGGTTAGCATTATACATGTTGTATTGCTATTAGAACAATCCGTCCTGCCATCCTACGTCGTTTTTCCTCCATAAATCATTAAATGGACTGATAATGTTTACCAAATGCTTATCCAAAATTGCCTTGCCGCTCCCTATTTGCTGAAATGTTTTATAGTCCGCTTCCTGCACTGGAATATACCAACAGTCGTGGGTGTTACTCGCTGCGGCGCAGTTCAATAATTTAAAATATTATTTATGGCAATGTTCCGGGTAAAATGCAGTGCTATATATGTTTTGCTGCGATGCCTGAGTGCTCTTAGCCTGATGTTTTCCATAACCTGCCTCTAATGCATGCGCCTCCTCAGCCACAGGTTTAGGGTGAGAAAGAGTGGTATAAATGCACTCAACAAGTTAATAAATAACTAAGATGCACACAAAATATTTTGCAGATAAGCATTTACTGTTCATTTTGCTACAGTCATCATTCGTTTTCTGTATTTGTGCGATGAGAACAGGGTGCTTACAATAATACTGGTCGATTTTACCATTTGATGATGGATAAGCCAGAAGTAAATATCCAGTGCGATATCCTTTCTGTCTTTGAACACTGGCATCATTTGTGAAAACAATTTCCATTATCAGGCCGTGTGTGTTTAAGAACAACCTTAAATACTTTAGGGTCGCCAGTAATACCTTATCAACCAGAATTTGGTCTGTTACACTATTACCTTTGATTGTTCACTGGGCAGATTACACAGCTTCTTTACGGAAATGTTGGTCGGGTATCCAACAGCCTTGCAGCTGACCTTTCATTCAGTTAAATAGCCTCATAAAATGCCAGAAGATTAGAAATCACTTACTCAAAAAACCAAGTACAGAAGATTGTAGATTTTCATCTTTTCAATTGCTTCGCCAATAGATAGCTTTTGCAAAATACGTTCAAACGCTATGGTCAAATCAACCACCTCCGCGGGAGATGAATGGGGTAGCCGATCTCTAATTTCTTGCAGTAGCAAAGAAAATGTTTTCTTTAATGTTTTGTAAATGAAATTAAAACAGTTCTGCCTGCTTAACTTCAACTGGAAGATTCTGAAATTGAAAATGTTTGGCCACCTGCCATGACTTTTCTCCCGTATATCGCTTAAGCAGTAACATTTCAGACGCAACAAATCTGCCGGTAAAATGCCGCTGCGAATATTCCAGCCACCCTTTTTCATACTGCCAGGGTTTTAATTTCTTCGCTATCATCATGTGCGGCTCATTGGAAAAGTAAGGCTTATCATCGCCAATTCTCATTAAGGATTGGGCTCCTGATCGGATCTTTCTTACCAATTCCTGGATCGGCACTTTTGAAGTAATGTTGATATAAATGGAATGGCTGGGAAAGCTGCCATAATCCTTCATCTCCACCTTAAAAGGATAATGGCCCATGGCAACAGCCTTAAGCTTGTTTATGATTCTTTCCTCCATCATTGAATATTGCCTAAACGATGAGAGCAGCAAATTAGGCTTCCAGGGGGTAGCATCTGTTTTGTAAGCGCTGTTAAATGTATCGCGCACCTTCATCACTTTGCCTGAAATATCTTCACCTGGGTCAATTACAATCAGGTAGTCGCAAAGCCGGTAGCCTGGTAATAATTGTTTGTTTGGTTCCATGATCACCAATTTTATTAGTATAAATATACTAAAATAATTAGTAAATCAAATTAACTTAACATGATTTCACATTTTACAAACCTTAATTCGGACCAGAGTTTATTAGGCCAATTAGATTCTGATTTGGGCATTTTTGAAAGCGAACTGTAGGTATCCATATGCCGTCATTGATCTTCGGAAGTCAAACAGGTGGGATAGGGTGGGGGATAAGGTTCCGTGTTCGTATTGCATCGTTAAGGCTGAATTATTGCTCAAAATACAAATCTCTTTTTCAGACAAGCTCCGAGTGCAGTTGCAATGGCTTTGATAAGGTCAGCAATATCGGTTTCAGGAGAAATAGTATGTGCCAGCAGTAGCTGCCCGTTTGACTCAACCAATACGTGATGGCCATACAGTAGTTTTTCCAATTCCCCGTTCATGATGGTAATGTGGTACTCTTTTTTTAGGCCCAGTTCTTTTAGGCGGGCGAGTGCCTGAAGCAATGAAAATGATCCGCAACGCTTTTAAAAGATGTGCACCTGGAACCATGGAATTGATTTGCCTGAAAGTTTGCCCGTGGCATTTGCTTAATAAAGAAAGTTTTTTAAAAAATATGCATTTAACACATTGCTAATCAGCTATATGCAAAAAATGTATTTTATTGACAACATATTTTAGCTAATTTTGTTGTTTTAATAGTACATTTTATGGAAGTTTTGTTCACATATCACGACAGTTTACTACAACAGGTTAAAGATTCCTTTTTCCGTTATATGATGGAAAAGATTAAATGGAACCAGCGTATGCTGGCTATAAAAGGGCCAAGAGGTTCTGGCAAAACTACCCTGATGCTGCAATACATCCGGTATCGGTTAAACAAACCCAGGGAGCAGGTGTTATACGTTACTGCCGATCATTACTGGTTTTACACCCATAACCTGGTTGAAACGGCCGATGAATTTTATAAAAACGGGGGACGCTATCTATTTATTGATGAAGTACATAAATATCCCCATTGGTCGCGGGAACTGAAAAACATTTATGATGGCTTTCCCGAATTAAGAATTGTATTTTCCTCTTCCTCAGCCCTCGATATTTACCGGGGCGAGGCCGATTTGAGCCGTAGGGTAATCACTTATGAGCTTCCCGGCCTATCTTTCAGAGAGTTTTTGGTATTAGGTGGGTATGGAAACTTTTATAGTAATAGCTGGGAGCAATTAATAAACGATCAGCACGAAATTACGGGTACAATCCTGAAACAAATACAACCTCTGCCTTTGTTTAAAAAATACCTGAGATACGGTTATTTGCCTGTATTCCAGGAAGGCCCGCCTGAAGAAGTACCCATCCGGCTGAGCCAGACCATTAGTACTGTTATTGAGACGGATCTTGGTTACATCCAGGATTATACTTCCGGAACAGCCTTTAAAGTAAAAAAATTATTGGGTGTTCTGGCGGAGTCGGTACCTTTCAAGCCCAATATCGCCGCCTTGGCCCGAAAACTGGATGTTAGTCGTGAATCGGTGTATACCTGGTTTACCCATCTCCAAAATGCCCGTTTGCTCAACCTGCTTTCTGCTGAAGGTAAAGGGGTTGCCCTGTTGCAGAAACCAGAAAAAGTTTACCTGGAAAATACAAATCTTGCATTTGCACTTAAGGCTACGCCGGATATGGGCGCCATTAGGGAAACTTTTTTACTTAACCAGTTAGCCAATCTTAAGATGGAAGTTGTGTTACCCACCAGCGGCGACTTCCTTACAGCAGGTATGCACATAGAAGTGGGCGGCAAAGGGAAGACAGCGAAGCAGGTAAAAAAGCAGGAGGCTTATATTATTGCGGCAGATGATATAGAAATGGGGTTCGGTAACAAAATTCCCCTATGGCTATTCGGTTTTTTATATTAAACAATCCCAATGAACATCAGCGCTACTCACATCAACTACTATCACATTTGCCACAGGAAACGCTGGCTGTTTGCCAGCGGCATTAATATGGAACATACCAGCGATGTGGTATATGATGGTAAACTTCTGCATGAAACCAGCTATCCGCAACGTGCAGAAAAATATACCGAGATAGATATGTCGGTTACCACCAAAGATGGCGTTCAGTTATTTGGCAAAATAGACTTTTACGATGTGAAAGAAAAAATTATCCACGAAGTTAAGCGCAGCGATAAAGTAGAAGAGGCCCATGAATGGCAGGTCAAATTTTATATCTGGTTGCTGGAATTAAACGATATACCTGGTGTGCACGCCACATTAGAATATCCCAAACTCCGGCAAACAGGTAATGTTTGGCTTACGGAACCCGACCGGGCATATTTAAAGGAAGCGATCCCTAAGATAACTGCTTTACAGGAAAACCAACTATGCCCGCCAAGGATCAATAGTAAGATCTGCAGGAGCTGCAGTTACTACGAGCTGTGCTATGTGGAGGAATAAAGAAGATCGTAAGAAAGTAAAAATAGTAAGAGTGTTATTCTTAAGGTCTAGCCATCTTACGCTCTTTCTGTTTTCATCTTTTAATATAGATCATGAAAAAATCCTACTATCTCTTTAACCCTGGCCGCATGAGTCGGAAAGACAATACCCTGAAGTTTATACCTGTAGATGAAGACGGCAATGAATTGCAGCCAAAGTATATTCCTGTAGAATCGGTAGATAACCTCTATTGTTTTGGCGCATTGGATGGCAACAGCGCTTTATATAATTTTTTGGGCAAAGAGCAGGTAAGCGTTCATTTTTTTGATTACTACGAACATTATACCGGCAGCTTTATGCCTAAAGACTATTTATTGAGTGGAAAAGTATTGATTACACAAGCCGATGCGTATTCCAAACCGAAAAAGCGTATGCCTATAGCCCAAAAAGTTATTGAAGGTGCCGCATTCAATATGTTGAAAAATCTGCGTTATTACAACAACCGTGATAAGGACACAACCGCACAGATAAAAAGGATTGAAATGCTTGCTGCGCAAATTCCAATGGGTACGGATACAGAATTGCTGATGGGTATAGAAGGCAGTATCCGCCTGACTTATTATGAATCCTTTGATCTGATCATCAACAATTTGGAGATGGGCAACCGTACCAAACAACCGCCCAACAATGAAGTAAATGCCATGGTTTCTTTCGTAAATATGATGTGTTATACGCTTTGCTTAGATATGATCTATCATACCCAGTTGAATCCTACAATCAGCTTTTTGCATCAGCCGGGGTTTCGCCGTTATTCATTGGCGTTAGACCTGGCAGAAGTATGTACGCCCATACTTGCGGACAGGCTGATATTTGCCATGCTGAATAAAAAGATAATACAGCCAAGTGATTTTGATCATAACCTCAACAATTGTTTGCTGAAAGACAGCGGCAGGAAAAAAGTAGTAAAAGCCTGGAATCTATGTCTTTTAATCGCACCATAGAGGAATTGAAATGAAGCGTACGAAATTGAGAAACTGGAAAGGGCGTATACTTTTAATCGCACCATACTGGAATTGAAATACTATTTTTATGAGCCATTGCTTCAAATCCTTTTTCGGTATCAAACCATTTAATTAGTCTATTAGCATTATGATGGTCTTTATCGTTATCGGATGTGTCTAGGAGGTTAATTGACACGATGCCACTTATGAACTGAAGTAATTAATATTGGTAAACTCTTTAACAGTACGACTAATATACAGCTCATTTCCGACACCTAACTAGTACACGTGTCGTTGCACAAGTTCATTAGTTTTAAGATTTCCCACTCCATCCTTCCACGTAGACGTACTGCTTCTATTCACTGGCAAATGCTACGCAAGCCGGCAAGTTTTTGCTCCGCCACCATTACCCAAACTCGGGCTTGGCACGTCCTGCTATCCTCAAGCTTGTTACATCAAGACCTGCTGTCAATTATCCGCTGGAAGGATAATAGTAAAGAGGTAAACTGATTTATGAAGCCCCGGTATAGTAAGGCTGTCTTATGTCTTTCCGCCTTCGGCAAATAAGTTTACAGATTCCTTTACGTTTTTAAATCAACCGTTTGAAATCCAACACAAGTTTATCCCCGGTACGGAGAGCCGATTAATAAACGTTAAGCAGACTTTATATTTTTGCGAAGTCGTTATAAACCTTTACCCACTCCTATCCTGGTTGTTCACGAATCATTCAATAATTTCTTCAATTTTTGATGCAATCAAAACAAGTTTGATTTTCAGACTTGTGTATAATTGTACATGTTCTATATTGAGTTTCAAAACTCGGTAAGATCAATTGAAAGCATAGAATCTGTTTAGGAGTGGTGAAGTATCAATCCTTTCACTTTAAGATTTGCTAATAAGGCCAAATGACTATAGATTTTTTATCTTCACCGAGTTCCCATAATCTATGTTAACTTCATCTTATATTACTGAGGCATAAAAAGTGACGCAAACGAATGCATAGTTTACCACCCTTTGATGAAAAGTCGCTTGTTTTATTAATAGCAAGTGGTGATCAAAAGGCGTTTGCAACATTGTTCGATTATTATCGTAACCGAATTTATACAGTTGCGCTTGCACTTACCGAATCTGAGCAGGCAGCGGAGGAAATTGTTCAGGACGTTTTTGTGAAAGTCTGGCTGAAGCGCGGGGAATTGCACGCTGTTGAAAAAATGGGAGCGTGGCTGTTTGTGGTTGCCAGGAATATGGTTTTTTCTTACTTGCGCAGTGAAGCTGCCAAAATCCGTAGTAAGCAGCGCCATGCGGGTACCAATGTGGAATTGGCTGGTATCTGGCACGAATCGCGCGATTATGTGACAGAAAAAGAACTTCGTTTAATACTGTCTCAGGCAGTAGACCAATTGCCCTTGCAACGCAAACAGGTTTACCTTTTGAGTAAAGAAGAAGGCCTCAAACAGCAAGCTATAGCTGAGCAACTCAAGATATCTCCCCAAACAGTAAAGAAGCATCTTCAGTTGGCCATGCGCAGTATCCGGGCCTATATTATTGCCCGCCGTGGATTCGATGTATTCCTGCTCCTTTTCTGGAATTTTTTATGATTTTTATTTTTGGGTTACCCCATCATCATCTTTTATACGTCTTAATAATGGCTTCCTGCCAAACAGGAAATGCCAAGCATTATTATGGCAGACCCGAGATTATCTTACTTGTTTAATAAAGTAATTGAAAAGAGTGCTTCTTCAGAAGAGAAGGAAGAACTACAGGCACTCCTGCTCGATCCTGAAAATGAAAATGCTTTTAAGGCATTAATAGAAGAAGCCTTTTTGCAGGTGCGGCAAGAAGTAAAAATGAATGACAATGCGGCGGCAGAGATATTGGAAGTGATAGGCAGTATGGACCAGGCGGCAAGCGAATCAAAGGTTATTGCGATGAATACCCGTAAAAGGAAATGGGCTGCGGTAGCCGCCGCAGCGGTCATTATTGTTGCCGCCGGTTGGTTTTTGAAGCTGCAAATTCCGGCTGAGAACAAATCATTTTCATATACTGATAACGAAAAACATAATGTAGCTGCGCCGGCACGCTCCCAGGCTGTGCTTACGCTTTCTTCCGGTAAAACGATACTGCTGGACAGCCTGGGTGAAGGTGATGTAGTTACAGATGGGGCTGTAAAGCTGGCTAAGGGTGCAGATGGCAGAATTGTTTACACAGGGCTTGATCAGAAAGAAGCCTTTAATACGATTGCTTTGCCCAGGGGAAGCCGACCGCTTCAGCTTGTTTTGTCGGATGGAACAGTAACCTGGTTGAACGCGGCATCTGCTATTACTTATCCAACAAATTTTACCGGACAGGAAAGGCGGGTTAAAATTGAAGGGGAGGCTTATTTTGAAGTAGCTCACGATAAAAACAAACCCTTTATTGTGCAAACCGGCGTTAGTCGTGTACAGGTGTTGGGTACTCATTTTAATGTGAAGGCCTATGCAGATGAATCCAGTACAGATATTACGCTGATAGAAGGAAGCGTGCGTGTAGAAAGAACAGGACAGGAAAATGCGGCTGTGTTGTTACAGCCCGGACAGCAGGCATTGGTGGCCGAAAGTATACAATTGGTAAAAGAAGCAGATTTAAAAGCGGCAGTGGCATGGAAGAACGGGTATTTTTCTCTGAAAGGAACAGACCTGTATTCCATCATGCGCCAGGTAGCCAGGTGGTACGATGTAGAGGTTTTTTATGAAGGGACATTTTCCGATCAAAAGTTTGTGGGTGCTTTAAGCCGCGACATCAGTTTAAATGACCTGTTGAAATCATTGGAAGAATTCGGTATTGAAGGTCGGTTGGAAAACCGGCAACTAACGCTACACATGAAGAACAAGTAAATTTTCTGATCTGAATGAAAACAGGGAAGTGTTTGTACCACTCCCCTGTAAATAGGTCAGGTCAATCAAAACAAACGGTCAGGGAAGACTGCTTTATTTATTAACCAAAACCTAAGCAAAGTTATGCTAAATGCTCTTTGTTCCCGCACTCATATGCATTGGGGTGCAGGATTTACCCAAACGCTGCGAATTATGAGAATTACAGCTCTTCTTTTACTCGTTGCCTGCCTGCAGGTAAGTGCAAGAGGGTTCGCCCAGAACGTTACCCTGCACTTAAAAAATGTTTCGCTTGAAACATTGTTCAGTCACATTAAGGAACAAACAGGATATTCTTTTCTTGTTGACCAGAAAGTGATGCGCAAAACAAAGCGGGTAGATTTAAATGTTAGCGATGTGCCGTTAACAGATTTACTCAATGCGTGCATCCCCACCCAGGGCTTACACTACAAAATGATCGGCAAAGTAATTGTTGTTACGCCGGGTCAGGCTTTATCAACCAAAGATTCCCTGTCAGCTCCGCTGTTGCTGGATTTGTCTGGCAGGGTATTAAATGAAAACAATGAACCGCTCCCGGGTGCCAGCGTTATGATCAAGGGTAAGGCGATCGGCACCAATACCGATGACCAGGGCTTTTTTCAACTCAAAAATGTGCTGCCGGGTGATGTATTAGTGATCAGCATGGTAGGCTATCAGTCGGTTGAAACAGCAGTAAACAACCGAACTTCTATCAGCGTGCTACTGAAGCCTGCGGAAAAGGGGTTGGACGAAGTGGTAGTGGTGGGATACGGCACACAGAAAAAGGTAAACCTGACCGGTGCGGTAGAAACGATAGATGTGGATGATATGGCTACAAGACCGCTTAGTAATGCCAGTATAGCCTTGCAGGGGAGGGTGGCAGGAGCGTTTATTTCGCAGAACTCGGGGCAACCCGGTAATGACAACGCGAAAATTTTGATAAGAGGTGTTGGCACTTTTAATAATACATCACCACTCATTATAATAGACGGGATGGAAGGCAGTTTAAATGATGTGAACCCCAAAGATATTGCCTCTATCTCCGTACTGAAGGATGCAGCTTCTTCGGCTATTTACGGTAACCGCGCATCTAATGGCGTAATACTGATCACTACCAAACGCGGGCGGCAGGATAGGATGAATGTAGAATATGTGGGTTATTATGGTGTGCAGCAGGTAACCTCAATGCCTGAAGTCTTGAAGGGGCTGGATTATCTTGAACTCAGTGCCAAAGCCTATTACAATATCAATGGCAGAAACCCCGCATGGTATACGGATGAATACATGGATAACTTCCGCAATAATGTAGACCCGGTAGTGTATCCGCTGGATTTCGATTGGGGCGATTTCCTGTTACGCCCAGCCCGTATGCATGATCACTATGTATCTGTTTCAGGCGGATCAAAAGCTTTTCAATATTCCGCGTCGGTAGGCTACCTCGACCAGGATGGAGTTGCTATTGGCAACAACAGTAAAAAACTGACTTTCCGCTCAAATCTGAATGCTCATTTTCTTAAAGATAAGTTGAATATCAGTATTATGGCATCGGGGCATGAGCAAACCACAGATGATCTGGTGGATGGGATGACGACTGCATTCTATTTTGCATACGTAGCGCCGCCCACTGTAAGAATGGTAATACCGGGTGTTGGTTATAGCAATTATGCTTACAGCTACGGAGCAAAAGATGCAAGCGGTATGAACCGGATCAAACAAGGTCCGCTCAATCTCAGGGGCGTTGTTACACTCAACCCCGTAAAAGGGCTTGAGATGACTGCCTCTTACGGCATTTATAAAAACAACTGGCAGCAAAAGATTTTCCGTCCAACGGTTCAACTGGCTTCATTAAATCCTGACGGAACGATCACTACGCCTACGCCTGCGGTGTCCTCTCTTTCCTACAGCAGTTCTGAGTCGTTGTTGACGGTTTTTAATGCGTATGCAAATTATGCTATCAGCCTTGCAAAAAAACATAACCTCTCCGCCATGGTAGGTATAGAAGCAAGGCAGTCAGATAACCAGGGCTATTCCATTTCACGATCTAACCTGTCTGTAAATATTCCGCAATTTGGCTTTGGCGATCCGGTTACTCAACGCAACAACAGCAGTGCATCAGGGCTATCATGGTATTCGCAGTTTGGTAGAATCAATTATAATTATAACGGTCGTTACCTGTTAGAAGCCAATCTTCGCCATGATGGAAGTTCCAGGTTCCTGGACAAATGGGGATCTTTCCCCTCGGTATCTGCAGGATGGCGACTGTCGGAGGAGAATTTTCTTCGAGACAATATAAAATGGTTGTCTGACCTTAAAATCAGGGCTTCCTGGGGAAGATTGGGCAATGAAAGTATAGGTCAGTCCTACGCTGCTTCTGACGAACTCAGCCTTAACCTGCTTTATAATTTCAACAACACATTATACCCCGCAGGTGCGGTTACCAAACTCGCTAACCGCCGTACCTCATGGGAGACTTCAGAGATGACCAATATAGGAATCGACTTCAGTGTATTAGATAGAAAATTGTCAGGTACGGCTGATTATTTTATTAAAGAAACGTATGATATCCTGATGCAGATCCCTGTATCCAGTACATTGGGCATTACCACCACACCTTACCAAAACGCGGGTAAAATGAAAAATCATGGTATCGAAATGTCTGTGAGATATACTGACCGCATCGGTAAGGTAGGTATTGGCGTTAGTGCAATGGCGTCGCATGTAGTTAACAGGATCACAGATCTTGCCGGCAGAAGTCCCATTATTATGGGAAGCATGATCTGGGAAGAAGGCAGTTCATTCAACTCCTTTTTTGCCTACGAAACAGAAGGGATATATCAATCGCAGGACGAAATTGACAAACACTTGCTGCTGGCAAATAAAGATGGCAATGCTACTAATCCATATGTAGGGCTGGTACCTGCGCCGGGAGATATCCGGTTTAGGGATCAGTTAACCGTGGATGCCGATCATGATGGTATTCCTGAATCCAGGGATGGTATCATCAACGAAGATGATAAAGTGATCATCGGCAGGTCTTATCCTGACTGGACATTTTCGTCTACCATATCTGCCGATTGGAAAGGCTTCGATGTATCGCTTTTCTTCCAGGGTGTATATGGCGTTAACTCGTTAAACCAGGGTTACCTTACTTCACCTTTTCATGGCGGCTCAGCCAATACGGGTGCGTGGTATAAAGATGCCTGGACAGAAGAAAGACCGAGCAAAACTATACAGCGTGTTTATTCAGATCCTTCCCGGTACGACATCATCTCAGCCTATTACCTGGAAGATGCTTCTTATATCCGGTTGAAAAACCTGGAATTGGGTTACAACATATCTGATAACCTGATCAGGAGGGTTGGGTTGAATCCTTCCAACACAAGGCTCCGGATTTTTGCCAATGTTCAGAACGCGCTTACCTGGACTAAAATGCGTTTTGGATTTGATCCGGAAAAACCTTCTACAACGGTTAACTCACTGCAATACCCCCAGGTGCGGATTTACTCTTGCGGTGTGAATGTTAAATTTTAAAGCTATTCATTATTATGAAATACAAATTTCATTATATCATATTATTACTGGTATCTGTCTGCTTTTCGTGTAGCAAAAGTTTTCTTGACGAAAAGCCCCAGGACTTCATCTCTCCTGATAACTATCTCACCAATGAGGCACAATCTAAAATACTGCTGAGTGGTGTGTACGCCAGTCTTGACTTTATAGGTACCAGCAATGAAAACCAAAAAATGTTTCCGCTGCAATTGGAAACCATCACGGATGACGTATATGATTCACAGCCCTGGCACAACACCACCGAGTGGGCGCGTGGACAGGGCAATAGTAACAGTCCCTGGGCGAGATGGAAATGGGACCTGGATTTCCAGGGCATCTCACGTGCAAATGTTTTCATCGATGGAATGGCGAAAGCAAGTTTTGCGTCTCCTGATAAAAACAGGTATATAGCTGAAGCAAAATTTCTGCGTGCCTGGTTTTATCACGATCTGGCTACCTACTATGGTGGTGTGCCGCTCATTCTTTTGCCTGGCGACCTGAGCAATAGTTTTCCTTCTCGAAACAGCAAGGAAGAAATTATTGCACAAGTGCTCAAAGATTTGGATGAAGGCATCCCGGATTTGCCAACCCAGTACACCGCAGATGAAGATCGTGGTCGCATTACCAAAGGGGCGGCTATGGGGTTGAAAGCAAGGGTGCTTTTATACAATGAAAAATGGGCGGAGGCAGCAGCAGCGGCTAAGGGCGTGATGGACCTAAAAGTATATAACCTGTTTCCTGATTACCATGGTTTGTTCCTGGAACAAAATGAAGCGGGTGCCCGGCAGGAAATCATGTTGCAGGTGCACTACACTCCGGATATTATGCCTTCTTTCATTTATTACCCTATCGGCGTCTATCCTGCGTTCGCGCCCACATTGCAGTTTGTGAATTCCTACTACATGCAAAATGGTTTGCCTATTACAGATCCCCAGTCTGGCTTCGATCCTGCCAATCCATACATGAACAGGGATCCCCGGTTGAACGCTTCGGTTTTCTATCCCGGCTCCCGGTATCTCAACTATATTATTGGTGCGCCGGATCCATCGGTGTCTACCGATTCTATCACGATACCTTCCTGGTTGCTGAACGAAAGCGGGTTCAGGGCCAAGAAAAATTTTGACGGCACTTTACGAAATATTGAAAAGGAAGGACACAATAAATATTATATGCGCTACGGCGAAATGCTGCTTACGTATGCAGAAGCCATTAATGAATCGGAAGGACCTCAAAATGCCTACGAAGCAATCGACCAACTGCGTAGAAGAGCGGGCATGAAGACTTTGTCGGAAGCAATGCCGGCGTTGTCCAAAGAACAAATGCGCACGGTGATCAGGAATGAAAGAAGGGTAGAGCTGGCTTTTGAGGGTGTAAGATGGGCCGATATCCGCCGCTGGAAAATTGCAGAGCAGGTAATGGTAGATGCTTTGGGCTACGATAATACAAAATTGAAAACTTACCCTGGCGATGGATTGGGTACATCTCCCGATTGGCAGTATGAAGCGATGGTGATAGACAAAAGAACATTCAATGCAGGCAGGGACTACCTCTGGCCAATACCTCAAAGTGAGATCAATGCCAACAAAAACATGGTGCAGAACCCGGGATATAACTAGCGCATACCCGGTTACGTAATGAAATCAAACTCCGTTGTTTTATCATACGGACGAGACCAAAGTTTATAAACAATGTATACAATGAAAAGATTACAATATTTTATCCTGGCAGCCCTGTTGCCTTGCATGTTTATCGCCTGCAAAAAACAGGTTGAGCTGCCACAGTTATCAAAAGCAACGTTGAAAGGTGTGGGACCAACGTTTGCGGATTTACAGGGGCGTATTTATGTTGATGGCAGTTCGCCGATTATTCAGCGGGGAGCCTGTTGGGAATTAAAAACTATCGCCGGCGATTCCAAAGAGGTTCAGTTCCCCACACTGGAAGATGATACATTACATGTAGAAGGTGGTACCGGTTTTATCGCCCTGCGCATTGTGCACCTGCAACCGGATACAGCATATTTTGCCCGATTTTTTGCCGTTAATGGGGATGGTGTACAGTATAGTTATCCCGTACTGGTACGTACCCCCGCACTTCCTGCAGGGGCAGTTTTTGTGGAAGGATTTCTTGATGGAACAGGGGATGGTTTTAGCATGGGCAGTTATACCGGCGCGACGGATGAAGCACCTGTGCATACCGTTGTGTTGCCGAACCATTTTATCGGAGAAAAAGAAATTACGAATACGGATTACTGCCGCTTCTTAAACGCGCTGGACAGTGCCGGGCAAATATCAATGGATGGAACCGTTGGCAGCCTGAAGTATATAGACATGGAAGATGAAGATGTGCAAATTGTATATAACGGCGATAAGTTTATTGCCAAATCAGGTTTTGAACAACATCCCGCGGTAGAAGTTTCCTGGTATGGCGCCAAAGCCTATTGCAACTGGTATGGCTTGCGGTTGCCCACCGAAGCCAGTTGGGAGTTCGCCGCTCGTGGCGGGCTGATCAGTAACCAGTTTATGTATGCGGGAAGTGATGTGCCCACCGAGGTTGGGTGGTTCAGCGATAATGCCGGCGGAGAAACGCATGTAGTGGGCGGCCTGGCAGCAAACGAACTTGGCATCTATGATATGAATGGAAATGTTTGGGAGTGGTGTGAAGACTGGTATGCGGGGGATTATTATGCGGGTAACTTTACTACCGACCCTACGGGCCCTTCTGCTGGAACCACAAAAGTATTACGTGGCGGATCATTTATGGAAACTGCTGTTACCACCACTGCCCGGTTCGCACTTACGCCTGAAGCAACCGAAGCCCATGTTGGTTTTCGTGTGCGCTATTGAGTTAAATTGAAATTATCTGATTACAAATTATTTCAACGGTTATGAAAAAAATAGTTTTACTGCTATTGTCCGTCATGTTGTTGGCGGGCTGCACAAAGAAAACAGATCTCAATCCCGTGGTCACACCTGCCGTGGTTACAAAATACCCCATCAATGTAACCTCTACAAGCGCTGAACTGGTGGGTGATTCTCCTAGTGGGGGCGGGAATATCCTTTCACGCGGTTTTTTATGGATGTATAAAACCGATGCGGTAACAGATCCAGACGGGGATGTTAGTATGTCAATTGCCGACAGCATCATTATTAAACAGGGTACGAAGGTGGAGTCGGATGTGAAGGGCGATTTTTTGAAAGAGATCACCGGTTTGACAGGCGACACTGTTTTACTGGTGAAAGCTTATGCTACAAACGAAAAGGGCATAACTTACGGTGAAACCGTTTCATTCCGTACTTCCAAAATGGTTGCCCCCACCGTTATTATCAGCCAGGACTATGAAAATTTTGGAGATTCGGCGGTAATGGCTTCCGCTGAAGTGACCGCAGTGGGTGGCGAAAAAGTTACAGAGCGTGGATTGATCTGGGGACGGGATGAAAATCCTGCATTTAACAGCAACAAAATGACACTCGGCGCCGGGCAAGGCAAGTTCTCTTTTAAAATACCCGATCTTGAACTGTTTGTAAAATATTATGTGCATGCCTATGCCGTGAGTGCGTTGGGCACTTCCTATAGTGAGCCGCTTATAGTATTATTTATTCCGCCAACATTTACAGATGCAAGAGACGGTGAAGTGTATACGGTGAAACAATATGGCGGGGTTATCTGGATGACACAAAACTTCAGGCACCTGCCCGATATTGGTAATGCCGCCGGTATTTGGGTGCAGGAGTATACGGGCAGCAGTGTTGCAGAAGCAAAAGCCACTGCGGAGTATAAAACTTATGGCGCGCTGTACAATCTTCAACAGGCTATCGACCTGGCACCCGAAGGATGGCACCTGGCTACGGATGAAGAATGGAAAAAGCTGGAGATCATTTCATCAAATGGTTCGCTTACCGTGGAAGGCGCTAATGCCTTCGAATGGCGCCCTGCCAATGCACGTAGGCTGAAAGCATGGGACGGAGCGACCAATGATCTGCAGTTTAACCTGCTGCCGGGCGGTAAACAATGGTGTGGCGGCGCCTTCCAGGAACTGGGTGTTTGGTCGCATTACTGGGCTGCCAAAGTGGGACATCCGTACGATTCTTTTTTCAGGCGAATGCTGGCAGGATGGGACAACGGAATCTTCCGGCAGGATTCTAACGTAGACGGATACCCGACTTGTGTAGGTATGTCTGCCCGTTATGTAAAGGACTAGTATTTACCTGTTTAGTTTCATTCAGTTATTAATTCATTTATCCCATGCGTATATTGACAGTATTTCTTTGCCTTTACTTGATTGGATTACACGCAGTAGCCGGGTATGAATTCGGTGATAAGAGCATTAGGATCGACAATGAATTCATTTTGTTGAGTTTTGATGCACGTACGGGGGGGCTGACAGCGTTAACCAATAAAAAAACCGGGGATAATTACTTAAAAACCCCCAAAGCTGGTAACCTGTTCAGGTTGTATGCAAATACAAATGAAATGGCAAAACTCACAGCCGGACCGCAGAATGACAATAATGGTGGGGATATTATAGACCCTTCCAATTGTGTGCTGAAGGATTATACCATTAAAAGAACCGATCTGGCGACCGTGCTGGAATTGAATGTAATGAGCCCGGACCAGTCTCTTGGAATACAGCTTAAAATTGTACTGGAAAACGGGCGGGAGTATTTTGATTGCTATTTGAAAGTGCAGAACACTGGCAGCACTACCTGTAACGTATATGCGTCGGTACCCTACCTTTCTGGCATAGAACTGGGGAAAAGACCAGCCGATAATCTGGCAGTGAACATGTGGGACCGTGGTTATCCCGGCATCAAGGCCTGGCAACAAAATAGTGGTGGCGTGTACGGCAGGGAAGTATCCATGCAATGGCAGTGTGTATACGAACCTTCCCTGAATGAAGGGCTGGCCTTTATTACAATGGATACGGCATTCAGTAACAAGATACTGACCTGTTTTCCCGGGGGCGGCATGCAAGCATTGTATTTTGACCGGAAGCACATAGCACCAGGTACGGAGGTGGGTTGGTCTGCTGCACGGATAGCCGTATTTAACGGCAACTGGCGCACCGCCGCAAGGTTATACAAAGCCTGGTGTGCGGATAACCTTCATCCCCGCCTGGTTCCTGCATGGTATAAAAACGGGGTTGCCATCAGGGGCAGCGCCTGGATACCCAATAAAAAGGCAGTTCAGCAGGCTAAGGAAAGTGGTCAAAAAGAGAGGTTTACATCGTTTGAACAACTCCCATTGTTATACCGCGGTGGATTTGCCGATTGTCTTGAAATGGCTATGTGGAATGAAGAAGTAAATCTTTTTCCCGAGACCTATGGACCCTGGATGTCTTCGGGATTGCTGGATTTTCGTTCTGACTTAGGAGGTAAATCAGCCTTCGAAGCAGGTGTAAAAAAAGTACACCGGTATGGCAGAAAGGTGGCTATGTATGTAGCCGGTTATGGCATTCGTACCAGCAGTCCGCTATTTAAAAATGAGGAGTGGAAAAACTGGGCGATCGTAAACAACGAAAAAGGCGAGATCAATTTCGGCTATCGGGGTGAGAAGGATTCAGAGATATACGGCATATTCAATTGCGTGGGGTACAAACCCTGGCAGGATAATATCATCCGGGTTTGTACAATGCTGGCAAAAGCAGGCATAGATGAAATCCGGTTAGATGAAATAGGATTTCCTTTCAAGCCCTGTTTTAATAAAGCGCATCAGCACGACAGCCCTTACGACTCTCACCAGTGGACACGCGAATTCCTGCGCCGGATCCGGGAAGCACTTGACAAAATCAATCCTGAACTGGTGATCTCTACCGAATTTTTCATGGATTATTTTCACACGTATACAAACGGGGCGTTAGTAATGGATTGCAGCGGGGCGGAGCTGGACGCGATGAAGGTGGCAATGCCCGGGTATCTGGCAATGTCGTATCACGCAGGTGCAGCAGAGGCAATGCTTACGGGCGCTGTCTTGAGTAAACCCACTGCCTACCGTCAGGATTGGGCGTGGGCGAATGTTGGAACGGAAAAGCCTGCAGGTTATCCTGTGGGTCCAGGAATCTCTCTTCCAATATATGAATTGTATCCCGCATTTGCGGATGCATTTATCAATGCCAATCCAACTGAAAAAGATCCTTTTGCACCAGCGGATGCTAAATGGATCGGGCATTTATGGAAGGCGAGTCAATACTGGGTGATGACCGGTGGTCATGAAGACCTTACTCCTTTAGCGTCTGGCGAAGTGGAAGTGCTGTTACCCGAGCTGCCTTCTTCCTTTAAATATGCATATGCTTTTGACATGGTTTCATTGAACATGAAAGCGGTGAAAATTGAAAGAAATAGCAACAAAATATCTGTAAGATTGCAACAACCCTTAAGCCTCGTGTTTTTCCCTGCGCCGGATTGCCCGCCTTTCCCATTGATAGAGGCAGTGCAAAAGTTAAAACAGGATCAGGTATTAAAGGTGGATATCCGGCTTTTTGCTCCGTGGAACAAGAATGTGCTAAGCAAAGCTGCGAACAATTTTCAATTGGAGGTCCCCGGTTTTTCATCGCGCAGCAGGAAAATAACAGCCGATACTTATTCTTTTGAGATTGATGTGCCCGCGGGCACAGAACCTAACAATTATTTGATGCAGGTTGCTGGTGATTGTCTGTTTGCACGAAAGTGGTTCACTGTGGAATAAAGCTTGTGCGCTTCATCTTCTTTCTACGAGTTAATCTTATTAAATTATGCGTGTGTTAAAGAGCTTATACAGCACTTGTATATTGATTGGGATGACGGTTTCGGGCTTAGCGCAACAAGCGAATGTTACTGAAAAGGAAATCACGATGCCTACTTACCCTTTTTCTGACCCTAACCCGGTAGCAAGTGCTGTTAATGAGTACCCCAATATGTATCCTTATTACAGATTTGACGGATTTACAGACAAAGCCGTGGATAAGAAATGGAAAGTAGTAGAACTGGAAAACGACTATATCAGGGTACTGATCTTTCCCGAAATCGGGGGCAAAGTATGGACAGCGATTGAAAAGAAAACCGGGGAGCCTTTTTTATACTATAATCATGTGGTGAAATTCAGGGACGTGGCGATGCGCGGCGCGTGGACGAGCGGTGGTATAGAATTTAATTATGGTATTATCGGGCATACCCCTAATTGTTCCACCCCTGTGGATTACATTACCCGCACCAATGCAGATGGGAGTGTGAGTTGCATCATTGGAACGCTTGACCTGGTAACCCGCACCAATTGGCATGTTGAGATAAATTTGCCAACAGATAAGGCTTTTTTCACTACGCGCTCGTTCTGGCATAATGGTAATGCCATTCCGCAACCTTATTACCACTGGTCAAACGCGGCTATACCCTCGGCAGGAAACCTTGAATTTGTGACGCCCGGTAACAGTTATATCGGGCATGATGGCGAAACAGGCAACTGGTCAAAACAGCCCGGCAATGGAAAAGACCTGTCCTTCTATGATCAGAATGATTTTGGTGAATATAAATCCTACCATGTTGCAGGTAAGCATGCGCATTTTTTTGGTGGATACTGGCATGATAAAAACAGGGGTATGGCGCACTATGCTGCAAAAGACGAAAAGCCCGGGAAGAAATTATTTATCTGGGGATTGTCTGAGCAGGGAATGATCTGGCAACATATTTTATCTGACCGCGATGGGCAATATGTTGAAGTGCAGTCCGGGCGTTTGCTGAATCAGAACGTGGAGCGCAGTTCGTATACGCCTTTTAAGCAAATATCTTTTATGCCTTATGCCACACAGGGTTGGGTTGAATATTGGTTCCCGGTGTTACAAACCCGCGGCATTACGGCGGCAAATCCATTGGGTACCTTGCATGTAGCAAAGTTGAAGGGAAAAGTAGATCTTTATTTTTCGGCTGTAAGCAAAATCGCAGATACGATGGTAGTATATGGCAATGACAAGGTGCTTTACAAAAAATGGTTGCAGCTAAATCCATTGGATGTTTTTTCAGATGCGGTAATGGTCAACGATTCCTCCTTAACAATTGCGGTCAGCATAGGAGGTAATAAATTGTTATATAGTGAACAACAACAATCTGATACATTAAGCCGACCCATGACGGCACCGCCGCACCTGGAAGAAAATGCTTATCACTTGTATCGGGTAGGCGCCGACAGGCTGGCACAGCGGTTTTATGCAGAAGCAGGAACATTATTGCAAAAAGCCTTACTGAAAGATGCTTCCTTGGTTCCGGCATGGACCTGCCTTGCCGAATTGAAGTACTACGAACTGAAATATGATTCAGCCGCGCACTACGCACGTAAGGCGTTGTCGTTGGATACTTATGATGGGGCTGCCAATTATTTTTTCGGAGTAGCGAGCCTGCAATTAAACAAGTTGCAGGATGCTGAAGATGCGTTCAGTATGGCTGCACTTACTGTAACCTACCAGGGGGCTGCTTACACCATGTTGGCGGCAATAGAACTCAGGAAAAAACAAAACGAAGGCGCTTTGGCGTATGCCGATAAAGCACTTGATCTTAACCGGAAAAACATCAGCGCTCTTGAAATAAAAATGGTTGCGTACCGGTATTTAAAAATGCCTACACTGGCTTACGCATTGGCAGATTCCTTGCTCGGATTAGATCCGCTGCATCATTTTGCAGTGTATGAAAAATATTTGCTGGATAGTACGCAGACACCTTACACGTCTTTTTCATCGCGGTTACGTAATGAGATGCCGGAGCAAACCATCCTTGAAATAGCCATCTGCTACCATGCACTGGGCTGTGTAGATGAAGCGGCAACACTGTTCCAAAAGTTGCCGCAAAATGCTGAGGCAATATACTGGCTCGCATGGCTTTCTCGCCATCCAAATAAAAATACAGTGCAACTTTTACAAACGGCTGATAGTATCGCCGCCCACCTTGTTTTTCCTTTTCGCCAGGAGAGTGCTGCAGTGCTGCAATGGGCACAAGCACAAACCGGCTCCTGGAAAAGCAACTATTACCTGGCGCTTATTTACAGAGCACATAACAATCCAAATGCTGTTGAGTTGTTGGAAGAATGCGGACAGAAGCCTGATTTCTCTCCTTTTTATATTACTCGTATGCAATATGTCAAAGCAGATTCAGCCAGGCGCTTACAACATATTCAACAAGCGATCAATTATGATCCTTCCAACTGGCGTTATCAAAAATTACTGGCGGAATATTTTATGGAAAGGCAGCAGTATGCCAAAGCAATGGAAATAACATCCGCCTATACCCGTAAACATCCGGGTGATTATAAAATGGGCATGTTGCATGTGCGCACGCTATTGCTGAACGGGCAATATAGGAAAGCTGATCGGGCACTCTCTGAACTGACTATTTTGCCCTACGAAGGCGCTACAGACGGACATGAATTATACCGGGAAGCTAAAATGATGCAGGCAGTGCAACTAATGCGACAAAAGCAATTTAAAAAAGCATTGTTATTGATCGAGCAGTCGAAAGCCTGGCCTGCCAACCTCGGCGCGGGAAAACCCTACGACAGCAGCACCGATGTTCAATTACCGGATTATCTCCTCGCGCTTTGTTACCAGGGGTTGGGGCAGGATATGGAATACAAGCTGGCATTGAAGCGCATAGAGGACCTGCCCGTTGGTTACACAAGTAAGCCAGGGAGTAGTCTGGTTAAAGCCTGGGTGGTCGATAAACAAAATCCCGGTGATAAAGATGCCGGACATAATTTTTTAAACACGCAACTCAAGTCAAATCCATCAGATAAAAAAATAAGATGGGCTGTCAATACCTACGCCAAAATTCCCGATCCTGTACTTTTACCGTATGAAAAAGATGCAGATATGAGAATAATGGAAGCGCTCGTTGGCTTTTAAATCGACCAGGTTACACCGCTACGTAAAAATTAATTTGTAAACACATTTAAGTATACCAGATGAAGAAAGTTTTTTTCGCCATTGCTTTATCAATCGTGGGAATTGCCGCTGCCGCGCAAAATAAATATCTTTCTTACACCGTGCCCGATCAGTCCTGGTCTGAGCAATATGGTAACCACAGGGCAGTGCTGGAAATAACACAACCGGCCAAGGCTATCCGGGTTAATTTTTTGTGGCGAAGGAATGATCGGGACCCGCAATTGCGCCGAATGATGATCATTAACGCCGCCACGGGTGAAGAAATAAAAAATGTCTATCGGTTACATATCAGTAAGGAGCGTTGCGACCTGGTTTTTGGACCAGTGATTAAAACCGGTATATATCATCTTTATTATTTACCCTATACTCCTGAGACTGTCCAATATGTTGCAGGCAGCTACCTATCTCCCGAACCGTTGCCTGACAGAGATTGGTTGAAAAAAGCGGTGTGGCAAAAAGACAGCACGCAACTCCGGGTTATCAATACGATAAATGTTAAAGAAATACAGGCACGTTCACTATTCGATAGTTTTTATCCTATGGAGGTAGCGGCTACAGCGACGGAGTTTGACAGTCTTGTTTCGCGTCACCAGCAAAAAAGCTTTCTGGTTTTCCCGGAGGATAGAACAAGACCCATCCGGATGAAGGAGGTCATTCCTGTACATTGGCTTCATTATCAATCAAATGTTTCCTTTACAGGAAAGGCACAAAGGAATGAATATTTTACGCTACAATTGGGAGTAGTTGCTACCCAAAAAGATATAGCAGATGTGCGGGTGACATTCACAGATCTCAAAAACGCCGCCGGTGATATAATACCAGCCGTTGCGCTTACCTGTTTTAATACAGATGGGGTAGATACCAAAGGACAGCATTTCGTAAAAAGAGTGGATGTTAAAAAGCGAGTCGTACAGCCGCTATGGATTGGCATTGATATTGCCGACGATGCTGTACCTGGTGTATACAGAGGCAATGCGACGGTGACAACTGCTAACGCGGGCAGTCAGCCTGTCGCCGTGGAGATCACAATTGAAAATACTTTATTAGATGACAGGGGCGATGGAGAAACCTGGCGTCATTCCAGGTTGCGCTGGTTGAATTCTACACTCGGCATAGATGAGCATCCGACCTTAGCATATCAATCTATGATGCTTGATGGCAGCACCATAACAGCCACAAACAAGGAAGTAGAAATAGCTTCTTCGGGATTGCCTTCTTCTGTAAAAGCCGGCGCGGTCAATATTCTTTATTCCCCAATACGTTTTACCGTGGAAATGGAAAACCGCGTTGTGCAATTGGAAACGTATCAACTACAGTTTAAAGAGCGCAAATCCGGAGTGGTAACCTGGTCTTCCCAAGCGTCCAATGATATACTTACCATAACCTGCAATGGCAGTATGGAGTTCGACGGCAGGATGAAATACCAGTACATGGTAACATCAAAAACAGCTATATATCTCCAGGATATCCGCCTGGAGATCCCGTTGAAAAAAGAATTCGCTACTTATATGGTGGGTATGGGCAGAATGGGAGGGCTTACGCCCGCCAATCATATTTCAAGATGGCAGAAAACAGAAGACAGCTTCTGGCTTGGCACCGCCGAAGGTGGAATACAATGCGAATTAAGAGGTGGCGCATACCATGGACCGTTATTGAATCTTTATCAACCCAGTCCCCCCGCAGCCTGGTATAATGGCGTGAATGGTGGTTTCAGAATAGATTCGGATCGCCAGGCGGTGACCGCTGCTGCCTATAGCGGCGCCAGGAAGATGATAAAAGGACAGAGGATCTCATTCGAATTTGACTTTCAAATTACACCTGTTAAAGAAATGAACTGGCACGATCATTTCTCCTGGCGGTATGTGCACAATTCCGGTACTGTTGTTCCATCCGTTGAGGCGATTGCCAATCATGGGAATGTTATTAATGTGCATCATGCAAACCGGTATAATCCATATATCAATTATCCCTTTATAGCCCAAAAAGAGATGAAAGATCTGGTAACTACCTGGCATGAAAAGGGTTGGAAGGTAAAGATATATTACACGGTGAGAGAGCTTACCAATCATCTTACGGAAATCTGGGCATTGCGTAGCCTTGGCGACGAAATACTGTCCGGTGGAAGAGGAGGCGGCTACCAATGGTTGCAGGAACACCTGGTAACCGATTACACGCCGCAGTGGTATACGCATTTGGGAGATGGTGTTGTAGATGCTGCGATACTTAACGGCAGTGAATCGAGATGGTATAATTATTACGTGGAAGGTCTGCACTGGCTGATGAAAAACATGGACATCGACGGACTCTACCTGGATGATGTCTCCTTTGACCGGGGCATTTTAAAACGCATCCGTAAAGTGATGGAGCTTTCAAAAAAAGATGCGATGATTGATTTGCATTCCAATACCGCTTTTTCGCTTGGCTCCGCCAACCAGAACCTGGAGATGTTTCCTTTTATCGACCGGACATGGTTTGGTGAAGGATTCAACTTTGATTTGATGCCGGCCGATTTCTGGTTCACAGAAGTGAGTGGCATTCCTTTTGGCATTGGCAATGACATGCTCATGCACATGAGTGTTAATAATAAAAGAGGTATGGTGTATGGCATGACACACCGCGATTTTCCGCCGATGTGGAAATTATGGGATGATTTCAACATTAAAGATGCGAGGGTTGTTGGCTACTGGGATACGAAACCAATTGTTTTGACTGGTAATGATAATGTTTTTGCCACTGCCTATATCAATAAGGGTAAAACTTTAATTGCGTTAGGCAACTGGAGCAATCAAAAACAAAGTGTTCAACTTTCCCTGGATTGGAAAACAATGGGCATCCGTGCCGGTAAGGCAACAATGACCCTTCCCGGCATAAAGGGGTACCAGGAATATAAGGTGTTGAAGGATGGCGAATTAATCACCCTAGACGCTAAAAGCGATTGCCTGATTATCGTTCATGAGCAATGATTTCGGTTTAAATTGGTCCGTTCGCCTTTTGATGACTGATATTCCAGGTGGCGTTAACCTTCCAAATGGTCAAAAGATATTTTTTAAGATAACTTAATTGATAAGATAACGACATATTGGTATGAGAAAAAGAGTAATTGTATTAGGTGGATCGTCTGGCATTGGAAAAGCTATTGCAGAACGATTTGCAAGGGAAGGCTGGCAGGTCATTGTTAGCTCCTGTAACTCGGCTGCCAACCAAAAAACAGTGGGTGGATTGACAGGTGAAGGCCATATTGCCATTGACGCAGATATCACATCAGATGAGCAAATGGATAACCTGAAGCAGTCGTTGAAACAAAACCTGACCGGCTTTGATGTACTTGTAAATAGTGTAGGTATTTCAAAAAATATACCGGTGCTAGGTGCAGATTTTTCAGAATGGAATGACTCCCTGCAAGTGATGCTCTATGGAACCGTAAAAGCCTGCCGATCGTTGATTCCGCTTTTGGAGGACGGTGGTAGGATAATACACATTACTTCCATTCACCACGAAAGAGTAGCTAAGGGTAGCTCTGCTTATGGTATGGCGAAGGCGGCTGTTACTCAACTTACAAGGTCACTTGCCCTGGAACTGGCACCACGTAATATTTTAGCCAACACCATTGCACCCGGCTTTGTAGATACACCCATGTCCATCAAGGCGGATGGTAAAAGCGAACTGAACAGTGAATGGTTCAAACATAATTATATAAATTATGACCACCTTCCACTCAAAAGAGCAGCCAGTCCGGAAGAAATCGCCGGCGTTGCCTGGTTTTCGGCCGGTCCGGATGCTTCTTATATGACCTGTTCCGTAGTAACTGTCGATGGGGGCTTAACTATTACTTTTTAGAAAACTTAACAATCTTCCAAGCATAGTGCCTTGTAAGCGGCTGGTATTCCGGAAACAACAAAAAAGTAAATGGTTACACGAAGGATAGATGGAGATGATACATTGCATTTTTAGGAGCGGAAAGCGAAGTAACATTTACGAGCAATACAAGACAATAATAAGAGATGACGGCACTCTCACAGATAAACGTTAAATTGATAGTAGATGGAAAGTCCGTGTAAGAGACAGCAAAAGAAATGAAGCTTGCAATAAGAACTGTCAAGTCACATAAAGGAATGGCGTAGACATACTGCGACGGAAGTTGTGACCATTTATATTTGTTTATCCCTTCGTACATTTTTGCCTCATTAGTGAATGCGCCAGTGCCATTAACCACCTAAAGCCGTGGCGGATAGGACATCAATATTATTTTCTATCCCTTTTTCAACACTTTGCGTTTGAGTAATTTAATGTGGTCAAACAAATGCGGCAAGCAATGGTCAGCGAAAATCGGTGCTCATGGTCAAATCCATCCGGCGCCTGCATTCAGGCAAGAGCGGCACCGTAGGTTTCGTTCAAAAAAGATTTCAATTCTTGCCCGTTGGGCAAAATGAAAGCTTAGTTATTGGCAGAAGTTTTAGTCAATAAAGTAAGGTGCATAAGACGGAGAAATATAGGTTTTATATGTCTCCACTGTCTTAGCCCCTTAGAAGACTGGACAAAAATTGAAAATCAATTTAGTCACAGTAAATTTAAGGAAGATGACAAAAACAAGACGTCAATTTACTCCAGAGGAGAAACACAGTATTCTCCAGGAGGCCGAGCGGCAAGGTACAACCGAAACCGCCCGCAAATATAATCTGGCTCATTCGGTACTTAATTATTGGAAAAAGAAGTATCTCGCTAAGGGCAAGGATGGACTGCAAGCCAGTTACAGTAAAGTTGATCCGCAATTGCGTTTTTTGGAAGAAGAGAATGCCAGATTAAAAAAAATCGTCGCCAACCAGGCCCTGGAGCTTGAGTTTAAAACCGAGCTTTTAAAAAAAAGCGATGCCCATTACCGGAAAGCAAAAAAATGATAGCTCGCTACAAATACAGAACAGGCATTGATAATCTTTGCAGGTGGGCGGATGTCGCTAAAAGCAGCCTCTATTACCGTGCACATCCTGGTCCCAGAGGAATGAAAGTCAGCACTCATACCCTTATTGGCGACTGCGGTATTGTAGAAAACAATTTGGTTGTCGATCAAATGAGGGCTGTGCTTACCATGGAATATTGCGTATATGGATATCGTAAAATGACCAAAGAACTTCAGGATTTGGAATACCAGATCAACCATAAGAAGGTGTATCGGCTGATGAAAGAAAATCATCTGCTGTGTGGTAAGCGTATTAGTGTGCAAGGCAAAAGAAAGTGGGTAAAACATCGTCGTATAGAAGCAAAGCGTCCCATGGAATATTTATGTCTGGATATCAAATACATCTGGGTACAGGGTGAAGGAAGGTGGTATTACCAACTTGCCATAATGGATGTTTTCAGTCGCAGGATATTATGCTGGATCTTCCAAAGAAGCGTTCGGCAAACGGATGTCATTGCACTGATGCGTGGGCTTGATCTTCGATTTGGTCTCAAAGGAGTGATCATTCGAAATGATAACGGCTCTCAGTTCATCGCACGTCAGGTGCGGGAAGTATTACAATCCTTAGAGGCACAACAGGAGTTTACACATGTTGCCACTCCTGAGGAGAATGCATATATAGAAGCGTTCCATTCCATTGAACAAAGTGAACTAATAGACCGGCATTCCTTTTTGAGTTTTTACGATGCAAAGCAGCATATAGAAAAATATATGCACTGGTATAATTTTAAACGAAAACATGGAGCCATCGGTTTTATCACGCCGATGAAAAAATGGGCAGAGGGGATATCCTTATCAGCTGTTAGGCCACCCTTTGCATCGGGAACGTTGGACTTGTCAAGGCCGGACAGCATAGGCTTGCGGGAAGCGTCCGCTTTGTATAGCCTTGACAAGCCCAACGAACCGGGCTATCTTTGCCTATCAGCTGACAAGGACAACAATGAATCAGTAGTAAACCATCTTGAAAAAACAGTCCAGTTTATAGGGGGTTAAGACACCACAAAGTTGTTTGCTTTAGTTGGATTGCTGAACATGAAAACTTCGTTAATCCCCGTGTTGCTCTTAAATTCTATCTCTCCGTAGTCAACTATTGGAATTTTGTAGTTGTCTTTAAACCGTTTGTCAGGTGTCCCATTTTTGTTGACTTTTGCCCAGGTTTCTCCAATTACTTTAGTGTCAGGTGGGATTTGCTCTTCTTCCAAAAGCGATGTTCTTTTAAATGAAGGTTTTAAATCTGACAAGTCAACTAGTCCAAAGCTATTCTTGTCGTCAAATACAACAGCAAAAGCAGGATAAATATAAATATCGCTTCCGTTCTGGTTTTTAAAATGAAGTGCATCGAAAGAAGCATCAATGAAATCAATTGTTTGGATTGCTAAGAAAGTCTGCGATCTTGTAACTGAATTGTTTGCTGCTGAACGATTGTCATTATTTATGACCGAACAAGTTTTGTCCCAAATTTTAGAGCAAGTTGCGAGATTGGTAAAAGACGTTTTTAAATTTTCGTATTTGCTTTTTATGTTATCGTCAATATCAATTTCAATAGTGACCTTACACTCTGATAACTGCTGTTTCAAATCATCCAAGTATCTTTTCTTTTCAGAAAGTCGCACTTTGAACTTCTTTGTAAAAAGTCCAACTATAAACATTTGAGACAACAATTTTGTAGTCGCTGCATTCTTGACTTCTTTTACAACTCTTGGAAGTTCTTGTTGTATTTCGAGTTTCTCCTGGTATGCTGCAAGCAACGTCTCTTTCATTTCGGCTAGCCCCCGACTTGTTACAGAATTAGCATCGCTACTTTTTATTTCACCTTCCAACCTTTTGGGGAGAAAATAGTACGGGTCTGGCGGAAGGGTAGGTGTGTCTGAGGTTGTATATTTTTCAGTCGACGATGGTGGATTATTACGCACTCCGGAAACTTTCTTTCGGTCGTAAAGACCTGTGCCGGGAATTCCTGTATTTAAATATGCTCCTTTACTTCCAAGATTAACGTTAAAGCCTTTGACACCGATTGTAGTGCTTACGCCTTTTAAACTAAAGTTTAAGTAAACACCTGGAAACAGTTTTTGTCTTCTTCTGAATTTTTGTCCCATCATATTAGGTTTGGTTGTGTCGAGAAAACTTCTGCCTAACGTTACCGGTTAGTGAAGTGCGGTTAATAGCATTCCATCCCGCCCGGTCTATCCGTACCCAGACACTTCAAAACGCCTATACAAGGATGACCGCATAGCTTCGCCTGCTCAGTCACAGGAATAGTTCTGTGTCACGCAAAAAGCAGCAGCCGCAGCGGTGCTGTGATAGAATGCTACACTATAATATGGAAATACGGGTTGGATAACAGCAGGTAATCGAAGAATGAAGGATTATGAGGTATTTCAAGGTAAGAAGTTTATTTAATTACACCAAAATTCAAAAAGCATTTTTCTGCTTTTTATCGGTGCAAAATAAAAAATGTCCCGCTTGGCTGAATGTAGTTCGGGAGGCCACGTGGCTATACATTCGATTAAGTTTAAGTGCTACTTTGCAACCATTCGATTATGTCTTATTGATTGAAACGCAATAAAATGGATGGATTCAAAACGTTAGATGGATTGTCTAAATTTTGAAATCAATATTGTACCTTGGGAAAGTGAGACGAGGAAATGGTGAGTTACACTTAGTAACACAACGCTTTATACAGCCTTAAAACCTATTTAATGTTATCTGCATTACCTTATCACCTGTTGACCACCGAGTATTTCAAAGCCCAACCTCAAGTATGGAATTATTTTTCCAATAATACTTACAAGTCTGAGCAAATGATAGCTTTCAAGGCAGATTTACTGAAGAACAGTTACAAATTTGATCCCTTATCTGAACCAGCGTTGTATGACAAACTTCAAGTTGCCAGGGACAAGCTGGGCATGGCCACGAAAGTAACCTTATACCAGGCGGAAAACACCGTGGAAGACAATGCCAGTATCGTATACCTGAACGGAGAAACGCACATTCTTTTTAGCGGTAAAATTATTCAACTGATGAATGATGAAGAATTATTGGCGATTATTTCACATGAACTAAGTCATATTCAACTTTATACTCGGCTGAATGGAGAGGTAGAAATTGCCGACCGGATCATCACGGCGATAGCGAATCACCAGGATAGTGTACCTGCACAATATGAAACGGCCAGATTATTTAAATTATACACTGAAATCTTTTGTGACCGGGGTGCATTGCTTGTGACCGGAGATTACAAACCGATTATCGCTTCACTGGTAAAATTGGCTACCGGTTTACAAACTGTAAATGCGGACAGCTATATTAAACAAGCAGAAGATATTTTTTCCATTGATGCAAACTACAAGACCATGGGAGTGACGCATCCTGAAAATTTTATCCGCGCAAGAGCAGTATGGCTGTGGCATCAGAAGGGCACTGATGCTGAGCCGCTCATTCAAAAAATGATAGAAGGATATACCGGACTTGATGAACTGGATCTTTTCAAACAGCAACATGTTTCTGCAATTACTGAACAACTTATCCGTATCCTGCTTTCAAAAAAATGGATGCAAACGCCGCACACAATTGCTCTCGCTAAACAATATTTTGGGCAGATAGACATTGGACAGAATCCAGCCGTAGAAACCTTGTCCTCACAAATTGAGCTTCTCCATCCATATCTGCAGGATTATCTTAGTTATGTGATGTATGATTTTGCCGTGGCAGATAAAGAACTGGAAGATATTCCACTTGGGTATTGTTTTTTTCTTGGAGATGAACTAAAACTTGCGCAGTCTTTTGCCGGTGCTGTCAAAAAGGAAAAGAAATTAACGGACAAAAAAACCGCGACTTTGAAAAAACATTCCCTAATGGAATACCAAAAACATCTAACCCAGGCAGGCTAATCCAGTTCTACCCGTAATACATTAGCAGATGTACAACAACACAACATTCCAACAATTCCTGCAAACAGCTTTTCTTTCCGGCTCCTGGTCCACAGATGAAGTCATAGAATTCGTGCTGCCGCTTTTTGAAGAGGTATTGAGTTTTCACGACAATAACCAGGTTGGCTCATTTGAATTGCAGGATACCATTTTTTTGACAAATGGACGCCTTGATATTGATGAGAATTTCACCCATGAACCTTCTTATAATATCGGTGCACTGGAAAAACTGTTTGACTTTAGAAAGCTGCATGGCTTTACGGTTACCGGTAGTGTGCAGGTTGACCAGGATTTAACACTCGGATCTGGCGAGGTTTCCAACGTACAGGTATTGTATAACTTAACGGGGCCGTTGGAACAGCCAGTATTTTTAAAAGGTTATCAATGTTATGAATGGCGTGTTGGACATCACGATGCACAAACCGATATTTTCTGCCTTGGACTTATATTGGGCAGCGCCATTATGGGACTGGATCTGTATGCAGAAGGGGACTTAAATCAGTTTGCTGCTTACCGCACCCAGCCAGCCGGGTTAAACGCCCGGGTACACCCAACCTTATGCGCGCTGGTGACAGAAATGACAGAGCTTAACCGCAATGACCGAAGCCGGGACCTGCGCGAAATCATTCAGCGGCTTAAAAATTACAGGGATTACGATCCCCAACGTGAAGTAGATCTATCGACATTGGCCGCATTCCAGATCAAAAAACCAGCAGACCGAAAGGATTTTATTATTGCCAAATTACGCAGCAGGTTATTTGATACCAGCCGAAGGAACAGGTTGCTCTATTATAAGCCCAATAACAAGTTTGTTAATCTTACGGTTAGCAGTGTCCCCATGGTACTGCATTATCAAAGCATAAATCCGCAATTGTTGTTTACATGGAACAGTGAAATCTCAAGCCTCATTATCAAGACCTCGGATATTTCGTTGAGTAAATACCTTCGTTTTGAAGATCATCCTTATCTGAATGCACAACTTAACAGCATACGCCAGCAAGCAGATAAAGATGTCAAGGAATTTGGCTTCAGTCAATTAAAACTTGTGGTCGCATTCCTGCACTGGCATAATTTGAAAGAAGATACCAATGAACGGATTCAAAGTCCATTGCTTTTAATGCCGGTGGCTCTTGAGCGGAAGAAATCATTGAAGGAAGAACGCTTTACCATTAAGATGCTGGATAATGCCGCCATTATCAATCCTGTGCTGGCACATCATCTTAACGAATTGTATGGGATAACATTACCGGAACAGATTGATTTCGATGATGTAAGTATGGAACAGTTTTTTGATCTGGTCAAACAGAAAATTGATGATGCCAAACAAGGTGTTAAATTGAACTATATTGATAAGCCAAGAATAAAACTTGTTCATACCCTTGCGAGGCAGACCATCAACAATTACCGCAAGCGCCTTAAACAAAAAGGTGCGCCATCCTTTCACCAGGTAGATTACAGCTATAGCGAAGAAAATTACAAGCCGCTCGGTCTGGAACTGTTCCGCCAAAAGGTTGAACCTAAATTAAGCACGCTGGAATTCCTGCTCAGTCATCACCAGGTACCTGGGACAAAATCAAATTTTGCAGATACTGCACAGCCTGAGCTAAAAAGTACTTTTCAACTGGTGGATGGCGACAGCAATGCGTACAGCTGGGATTTTGACGTCTGCAATATGGTGCTCGGGAACTTTAATTACAAGAAGATGAGCCTTGTCAGTGACTACAAACAGGTAGCTGATAACGGGATCGAACATGATATTTTTAATGAGTTGTTCAGCAACAGCCCTAAAACGGATCATCCGACCAAGGCAGTTAATAAACCTGAGGAGTGGTATCATGTAATATCTGCTGACCCGACACAGGCAAAAGCCGTACTGGAGAGCAGGTCAGGAAGGAGCTATATTATCCAGGGGCCCCCAGGAACAGGAAAGAGCCAGACGATCACCAACCTGGTTGCAGATTTTCTTGCCAGAGGCAAAACGGTTCTCTTTGTATGTGAGAAGAGGGCCGCGCTCGATGTAGTGTATCACCGACTGCAGCAAAACCGGCTTTCAGAACTTTGTTGCTATATCCATGACAGCCAGGGAGATAAAAAAGAATTTATTAAGGACCTGAAAACCATCTATAATGATTTTTTGAATAAACGCATGGATCTGGCTTTCATCACCATACGAAGGAAGATCATCCTTGATAAGTTTTTGGATAAAATCGAAACTTTACGTGCTTATCACCATGATCAGAAAAAAGTCAATCCGGAAGCCGGTGTGCAGACCCGGTCACTGATAGAAACGCTGCTTGGCATTAAAGCGGATTTACCTGATCTCCAGGAAAAAATCGGCGATGTTCCTCTATACAGTCAGTGGGAGTTATACGGTCAGACCATCTGGGATCTGGGTAAGGCCTTGGAGAATACCGGTGCGGAGCCAGCGCTGGCCAATCATCCCTTTCACAACCTTGGCGCTGCCGTAGTCAATGCTGATAATCCTTTTACCCTAATGGACAGCTTGTTGAAAAACGCTACTACGGCTATAGGGTTTCTTTCGGAAGTCGCCCGTCAACACCAGATACCAGCCAAACATGCAGCACACCTGGAGAGTATCAAAAACCTTATACAGGATTCCGTTGTTCTGGAGGAACTGGCGCAAAGCAGGAATTTGAAACTGGTGGACACAGCAAATCCAGAATCAAAGGAGTTCGAAGAACTGTACAAACAATACAAAGCCATACAGGGTGAATATAAAAAGTCCCTGGAAAGCAATAAGCGCTGGGTAAATAAATTTGAATTACAGGAAGTGGAGCAGGCGCTGGCACTGGCGCAAAAACATGAAAAGTCTTTTTTCAGCTTTTTGAATGGCAACTGGAGAAGACTGAAAAATCAATTGAAGCATTCTTATAATTTTGATTCGCACCAGGTCAAACCATCTTTCAGTGCCATCCTTCATCAATTACAGGACGAATATCAGAAGGCAGCAAAAAGGAATGAACAAAAGTCTATTCTGGAATCAAAATACAGGATTGATAATATAGAACGTGTGCATGTAGGCATAGAAGTGTTGAGACGCAAGCAGGGCGATCAGGAAATTGACTATTTGCTGCAGCATCCAAAATCCAACGAGTTGGTCATTCAACTCAGCAAATTGAATAACACCTTACTGCAACTGGAGATGCAATTGCAGCAGTGTTTGTGCGGCATTCAAGGAAAATCACTGAGCCAGATAAAGGACGAACTGGAAACGATCGGTGGTAATGCCACCGCATTAAAAGCGCTGTTACCGGCTCTTCGCCGTTTTAATGCATTGCCAGAAAACGTGCAGCATTTTATACGCACGGTTCCCTTAACGCCTGTCCAGGCGCAGGCGGTTATGGCCAATACGACATTACAACTCTTCTTTAAGAACAACCCGGCTTTCAGCGCAATGACACATTACACGCTGCAGGAAGCTGTAAGAGATATTGAACAGCATTATAAACAATTGCTTACGCTGAACAGCGACTTTATACGGGCTGAACGGAGAGCACAGTTTCTCCGAAATTATGATATCAGCAACACCGCTGCCGTACAACTCACCGAAGAGGAAAGAATAATAAAGAAAGGCTATACGGAAGGGAGAAAAGTACTGGAGCATGAGATGGGTAAAACCATGCGCTACAAAAGCATCAGGGAACTCGCTTCAGGCGAAAGCGGTAATGTGCTCAAAAACATTAAGCCGGTTTGGCTGATGAGTCCCCTAAGTGTCAGCGACAGCTTGCCGCTTGATACCCATTTCTTTGACGTTGTAATTTATGACGAAGCCAGCCAGATCACGCTTGAAGAAGGTATTCCTGCATTGTTCCGGGCGCCACAGACCATTATAGTAGGGGATGACAAGCAAATGCCACCCAGCAATTTCTTCAATGCAAAAGCGGAGGATCCCGAAGACCTTGAAACCATCAATGGAGAAAAAGAAGATGAAATATTAAGCGCAGATGCCGACAGCCTGCTGGTACAAGCGGCAAGGAAATTACATAGCACCATCCTTAGCTGGCATTACAGAAGCCGGTTTGAGAGTTTGATAAGTTATTCCAACCACGCGTTTTACGAGGCGGCACTATTAACAATACCGGATAGAACCATTCATCATAACAACAAGCCCTTATTAGAAGTTCACAAACCGGAAGAGGGATTACAGACTGCCGAAGTCCTGACCAAAGACAGCATGAGCTTTCACTATCTTCCATCCAGTGTCTATGAGGCAAGGGGCAATACGGGCGAAGCAAAATATATAGCGCACCTGGTAAAAAAACTACTGACCGATGAAGTTAAAGATTCAATAGGTATCGTAGCATTCAGCCAGGAACAGCAGGGCGTTATAGAAGATGAAATCAATGCGCTGGCAATAAAAGATAAAGCGTTTGATGATGTGCTTGAAAGGGCATACAATAGAAAAGATGATGGACAGTTTACCGGGCTGTTTGTCAAAAACCTGGAAAATGTGCAGGGTGATGAAAGGGATATCATCATCATGAGTGTTTGTTATGGTCACGACAGCAACAAGAAAATGCTGATGCACTTTGGACCTATCAACCGCAAGGGTGGGGAAAAGAGATTAAACGTCATCTTCAGCCGTGCCAGAAAACATATGGCGGTTGTGAGCAGCATCAGGCACTTCCATATTACCAATGTATACAATGAGGGGGCAAATTACTTTAAACGATTCCTGCACTATGCGGAAATGGTAAGCACCGGTGATATGGCGACAGCACGAAGAATCCTTGACGGACTCATCACCAGTGAGCGGCGATCACCCACTTACAATAGATCTTCTGTAGCCGCTGTTCAAATTAAAAATGCCTTACAGTCGAAAGGATATTTTGTAGAAGAAGGCATTGGACAAAGCAGTTTTAAATGTTCCCTAGGTGTCAAGAAATATGCCGCAGACAGCCAATATGCGTTAGGAATTTTGGTTGATGACGCTTGTCATTATGATAATGATAACCTTGTGGAACAATACTTTCAACGTCCTGCTATCCTGAAATCATTTGGCTGGCGGATGATCAATGTTTATGCAAAAGACTGGCTTGAAGACAGTGAGCGCGTCATCCATCAAATCATCAACAGGCTGGAAAATAAAGAAGAGACAATCAAAGACAAAGATCAAATGACTGATATCAAGCCGCAAATTAAGCCGGTTGATAGTAACCTGATCTTACTCAAATCTGCAGATGGAGAAAAGTTCTGGGAAATCACCCGCAAGGGCGCGCAGTTAAATATCCGTTCGGGAAAAACAGGTACGCAAGGTGTGATGCAGGTTAAAACATACGTATCAGAAGACGAGGCAAATCTTGCCAGAGACGAGTATATTGAGGATCAAAAGAAGAATGGTTTTGAGCCAGTTAATTAGAAAAACCATTGACGAGATACCATTAGTCTATTAAAAACTGCTATTTGCTTTGAAAGCTTCTCCCGAAATTCAGCCATGAGATGCAACTTCCAATTGTTATTCTAAATAAGACAAATTAAGTTAAATTATGCCCCATTACTCCTAACATTATCCACGTATTTTTCCAGTACCGGATTGCCAAAATTTGTTTTCCCAGATGGTGGCTCACCAGCCCGAAAGGGTATAATCATCTATAAAGATATTTGGATTATATTCATAGGGTTTTAATATTAAAGGTCGTATTTAATTAGACAAAAACGTAATTATTTGAATGAGTTAATGAAACGAAAAAATCAGAACTCGCTCAATGCAGTCTCTACTTGACTAGGCTTAATGAAACCTCGATAGATATATAATGGGTGACTGAATTTAGGATTTTGCAGGTATGCAAAATGTTGATTATACTTGTTGTCTTTCGTAATGATTTTGAAAGTTATAATTTGTGGCACTTGTGTATTATCTTTAGGCCAGACTGTCATAATTATACCTGCGCTTGCTAAATCTTTAAAGCTTTTGATTTTATTGTTTGGCGAACTAGTTAAAAAACCAGACAAGAATCCTTCTTTTTTAATAATATAATTTTCACCAGTCTCAAATATATCTTTTTCAGTTATGATGAAAGAAGATTCCAATCCAAGGTGTTCAGATTTTATACCATTCTTTGCAATTTCATAAGCGTCTAGGTTAATCAAAGAATAAATCTCCTTTGTTAATTTTTCAGAACTTGAATCAAGGATATAAATGCGGACAGTTGTCATTGTCAAATCACTTTTCAAACCCGACTTTTTAAAAATGATATCTACATTTAATCGGTCTAATGGATATCGCATGGAGTTGATCTCATTTCTAATGTCCATTACATAAGGGTTAATGGTTTCCCCTGCCTGTAATCGATGAAGTTTACCTTGAATTGTATCAAGTTTATACCCTTCCTTTTTAAGAGCTCTGGAAAGTTTACTAAAAAGTGTGTCAGTATTTAATTCTGTATTTTTCATTATAATTGAATCACGAGAATCCTGTTCTAATTTTAACTTATTGGCGCTTCTTGCTTTTTGGTATTCAGAATTCTGATATTGCAAAATAGTCATCACAAAGATCGAAGCTGAAATCCACCAAATTTTATTTCTTTTATCTTTTAACTGCTTCTTCTTATCAAGTTCTGAAAGGTCAGAAGAAAGTTCTTTGGTCGACGTTAGGCTTTGCCAAAGTAGAAGTGCCGCAATAATAAAGAATAAAACCTGATCAATTATAGAGTATAAACTTTCTATGATATTCAAAAGTCCTACTATCGGGGAATACATATACTTTGGGATTGAAAAATAATTCCTAATAAATAATTCTTAACAGGCTCAAATTATTATTGCCTGTGAAACTACCACTTGATTGAAGCTTAAATAGTCATTTACAATGATATATAATCGTCATATTTTTCAAGGATGTATAAAGAAATGAATAATAGTAAGGTGGTGTGTTTGGACCTAAATTAGTTGGTAACCCTTTGTTGTTATATTCCGCAGCAGTAAATGGGTTATTCACACTGTAGTCAAGAGATAAAAGCATCCAAATCTTATGGGTTCTCAAAAAATTAATATTATTATCATAATGGATGCCGGGAAAAACCAAGTTACCATCTTGACCATAGGTGTAATTTATCGTATCAGAAGTTAGGTTAGGATACACTGTTGTAATCTTTTTAATGATTCTATCTTTTGAATCTAGGGTATAATGCGAAATATAGTGAGGCATTGTACCTAGGTCATATTCAGCCCAGTTTATTGGCTTAAAACTTCCGGGTTCATAAAGTAGATGTGCATATGTAGTGTCGCCTATAACTCTGTTTTTCTCATCATAAATATATTTATGCCAAAGAAAAGTGGCAATTAAATCATTAGGTATCGCAGGTCCTGTATAATCAGGTTTTGTAGTATCATTTCCACCTCCATTCCCATACATACCGATACAGTCTGTCAATCTATTCTTCTTATCATAGAAAAAATGTAGGTTAGGTTGACCGGTAGAAGTATAATCAAAAATAACGCTATCAGGATTGCCGTGTTTGTTATAATAAACAACTCCTGTTTTCTGTGGATAGTTTGAATTAGATATGAATTTAGAAATTCTGCAATCAGGATGGGTGGATCCTGGGTGCTTTAAAATGTAATCTTGCAATTTTTTACAACCTAAGAATAGGGTTAAAACAAGTGCCATTAATGTTCCACAAAGAATACTATTGAGTCTTTTCATTTTTATGTTAGTTTACGGGGGGTGTAATGGTAAGGTAAAGAACTTCGATTAAAAATGGAAGGAATGGGCGCTTTAAAAATAATCTCCTTTTTTAGTTTTAACGCTAAACTCTTAGGAGAATACCAATTTAGACATTTTTTAGTCGTTCGCCAATTCCAATTGTCGTATCCACAAACCACAGTAATTCTTTTCCGTTTACCGGATCTCTTGTGGCTCTGAGATAATTAATATCTGAGGCATATTCCTGGTAAAAATGGACATAATCGTCGTGGAACGCGCATAGCTTTTGCAAAGTACGTTCAAACGCTATAGTCAAATCAACCACGTCCGCGGGAGATGATTGGGGCAGCCGATCTTTAATTTCTTGCAGTAGCATAGAAAATGTTTTTTTAACGTTTTGTAAATGAAATTAAAATAGTTCTGCCTGCTTAACCTCAACTGGAAGATTCTGAAATTGAAAATGTTTGGCCACCTGCCATGACTTTTCTCCCGTATATCGCTTAAGCAGTAACATTTCAGACGCAACAAATCTGCCGGTAAAATGCCGCTGCGAATATTCCAGCCACCCTTTTTCATACTGCCAGGGTTTTAATTTCTTCGCTATCATCATGTGCGGCTCATTGGAAAAGTAAGGCTTATCATCGCCAAATCTCATTAAGGATTGGGCTGCTGAACGGATCTTTCTTATCAATTCCTGAATCGGCACTTTTGAAGTAATGTTGATATAAATAGAATGGCTGGGAAAGCTGCCATAATCCTTCATCTCCACCCTAAAAGTGTAATGGCCCATAGCAATAACCTTGAGTTTATTAATGATTCTTTCCTCCATCATTGAATATTGCCTAAACGACCCGAGTAGTAAATTGGGCTTCCAGGCCGTAGTATCTACTGTGTAAGCGCTGTTAAATGTATCGCGCACCTTCATCACTTTACCTGAAATATCCTCCCCAGGGTCAATTACAATCATATAGTCACAAAGGCGATAGCCTGGTAATAATTGTTTGTTTGGTCCCATGATCACCAATTTTATTAGTATAAATATACTAAAATAATTAGTAAATCAAATTTAATTATTAGTTTTAAATTTACATTATGTCAAACTTCACGAATTTTTTCCTCGACGAATGTATATTAAACCATCCGGAGCAGGCTGCAATAATTAAACTGTCCGCTCCGCGGCTTGTGCTGCGTTTCAATTATGAAGAAAAATACATCGCAGACCTCAGTCATTTTAAAGAGGAGATCAATGAGCAAAGCTGGCTTGATGGGGATGTCGTTCATCCGGTGGATGAAGAAAGGATTATAGAAGAATGTTTTGAATTCCTAACCGAGCATAGAAAAGCCGTTTTTAACCTTCGGGAACACGAATAAAAAATGTCTGATGCTTTTCTATAAAGTGACCCCAATAAGCTTAAGGGGTTTTACATTTCTGGACTTCCTATAGCCTCCAATTGTTTATATTGAATTATTTTTTCCAAAAGTCGCTGAACTTATCCCCAATTGCCATAATGAAAAATAAAGACCATTACCTCCCCCGATGCGTCAAGCACTGGACGTAATGGTTGAAAGAAGAGCATTACGAGTCTTCACCCGGATTCTTCAAGGTTAGTGTGATAAATGTGTACGCCAATATGATGTAAGGAATAAAGAAAGTCGTTACGCAGCGATATTGACAAAGGTTTTTAGCAGCAAAAGACTGATCCTTTTCATACTAGTCAGTCTACTCCTGCTGTGGCAGGACGGCATAAAACCATTTCCAAAAATGGCGCACAAGAACGAATATAAAGTACAGAATCACAATCCAAATCAGAACAATAATCACGGCAAATAACCAATTTTTTTTTGTATAGCTGGGGATTATTCTTTAATCGTTCTCTTGCATCATTTAAAACATTATTTGGAATGAGCCTGATAGATAATGCTATCAATGCCAGCACAAGTCACCAATGCCATGCAATCCGACATTGCCTACACATCCTTTGAATCCGGGGTGGGCGGCATCAAAAGGTAGGGAAACTTGTGATTATTTGTTGTTCGTTTTCTTTGACAGTAGCAGTAGCTTCCACCAATCTTTTATCGTTGCATTACTGATAAGGGGCCGTGACCAGATCGAAACAGAAATGATGTATGAGAGAGTAATGAATATAACTGTCATAGCCCCACGCAGTCCTGTCACGTCCGATAATGCACCGATGATGAGGGGCACGATCGCTCCGCCTGAAATAGCTGTACACAATATACCTGAGTAAGTGCCATGATGCCGCGGCACAGAATTAAGTGCGAGTGAAAAAATAATGCCCCACATCACGGAAAGAAACAAGCCTGTCAACGGAAAACAAAAAAGCGCCTGATTGAGGTTTCCGAATAATGCAACGCTAAAGCTAACTAGCGCACATATACCACTTACCAGCAAAACACGTTTGCTGTCGAATAATTTCAAAAGCACCAGACCGACAAAACACCCTATTGTCATCAGTCCCCAGAAGTATGAAATAACATGTGCACCCATGGTGGATGGGTCCTGACTATGATAAATTTCAAGAAATTTGGATATCCAATTGGCAATACCCTGCTCCGTGCCAACATAGCAAAATATCCCCGTAAAATACAGTATGACAAACTTATTGTGGATCAGTTCGGTGAATGATTTGCCCATATCCACCTTGTCGCCGTCTGTGAGCTTTATCTCAGGAGCCTTTATGAACAGAGTTACTGTTATCATCAACAAACTGATCGCCGCAAATATCCAATAGAGGGATATCCATTTTGTTTCATTTGCAACGAGGTAGCTAAAAATAGAGACGACAAGATTTGTATCGCTGGTATGAAGATGATGGACGAGATAACTATAAAGCAGAGGGCTCACGAAAGAGGCAGAGCCAAAGAAGAGCTGTGCCACAATGGAGTTAAATGCAAAATTACTTTCGCCGCCACTCTCACGCAGAAGGGGGTTGATTACAACCTGAAGCATGGCCATCCCGAGGCCGATTACGAAAAAACTGATCAGTGCGACCCCAAACGTCGGCAGCAGCGCAAACGATAAGGCTGCGACGAACGAAGCTATAAATCCGGCTAGTATTATTTTCTTCTGTGAATACTTTTCTATCAGCAACCCTGCGGGAAGCGACATCACCGCATACGCAATAAAAAAAGAGAACGGTAAGAATCCAGCGATGCTATTGCTTAAACCAAAACTGGCTATGATATCTGGGATAAGTGGAGCGAGGCTATTTGTGAGAAAGGAGATAACAAAAAATACTGCGAATACAAAAAATACAATAAGTGTGTTTTGCTTCATGATGTGGCAGTTTAGCCAATCCTTGCAGAATTATAAAATCTAATCAGGAGATTTTCAATAGAGTTCAAGCTTTCGATAATATAGTCATGAGATTTGAACAATCCTATTGACCGGAATTAATAACAGCTGTTTTGTCATTTCAATATAGTTCAAAAGTATGCCAAAAGAGTGAAGGATGTAGCAGGTATTAACCTGTACTTTTATCTATACATAAATAGGAAACATTAACAAAACCAATTTCAAAACTAATTTAATTATGAGACATCTAATCCAAAGGATCTCGCTATACGGTTTGCTTATCGTAGTAGCTTTGTTGCTCTCATCGCACATATTTTCCCAGGCCGAATCCAAAACGGTGAGGGGAATAGTTCGTAATGAAACGGGGCAACCCATTTCAGGCGTTACCGTGATTGAGGAGGTAACGAATAATGGCACAAATACGGATAGAGAAGGAAACTTTTCCATTCGTGTTGAGGATTCAAACAGCACTCTCGTTTTTTCGTATGTGGGTTTTCGAACTCAACGTATAGTTGTCGGAAACCAAACGAATTTGCAGATAACAATGGAACTTGGTGCAAATGAACTAGCCCAGGTTGTGGTTGTGGGATATGGATCTCAGAAGAAGAAGGATTTAACAAGCGCTATAACAAGTATTAAAGCGGAAGACTTCAACCAAGGGCCAATTGGCAACTCTCCGCTTCAACTGATTCAGGGCAAAGTACCGGGCCTTGCCCTGTCGAGGGCAAATGGCGGCGATCCCAGTGGTGAAATTCAGATGCAGCTTCGCGGCGTGTCTACTGTAAAAGGAAACCTCTCTCCGCTTATAGTAATAGATGGGATTCCTGGTGGCAACCTGAGTACTGTTGTTCCTGAAGATATAGAGTCGATAGATGTATTGCGCGATGGATCTGCCGCCGCTATTTATGGAACAAGAGGCACTAACGGTGTGGTGATTATTACTACAAAAAAAGGTAAGGTTGGCGCTCCGTCATTCCAGTATAATGGTTATGGCTATTTCGAAAAATACCATAACAGGGTGCGTGTCTTAAACGGAGATGAATGGAGACAGTTAAAAACAGACTTTACTAATTCAGACAACCCCATCCTGAAAAATAAAGCTGAGTCCATACAGGATTTCGGGGGAAATACAGACTGGTTCGAAGCAATTTCTCAACATAAACTCAGCCAGGTGCACAGCCTTTCCGTTTCGGGAGGTTCGCAGAAAACAAATTATTACGCTTCTTTAAACTACCGCGACATTGAGGGTATCCTGAAACGGTCATACAACCAGATTTCCAACTACCGCCTGTCATTGAGCCATCTTGTCTTTAACGACAAACTTCGGCTTGAATTCAGCATGGCTAACACCATTGGAAAATCGCGGCCATCGAACTATGGACTGTTAACGCAGGCTCTTCTGAGAAATCCAACGTTGCCGGTATATAACGAAGACGGGTCGTACTATCAAACTGCTGATTTGGCTGGATCCAACCTTGTGTCCCAAATATATCTATATGAAAACGATGTAAAAACGACTGAAAGCCTAATTAATACACGCGCAACTTTTGAGATAACAAATTCACTGAAATTTTCACTCATGGGCGGTCTGCAGCGTTATAACCAGATTGCTGGCGTGTATTATTACCGGAATGCGCTGGCCCCCGTTATCGGTGGTACGCGCGATTTAAATGGTGAGGCAAACAGAAGTGCTCAGCTGAATCTCGACAAAACGCTTGAAGCAACCGTTTCTTATGACAAGCGGATTGGAGACGACCATCAGTTGAGTGCAGTTGGCGGCTACAGTTACCAGGATTTTACAGCCGAAGGATTTGGTGCGGGTAATCGAAATTTCATATCCGATGCTTTTACCTATAACAACCTCAATGCCGGAACAGCCCTGGGTGCTGGTTTGTATAGAGATAATGATATCTGGAGCAATAAGCGGGCGAGCAAGCTGATTGCGTTTTTCGCGAGAGCGATATATAGTTACAAAGACAGGTACATGCTTACAGCCGGTTTCCGGCGTGAAGGTTCTTCGAAGTTCGGAACGGATGATAAGTGGGGTCTTTTCCCGGCAGTCACCGCCGGATGGCGTATAAGCGGAGAGAAATTTATGAAAGGAGCTTCCGCTATTAGTGAGTTGAAACTGCGCGTGGGTTATGGTGTTACTGGCAACCAGGGCATTGGTGAATATGTGTCACTCGAGCGCCTGTCGCCTTCTGGTATGATGCTATACAACGGTGCATGGATCACCGGGTATGCACCGTCCAGTAATCCGAATCCAAACCTGCGGTGGGAAAAGAAAACTGAAAAGAACTTAGGCTTGGACCTTGGCCTTAAGAACAACAAAATTATTATCAACCTCGATCTGTATGAACGCATCACTTCCGATCTCCTCTATGAGTATGTTGTGCCTGTTCCTCCGAATCTTTACAATACACTCTGGACAAACGTTGGCGGCATTAAAAATACGGGTATGGAAATTGCGGTTACCGTAAATGCCGCACACACTGAAAACTTCAACTGGGAAGTAAATTTCAACGCGTCATATAACAAAAACAGGCTTGTTTCACTATCGAACGATAGTTACCAAACAAAATACCAGGACCTTGCGGAGTTGGGCGCACCGGGATTAGGTTCGGTTTATGCATATCGTATTGAAGAAGGACAACCAATCGGTAACATGTACGGATTTAAATTCGCTGAATTTACGGAGGATGGCAAATGGCAATTCTGGAACGAAGATAACAGTAAAAAAATAACTGCAACCGAGGGCCAGTATGAAGACAAAAGGATTATAGGTAATGGTCTCCCAAAATACTGGATTGGCTTCACCAACAATTTTGTGTATAAGAATTTCGATGTGTATGCTCTGGTGCGGGGAGCCTTCGGGTTCGACATTCTCAACGTAAAACGCCTGTTCTACGAAAACAGGAAGCTCATTCCTAGTAACATACTTAAATCGGGTTTAACAAGCCCGGTTGTTGATGATCCCCAAATGTCGGACTACTATGTTGAAAAAGGGGACTATGTAAAAATAGATGTCATTTCGATCGGCTATACTATCCCTGTTAAATCGAAATACCTTAACAGTGCAAGAATTTATGTGTCCGGAAAAAACCTCATCACTTTTACAGGATACAAGGGACATGACCCGGAGTTGAACATAAATGGACTTACGCCGGGATATGATAAGAAAGAAAACAGCGGTATCGATCTTCTGAGAGACTATCCCAGCACGAGATCATTTTCATTTGGTGTGAATCTAAAATTTTAAACACTTAAATCGTTTTATATGAACGAATATAAAAAAGTGCTTATTGGCAGTATCGTATTCCTGGCAATGCACACTTCATGTACAAAGTTGGATGAACAAGTGTATAGCGACTTGCTTCAGAACGAGTTTTACCAAACGGAACAGGAAATAATCGCTGCTTTGGCCCCCGCGTATGGAGGTCTGAGGGATATCGAATCGCTCATGGAAGCCGCAACGCTGGCAACCGATGAAACAGTTATTCCGACGCGCGGTAAGGATTGGTACGATGGGGGCATATACCTGAGATTGCACGAGCACAACTGGCAGCCGCAGTTATCATATTTCGGAAATATCTGGAACTACGGATTCGGCCGCGTTAACAAGGCCAATCAGTTGCTGTTCCAGCTTGCAAATGTCCAGGATAAGGTTAGTCCTGAGCTATACAGTCGTTTTGTAGCGGAGTTGAAGTTAATAAGAGCGTTCGGCTATTACGAGTTAATAGATCATTTTGGAAATGTGCCAATACTCGACAGGTTCGATGTGCCGAAAGGATTTTTACCGAAGAACAATAGCAACTTTGAAGAAGGAAGAAAAGAAGTCTTCAATTTTATTGAACAGGACATTCTTGATAACATAGCAGCCCTTTCTGATGAAACAAATCAGTCAACGTACGGTCGTTTTAACCAGTATGCCGCATATGCGCTTCTGGCAAAATTGTATCTCAACGCTGAAACGTGGACAGGCTCACCCAAATGGGATGAAACCATAGATGCTTGTGATGCAATTATTGGTTCTGGTAAATACACGCTTGAGTCGAACTATTTCAACAACTTTCTCGCAAAGAACGAGGGATCCAAGGAAAACATCTTCGTGATCCCTTATGATGGTTCGAAAACCGATTGGCAGTTTATCGTTTACTGGACGAGTCTTCACCCTTCAATGAAGGCGAAATACAACACTACCAACGGCCCATGGAACGGGCTTTGTGCTTTACCTTCCCATTATAAATCTTTCGACCCCGACGACAAAAGAAGAAACGGATGGATCGCAGGTCCTCAATTTTCATCAACAGGCGCTCCGCTGAAGTGTGCATATGAAAGTGTTCCCCATGACTTGAATCTGACCGTCGATTTTGTGAATATCTACAATCCGTCGGATCCCGCTACTTACAACCATATCAACGCACTTGAGTACCACGGCGCACGTTTTGTGAAGTATGAGATTTCGAGGTATCCTTCCTGGTGTATGGAGAATGACAGAGTTATTTTTCGTTTGGGGGATGTAATTCTAATGAAAGCAGAAGCACTAATGCGCAAAAATGGTGGTGCGGCTACACAAGAAGCGGTTGACCTTGTGAACAGCGTTCGCGAACGAGCATTCGATGATGCTGCAAGTCATGCATATACTACGACTTCACTTACACTCGACCAGCTATTGAAAGAGAGAGCATGGGAGCTCTATTTTGAAGGAGTGAGGAGAAATGATCTTGTGAGGTTTGGAAAGTTTGTGAGAGGTACCTGGGAGTTTGCAGACCGATCGGCTGAAGGCAATCACCAAAACGTATACCCTATCCCACAGTCGGCAATAAATTCAAACCCTGAACTCATTCAGAATCCGGGTTACTAAAACAATATGAAAATGAAAAATGCAATTATAACTTTCTTGTGTGGATTATTTTGTTGTACTTGTGTTTTCGCCCAAAGTGTGTTGTTCGCCCCGGGAAGTGTTTTTAGAGAATATTCTTATCTCAACCGCCTCACGCCGATGAAGGGTGATTTCGCCTACTATGAATCTTTCCAGGCCGTTTTGTATATTGATGATATAAAGGATGCAGAGAACGCGGAGGTCGCAATCAACTTTTGGGGTGGACACATCGGCACCAGCGACCAGGCGTTCAGCATTAATGGAAGCGTGAAATACAATTTTCCGCAGCCCAAAACACCGGGCAACCCGTTTTGTTACTACAGATTTGTTCATGGGAATCCTGCCGTGAAAGTTCCTGCTTCGTTGCTAAAAAAAGGAAAGAATGTTTTCACCTTCTATTGTGGCAAACAGGTTTGTTACGGATTTAACTGGCCGCACTATTGGCTGAATTCTTTCACCGTTCGCGTTTTTTATAATCCCCGAGCAAAAAAATATGCCAGGGGAATCATAAAGAAAGTTCGCGGCAATGCTGAAGCCCGGAACCTTGTAAGCTTTCAGACTGCCGTGGATGATTCAACACAAGTTGAATCGGTAGATTACGTGGGATACTATGAAGAATTCGATCTTGATGGCGACGGTGAAAAGAGAGGTTGGCAATACAGGATAGAAGATGGAGAGTGGAGGGGGACAATAGGAAGAAAAAAACAGTCGCCATATCTTCAAAGCTGGGATAATTTCTGGGTGCCCGAGCAAAAAGGGCCCATTAAGATAGTGTCCAAAATAAATTCTAGCAACGGACTCAGTTATCTTACAGAGCCTGTTACGTTCGATGAACTAAAGCAGCATAACTTTTCTGTGAAAATGTTTGAAACTAAAGAGCTCGGAGAAAATTTCTCATCTAGAGTCGGAAGGAAAAAAGAATGTACTATCCCAATCGATACTGATCTCTCAGATGCTATTTCTGCATACGTAGTTTTTTCGTCGTGGAGCGGCGCGCCCGATGACGGACTGTTTCATTCAATGGGTATCAATGGAAGAATGCTGGCAGAAAGTCCTGGTAAAGTACACGACTGGGCCTACTGTATGATACCCGTTCCTCTGGAATATCTTAAGAAGGGAGATAATATTTTTTATATTTATTCGGAAACAGACGAGCACATGTTCGAGATCAACTATCCTGGCCCAGCGGTGCTCGTAAGGTTTAGAAATTCTGGTGATCCGGCCGAAAAAGGCAAGAAGGACAATGCCTTTAAAGTTCAACTCAATGTCGACAAAAACTTCGCAACTATAGAGAACAGTGCATTCAGGATGAAGTATGCGAACAGGGTTTTCAAAGATGGGGCGGTCAACAACCTGATTACTGAACTAACGATTAAGGGCGACCCCGAAAATCAGGCTGCCGAGGACGGACAACTGGACGGAGTTTGGATGGGATATGGGAAGGGAAGAGGTTCACTTACGGCATCTTCGAATATTAAATTTGAAAGCAATGATCGAAAAATATTGCATCTTGAGTGGGGCGATGGGCAGGTGATACAGGAAATAACAGCGTTTCCCGATAAGCCCTATATTAAAATCGACTATATTAAATATGGAATCAATATCGTTGATATTGGTTATCCGGGCGGAGATTCAGGTGTTTACAAAATTTACAATAGCGAAAAATGGCAGGAACAGAGATCTGCTATTACAACACCCGCCCTTATCAATCATCCTAATGAACATCACCGGCTGACTACAGCGCTTTATCCTCGTTATCCGTTCCCATTAATAGATACACCAGACTGGGATAGCCTGGGGCCGTCGCCGCTTATCTATAAGGGATATCTGATCATGGGACTGTATAACCCCAAAAACGGAAGAGGCTATGGCCGCGTGATGCCTGCCAATGCGATAAATTACCTTAAACTTTTATGGGGAAGAGGATTCGAAGGCTTCCCATTTTGGAGAAAAGCAGGAGTAAAGCATGCTACAAATCCGGTTCGTCCGGCCTTCACAGGATATTTCTTTGTTGTTACAAAAGGTGCTGAAGAAGTGGTGTCCCTCGGAAAATCTATAGTTGACGAAGCAGCAGGTATTAACTAATCCGAAATTTTAAATTTTTGCTCAGAATATTTCAATAGAGTTCAAATCATTGCTAAAAGAATGTTTGCGTAGCGAGAGGGTAAGACATAATTTCGACAAGATCGAAATAAAATCACCAGCACTTTTATGAAAATAGTAGTCATTTTAATGAAGATAGCAGTCACTGCAGCGCTGACCATTATTTTGTGCAATGGGGTAACCGATCAGAACAACCTTGCCATAGGGGCTGTTAATAAAACTCCCGTATCGGCACAGAAAAAGTTGGCGTTGAACAGATGGACCTATATCGAAGTAGATAGCATAAGAGATAAATACGTTATTCCGGGGGCTCAGGATTGGTGGGGCTATTTCGGACTTGATATGTTTGATGTGAATGGTGATGGGTACAATGACATCATTTCAGGTGAATGGTATTACCGTAACCCGAGGGGAAGTATGACTGACCGATGGAAAAGAATTTCTTTCCCCCTTGATGTGGATGCGGTACTGGCACTGAATGTAGATGATGACGCATTTGCAGATGTTATAGGCTTACGCTTTCCATACGTTTACTGGCTCGAGTCCAACGACGTGCAAGGTGATTCCTGGTCGTACGTTGAAGTAGGAACGATGATGCAAACGGAGCATGCGAACAGCCAGGAGTATTCCCTGGCACAGATGGTGCCCGGAGGAAAGCCGGAGATATTGCTTTACGACGAAGTCAACCAATATTATTTTGAAATTCCTGCAAACCCAGCAAATACGCCCTGGCGGCAAGTGGTCATATCATCAACTGGAGGCGGCTATGCTTCGGGAGACATAAATGGCGACGGTCTCATAGATCTCGTAGGAAGCTATGCATTGCCAGGAGAGGGACCAGTGATGGAAGGGACATGGGACGTTAAAAAGAACAACAGGATGGTTGTATGGTGGATGAATCCTGGCAACGGAAGAGGCAATTGGCAGCGATTTGACATCGGAAAAGGAACAAGTCCGGACCGTTTTGTGGTCGCAGACTTAAATGGAGACGGGAGTCCGGACGTTGCGACAAGCGATGAACGTTATCCCGGAAATGTAAGAAACGCTTATTTGACGATATACCATCATCCAAAAAATCCTAAAAATGCATGGAAGAAAACAGTGATTGCAACATCGAAATCCATGAACAGCATGGACGCGGCAGACATGGATAACGATGGTGATATTGACCTGATTGTTGGCGAACATGAAATGCCTGGTCCCGATAAGAAGCCGTTGCCGCACGATGAGCGAGTGCTGATATATGAAAATGATGGAAAGGGAAATTTTGAGCCTATCGAAGTGGATCTCGGCAGAGAGAGCCATTTGGGCACGCGGGTAGCGGATATGGACGGAGATGGTGACCTCGACATCGTAAGCATTGCTTGGCGAGACTATAACCTGCTTCATCTGTGGCGAAATGATGCGATACCATCGAAACAGGCTTCGACGAAAGTTCCGCAGAAGTTCGAACTCGACATAACGGTGAATGCAAACGGTTTTGAAAGGATAGATAAGCCAGTGGAGGTTCCTCTGGATTTTACAGCGTTGATGTCGGGATCTGCCTTTAAGGACTCCATTAGCCTAAGTTCACTGGCGCTATATGAAGTAAATTCAACGGGCACTGTTATAGATAAAAACATACTGTTTCAGTTTGATACGGCCGCTGGCTACAACGGCGCGACCAGGGCCCTTGGCAATCTAATATTTATTATGAAAGGCACTTCCAGTTGTTATCAGACGAGACATTTCAAATTATATTTTGACACTGAGTTTCGTGAAACACAAACTTCCGCATATGTTATTAACCTCTCACATATGGATGCCTATGAAGGCCAACCCACTTATAAAATACAGACACCTACATCCGAATATTTTTATCATGAAACGAGCGGAGGATTTGCCAGTCTAAAAGACAAAGACGGGAACGACTGGATAAGTTATCACCCCGACGAAAACGTAGCGGGATTTAAAGGCAGATACAGGGGTATACCCAACATTGCTCCTCCGGAATTTCATCCGGGAGAGCCTGTGGGCAAAAGACCAGCGGTCGTACTCAGCCGGGGTCCACTGAAAGTTTCCATCGTCTGCGAAACAGAAGATGGCCAATGGCAATCGCGTTGGGATATTTATCCAAATTATGCAACGATGTCGCTTCTGAAAAAAAACAACGCTCCTTACTGGATTCTTTACGAAGGAACGCCGGGTGGTGAATTTAATGAAGATGATTTCTGGGTTCAATCCGATGGTCAAAGGAGGATCATGAAGCCCTATCGGATGGAAACGCAATGGTCGGGAAAGCTTCCTTCGCCAAAATGGGTGTATTTCGGTGACCGGCAAATTTCACGCGTGATGTTCTATGTTCACCATGAGGATTATGATTATGAAGATGTATTCTGGCATTCGGGTGAAGGGGGCATGACCGTGTTTGGATTTGGCCGGGGACCCAACCAATCGAGGTGGCAGCAGCTAACGAAAGCGCCTGCTCATGTAACCATAGGTTTTTCAGAGACAGGTGACTTCAATACCGTCAGCCGCCTGATCAATTCATCATATAGGTCGCTCAAAATTTCAATTGGAAATGTTAAGACAGTCAAATAAAAAAATAATGATAACGACAATCAAAACCGGAACTTTTTTGGTCTTGTACGCGGGGATATCGGTTATTAGTACCGAAAAATCTTTTGGCCAACAGAACTGGAACATGGCCTCGTCGAAAGATATCTCTTATAACTGGCCGATGATTGGAAACGGCCATATTGAGACAATAGTAGGGCCAAATGGGTTTCATAACGGAAAGAGCCTTGAAGAAGAAACAGTGAATCGCACGGTTTTTTGGGCGGGAAGGAGACATCGTGACGCCCGCACCGCGCTCACCTGGATCCCACGTTTTGATAAAGACATCCCTATTGGATCAAGCCAACCGCTTGTTAGGTTCGGCCGCACTAGCAGGGAATTAGTGATTGATAACAAAACTACCACCGATGACGACTGGACGCAAACGATGGACTACGATAAAGCAATAGTTCGTTCGGAACTCAGGCATCAGTCAGTAAATGAAGTGACGGAAAGCATGATACTGTTGTCGCAGAACATTATGGTTTTTCATACTACCCTCACAAATACCTCGTCGAAAGAGGTGGACGTAAAATTCACATTAAAATATGAATTCGGCGATGCCTATGGTAAGATGTCCACCGGCACAAAGCTTTTTATATTTCGTCCTTATCCCACGGACAAATTATTTGGGAGCATTGATGGCAAATTCAGCACAGATCCCGATGTAGATTCCCGGATACCGCATGTTGAGGAGAGTTTGCTGATAAAATACGAAGTTGAAGATCACCTTGGCCAGGTACATTGGGGCAGGTACCCTGTAGGCCGTATACAGAAAACTGCGCAGGGCGGCAATTTTATTCATGACTTGAAACTGAAAAAGGGTGAAAGCCGTGAACTCTGGTTCTGGATGGTACTAAGTGACAGGAAACGGTATACCTATTTTCCAAAATTCGATGAATTGAAAGGATTGATTAATGTCCACGTGAAGGAATGGAAAGGTTTTTGGTCGGTCAGCGCGGTCAAGCTTGGAACCCCCGTACTTGAAAATATCTATAAAAGTTCATTGTACACGCTCCGCTGTAATTCGGGAGAGTGGAGCTCATCCTGTGGTATACTCGCTTCTAACTGGGAAGGCCGCTTTCTTCATGATGAGATGTACGTCTTTTTTGGATTGATATCATCGAACCATCCAGAACTGGCGAGAACAATTCCGAACTGGAGGTGGCTCACCCGAGATTACGCGACACAACGAAGCAAAGGCAATGGTACATTTTATTCGTGGGAAAGTACAGAAACAGGTTTGGAGAGCGCACCTATGGGCCAGTGGGTAGATGAAAGATACATACACGGAGAGATATCTGAACATGTATGGCGCTACTACCTATACACAGGAGATAAGAAAAGTCTCAGCCAATTCTATTCGGTACTGAAAGGAAATGTACAATGGTTGATTCACGACATCCTGAAATATGATGAACAGGGAAAAATCTATATCAGGCCGGTTGTGTCGCCGGTAGAGCATATATATCCCGCTAAAAACGAAATGTACACCGTATGCGCATTCGCCAGGGCACTTAAAGTAGCGGCAACGGCCGCAATGGTACTCGACAAGGACAAAGATGAGGCTGCAGAGTGGTTGAGTCTTTCGGATGAAATCGTCCGGCTGATGCCCGTTGACGCACAAAAAAATGTCTTCAGGGTTTCCGAAAATATGGATGATACGTACGGGGTAGCGCATCTCGGTTCGATTTTCCCTTTTGCAATTGATATAGATTCGAAAATTCCGATGAACACTCTCAACGAAGCGGTGAACTATTTTCTTAAGGCAAAAGAAGAAAGAACAACGGACTATGTATTTTCCACCACCACCTGGCTGTGGGGATTGTCGAACCTTGCGTCGGCATGTTTTGTTGCGGGAGAAGGCGATAAGGGGTACAAAATTTTGCAGGATGCCATCTACACAGTTGGATCATTTCAAACGCCGGCAGAGCACTGGAACCGGCAAGATGGCGCATATCTCCCCTGGCATACAACCGCCGCAGGCGCATACCTCGCAGCCGTGAACGGAATGTTCATACAAGTTTACAGTGACAAATTGGGCGCCGTGCTGTTTCCTGCTCTTTCCCGTGATTTAAAAAATTGTTCATTTGACAAATTGCTCGCCTCGCATGGCGTTTCGATATCCGGCGTAGTCAGGGAGGGCAAAATAGCAAGCCTCACTGCGCATACCGATTCGGAACAAGAATGGGTTTGCACCATACCGCAGTCAGTTGCAAAATTATTAAAATTTTCAGGTGTGGTCACTACAGCAAAAAGCGAGGGTAAATTCATCAAATTAACATGCAAACTTAATAAAGGCGATAACCAATTAATACAATAAAGCGATGAAAGAACTAAAATTAACGGTAATACTTCTTTTCCTTGCGGCGTCATCGGTGGCATCTTGTTTCCAGGCGTCATCATCAGCACCTTCCATCCAGGTAAATTTCAAAGAGATTTTGATAGATAGTCTGGCGTCGGGTGATAATAAAGCCATTGCGGATATCGATGGTGATGGTGTAAATGATTTGATACTTGCCGGTACAGAGGCAGCATGGTACAAACTGATAGATCATAAATGGGTTAAATTCAGGCTTAACACTCCATCCGTCGAGTTTACCACAGATATGGAAACTGCAGATTTTGATAATGATGGTGACATAGACCTTTTCATGGCCGATGGCAAAGACAGCAATAATGTGATGTGGCTTGAGAACCCGCTGCCGGCAAACTCGCCAACTCATGTATTCGAATGGAAAAAGCATACCATCGGTACACATGGGAACTGGATGCACAATCTTGGTATCGGAGATTTGAATATGGACAACCGTATGGATGTCGTTAGCAGTGGCCATGGCATAACAAAGGTGTGGTTGAATATGGGAGATGATAAATGGATCAAAATAGACATCTCATATTCCGGCGGTGAGGCGGTTGATGTGCACGACATAGACGGGGACGGTGACCTGGATGTTGTAACCGTCAAAGGCTGGGTGGAAACACCTGGCGATTCGCTTAAGGATAAATGGATATTTCACAGGATCGCGGATCTTGATGCACAGACCGTTGAAGCCGGCGACATCGATGGAGACGGTAAGCCCGAAATCGTCGCGGCAGATTCAGCTCACAGCAGCGGAAAAATGTACTTGTTTACAGTGAAGAATTCACCAGCAGACAGTAACTGGGCCAAAACAGAAATTGATCCCGATTGCGGAACACACAAGATAGTAATCAATGATTTCAACCGCGATGGACTGTCTGATATACTTTTCGGACAGGAATTGAAAACCCTGGGTATTCTCTATCAACAACCCGGAGATCCCCAAACCTTTGCGAAAAGCATTATCGCACATTCGGGCGGGCATAACGCCACTGCAGGTGATATTGATAATGACGGCGACCTGGACATTATCAGTTGCGACTTCCTTAATCATCCGCCATTAAGATTATTCATTAACCAATCTAAACCTCCTGTAGCGGGGAAAGCGCTCAATCCTTACCGCTGGTCGTACCAGCAGATAACTGATAAGCACATGCGCACATTTGGGCTGGCTGCCGGAGAGGTTACGGGAGACAACCGGCAGGACATAGTTTCGGGAAACTATATATATGAAAATCCTGGAAAAAAAAAACTCAATGGAAACAGCATCTTATTTCCAAAGATTTGCATGCCGTTGTTACCATAGATGTGAACCGCGACGGACATGATGAAATTATTGCTGTGGACGGCAACATCAATGTGTTTTTGTGCGTCGGCAGTAGGGATACCTGGAAAATTAACAGGATCGGATCGTTAGCGAAGGCGAGCCATAGTATCGGCGCGCAGGGGCATATTAAAGCGCAGCTTATACCGGGCAATGCCTATGAAGTGGTTATGACGGCGGGCATAGGAACTTATGCTTTTAAGGTGCCCCCTCAGGTTTTTTCCAACTGGCCGGTAGTTCATGTTACGGAAAGAACGTCTGACGAAGCCGTGGATGTTGCAGATATCAATGGGGATGGAAAACCTGACGTAGTCGGCACTTTCGGCGAAACCCATGAAGTATTTTGGTTTGAAAATCCAGGTTCCTTTACAGATGACTGGAAGATGCACAAAGTTGCCACTGTAAACAATCAAAACAACTATCTTGATCGCATAGCATCGGCCGACTTTGATGGGGACAAGCGTCCTGATATTGTTATTACTGAAGAAAATCAGGGTGGACCTGCTTCCGTTATGCTTTTTCTGAATCCCTTTAAATCATCCGGTGACTGGCCATCACAGATACTGGCCAAACAGTTCACCACCAATTCATTAAGTGTTGGGGATATAGACAAGGACGGCGACTCAGATATTATCACTGCGGAGCACCGTGGGCCGAAAAGATTAACCCTTTGGGAGAATGTCGGTAAAGGAAAGTTCAGACAATATATTTTAGATCACGGAAAAGAAAGTCATGATGGAGCAAGGCTCGTGGATCTGGATGGAGATGGCGATCTTGACATTATGAGTATCGCATGGGACAAGTTCTGGACAATCCATGTTTGGTGGAACAATGCTATTTAAAAATAAAAACTATTCACGGTGGGGATTAACAAGAAACAACTATTGGAATGGTGCCGAATCAGACATGGTGCTTTGGCTGGTCATCCTTCAAGAAAGATTCCGTTTAGAATGTGCAAAAATACAGAGGAAATGGGGCAGCTGATGGCACGCGAACTGGTGGATATTATTTGCTTCAACAATCGGAAAGGCGCTAAAACACATGCTATTATTCCTTGCGGGCCGCTTTGCTGGTATAAGCCATTTACCAAGCTTGTAAATGCAGAAAAGATTTCGCTAAAGAATATGGTCGTATTTCATATGGACGAGTGCCTTGATTGGGAAGGAAATTTACTTCCTGAAAAGCATCCACAGAATTTCAGGACGTATATGCTGAACAATTTCTACTTGCCTGTTTCCGCGGAACTTTGTGTGCCTGAGAAGAACAGGTATTTTCTATTGCCTGACAACTATAAAAAGGTAAGCGATAAAATAATGTCGTCTGAAATCGACATTACATACGGAGGGTGGGGACAGGATGGTCATGTGGCATTTAATCAGGCAAGACGCGAGCCGTATAGCCCGCTAACAATTGAAGAGTTGCGAAAATCGGCGGTCAGAATTCAGAGCAATAGCATCGACACCGTGATAGCATTGTCACAGCGTTCTTTTGGCACAGCTTATCAACTCGTTGCGCCGATGTCTGTTACATTAGGAATGCGCGAGTGTTTATCAGCAAAAAAAGTGAGGCTATTTTCCGATACAGGAGCATGGAAGCAAACTGCGTTGCGAATAGCTCTTTTCGGACCTGTTTGCACTGAATACCCTGTGACCCTTTTACAGGAACATCCTGATGCATTGCTTACCGCGACCGTTGATACTGCAAGGCATCCGATTGAAGAACATCCCGAATGGGATTTTGGATATTAAACAATGCTGATCTTTCCTCCAAATCATTTTAAAGCCCTGATCTGCACAGGTGGCATAGGCTCGGGTGCGCTGTTTCTTTTGAGCGGCAATCACACTCTTGGACGCGAAGAGAGCCGTGGTGGGAAATACCTTGACGCCCGGGACTATTGTAAGATGCATATCATTGCGCACAACTTTAAGAAACTATCGGACCATGACGTGCCGACATTTGCTATTGGTAAAGTTGGCGATGACGCTGCAGGGAAGGAAATCGTCCAAGAAATGCAAGAAGCGGGAATAGACGTGAGGTATGTCGATATTTTGGGAGGTGATCGGACGATGTTTGGATTTTGTTTTTTATATCCCGATGGAACCGGGGGCAACCTGACAACCGAGGAATCTGCATGCAGCAAAGTGGATGCGCGTTACATAGAGGAAAAAGAAGACGTCTTCCGACAATACAAAGGGGCGTTCCTGGCATTGGCTGTGCCCGAAGTCCCTCTTGATGCGCGGTACGCTTTGCTTCGGCTTTCTGATAAATACGGCGGATTTAGTGTTGCGTCATTTACTGCTGGAGAAATGCCTGAGGTGGAACGGCTGGGCATGCTTTCGCTGGTGCATCTTCTGGCAGTAAATATCGAAGAAGCATCAGCGTTGGCCGGTGCCGCTTTTTATAAAGAGCCAGCCATGATTGTACGAAGATTAGCCGACAAGACAAAAAGATATAATCCCCATATCTGTTTGTCGGTTACAGCAGGAAAAAGAGGCAGTTGGACATGGAACGGGACTGAGTTGAATTTCGTCCCCGCATTTACAGTTGATGTTAAAAGTTCTGCAGGTGCGGGAGATGCGCACATATCCGGGATCATGGCAGGACTCAATGGAGGGCTCCAACTATCGGAGGCGCAACAATTAGGAAATCTTGCCGGAGCCCTTGCGGTAACATCGCAGCATACCATACATCCCGAAATGAGCATAAAAAAGATCGCAGATTTAATTGATGGCAGTAGTAATGGCTTTTCTTCAGCCCTATTAAAATATTTATCAAACAAATAAAACGACAAAATTATGCAGGTCTATATGCGAATGCTGTGGGAATTTGATATTACCGAAGAAGCAAGGTTCATGGAGTTGGAGAAGCAATTTGTGGAGCTTGAGTTGCGCCGAACGGATTACCCTAAGGGTGGTATGAGGATGCAGCCGATTTCTGCAGGGATACCATGCAATTCCATTACATGGGAAAAACAGTTCGATTCACTCGAAGAAGCCTATGCGGCGGTACAGTTTTTCCGCGGCGATGATGAGCACGAAAGGCTTTGTGAATTGCAGCGTCCTCTTTTCAGGAATTTCAGAATCGAATTCTACAAAATTCTCGAATTCTAGATTTACACTTTCGGTTCCTTATAGAATCTGTTCCGATAGTCCAGCGGAGAAAATTTCGTTATGGCTTTAAATTTTCTGTTGAAGTACGACAGACTGTTGTATCCGCAGGAATAACATACGTTTGAAACGGAGTCGCCCTGCTCAATAAACAGTCTGCAGGCGTGCCCGATTCTTATTTCATTTAATATATGGGAGAATGTTTTTCCGGTTCGGCTTTTGAAAAACTTGCAGAATGCCGAAACCGACATGTGTGCAATTTCGGCCACATCCGTTAGTTTGATCTCTGTTTGGAAAGTCTTGAGAATGTAATCAAAAACGGCATTAATACGGTCTGCATCATGAGGGGCAAATGTATTCCGGTACCCAAGTGATGACAAAAGTCTTTTTTCTTCAGAAGTTGCAATGATCTGCAAGATATCAATCAGGCTCATGAGCCTGGGATATCCTTCCAGATGGAGAAGAGCCTCCATCATCTTCGCCACTTTTTTCTGGGTTTTGCCGTAAATATGTATTCCTCTTTCAGAGTTCTGCAGCAATTTTTTTAGGGACACCGTTTCGGGGATGTCAAAGAATTTCTCACCGGCAAAATCTTTTGAAAAGTGAACTACAATCGCCCGAATTCTGAGGCTGTCATCGCCCTTGTAGTAGATTTCGTGGTTTCGCATATAGTGTGGCAAATACGGACCGATTAACAACAAGTCACCCGGGCCGAAATTGTCAGTATGGTCACCGATAAAGCGTTTACCACTGCTTTCAGTAAATAGCGTCAGTTCGTATTCGGGATGAAAATGCCACCCTATTTTGATGTATGGAAGTATCTCTTCCTTTAATGCAAAAGAGTTGCTCGGGAAAGTGGGTACCTTTTCTAATATAGGGTTCATAATTGTCAGTTTAATTATACAGACATAATTCTCAAAAAAAATAACTATTGACGACAAAATAGTGCAAAAAACAGACAATTAAGGAGGAGGCTACGGCTTTCTTTGTCTATACCTTTGAAATTGACCAGAGAAAATAAGAATTGACTGTATGCAAACTATTTTTGGGCCCGGGATATTTCTGGCACAGATAGTCAGGGACTATGAACCTTTCAACGATATCGGATCGATTTCCAGGTGGGTATCTTCTTTGGGTTATACCGGTATTCAGGTTCCCACCTGGGAGTCAAAATTGTTTGATCTGGCAAAGGCGGCTTCCTCCAAAAACTATTGCGATGAGTTTAGTGGAAGACTGAAGGAGGAAGCAAACCTGACTGTTATTGAGCTTGCCGCGTACCTGCAGGGTCAGCTTATCGCCGTTCATCCTGCTTATGATATACTATTCAGTGCTTTTCATCCCGCAGGATTGAATGCTCATCAGCGTTCGGAGTGGGCGGCAGATCAGCTACGAAAAGTGGTTTTGGCTTCGGTGAATTTTGGTACAGAAAATATTTCAGTTTTATCGGGGGGGTATGCTTGGCCGTACTTGTATCCCTGGCCACAACGGCCGGAAGGTTTGATTAAAGAAGCTTTTGATGAGTTGGTAAAAAGATGGATACCGCTATTGAATTTTGCCGCGGAGCATGGCATTACATTCGGCTTCGAACTCCATCCCGGCTCGGATCTTTTTGACGGGGCCACTTATTCAGAATTCCTCGATAAAACCAACGGACACCCGGCAGCCTGCCTCACGTATGACCCGAGTCATTTGCATCTGCAGCAATTGGATTATGTCGGGTTCATTAAAATATTTTCGGATCGCATTAAAGCTTTTCACGTGAAAGATGCGGAGTTTAATTCAAGCGGTTTGATGGGTGTTTTCGGCGGTTACCAGCCGTGGGCGAAAAGGGCGGGGAGGTTTCGTTCCCCTGGTGACGGACAGATAAATTTCAATAGAATCTTTTCACTGCTCACCGAATCAGGATACAAAGGCTGGGCGATTCTTGAATGGGAATGCTGTATCAAAAGCATGCAGCAGGGCGCAATCGAAGGGGCAGACTTTATCAAAAGGCACCTCATTGAGGCAACAAGAGATGCATTCGACGATTTCGCGGCAGGCGCTGCAAATAAGGCTTTGAACAGACAAGTACTTGGATTGAAATAACTACGGCATGAAGCAAGAAAAAAATATAGGTCTCATTGGGTCGCGGTCTATGGGAAAAGCACACAGCAATGCGTACAGTAGAGTAAGTGAATTTTTCGATCTTCTGATGACGCCGGTACTTCATACTATTTACGGACGAAAAGCGCAGGACCTGAAAAAACCGGCTGAAAGTTTTAAATGGAATCATTCGGAGAACTCGTGGCAGCGTGTTGTGGATTCGTCGAACATAGATGTGATAGATATATGCGCTCCCAATCATTTGCGTCTGCCGATGGCTGTTGCGGTGCATAGATGGGGAGCATGTTATATGTAAGAACCCGATTGTGAGGAACGTGCAGGAAGCAGAAAAGATGGTGAAGGTTGTTACATTTTCCAGCGTTGCCAATATGATGATCTTCAATTACAGGTATGTTCCCGCATTAGGGTTGATAAAAAAGCTGCTTTCAGACGGGAAGATTGGAACCGTTTTTCATTTTAATGCGGTATGCTACCAAGATTGGCTTGTTAATCCTCTTGTGCCGGTCGTTTGGAGACACAGTATTGAAGAATCGGTTGCGGGTGCCAACGGAGATATGAATGCACACGTGATAGATATTGCACGCTTTCTTATTGGAGAATTCGAGTCTGTATGCGGAATGCAAAAGAACTTCATCACGCAAAGGCCGCAGCCGGGAAAAGAAGAATATGCAATGGTTTCTACCGATGACGCATGCTGTTTTCAGTCCAAATTAAGAAGCGGGGCTCGGCTCTTTCATTGCGACGCGGGTTGCAACGGGGCGGAAGAATTTTTTGAGAATAGAGATATTCGGCAGCGATGGTGCTGCGAGCTTATCTCGAACGATTAACGAAGTTGAGTTCTATTCGCGCAACGATCATGAATACAGTGGCTTCAGCATATTCTTGTGACTGACAAGGTACATCAATTCATTGCGAACTGGTGGCCGCAACCTCACACTATAGGATGGGAACACAAATTTTTTCACCAGTTTAAATATTTTTTTGAAAATATGGACTGAGAAAAAAACTCGGTATCCGATTTAATAATGGACTTATCTGCCAACAGGTACTCGACGCAATTCATGAATCTGCGGCAAGCAATACCTGGGCTTATCTACGAATCTAAACATTGGTTTTTAAATGAAGATACTTAACAAATACAGCAGAGAGATTACTCAAAACGATCAGCGGCCTGGTGCCCAATCAATGCTCCATGCAATTGGACTTACATCAGAGGACCTGAAGAAACCGCAGGTGGGAATTGCCAGCGCCGGGTGGGACGGGAATCCATGCAACATGCATCTTAATGACCTGGCACAAAAGATAAAGTCGAACGTATACGACAACGGAATGGTCGGTCTTGTCTTCAACACGGCCGGGGTAAGCGATGCAATATCGATGGGATCCAGCGGCATGCGCTATTCTCTCCCTTCGCGGGATATTATTGCCGATTCGCTCGAAATGGTAGCAGGGGCGCAATGGTATGATGCGCTCGTTGCCGTAGTCGGATGCGATAAAAATATTCCCGGGGCTTTGATGGCGATGTGCAGGCTGAACAGACCGAGTATGATAATGTATGGCGGCACAATAAAACCAGGGTACTGGAACGACAAAAAACTTGATATCATTTCATCGTTCGAGGCGATCGGAAAGAAGGTAGCAGGCGAAATATCAGATCGTGAATTTCGAGAAATTATTCTACATGCCTGCCCTGGCCCTGGTGCTTGCGGCGGAATGTACACCGCCAACACTATGGCGTCTGTCGTAGAAGCAATGGGCATGTGCATGCCTTTTAATTCTTCCTATCCAGCGGCAGACAAGTACAAGAATGAGGAGGCGAACAAAGCCGGAAGTGCGATTCGGGTGTTGCTCGAACATGAAATCAAGCCTAAAGACATCATGACGCGCGAGGCTTTTGAAAATGCCATTCGCCTTGTCATTGTTCTAGGCGGGTCGACAAACGCAGTTATTCATTTGATAGCAATTGCGAAGGCTGTAAACGTAAAGCTTTCTATAAACGATTTCCAATACTTTTCAGATCGTACACCGGTTCTTGCAGATTTAAAGCCGAGCGGAAGATATGTAATGGAAGACCTGTTTGAGATTGGTGGAGTGCCTGCCGTTATGAAGGCGATGCTGAATGAAGGTTTGTTGCATGGCAACTGCAAGACCGTTACAGGTAAAACCATTGCAGAAAATCTATCTGAAGTGGCATCTCTTGCTGCGGACCAGCAGATCATTTACCCATTTAGCAGCCCACTAAAAGCTACTGGCCACCTTCGTATACTTTACGGTAATCTCGCCTCAGAAGGCGCAGTCGCCAAAATTACAGGAAAGGAGGGAGAGAAATTCACTGGTCCGGCTCATGTGTTCGAATCAGAGGACGATGCCAATAATGCCATATTGAATCGCGAGATCAGAGCGGGAGAGGTGGTTGTAATACGTTATTGCGGGCCAAAGGGTGGGCCGGGCATGCCCGAAATGCTTAAACCGACAGCATCGCTTATGGGAGTTGGACTGAGAAAAGATGTTGCATTGATAACGGATGGCCGCTTCTCCGGCGGAACCCATGGCTTTGTAGTAGGACATATTACTCCGGAGGCACAGGTGGGGGGAACTATAGCGTTAATTGAAAATGGCGACACAATCACTATTGATGCCGTGAAGAACGAACTATATGTACACCTGACGGATGAAATGCTGCGCGAGCGTAGAAATCGATGGAGGATGCCGCCTATCAAAGTGTCAAATGGTATTTTATATAAATACGCCGTTATGGTAAATTCGGCTTCGCAGGGATGTGTAACTGATGAATTAGCTCCAAACAAAACACCAATCGTTAACAGAACTGTTAAACCATGACCAAAGAGTTGGATTTGAGTGCGCTTAAAGCGAAATCGAGGAAAATCAGGAAAGAGATTGTTTCGATGGTATATCATGCCAATTCGGGCCATTTGGGAGGCAGCCTGGGCGCAACGGACATTGTGGTTGCACTTTATTACCATATAATGAATCACGATGCAGACAATCCTCAGTGGGCGCAGCGCGATCGGTTTATTTTGTCGAAGGGCCATTGCACTCCCGTTATTTACGCTGTGCTTGCCGACTGCAGCTATTTTCCCACGGAGGATTTAAAAACATTTCGGCGGCCGGGTTCTCATTTGCAGGGTCACCCGTTTCAACCTAAAACGCCTGGAATAGAGGCCTCAACAGGAACACTCGGCCTCGGTATCTCAACCGGCGTTGGAATGGCATTAGCAGCCAAAGTGCGAAAGGAAAACCATTATTACTATATTTTATGTGGCGACGGTGAAATACAGGAAGGGCAGGTATGGGAGGCCGCTATGTTTGCCAACAAGTATAAACTTGACAATGTCATTGCTTTCGTTGATCGCAACTATTTGCAAACAGACGGAAACTCTGAGGTGGTGATGCCTTTGAATCCTCTGAAACCGAAATGGGAGAGTTTCGGCTGGCATGTGCTGGAAATTGACGGAAATGATTTTACGCAGGTCATCAGCGCGGTAGAAGAAGCTAAGAAGATGAAAGGAAAACCTTCGATGATTATTGCCCGAACCGTGAAGGGCAAAGGTGTGTCTTTCATGGAGAATGAAGCGTCGTGGCATGGAACTCCTCCAAAGAAAGAAGAATATGAAAGGGCGATAAAAGAATTGAATGATGGAGTATAAACAAACACGAATGGGCTACGTACATGGATTGCTGGAATTGGCTCGTTCAATTCCCGAATTAGTTGTTCTCGATGCAGATGTGGCTAAAGCGACGAAAACGGCTGAATTTGAAGCAGTATATCCCGAAAGATTTTTCAATTGCGGAGTTCAGGAACAGAATATGTTGTCGGTAGCAGCCGGGCTTGCACTGGAAGGATTTCTTCCTTTTGCATCAACTTTCGGTGTTTTTGCAACTTGCCGGGCCGGCGACCAAATGAGGAATTCTGTCGCTTATCCGAAGCTGAACGTAAAGATCGGCGCAACCCACTGCGGCATTTCGACAGGTGGAGACGGAGCGTCGCACCAGAGCATTGAAGACATTGCTATTGCAAGGTCATTTCCAAATATGACGGTACTGGTACCTGGTGACTATGAAGAAGCAAAGCAATGTACAATAGCGGCCGCGAAATTTAAAGGGCCCGTTTACCTTCGTTTTGGGCGCGACGCATATCCTGTTGTGGAGGAGCTGCATGGCAAATTTGAAATAGGCAAGGCAAAGTTTTTGAAGGGTGGAAATGAACTTACAATCATTACTACTGGAATAATGGCGTGCGAAGGCCTTATCGCCGCCGAAACTCTTGCAAAAGAAGGCTGCGATGCACGCGTGATTCACATGCCGACCGTTAAGCCAATCGATCGCCAAGCAATTGTGTCTGCCGCTTGTGAAACAAGGAGGATTATTACAGTAGAAGAACACTCCATTATCGGTGGTCTTGGTGAAGCTGTAGCCGGAGTGACAGCGGAAGTTTGTCCCTGCTACGTGCTGCGCGTTGGTGTGAAGGATGTGTTTGGCGAATCAGGAGAATCAAATGAACTCCTGAACAAATATGGTCTGCGTGCGGCAAATATTGTGAACGCGGCAAGACAACTATTGAGAATGTCAATTTAATATTGTAAGAAAATGAAAGCATTGACGAAATTTCAGAAAGGAGAAGGCAATGTGGCCATAATGGACATGAGTAGTCCGGAATTATCGCCCGGGCATGTGATTATGGAAGTGCACTGCTGCGGTATTTGCGGTACGGATATACATGTATATCACGACACGTTTCGCAACTATCCTCCCGTTATAATGGGTCATGAGTTTTCAGGCCGCGTAGTTGAGATCGCACCCGAGGTAAAGAACATCAAGGCGGGAGATACATTTTCGGTACTCGGTGCCGTGGCCGTTACCTGCGGGTGCTGTTCATACTGCTACCGAGGTGAATTTATGTTTTGTAAAAACAGGCGTGGTATGGGCCACGGCGTAAACGGGGCCTTTGCCAGATATGTCTCCGTTCGGCCCGATCAATTGTTCAGGATTCCAGAAGGGATCCCGATGGATTCCGCCGCGCTGATTGAACCGCTTGCAGCGGCGATGCATGCCGCGGTGGATATCGCGAATGTCAAACCTGGCGATGTGGTATTGGTTTCCGGCCCGGGACCGATCGGTTTGTTATGCGTGAAATTGCTGGCATTGCGCGGAGTGAAAATAATAGCGGTGGGAACTTCCGGAGATAAATTCCGTCTTTCCCTGGCGAAACGTTTTGGGGCTGTAAGAACGATAGAAGCTGACCTTGAAAGTGTTATAAACATCGTTAATGAAGAAACCTCGGGCGAGGGAGTTGATGTTGCATTGGAATGTGCAGGTGCTGAAAGTTCAGTCAGAAGTTGCCTGGAAACTATTCGCCCCTTAGGACAGTTCGTACAGGTTGGACATTTCGGGAGAGAACTTAAGGTACCCTGGGATCACATTGCCTTTAAGCAGCTCCGAGTGCTTGGGTCGGTGGGTTATACGAGAGATACATGGACCCAGACAATGAAGACGCTTGCCCAAGGTAAACTGGAGGTGGAAGACATGGTCACGCACCGATTTCCTCTTTCGAAATGGAGGGAGGGCTTTGATTTGTGTGAAAACAGGCAATCGGCCAAAGTATTGCTATACCCTGATTAATTTTCAAAAAAGTGGATATGCGATTAAAGTTTTCGAACAAAGTTGCGGTGATAACAGGTGCCGGAAAAGGAATTGGCTTTGAAATAGCCAGGCAATTGGTAAATGAAGGTGTTTCAGTGGTCCTGAATGACATAGATCAAAAGCTAACAATTAACGCTGCTAAGACCCTGGATTTGGGAAGTATAGGACGATGTGTTGCATGTCCCGGTGATGCGAGCGATATTGACTTTGTAAAAGATCTGGTAAATTTTTCTGTAACTGAATTTGGACACGTCGATTTGGTAATCGCAAACGCCGGTAATACGTTATTTGGAGATTTTTTTGAATTTACAGTAGAAGAGTTTCAGAAGGTAGTGAATCTCAATTTGCAGGGGACCTTTTTTCTGGTTCAGCAAGCTGCCCGCCAAATGCGTAAGCAGGGTACAGGAGGAAAAATACTTTTGGTTTCATCTACGATTGGCTTGCGGGCTTATCCAAATCTGACAACTTATTCCATGACGAAATCGGCACTGCTCATGATGGCTAAAAGTCTGGTACTTGAATTGTCTCCATGGGGCATCACAATTAATGCGATAGCTCCAGGAGCCACTATTACAGAGCGTACAATTCTGGAAGACCCTGAATATGAAAGTAAATGGAAGGAACTCATTCCCCTTGGTAAAATTGCTTTGCCAAAAGACATCGCAAAACCTGCAGTGATGCTTTTATCTGATGAATGCGGCCATATAACCGGACAAACATGGGTGATAGATGGAGGCTGGACAGCTGCCTCGCCTTATCCAGATTTCCTTACCTCCTTTGTTTCTCAGCGCGAAGATCAAAACGGACGATAAAATTTTAAGCGTTGCACTGCAAGCACTGAATTCACTTTGCATTTAAGCCAAAAGAATTGTTTATCATTATCCAAAACAAATATACCCACTCATCCCCCTGCATTTTTGATAGGCTCTTTTCAAAAAAGGAAATAGAATTTAAAACTAGTGTAAGTACTCTTTTGTTCAGACCGATTTAAATAGAGTCTTCTCATTTTTAAGAGGTTTTTAGGCCATTCCTCCGGTGGTAGATTGTTCAGTGCTTCATGACGTCTTTCGCTGTATTCGATTATCCATTCAACTATCAATTGTTTTACCTGGTATTTGTAAGCTTCCCCAAAAATAGTACGTTTTAAAAGTGGACAAAATATGTAACTTTAAAACGTAAAATATGAAAAAAAGTAAATTCAGTCCCACACAGATTGCCAATATTCTCAAGGAATTTGATAACGGTAAAACAGCCGAGGAAATCAACAGGGAGTACGGCGTAAGTAAGGCATCGTTGTATAAATGGCGGCAGCGATATGGCGGCATGGAAGCAACTGAACTCAAGCGAATAAAAGAACTTGAAGATGAAAATGCCCGTCTGAAACGCATGTACGCCAACTTGGCTATGGAACTTGACACTGCAAAATATATTATCGAAAAAAAGCTTTAAAGCCTTGCGAAAAAAGGCGGATTGTTGATGAAATCCGCAAAGAGCGACCCAAAGACATCAGCAAGGCGTGTCGGGTATTACAGTTGAGCAGAAGCAACCTGCACTATCGTTCCGTAAAAAATGACGTGGCGATTATCGATCGGTTGACGCAAGTTGCAAACGAAAACCCAGGTGAAGGGTTTTGGAAATGTTTCGATCGAATCAGGAATAGCGGAACCATTGTCAATCACAAACGCCTGCTTCGGATTTACAGGCAAATGAAACTAACCCATCGCCGGAAGATTAAAAAACGCTTACCAGTACGGGTAAAAGAGCGTTTAGAAATACCGGACAGCTTTACTCAAACATGGAGTATCGACTTTATGAGTGATGCGCTAAGTAATGGAACCAGGTTCAGAACCTTTAATGTAATAGACGATTATAACCGAGAAATACTTTTTATTGAAATTGATTACTCGTTGAAGAGTAGTCGGGTAATATGGGTGTTAAGGCATCTAATAAACCGTTACGGCAAGCCACAAAAAATACGTATGGACAATGGACCTGAATTTGTAGCCAAATTAACACAAGCCTGGAGTGGGGCAAATGGGATTGACTTTAAATATATCCAGCCCGGGAAACCTACTCAAAATGCCTACATCGAGAGATTTAATAGAACATACAGAAAAAACATACTCGATGCATATTTGTTTGACAACATAGACGAAGTCAGGGAATCTACGCAGGCATGGGTCGATGATTATAATAATGCTCGGCCGCATGACAGCCTTGGTGGGATATCCCCCCGGATGTACCGAGAAAAAAATTTACCAGCTATAGGGCTGCGTTCCGCTTCGGCTACGCCTCCGCTACACTCCGCCCTATAGCTGGTAAAGGAAAAGTCTCCTTTTAAACAGTACTAAAAAGGGGAAGCTTACAATCGGCTTTCTGCTGTGCTGGTCGTCTGTGTTCCGTCGCCCAGGAGCCGAAGCCAAATAAAGATAATTAGTTCATTGTATATTCAAAAGTTTCATCTGCGTTCGGTCAGCCGGATATGCAGATGATAAGCGATAGATAGCCGAAGTGCCTTCCTTCTGCCAACATAGCAGAAAACCGCTGTTACCGGCAGCCGATTTAAGAGTAGCGGCTTCTAATTAGAAGTAAAATTTTTGTTTGATGAAAAAGCTATTTAAAAAAATGAGCGATTGGTATTACGATAACGATGATGCTGTCATTATTTACGGAGTTTATAGAACTCTTCTTTTAATGTCTTTAGCTCTTCTTGTGTTTGTCGTTGTTCAGTCGCTGCGATAGTTAAAGAATAGATTGTTGCTATGGCTACTAAAATCGTCACACCGTCTCTTATCAGATTGCCAATTACTTTGTCTTGGAGATGCCTAAATTCCCATAAGCACAAAGCGTCAAGCCCTTTTTGTGTCATTTTGATTTTGGCAGAACGGTCATCTGCGGCACCAATGTATTCAGTATATCCCTTAGCGGCAAGAGCAGCTAAGGCCTTCGCAACACGTTGGTCTTTGTTTCTTATTCCTTTAATCCGTTTCGCAAGTGTCCCTGCCGAAACCCAGAATTTGTCCGTCGGGACGTTATGCTCAAGAATTAAAGAATTTATTTCCCAGAGGATTTTGTGTTGTGTCCTGTATAAGTACATAAAAGCAGGTAGCTGTTTTGGTCGTCACATTAGGTTGCCGGTAACGGAAACGGCTTTGCGCAGGTGGGATATTTGAAATCCGTCTGCTGAAAACCGAAATTATATTTATAGTTAAAAGTACATTGTTTAGATAGCTTCCTGGCGTTTCCCCGTCAGCCGAAACTGAAGTACAGATTTGCAATTAGCCGATTGAACTATGTCTTGCCCCGCTGGCGCAAAACAGCGTGTTGCACGCCTGTGACTTGTCACGAATGCCTAAAGGGGTAGACCACAATATTCCTCGTGCCTGGGGTCAGCCGAAACTACAGTTAAAACCTGACTGAATTGTATTTGTCTACAGCATAACATAACAAGAACAATAGGAGCGGAGCCTGCTGAATTTTAGTTGCGCTTGGGTCTAACTGCCAGCGACTCACTATTTTTCAATGTTAAACAAAACATAATCAAAAAACGGCCCATTGAAAGCGGTCACAATAAACTATATAAAAGTATTAAGAGCTTACCAATACAAACAACGTCTAAGAAGCGCTGGCTGTGCTGAGAAATTGTTAAAGCTGAACAACTGCCCCTTCTCGCTAATGTCTGCGGGAACTGCCATTGGCAAATTATTCAAAAAAATCGTTTCGCGAAATGTCAACCGACTGTGCTTTTATATACAAATTCCATCGGGCAGTTTACTATACGGTCTACTGCAAAACATTTGTCCAAGGCATGGCGTGCAACGTTACAGGTTGGCGAAGTGCGGATAATAGCGATCCGTCCCGCCCGGCATACCGAAGTTGATTATTTATTTAGAGTACAAGTTATAGGTTTTACCGATTGCGTTCCGTCCGGCCGGAACAAAAGCCAAAACAAAGAACCAAAGGTTGACGAACGTTTTTCGTCTGCCCGCATTTATGCCAACCTGATGTTGAACTAAACCTTCGGTAGCCTTTCCTGCCTTTTATTTAAAGATGGAACTT
>CALKHN010000055.1 GCA_937991535.1 uncultured Sphingobacteriales bacterium
GCCTGAAAAAATATGCAGGTTTTGGCGGCATCAAGGCCGTTTTATATCCTTATGGGTCAACAGAAGAATGGCAGGCTAATGGTGCTACAAAGGAAGATTTGAAGCAGCACGGAGAAATGATGCAATTGCATGACCTGCTCAAAGAAAACTATCCTGAAACAGCCTATAAGGAAATCATCGCTTCATTACGCAATAGTGTACTGACCGCATTTTATACGCCCGAAGTAGTGCCCCAAACACTTTACAGTGTACTCTCAGCACAAGGCATTCAGCCTAAAAGATTGTACGAACCTTCAGCCGGAGCCGGTGTATTCATCAACGAAGCAGTTACAACGTTCCCTGGCCTGGAACAGATTACGGCGGTGGAAAAGGACAGGCTCACCGGATTGGTGTTGTCTGCCATCAACAGTACACTTTCTGTAAAAACAACTACGCATATTACAGGCTTTGAAGAAGCCCCGGCAAAAGATAATGGCACTTATGACCTGGTGGTGAGCAATATACCCTTCGGGAATTTTTCGGTATATGATGAAGCCTTTCCCGACAAAGAAATATCAGGCAAGATACATAACTACTTTTTTGCTAAAGGACTGGATAAGCTGGCTGAAGGTGGATTGATGGCTTTCGTTACAACAGATGCTTTCCTGAATAGTCCATCTAATCATACAGTAAGAGAATATTTGTTTCAGCGTGCAGATTTCGTGAGCCTTGCCGTAATGCCTGATAATCTGATGAAAGATACTGGCAATACCGAAGCACCGAATCACTTATTGATTGTTCAAAAAAATACAGGAAAGGAAAAGATAAGCTGGGAAGAAGATTGGTTGAATGAAATAAGAGAAAGGGAAAATGAATTTGGTCGTTTTCCATATAATTATTTTATCTCCACCCACGATCATGATGTGGTCATGGGTAATGTGCGTAAGCCAGGCAAAAACCAATACGGAAGAGCTTCGGAAGTTATTTGGCAGGATGGCGACATTAACCAGATTAGGGAAAGTCTTCATGCCAGTCTTATCAATCAATTTCAAAATCGCTTCAACACTGAATTATATCAGAAAGCACAAACGGTACTATTGCCCGTTCCTGAAAATGAGGGCAAAAAACTAACGTACCTGCCGATGCCCGAAAACACAACGGAGAGTACATCAGTACAGTTAGGATTATTTGATACAGCCCCGGCAGAGCAGATCAACCGGGCAATGGCATATATTAGTCCGCTCGACGAAACAGTTGTTCAAAAAGTATCTGCCCGTATCATCGGCACAATACGCACTACCGACAAGCCGAGCCATGAGAATGTTGTATTGCTTACCGCAAAGCAACACAAAAGCAATCGTTTTTTATATAAGCTATGCTCCAACGTTAAAGAAGTAGATCATCTATCAGCAAACTGGATGGATGCCCGCTTATTGGGTCATGAGCTGACAGGTATTTCCAATTACCTTAAACAGTTTGATCACAGCTTCAGATATGAGGGCGACCAAACATTGGAAGGCTTTTTCCGGTTTGAGCAAAAAGTGCCGCTTCCTTTCATCGGGCTGAAGCCTTACTACCAGGAAGGTACGTTAGTGGTACACATGGGTAATGTTGGCATAATTGGCAACCCCGATCCTGAATACAAGCAAGCCGTATTCCAGCCCCTCGGTATTCAGGGAAATATTCATTTCTATGAAAGTTATGCGGCGCTTCGTGATGCGTATCTTGAATTAGCAGCCAAAGAAGTATCAGGGGAAACAATCAGCAATGCAGACAGGGACCAGCTCAACAGCAAATACGAATATTTTATTGTTGAATATGGTCTTTTGAACAGTCCTGATAACCGCAGGCGTATTCTGGAAGATACCGCCTTTGGCGTTATTGCATTATCCTCGCTTGAACGCAGGGACGGCGAACGGTTTGTAAAAGCAGATATACTAACTCATTCCATTCATCAGGTTAAGGAACGATTTATAACTGATGATCCTATTGAAGCTCTTGCCCACAGCCTAAACGATACCGGAAAGGTAGATACAGGTTTTATCAGTGCAGCAATGGGGTTAGATGAAAACGAAGTAATCAGTCGTCTCGGCAATCATGTGTACCTGAATCCTGTCAGCAATGAGTGGGAAACAGCGGACCAGTATTTGAGTGGTAATGTAGTTGAAAAATTGCGACAGGCTGAACGTCTGTACGGTCAGATGCCGGATAGTGTGCAATATAAACGAAGTGCGGAAGCCATTGCAAAGGTGCAGCCGGAGCGTATTCCCTTTGAATTGCTGGATTTTAATTTAGGAGAACGCTGGATACCTAATTCTTACTATGAGCGATTTGCAACTGAGCTGTTCGAGCTGGACACTACCATCAATTATTTTCCTTCGCTGGATGCCTTCAAGGTAAACACAGGAATGAATATCAAAGTGTCAAGGGAGTTTGCTGTTACGCCCAAAAATGGCCGTACCACTTACGGATACACTTTGCTGGAACATGCACTGGAGAATACAACCCCGTTCTTCACCTATGAGGTATCGGTTGGGGATGGCAAAACTATTCGCCTGCCTGATAACGAAGCCATACAACTGGCACACCAAAAGATCGAGCAGATAAGAAGTGGATTTATTAACTGGCTAAATGAACTACCTGACGCTGAGAAAAAGAACTTAGAGAACCTATACAATGATACTTTCAATTGCTATGTATTACGTGAGTTCGACGGAAATCATCTCAACTTTCCCGGCTTGGATAAAAAAGCATTGGGCATTGAGGATCTGTACTCCTCACAAAAGAATGCAGCCTGGAGAATAATACAAAACCGGGGTGCTTTAGTTGACCATGAGGTAGGATTGGGCAAAACACTTACCATGATCGTCTCAGCACAGGAGATGAAAAGGTTAGGTATTGTGCATAAGCCTATGATCGTTGCATTGAAGGCTAACGTTAACCAGATAGCAGAAACTTATACAAAAGCCTACCCTAAAGCTCGCATTCTGTTCCCCGGACAAAATGATTTTACACCCGCACAGCGGTTACGGCTTTTCCATGAAATAAAGAACAACAATTGGGATTGTATCATACTTACACATGACCAGTTCGGAAAGATACCGCAGTCACCGGAAATACAAAAAGAGATATTCCAAGCTGAATTGGACAATGTGGAGCGGGACCTGGAAACCGTCAGGGATCTTGGTGGTGACATCTCTAAGAAGATGCTCAAAGGGCTGGAGATACGAAAGAATAACCTGGAGGGAAAGCTGAAAGCAATCTTTAAAGACATTGAAGAAAAGAAAGACACAGGTATCAATTTCAAAGAAATGGGCATTGACCACTTGTTTGTGGACGAATCCCACAAATACAAGAATCTCACTTTCTCTACCCGTCATAACAGGGTCGCTGGCCTGGGCAATACAGAAGGTAGCCAGAAAGCACTGAATATGTTGTTTGCAGTACGTGAACTACAAAGCCGGTTTAACAGTGATCTATGTGTAACCTTCCTTTCCGGTACGCCTATATCCAACAGCCTTACAGAAATGTATTTGCTGTTCAAATACCTGCGTCCGAAAGAAATGGAACGCCAGCATATTGAAAACTTTGATGGCTGGGCAGCCGTATTTGCACGCAAAACAACAGACTTTGAGTTTTCAGTTACCAATGAGATTATTGCCAAAGAACGCTTCAGGCATTTCATCAAAGTACCCGAACTGGCCTTGTTCTATAACGAGATCACCGACTACAAAACAGCAAAGCATATTAATCTCGATAAGCCAGAGTTAAATGAAACCCTTGTCAATATAAAACCAACGCCTGAACAGAGTGAGTTCATTAGAAACCTGATGCAATTCGCTAAAACAGGCAATGGTGAATTGATTGGACGTGGTAGGTTGACACCGGAGGAAGATAAAGGAAGAATGCTGATCGCTACCAACTACGCCAAGAAAATGGCGGCAGATATGCGGTTGATTAATGAGTGGAAGTACAGTGATCATCCTGATAACAAAGTAAATGTCAGTGCAAGGAAGATAGCAGAGATTTATAAAGAAACAATTGAGCATAAAGGAACCCAGATAGTCTTTTCAGACATTGGCACACCTAAGCCCAACGAATTTAATATCTATGATGCAGTTAAAGAAAAGCTGATCAGGGATTTTAATATCCCCGGACGGGAAATCACTTTTATCCACGACTGGACAGATACCAAAAAGCCTGAACTGTTCCGTAAGATGAACAGAGGTGAGATACGCATTTTATTAGGTAGTACAGAGAAAGCCGGAACCGGGTTGAATGTGCAGCAACGTGTAGTGGCAATGCACCACCTTGATATTCCGTGGAAGCCTTCGGAACTGGAGCAACGCAATGGCCGTGGCGCACGCCAGGGAAATCTTATTGCCAAAGAACATTATGGTAATAAAGTGCAGAATTATATATATGCGGTAGAGCAGTCGCTTGATAACTACAAATTCAATCTCTTGAAGAATAAGCAGACGTTCATTTCGCAAATGAAAAATTGTGAGCTGAACGTGCGTACTATTGACGAAGGTGCGATTGATGAAAAAAGCGGAATGAATTTCTCTGAATACATCGCCATTCTGTCTGGCGACACTTCATTGTTGGAAAAATCCAAACTGGAAAAGAAGATAGCTGTAATGGAAAGCCTGAAAGTATCTCACTTCAGGGAAATCGCACGCAATAAATACCAGTTGGAAAATTTACAAAACGAACAGGCATCCACCGTTAAAACGCTCGATAAACTTGCTGCAGACGAAAAAGTGTACAAAGCCGGCCTCCAACTGGATAAGGACGGCGTAAAGGTTAATCCTATCAAACTGGATAATATTAGCACATCAGATAGTGAAGCAATTGGCAAACATATTATCAAGCTTTACCAGGACTGGAAACCACCTGTCGGAGATGAACATACTGCACAGATCGGAACGCTGTACGGCTTCAACCTATACATACGCAGGCAGCAGGAAGCCTACGAGGAAAACGGTGTATTTGAATACCGCTATTCCAATAGCTTTTATGCGCAATGGGGGGATGGAATTAAATACACATACAACAATGGCCTTCCTAACACAGACAATCCTAAACTGGCAGCAAGGCATTTCCTCAATGCCATTGACAGGGTGGAAAGCCTGAAAGAAAAGTATGAGCATACATTATCGGAACTGAATACAGCAATACCGAAACTGGAGCAGCTCACTACAAAATCTTTTTTACAGGAAACAGAACTACAGCAAATGAAAAATGAACTGGCTAACCTGGAAAGACAGATAGCCATCAAGATACAGGAAAACCAGTTGAAGCAGCAACAAGTTCAGAGTAGCGAACCTGATGAAGTTATTGAAACACCAGTTATTCAACTGGCAGAAAAAGTAAATGGTAATGTTGCTCCGAAGGAAGTAATACTGGCCACCCAACAGGTGGCAGAACGCCCACGCAGCAGAATGCGGTTGTAAAAAAATAATAGAAATCGTTATGGCAAATAGTGTTTATCAAATCAACAAAGGAATAAACCAGAGCATTGAGTTCAAAGGCTTGAAGGCTCAATACATCTGGTATTTAGGTGGCGGTGTAGTTGCCCTCCTCATTGTATTTGCCGTGATGTATTTTATTGGCTTGCCTACCTACGTGTGCATAGGCATTATCCTGTCGGCTGGTGCATTCCTCGTTATGAAAATTTATGGCATGAGCAATAAATATGGAGAACACGGCTTAATGAAAGCCCTTGCCCGTAAACAGGTTCCGAAACTGATCAAGTCAAGGAGCAGGAAAGTTTTCATGGGATTTAAAGACAAATAATTATGAAAAGAGAATTGCCGGTGTATAACATCGAAGGAACTGATTTTATCGTGGACGTGGCCAACTTACAGTTTCAGGAAAAAGCAAATCCCGAAAATGTGATACCTGTATTTGACATGCGGGATGTTGGAGACGGATATGTATTTGACTACAGCCCGAAAGAGAAAAATATACCAGCGCTGTTCAGTGATGATACGGACGTAAGAACTGTGAAAATACCAGAGCTGGTGCAACTTGATCCAGTGGGAATGGCTGAAAAATATGGATATACTGTTCACAATGTACAGGGTAAAACAGATTTTGAGTTAATGGTAGATCAGCAGGCTTTTGGCAGAAGGTTGATGGGACAATTGCCCACAGTGGATATTTCGGGTCATACTTTCTTTGTTGACATCCGAATGGATATGCTGCGCCCGAAAGATGACTTCCTTTCTAACGGAATTGTGTTCCGCCAGATTGATCATTACTATAATGACGAACAGAAGGCATACATCATACCATACAATCCGAAGACCCATGAATTTAAGGAATTGGACTATGATAATATCACTGCAATTCCTTCAGACCTTATCGTTGTATCATTCCCGCACGAAAGTGTATTAGACCCCGTAGGTTTTAATGGAAAAGGCGGTTGGGATGAAACAAATGGGCTGAAAGAAACAAATATAAAATCCCATTTCGAGGCAAAGGTGGTTGATTGGAAAGAAACCGGCATTGAAGAAACCATACAGGAGAATATTAGAAAGCAGCACAAACAACAGCAGCAATCAAAACAAATTGATGAGAGCCGGAAGACCGGCAAGCGGCAACGTAGAGGCCCGAAGTTATGAAATAGAATGCCACAAGTGCATTAAGTGATAACAGGTAAATAAAGTGAGATGGAAAAAGTGTTGGATGATATTTTACCAATTATGGATGTGGAGCATGATTGCATCCTGAGTAAACAAGGCGATATGACTATTGTCTTTAAAGCAGACCTGCCGGAGATTTTTACTCTTTCCGATCAGGAATATGAAGCCTTTCATCAGGCATGGGTAAAGGCTATCAAGTTACTGCCCAAATATTCTATTGTTCACAAGCAGGACTGGTTTTTGGAAAGCAGCCACAAGCCTGACTTTACGAAAGAAGATACCAGTTTCCTAAGCAGAGCCAGCGAACGATTTTTCAATGAACGTCCGTTTTTGGCGCATAGTTGTTACATCATGCTGACCAAAAAGCCGGAAGGACGAAAGACAGCCAGTTCCATGTTTTCAAGCCTCCTGCGAAGATCCATCGTACCCGAAGAAACATTAAAGCCGCAATTGCTTCAGGACTTTCTGGATAGTGCCGGGCAGTTTAAACGAATTATGGACGACAGTGGTTTCGTGAAACTAACGAGGCTAAAAGAAAAAGAGCTGCGAAGCCACAGCCGTAAGATGGGTTTGGTAGAACAGTATTGCTACCTGTCTGAACGAAACGATAGTTTCCTGATGGCAGACATCATTTTTGATGAAAGTATGCGTGTGGGCGATAAATATTGCCAGCTATATACATTGGGCGATGCGGCAGATCTTCCTGCACTGTGCGGCAGCCGTATCAATTACGATAGATATAGTACCGATAAAACAAAGTTCAGCGTTGGGTTTGCTTCTACATTAGGACAACTTTTACCCTGCAATCATATCTACAATCAATATCTATTTATTGAAGATGCACAGAAAACCATTCAAAAGCTGGAGAGTAAAAGACTGAGGTTGCAATCCCTTTCGGCCTACAGCCGGGAGAATTTAATTGCCAGGGATGCTACTAATGATTTCCTTAACGAAGCCATTAGTCAGCAACGGCTTCCTGTAAAAGCTCATTTCAATGTATTGGTATGGACAGATGATAAAGAGGAACTGAAAGACCTGAAGAACATGGTTTCCTCTGCACTGGCACAGATGGATGCAGTGGCAAAACAGGAAACTATTGGCGCTCCGCAAATATTCTGGGCGGGTATTCCTGGTAATGCAGCCGACTTTCCCATGAATGACACCTTTGATACGTTCGCAGAACAGGCTACCTGCTTCCTTAATCTGGAAACCGGTTATCGTTCCTCATTAAGCCCGGTAGGTATTCGTATGGGCGACCGCCTCACAGGCAAACCAGTTCATGTGGACATTAGCGACGAACCTATGAACATGGGTATCTGCACTAACAGGAACAAATTTATTCTTGGGCCATCCGGTAGCGGAAAATCATTTTTCACGAACCACATGGTACGCAGCTATTATGAGCAAGGTACGCATATCGTGTTGGTGGATGTGGGGCATAGCTATAAGGGCTTATGCGATATGGTGAAGGGCTATTACTTCACTTACAGCGAAGACAACCCTATCCGCTTTAATCCCTTTTATATTGGTGATGGTGATAGCCTCGACACAGAAAAAAAAGAAAGCATTAAAACGCTGCTACTTGCACTTTGGAAAAAGGATGATGAGGAGTTTAAGCGTAGTGAATATGTCGCCTTGTCAAATGCCATCGGAGGCTATTACAGTTATCTGGAAAAGAACCCGAAAGTATTTCCATGCTTCAACAGCTTCTACGCTTTTCTGCGTGATGAATATACGCAGGTACTTGAAGGTGATCGGGTGAAGGAAAAAGATTTTGACATGGATAATTTCCTATACGTGCTTCGTCCCTATTACGAAGGTGGCGAATTTGATTATCTACTGAACGCTACCGAAAACCTGAATTTACTACAGGAACGCTTTATCGTGTTCGAGTTGGATAACATTAAGGATCACCCCATACTATTCCCCGTAGTAACCATCATTATAATGGAGGTCTTCATCAACAAAATGCGAAAGATGAAAGGCATCCGAAAAATGATATTAATAGAAGAAGCCTGGAAAGCCTTAATGAAAGAAGGTTTTGCTGAATACATAAAATACCTGTTCAAAACAGTGCGGAAATTCTTCGGTGAAGCGATTGTCGTAACACAAGAAGTTGAAGATATTATTTCCTCACCTGTGGTTAAACAAGCTATCATTAATAACAGCGACTGTAAAATACTGCTTGACCAAAGCAAATACCAAAACAAGTTCGACCAGATACAGGAATTATTGGGGCTAACAGAAAAAGAAAAGGCATTAGTGCTGTCCGTCAACAAGTCCAACGATCCCGCTAAAAAATACAAAGAAGTATTTATCAGCTTGGGTGGTATGATAAGCAAAGTGTACCGCACAGAGGTAAGCCTTGAAGAATACCTCGCTTACACCACTGAACAAACCGAAAAAGTAAAGCTGATGGAATATGCTGCAAGGTTTGATGGAGATATAAGAAAAGGCATTGCGGCAATGGCTGAAGACATAAGAAGTAAACGCTAATAATCCGATGAAACTGAATAAACTGATACACGATCTACGTTTAGCCGTTAAGGTTCTTCTGAATTTTGGCAGGCAGCACCATGCTACCCTTTCTATGATGCAGGGAATGTATGTAAGGCAGGCGCTGCACAATGAATTAATTACAGGGGTAGATACCATGCTTACCATAAAGCCTTATGGCAGCTTATATCAAGTTACCCGTACCGATTACATTACCAATATACCGGAATGTGAAGAAACGTGGTTGGCTACTTACGGGTGGCATTCTAACGGTCATCTTATAGAAATAGGCGGAGACAGGTTCTGCATTTTTGATGCGGCTGCAAAGTCTATGTATCTCGAAACACTGACGGAGCAGGGACAGACAACGATTGAATTATTTATTAAAAATCTATAAGGCATGAAAAAGATATGGTTCATTACACTATTGGCTACTACGTTGTTGGTGGTAGCTCCTACGCAGCAAAGTCACGCAGTTGTATGGGTTGTAGTAAAAGCTGCTGTGAAAAAAGTAATTAAGGCGATTGATTTACAGATTCAACGTTTGCAGAATAAAACGATCTGGCTGCAAAATGCTCAGAAGACCTTAGAGAATACTTTATCCAAACTGAAACTGGATGAAATTTCCGATTGGACGGAAAAGCAAAAAGAGCAATACCGGAAATATTATGAGGAACTGGCACAGGTCAAATCCATAATCTCCTATTACCTACGCATCCGGGATATTACAAAAAAACAATTGCGCCTTGTGGATGAATACAACCGTTCCTGGTCGCTGATCCGACAGGACAGCCATTTCACGGCAAATGAAATTTTGTACATGGAAAAAGTGTATTCGGGTATTCTTGAAGAAAGCCTGAAAAATATTGACCAGATCAGCATTATTATAAAATCTTTCACCACAAAGATGAGCGATGCCAAAAGGCTGGAGTTAATCAATAATGCAGCGGATCAGGTTGATGCCAACTATTCGGATTTGGTGCAGTTCAACAGGCAAAACACATTGTTGAGCCTTCAACGTGCTAAAACCGAAACTGAAGTGCAGACAGTAAAAAAATTATATGGACTTCCTTAAACCAGCACGTATGAAAAAGATACTATTGTTTCTATTGCTCGTATCGGCAGCAGGCAGTCTGCAAGCACAAACTTTTGCAGAGTGGTTCCAGCAGAAAAAGACACAGAAAAAATATCTCCTCCAGCAGATTGCTGCTCTACAGGTATATATCGGTTATGCTCAAAAAGGGTACAACATAGCCAAAGAAGGGCTTACTACAATCGGCGGCTTTACCAGGGGAGAATTTAATCTGCACACCGATTATTTCAATTCTTTAAAATCTGTTAACCCGGACATCAAACGGTATGCTAAGGTGGCAGATATTATCGCCTTGCAGATAAAGATTGTACAAAACTATAACCGGACTTACAGGCAGATTAATAGCAGCGATGCCTTCTCAAATGATGAACTGGCCTATATCGGTCGGGTATTTGGCAGGTTACTCGATGATTGTGATAAAACACTGGATGAACTGATAACAATTACTACAGATAGCAAATTGGAAATGAAGGATAATGAACGCATGGATAGGATTGATAAGCTATATCTGGACATGCAGGACAAGTTTACATTTTCGCAAAGTTTTTCCAATGACGCCAAATCCCTTGCTGCTTCAAGATTAAAAGAAAAAACAGATGTTCAAACCAGCCGTGTATTGCAGGGCATTAAAAATGAATAACGATGAAAAAGCTAATCATAATTATATCGCTTTCGTTCCTGGGTGTGTTACCTGCATTTCGTGCATCTGCACAAGCAGATGAATTAGCACAGCTAATGCTAAACATAGAAAAGCTGGCACAGTTCAAACAGATACTCAGCGACATGAAGAAAGGCTATCAGATACTGGAAGGCGGCTATAATACTATCAAGAATATCTCCGAAGGCAATTTCAGTTTGCATAAGGCTTTTCTTGATGGCTTAATGGAGGTAAGTCCAACGGTTCGCAATTACCGGCGTGTAGCAGATATTACCAATTACCAGATAACACTGGTAAAAGAATACCGAACGGCTTATGATCGGTTTCGGCAGGATAATAATTTCAATCCAGACGAGCTGGCGTATTTGGGTCGTGTATATGACAACCTGTTTAAAGAAAGCCTGCGTAACCTGGATGAATTGATTACGGTGATCACGGCAGGCAAAGCCCGCATGAGTGATGATGAACGCTTGCAGACCATTGACCGAATTTATGCAGACATGCAGGACAAATTAATGTTCCTGCGACATTTTAATAACAACACTACAATATTGGCCGTGCAAAGAGCGAAAGAACGCAACGATGCGCAGACCATTCGCAAAATCTATGGGTTAAACAATTAAACAAGTAAATATGGCAAAGTATAGAAAGGTCGCTTTGATGGCGGCAGTAGGATTGGTATTGCCTTTTATGAGCCAGGCACAGGGAATAGCCAATGAAATGAAGGGTTTACATGGCGTTCTGGAACAACTCTACGATGAGATGATGCCATTGTGCAGCCAGTTGATCGGTGTGGGTCAGGGATTAGCAGGCTTTGCGGCTATGTGGTATATCGCTTCACGGGTTTGGGGGCATCTATCGAGAGCAGAGCCTATTGATTTCTATCCGCTCTTTCGGCCTTTTGTGATAGGTTTTTGTGTATTGATATTTCCATCTGTGTTAGGACTGATCAACGGCGTTATGAAGCCTACAGTAACTGCAACCGCTGCTATGGTGGAAGGTTCTGATAAAGCAATTGCAGTTCTACTGCAAAAAAAGGAAGAAGCAATCAAGAAAACAGATGTGTGGCAAATGTATGTTGGCGAAAGCGGAAGTGGCGACCGGGATAAATGGTATAAATACACTCACGACAATGAAGATCCGTCAAACGAAGGTTTATTCGAGGGCATCGGAAATGATATCAAGTTTGCCATGTCTAAAGCATCTTACAATTTCCGCAATTCAGTAAAGGAATGGATGAGCGAAGTGTTACGGGTCTTGTTTGAAGCAGCATCCCTGTGCATTGATACGCTGCGAACGTTCCAGCTAATCGTACTGGCCATCCTGGGGCCTCTCGTGTTTGGGATAGCCGTGTTCGATGGCTTTCAGCATACACTCACGGTCTGGATCGCACGATACGTCAATATCTTTTTATGGTTGCCCGTCGCAAACATTTTCGGAAGCATCATCGGTAAGATACAGGAAAAGATGCTGGAGCTGGATATATCACAGGTACAGGATCACGGCGACACATTCTTTAGCAGAACGGATATGGCCTACCTGGTATTCATGATCATTGGCATCATCGGTTATTTTACCGTTCCATCTGTAGCTAATTATATTGTTCACGCCGGTGGCGGTGGAGCATTGGGTCATAAGGTTACAAGTCTGTTCGGCAGTTCTTCCAGAACTGTGGTGAATACTGCATCTGCCGGGGCAGGTATGGCCGTGGATGCTATGGGTAGCGCAGCAAACCGCATGTCGCAAAGCATGGCAAGTAGTGGTACATCCAATCCTTATTTCGGTGATAAGAATACCGGTAACTCCGGCTACATGAACGATAAGTTAAAGGGCAATTCATAATAATCTAAAGGAGAATATATGTTTAATAAGATGAAAAATATTGATACAGCTTTTCGCCACATCAGGAGCTTTACACTGGTAGTTATTATAGGCTGTGTACTTATCTGCTGTTTTGCATTGTATAAAAGTTTCAGTCTGGTATCGCAGATGCAAGGCAAAATATACATCCTTGCCAACGGAAAAGCCCTGGAAGCATACGCATCAGAACGAAAGGATAACATCCCTGTTGAGGCAAGGGATCATGTAAAGACATTTCATACGCTGTTCTTTACTCTTGACCCTGACGATAAGGCCATTACTGCCAATATTACCAAAGCATTATACCTCGCTGATGGAAGTGCAAAACGTGCCTATGATGATCTGAAGGAAAATGGCTATTACGCCGGGCTTATCTCCGGCAACGTCAATCAAACCATTGTAGTGGACAGCGTAGCGATAGACATTAATGAGTATCCCTACAAATTTCGTTGCTATGCGACACAAAGCATTATACGTCCTACCAGCATTACTACCCGAAGCCTGGTTACGGACGGTGCATTACGGAATGTATCACGTAGCGACAATAACCCTCATGGTTTCCTGATAGAGCGATGGAGTACAATTGATAACAGGGATTTAAAAACTGTAAACAGACGGCAATAAAAATCAAGATCATGAAACTATTTCCTAAAAGAAAAGAAAGCAATTCCGAGCCTAAGCCAGATGCCATATCCAAAGGCATACAGACAGGCTACAAGCGGTTGCAGGGCAGTTGGGCAGACTGGATGATGAAGCGTACAGAAAAATTCTCACGCCGCACATGGGTAGTGCTGCTTGTTCTCTTTGTACTGTCCGTCAGTGCATATAGTGTTTACCTCGCAGTGAATGCCTTTACGGGAAAGCGAAGCAATTCATTCAGAATTACACCTATTAAAAAACCGAAGCATGTAACCGAAACCGGGGAAGCAAATAAAGAAGCTGTGGAGGTATCTGAAGCAGAGTACAGTCGCATTAAAAAGTTCAGTGTGTATATGGATAGCCTGGCACGAAGCCCTTCAGGGAAAAGTCTTTATGACAGTATAACCAGCCATCGTCCGGGCTTAATGGATAGTGTGCGGTTCATTGAAAATTATTATCAACAATTAAAACAAAAATAGAAATGGAAAAGCAAGTAAAAACTCCGAAAATGATCAGGCAGCGCAAATTTTTATTGGCATTACCACTGCTCGCATTGCCTTTTATGACGATGATGTTCTGGGCACTTGGCGGCGGCAAGGTCGAAAAGGTAGAAGGCCAGGTAGTAGCAAAAAAGGGATTTAATATTAACCTGCCGGATGCCAATCTGAAAGATGACAAGCCGATGGATAAGATGAGCTACTACAATCAGGCACAACTGGATTCAATCAAATTTCTTGAACTGGTAAAGAATGATCCCAACTACAAGAACATTGCCGCAACAGATACAGATGAATATTTATTAGGGCAAGAGGACACTTTTCAAAACCGTACTGACCAAAGAGGATTAAACAGGTCTCTTTATGGCAGCCAGGGACACAATGATCCCAATACGGATAAGATTTATCGCAAGTTGGCGGAACTGGACAAAGAGATGAGAAAGCCAGTTACTACAAAAGAGGATGAGTATGATATGTACGAACGTACACCGGGCAAGAGCAGCAATAACACGACGGTTAATTCCTCAGACGTGGACAGACTGGAGCAAATGATGAACATGATGAACCAACCTGCTGGCGAAGATCCTGAAATGAAGCAACTGAACGGAATGCTGGATAAGATACTCGATGTGCAATATCCTGAACGTGTACAGGAAAAACTGAAACAGACTTCTCAGGCAAACAGAGGGCAAGTGTTCGCAGTATCATCGCAGACAAAAGAAAATAATATCACATTGCTCAATAATGACCATGTTACAAGTGGTACTACAAATGGCTTCTATTCGCTTACTGGTACGGCAATAAGTGAAGATACACAGAACGCAATACAAGCGGTCATCCAAGAAACGCAGACTATCGTTGATGGTTCAACTGTCAAGTTACGATTGGTAAACGATGTATTTATTAACGGCATCCGTATTCCCAAAGACAACTTCATATTTGGGATCGCTTCATTGCGTGGTGAAAGATTAGCCATTAAGATTACCAGTATGCGGTATAACAACTCGCTGTTCCCAGTCGAATTATCGGTATATGATATGGACGGGCTGGATGGCATTTACATTCCTGGAGCAATTACCAGGGACGTTGCAAAGCAATCCGCTGACCGTTCAATGCAAACCATCGGTTTAACGTCGCTTGATCCTTCGTTGGGAGCGCAGGCAGCAAGTGCAGGCATTGAAGCCGCAAAAACTTTATTCAGCCGGAAAGTTAAGCTGATTAAAGTAACTGTAAAAGCAGGCTACCAAGTGCTTTTACGTGACGAAAAGCAAAAACAATCTAACTAAATATTTCAATCACTTAAAAATTCCAGAAGATGAAAAAGATTAGTGCAGTAATGATAATGGGAATTTTCCTGCTTGTTACAACTTTCAAAACTCAGGCACAAACAAATGCGACCTGGCAAACAAAAGCAATCGAATCGTATCATGTGGCAATTGCTTTCTCTAAAACAACCAACATTATCTTTCCCTATTCTATTGTCAGTGTAGATATTGGAAGCCGGGATGTGTTGGCTCAAAAAGCAAAGGGAGTGGAAAATATCTTACAGATAAAAGCAGCAAAAGATAGCTTTCCTCAAACCAATATCAGCATCGTCACCGCTGACGGAAAGCTCACATCCTTTCTGGTTGATTACGCTGAACAACCTACTGTGCTCAACCTTTCACTAACAAGTGCGGCAAAGCAGAACACCATCTTCATTCCTTCGGAGAGCATTAACCAGGAACAAATGGAGAATTACGCTTTAATGGCTTTTGAATCAAGGCACAAGATGCGGGGCATAAAGGATAAAACTTTCGGCATTCGTCTTAAACTGAACGCGCTGTTTATCCATGATAATATTATGTTGATGCGTTTCAATATTGCCAATGAAACAAATATCAACTATGATATTGACCAACTAAGAATGTATATACGTGATCAAAAGAAAAGCAAAAGGACTGCTACGCAGGAAATAGAAATATTACCTGTACTTGTGCATAACAATACAAACAAAGTAATAGGGCAATCAGACACTACCATCGTTTTTGTTGTACCAAAGTTTACTATACCTGATAAGAAGTATCTCGCCATACAACTGATGGAGAAAAACGGCGGCAGGCATCTGGAGCTGCATGTAAAAAATAAAGAAATTGTAAAGGCAGTTCCGGTTAATTAAAGCTGAACGCTGATAGAAACCGTTCAACTCTATTCCATTTATTCGTTTCCGCTAAAAATATGTGTTATGAAAATCAGGAAAGACGACTATCAGGATATTCTTGAATACCTAACAAAAAAGCGTTGGGATGGCGAAGAATTTGTCGCCTTTCTCGATGATTTTTCTCCAGCCCGTAAAGAAGACCTATATACATTCTCTACAGAATATGATGTTAGAGAGTTTTGCTATGAAATGTCAACTGACATAGACTTTTACAACTTTTTGTCAATAAGGTCTGCATATAAAGCAATGCAGGAAGCTGTGACAAATACTGAATTGTTGATCGAAAAAGATCGCATTGTTGACGTGTCACTGATGGTAGCGGTACGCTATGAAAGGTTAGAAAGAGAACAATCAATTAACAATCAAAATTCAAAGATTATGAACCAGAAAAATTTCGAGTACCTGCGTGACCAAGTAAAGTTCACAGGTTTTGGTGAGGGGTTAGAAAATGACCTGAAACAGAAAATAGAAGAAGGTAAACCGGAATTTAAGTTGCAGCATCAAACGCTATATGGAAAGGATTCTGTAACTGCAACTTTAAATTTCAGTCAGTCCAAACAAAGCGATATGTTCTTCTTCAATTCCTACCAAGTTAATCTTCAAAAGGGAGATAGCTCAGATACAATGGAGCAAACCTTTTACATCAACAAAGGCAACAACATTACGCTGAAGGAAGCATATAACCTGATGGAAGGAAGGTCGGTGAATAAAGATCTCACCAATAAAGAAGGTCAGGTGTACAATGCCTGGGTACAGATGGACTTTAAACAGAGTGATGATAACGGCAATTTCAAGCTGAAACATTATCACGAAAATTACGGCTATGATCTGGAAGCCGTTTTATCTAAGCACCCTATACGGGAATTAGGTAATGAAGAATACAAATCCAATCTGATGGATTCCCTTAAAAAAGGAAACCTGCAATCTGCCACCTTTCAAGTCAACGGTGCAGAGCAAAAACAATACATCGAAGCTAACCCCCAATTCAAGACAATCAACATATATGATAACAGTATGCAAAGGGTGGATAACAGACAGGCGAAAAAAGAACAGCAGTCTGAAGGCGAAAGCCAGTCAGTTAAACAAGATGGTAAAAAGGAAAAGCAGACACCTGCTGAAGATGATGGCCCTGAGATACCGAAGGCATCTACCAAAAAGAAAAGAAGGCAAGGTATCAATCAAGGTTAAGTAGTTCGGCTATATAAATGGTCGTGAAGTTGGAATTGTGAGGAGGAAACTATTTATAACGTAAAAACAAAGTGAAATGAGAAGTCAAATATTAATGCTGCTGGCGTTTATAATAAGCCTTTCAGCATGTAAAAAGGACAACGAAGCTGTAATATCAGAAGCAGAAAATAAAATTGCATTGTCCAAATCAGCATCTGATGAGATAAGCCCCGAAAACCCGGAAAATGCCTTTGATAGCATAGGCTATTGGCATAATCAGATCGTTGCATACGTACAGAATTGCAAGCCTGTTACGGATACACCGGATGTAGTGGCATCAACCCAATGCGTACTTCGCTTTTGCAGAGAAACGAAACGTATTGAACCGCCTGCATCATTTTTCTTAACAGTAAACCATACAGTAAGGCAGAGCAATGAAAACATTGAAAATCTTATAGCTATTTGTCCTTATGAAGAACCAGTAAAGGCCGCCCTGGATTCATTGGTGCGATTGATAAAACGACTTTCAGAAAGCGATAGTCCTTATCCGGTCATTAAAGCCATGATTGTGGACTTTGAGAGCGGGGTAATGCAGAATAACCTGCTTAACCCTGAAGGTCGTGAAATTGCCCTTAAAGCGGCATCGGTAGCACGTTTCTCCATTT
>CALKHN010000056.1 GCA_937991535.1 uncultured Sphingobacteriales bacterium
GCAGTTGGCAAATGGGTATTCCTTTTTTGATAAAATTGATGGCGGTTAATTATTAGATATTTCATGCGCTAAAGAAAAAACAGATCATCAACCATTGTAAACGATGCAAAGAAAAAACATTCTCGCCATTTCAGGCAGTACCAGGAAGCATTCATCAAACCTCAACCTGGTAAAAGCCATTGAAAAATTATATGCAAATGAATTATCCATAAGGATCTACGATGGTTTATTAAACCTTCCGCAATTCAATCCTGACGATGATACTGAAAATCCACCCGCGCCGGTAACAGATCTCCGCAAACAAATAAAGGAAGCAAATGGCATCCTGATCTGTACGCCGGAATATGCCATGGGCATCCCCGGTAGTTTGAAGAACTTATTAGACTGGACCGTTTCTTCTTCCGATTTTTCAAACAAACCGGTAGTTGCAATAACGGCATCTTCGCTGGGACAAAAGGCACACGCTTCGTTAGTAGGTACGTTGCAGGTAATTGAAGCAAGGATTGACGAAAGCACGCAACTGCTGATCTCCTTTATTAAAACAAAAGTGAATGACCGGCAGCAGATCACAGATGAAAATACATTAAAGGATGTGAGGAGCACAATGGATGCATTTATAACCGTATTAAAATAGCCAAAGCAGCATCGCAACGAATAGGAGCTATAATCGGCCGGTGATCTTTAACAGCCTGCTCAGTGCCGTTTGGCTGCGTTTTTATTCCTTCGTTTATTTTTTTCGTAGCTTAGTTCTTTTGCATTACTAACAGCGCAGCATATACGAAATTATCTTATTTTATATTTTAACCACATCAATGAAACGCAGAAACTTTATAGGATTGGGAACCGCTACAGGCATAGCCGCCGGTTCAGCATCGCTTCTTTCGTTTACAGAGAAGAGTATGACCCAAAAGAAAGAAAAAAGATTCCAGAAAGGAGTGAGCCCCTGGCCCATCTGTCTTGACACGGCTACCATACGCCCGGCGTCGCTTACCGATAAAGTAAAGATAGCCGCCAAAGCGGGCTTCGATGCCATAGAACCCTGGGATGGCGAGCTTGCGGAATACGAAAAAAATGGCGGCAATCTTAAAGACCTCGGCAAACAAATCAAAGACCTGGGATTATTCGTGCCCAGCGTTATCGGCTTGTGGAATGCCTTGCCCCCTACAAAAGAATTATTTGATGCTTCTCTGAAAGATACCCGCCGCCGTATGCGCATGGCATCGGAGTTAGGCGCGCAGCATATACAAACCATTCCCAATACCGTTGGCGAGAATTTCGACCGTAAATGGGTGGCTGACCGTTACCGGGATCTTATTGAAATAGGACTGAAAGAATACAACATACAACCCGCCCTGGTTTTTGTAAAATTCTTTCCGCTAAAAACGCTGGGACAGGCCGCAGGCATTGCTTTAGATGCCAATCATCCTAAAGCGATGGTTATTCCTGATGTATACCATATGCATATAAGCGAAGGTGGATTTGAAGGCATCAAGCTGATGAAAGGCGATGCATTTGCCATTTTTCAGTTCAACGATGCACCGGCCACCCCGGCTTTAGCACAATTGGAAGACAAGCACAGGGTATACCCAGGCGATGGTATATTGCCGCTCCCTTCTATTTTAAAGGATTTGAAGGGAACCGGGTTTAAAGGATGTGTATCACTAGAAATGTACAATCCTGAATACTGGAAGCAGGACCTGCAAAAAGTAGCGGAAACCGGGCTTAGGAAAACCCTTGAGGTAATAGGGAAAGCAGGGGTGTAAAAAGAATTGTTACTTCGCAAAATAGATGGGTTGTTGTATGTTTCAGGTTCAAGGGTTCAGGGGTCCCATCCTCGTTAGCTTGCAACTTGTACCCTGTAACCTGTACCCTGCAACTTGTACCCACTCTTCTATTATCGCCATTGCATCAATGCTGAGTTCAGGGCCTGCTCTACCCGCCAGCGGGGCTTGTGAAAGTATATCATGCCATGCCCCGGCAGCATAATATCGGAATCTACTTTGGCAAAGCGCCGCAGCGATTCGGTATATATTTTTTTATCGAAATCAATGGAGCCATCCCAGCCAAAATCACCCACCATCAGTGTGCCGATCACATCGCCGCTGATAACGATTTTTTTGCCTGTCCATTCAAATAAAAAAGCCGTGCAGCCCATACTGTGTCCGGGCAAATGCATGGCTTCCATTTCAACGCCCAGCAAACTGAACTTTTCTCCGTCTTTCACCAACTGATCAACCGTTACAGGCGTAAAGGTTTTATGATAGAGGTACCCGCAGCAACGTTCATCACCCGAAGCCACAGCGTCTGCGGTTTCACCGATAGCTACCAGTTTCACGCCTCTTTTTTTGAGTATATGCGCGCCGCCGGCATGATCATAATGCGGATGGGTAAGCACACAATACCGTATTTCATCGGGCGACAAATCCCAGTACCGCATGTTGCTGAATATCTGTTCCATCGTATCACCACAACCACAATCAAACATGATCAGGCCTTCTGCTGTTTTTAAAATATAGGAGTTGCCATCGTTCCATAAAGCATCCGGCACATCAAAAGTTATACCATTGATATCACCCCCAACCTGGAAAAGATTTTTCAAAACCTGCATAGCATTTATTTAGAAGGAGAAAAATACAGTGTTTGAATACTATGTGCATCAAAAAATTGGCACACAACTGTAAGGTAGTATAGAAAAAGAAATCATTCATCAAAAAACCAAAACAGAAAAAAAGACGACCGCTGCATATTATAAAGACCGGGAGAAGTAACTTTATTAATTTTACGCATGCGATCATTAAAGCTTTTTATGGTAGTATTGGGCTGCACACCCGAAGGAAGGCATACAGAACAACATGATATTTTTTTTGGGATTGGCTACGACTTGGGTGATCTTTTACCGGATATGTATGCTTTTTGGCCGGAAGCTAACCGAAAAATACATATAGATTCCTGGCGGGAAGTAACGCAGGTAGCTGGCTATACGGTAAAAGTTATACCCCGAACTGAACTTCCCGAGGATATTCAACGAATGGCAAAATTGTTTTTCATAAATCTCGGAGGATATAAGGAAAATGACCTGGAAGAATATCATTATAAAATGCTCGTAGCCTGTGCAGATAAAGGCATTGCGGTGCAGCGGGCAAAACAAACCGCATTTTACCGCCATACCGGCTTTGCCGGCGCTGTTTCACATATTGATGATAAATATGGTGTGGATGTGGATGATATATATGAGATCGGCGATATTCTGCCTGATACCGTTAAAGAAAAATATGCCATTGTACTATCTGCTGCTACACAAAATACAGAAGACGAAATGCATGTTGGATATCTTAAAGTGGAAAAATTGTCCAGGGTCTGAAAGCCATCAGCATCAAAGCACCTGGTTAAACTCCAGCCTTTCCCCATCTGGACCAATAATGTTAAAGTATTTACACCCGTTTTTCCAAAAATTTAGAAATACAGGCGCTGCTTCCGCAATAGTAAATCCTTCTTTTTTCAATACTGCAAAAGCTTCATTAATATCAGGTACATCAAAAGCAATATGATCTATATGCCCGTCTTTACGGTTGCTGATACTTTCCAGTTCCCTGCCGGGCAACTGGTACAATTCAATAATCATATCCTTCTGCTTCATCATAATACAGGTGCCAGGCTCCTGGTTATGCAAAAATTCTGCCTGCATTACATTGATAAATCCCAACTGTTTATAGAAGGTCTCTGAGACAATGATGTTGGTAACCGGAATTCCAATATGTTGTATGGAACGTATAGAAAGCGGAAGAGGATTTTTCATTATCACATTATAAAAACTCAGCTCCCTCTTTGTGAACCCGTATTGGTTTGTTTGCTTACAAAACCTGTGGCTTTGGGTTTTTGTATGAATTTGGATCCCTGGTTACTAGCCAAATTGGCCTTTTTATTTCCCTTTTTTTTGCCCTTGTTGTTTTGTTGATTCAGCAATGACATAATGCTATATTTTTTTATAAAGATACGTCTTATACCGCATTCTGAGCTTTCATAAAAGCTAAAAATGCAATGGGATGAAGATACGGGTAATTTATTCTACAGGATTACAAATATTTCAATACAGGCATGCAGTAATAGCTATGGTATGATTTGTGAACTTAATAAAGAAACGAAAAAGAATAATCCATTATTAAAAATATTTCACAAATGAAAAATAAAAATTCCGATAAAAAAGGAAAGCCTGAATTTCCGGATATTAAAAAAATCGAAAAAAATATTCAGCCTGGCAGTAAAAAAATAACAGAAGTTCCGGAAACACCAGACGATATTCCATATAAAAAATCGCCGGAAGAAGTACCGGATATTACCCCCGATGAAACAGATAAAAATCTGGATGATCCGGATATAGATTCAGACCCGGATGCAGATGTGACTCCTGGTGAAAGAAAAGATCTTGCAGATGACGCGGAAAAAATGCCAACGGACGATGAAAACGATTTGCGGCGCGCAAAACTGGATATGACAGATGACGAAGGCGAATTACTGAATGAAGGCAGCGGATTGAGTGGCAATGACCTGGACGTACCTGGAAGTGAGGCGGACGATGCTGAAGAAGCAATAGGTGAAGAGGATGAAGAAAATAATTCCTTTAGTACAAATAATGAAACAGAAGACAGGAATAAAGATATGGAGTAGGTTATACCCGCATGGTATCGGGCAACCAGTTTTTAATAGCCTGTTTAATAGCCTCGGGAGACAGTCCTTCGTTCAATGTACGTTTTATAAGTGGAACAAGCTCTTCATCAGGAGCAAACCGCAACGCGGCCAGTTGTTTAAAATTTAACTGGACTTCAATACTTTCTAACCGTTGCTGCGTAAGCTGGTAGTAACGCAACCGAAGCTCCAGCCGCACTAAACGATTCTGGCAGGTTAAGGCATAGTGCTGTCTCGTCATAAAACTCAGCCAGCCAATCATAACAGTTAGTAGCGCAGTTATTATCCACAACCACCGGTTGGCAGCATCAAGCCATGCGCCACGGACACTGATAAAAAGGAGTAATCCGATAACCGGGTAAAAAATGAAATGATGAGGCAGGTAGTAGCGCACATGATTGGAGAGCTGCTGTGTTTTCATATTTTTTTATTGAATGATAGTAGCGCACAAATTAGGTCTTTTTAACGCGTTATTTATTTTGGAGAAATTGTATATTTATTTCCAGGAGTATATGCGATCTTTATCAAACATCACGTTTGCCTGTGCACAGGTGTTATAAACATGGACAGCCATTATTGCTTTAAACCATTCATTATGCATTCCCGCCGCGATTTCTTACAAAAACTATCTATCGGTATAGGTGCTGCGGCACTGGCGCCAATGTCTTCTTCCGCATCTTTGTTTCCTGCTTTTAAAAAACCGGATAAAAAGCTTCGAGTAGCACTTATGGGACTTGGTGGCTATGCAAATATTGTAGCCAGGGCCATGAAAGATTGTCAATTGGCCAGTCTTACGGGTATTGTTACCGGAACACCCTCCAAAATTGCCACCTGGAAATCCAATTATGGAATACCCGGCAAGAATGTTTACAGCTATGATAATCTCCATACCATAGCCAACAACCCTGATATTGATTTGGTATACATTACTACGCCCAATTCATTGCATCATAAACATGTATTACAGGTAGCCGCTACGGGCAAGCATGTTATTTGTGAAAAACCTGTTGCCGATAATGCACAGCAGGCAAGGGAAATGATTGCCGCGTGTAAAAAAGCAGGCGTGAAATTTTACGTAGGTTACCGCCTCCATTTTGAGCCCCATACCCGCGAATTGATAAGAATGCGTAAAGCCGGTGAATTTGGCAGGATCATGCATGTTAATAATTATATGGGATTTAAAATCGGCGATCCAACGCAGTGGCGTTTAAAAAAAGCGCTTGCAGGTGGAGGCGCAATGATGGATGTAGGTGTGTATGCGCTTAACGGCGCCCGTTATGCTACCGACGAAGAGCCCATTTGGGTAACGGCCCAGGAAACCAAAACAGACAGGGTTAAATTTGCCGAAGTAGACGAAACTGTTACTTTCCAGCTTGGCTTCCCCAGCGGCGTTATTGCCTCCTGCGGCACAACATACAATTTTAATAATTACGAAAGGCTTTACCTCATTGGCGAAAAAGGCTTTGCAGAACTTAGCCCTGCTTTTGGTTACGGTCCTATAGGAGGTAAAACGCACCTGGGGCCCATGAACCAGCCACTGATTACACACCAAACAGCACAAATGGACGGCCTCGCCGATTGTATACTCAATGGCACGCCCGACCCCGAAATGACCGGAGAAGAAGCGTTGAAAGACATGATTGTAATTGATGCGGTATACGAATCGCTCAGGAAAGAAGGTAGGAAAATTTACTTAGATAAAAAATAAAACCACGTCTCAACGAAACGTGGTTCAATCATTTGAAATCTTGTCAGGAGGTTGGAAAGCAAATGTCATTTGGTTTTTTTGCAAGGGTACTGACGTGGACTTCACGGTTTCTTTCAAGGGATAAAACGGATTAGGTTTTTCTGGTTGGTCCTGGTTTTTTCTTAAGTATCAGATCTCTCTTTCCAGGGATCAGGTTTCGGGACCGGGGGTTATTCAGGAAATTGCGATTCCGGTTTTCATTGGATTGGCATCGTCAACTATCACAGTACAAATATGTAAAACATTGAGCAGGCATGGAATTTATTTCGACCACGCGATGTTTTACTTCTACTACCGGGAAAAAAGGTTCGGTAAAATAAAATGTAGTTGTTATTTTATACTCCCATAATGTTGGCATTAACCCTGAACGTACTTGCCAGTTTTACTGTTACATCGGAATTCATGATTTTGCTGGTAGTAACTTTTAACCTGATGCGGTATTTTTCTTTTACAAGATATGGCTTCAGTTCTTCCATTCCGATTTCAAGCAATATTTCTTTTCCAGTGGTATCCGGAATATTGTATTTCCAGGCAATGCGTACTTCACTTTCTCCTTCCGCAGAAAGATACAGCTCTATGTCTTTTAAGAAATCCAGGTTACGATCAGCCGGATTGGTAACCGACAGCTGCATCTTTTTAAGTTTGATGGATTGAACCAGGTTTTTAGCCGTATTATGCCCTTTGAATTCCGATTCTGATTGAGTTATAATCTCAGGAGTAAGTACATCAAAAGGAAGGTTTGACGCAACGCCTGCACTAATTGTAGCTTCACTGCTATAAGTGAGGTCGAATTGGGTAAGCTTATCTAATTTTTTACAGGACAAAACACTAAAAATACAAACCAATAAAGCGGGTAAAATACATTTCATGCAATGGAGTTTTAAAATATACTGTACCAAAACGAAAAATTCAGCAGATTATTTCTCCGCGTATTCAGTTCTTTGCCTTTTGGCGGGATTACAAAAAAGAACCGGTCAGGCAGTAGCCTGACCGGTCTTGAATAACGTTAATCCGGAATTTTATTACTCCTTACAATTTCCTGATCTTAATGTTTTTATACCACACTTCGTTACCATGATCCTGCAATACAATATGACCTGATTTAAATTTAGCGAAATCTTCTAGATCTTTAAACTTGCTGCCGGCAACCATCTTATTCCAGTTATCATCCCACAGGGTAGTTGATACTACTTTAACGCCGTTCTGCCAGAGCTCAAGTTGTGCGTTTTCTAATTTGATTTTTACGCTATTCCATTCCCCCGCAGGTTTTACGTTTTCAGGTTTACTGGTGATCAGATCATACAAATCACCGGCACGGTGTTTAATGATCTTCGCATCAGGATGTCCATTATTATCCAATACCTGCATTTCAGGACCGGTGTAATGCGCGTATTTGTACTTGGGATCTTCCTTTACCAGGAACATGATGCCACTGTTTCCGTTAGGCGAAATTTTCCATTCGAGCTTTAACTCAAAATCACCAAACACCTCATTGGTAATGGCATCACCACCCGCATCCCTGTTTTCTTTCTTCCCCAGGTGGAAAGCGCCATCTTCTACATTCCATGCACTACCCAATTGCGGTTTGTTAAATGAATGCCAGCCGGTAGTGGTGGTTCCGTCAAACAACAATTGCCAGCCTTGCTTCTTTTCTTTTTTGGAAAGTGTATTGTCCTTTTGCTGGGCAACTGCATGATTGAATAAAGCGCAGCCGACCAACAATAATCCGCTTAAAGCTATTGTCGTGAAAATTTTCATAATGTTTATTTAATGGTAAGGATGTATTTGACCATAGCTTCCGCATCGTCATGTGCTAAGGAGGCATGAGGAGGCATGGGAATTTCGCCCCAGACGCCTGAACCGCCGTCCACTATTTTTTTAACAAGTTTTGGAATGTCTGCCTCTTTGTATTTCTTGGCTACATCTGCATAAGAAGGTCCTACCAGTTTATTCGTTTCCTGGTGGCAAGCCAGGCAATCCGACCCTGCAATGAGTGCTTTCCCGTCTTTAGCCGGCGCAGCGGATGCTGTTGCCTGACCTCCACCGGCTTTAGCTGTATCAGCTACTGCTACCTTTTGACCGGCATTTATCTGGGGATTTACGTTGATGCTGATTGGCTTTTTCACTTCAGCAGTAGAATTGCCGCAGGCATAACAAATAGTAATTAAGGAAAATACTGCTACCACTTTTTTCATACTTGCTTTTTTTAATGTCATCGTATTGTCAAAAACAGGGCGTAAATATCCGAATAAATCTTACGCAAGTCCCAAAACTTTACGATTAAATTTTTCATCGCTGCCTGTTCCTGCAAAATCATCAAAGGCTTTTTCGGTTACCCGGATAATATGATCTTTGATAAACGGCGCTCCTTCCGCTGCACCTGTTTCAGGATGTTTAATGGCACATTCCCATTCCAGCACAGCCCAGCCTGTATAATTATATGCAGCCAGTTTACTGAAAATAGACTTGAAATCCACTTGCCCATCGCCCAAAGAACGGAAACGACCTGCCCGTTGTACCCAACCCTGGTATCCGCCATACACACCCTGTTTGCCGGTGGGGTTAAATTCTGCATCTTTTACATGAAACATGCGTATGCGTTCATGGTAATTGTCTATATAATCTAAGTAGTTCAAACATTGTAAAACAAAATGGCTGGGGTCATATAAAAGGCAGGCACGGGAATGATTGTTTACTTTTTCTAAAAACATCTCATACGAAATTCCGTCATGCAGGTCTTCACCGGGATGTATTTCATAGCACAGGTCTATTCCATTTTCATCAAATGCATTTAAAATGGGTAACCAGCGATTGGCTAATTCAGTAAATCCTGTTTCTACCAATCCTGCCGGGCGCTGGGGCCATGGATAAACCGTGTGCCACAATAAAGCGCCGCTAAATGTAGCATGCGCTTTCAACCCAAGGTTCTGTGAGGCCCTGGCTGCGTATTTTAATTGTTGCACGGCCCATTCGGTGCGTGCCTTTGGATTACCGCGGTAGGCTTCGGGAGCAAACCCGTCAAACAAATCGTTGTAAGCGGGGTGTACCGCTACCAGTTGCCCATGCAAATGAGAAGAAAGCTCGGTGATCTGTAAGCCGGCTCCATTTACAATACCCTTGATTTCATCGGCATAGGTTTTACTTTCCGCAGCTTTCTGCAGGTCAATGATGCGACTGTCCCATGTGGGAAGCTGAGCGCCAACATAGCCTAACCCCGCCGCCCATTCGCAAATAGATTTTAAATCATTAAAAGGCGGCTGATCGCCCAGGAACTGAGCGAGAAATATAGCCGGACCCTGAATATTCGTCATGATTGTAAAATTTGAAAAGAATTATTGAATTGAGGCATAGGGTATAGGGTTGTGTGCCCTATACCTTACGCCTTACACCTTATACTTTACACTACAAATGTTGTCCATTTTTCATTGCTGGCGCCACTCTTTACCACGTTATCTATAAAAGCCATTCCTCTCACCCCTTCCTGCACCGTTGGAAAATCTAATATTTCTTCTGAAGGCTTTTGTCCGTCAATATGTGCAGACACTGTTAATGCGAAGTTTCGGTATATATTACCAAATGCTTCTAAATATCCTTCGGGATGACCGCCGGGTACACGGGTATTGTGTTTGGCAAAATTACCCAGATAACCACCGCCCGTGCGGTATATTTGTGCAGGCTGATCTAACCATTTTACCAATAGGGTATTGGGTTCCTGCTGTACCCACTCTAACCCTCCTTTTTCGCCATAAATCCTGATCTTAAGCGCATTTTCTTCTCCTGCAGCCACCTGCGAGGCAAGCAATGCGCCAGCGGCCCCGTTATCAAACTTTAATAATACATTTCCATCATCATCCAAAGGCCTGCCTTCCACCATAATATTAAGATCAGCAGCCAGTTTGGTAATTTTTAACCCTGTTATATATTCTGCAAGATGCGCCGCATGCGTACCAATATCGCCCATACAACCACTCTTCCCGGATTTGGAGGGGTCTGTTCTCCAGGCGGCCTGGGCATTCCCTTCTCTTTCGGTAAGCCTGCTCAGCCACCCCTGGGGATACTCCACCCAAACTTTTCTTACTTTTCCCAACACACCTTCCTTTATCATTTGTTTGGCCTGTTTAACCATAGGATATCCCGAATAGGTATGCGTAAGGCACAATACCAATCCTGTTTCTTCTACCTTTTTTTGCAATTGCCTGGCTTCCTCAATCGTAAAAGTCATAGGCTTTTCAATCACTACATGAAATCCTTTACTCAATGCAAGCATAGCCGGAGCAAAATGCGCGAAATTAGGGGTAACAATCGTTACAAAGTCTATCCGCTTATCTGCAGGCAGCAGGCTTTCTTTTTCCAGCATTTCTTCATAAGTCAAATAAGTTCTGTCTTCCGGCAAAAGAAGTGCTTTGCCTGATTCCATTGCTATATCAGGCTTTATACTTAAAGCCCCGCAGGATAGTTCTATAAGCCCGTCCATATTGGCGGCAATGCGGTGAACTGCGCCGATGAAGGCATCTTTGCCTCCACCGATCATACCCATTCGTAATTTTCTGTTCATAAAAAAATATTAGCGTATTAAATAATCAGAAGAGGCTTAAAAATAAAACATTTACATTTACTGGCAACTTGTTTTTATTAAACATTCCATAACTTAACTCTCCTAATTTATTATTATGTCTGGTTCTTCATCAAATCCCCGCAGGCGTGCTATTAAAAATTTGTTTGTAGGATCCCTGGCCATGGGTACTGCAGCAGGTGCTTTTGCAAGCGCTTCATCTGTATCAAAAGAACAGGAAGTTTATACTATGAAAGGAAATATCAATCACTCTGTGTGCCGGTGGTGCTATGGCGGCATTCCATTGGAAGAACTTTGCAAAGGTGTAAAAAAGATAGGTATTGTGGCCATTGACCTGGTGGGCCCGAAAGATTGGCCGGTTTTGCAGAAACACGGCTTGTATTCATCTATGTGCAATGGCGCCGAAATTAACCTGGAAGACGGGTGGAATCATACAGAATTCCATTCTGCCCTCATAAAAAATTATGCTGAAATGATCCCGCTGGTAGCGAAAGCAGGGTATAAGCAACTGATCTGTTTTAGTGGTAGCCGGAGGAATTTAGACGATGAAACCGGCTGGAAAAACTGTACCGAAGGATTGAAAAAGGTGATGGGAATCGCCGAAAAGCATAAAGTAACACTGGTAATGGAATTGCTCAACAGTAAGATTGATCATAAAGATTACCAGTGCGATAAAACAGCATGGGGAGCCGAATTGGCCAAACGGATTGGATCAGAAAACTTTAAACTGCTCTACGATATTTATCATATGCAGATTGATGAAGGAGATGTGATCAGGACCATCAGGCAATACTATCCCTACCTTTCACATTTTCACACAGGCGGCGTTCCGGGCAGAAAGGAAATTAACCAATCGCAGGAGTTGTACTATCCTGCTATAATGAAAGCCATTATTGACCTGGGCTTTAAAGGATACGTTGCACAGGAATTTATCCCTACACCCAAAGACGCTGAAGGACAGTTAGCGTCTTTGCAGGAAGGAGTAAGGATATGCGACGTATAAGCAATACAGTTATTTTTATGCACGAAAACGCTTTGGAATTAAATCCTTAAAAATTATATGCTATGCCTGATAATGTTTATGATGCTATTGTAATAGGCTCCGGGATCAGCGGCGGCTGGGCCGCAAAAGAACTCGCCGAAAAGGGACTAAAAGTGCTGATGTTGGAAAGAGGACGCAATATTGAGCATATAAAAGATTATGTGAACGCCAATAAAGACCCATGGGATTTCCCGCACAGGGGTGGGCGTACACAACAAATGATCAAAGATTACCCCGTATTAAAACGCGATTACCCGCTTAATGAAACCAATTTGGATTACTGGTGCAGCGATAAAGACAACCCTTATACAGAAATAAAACGCTTCGACTGGTTTCGCGGCTATCATGTGGGTGGCCGTTCACTAATGTGGGGAAGACAAAGCTACCGCCTTTCGGATCTGGATTTTGAAGCCAATGCAAAAGAGGGTATCGCTATTGATTGGCCCGTACGCTATAAAGAGATTGCGCCGTGGTACGACTATGTTGAGCGGTTTGCCGGGATCAGTGGCTCTAAAGAAGGATTACCTCAACTGCCGGACGGGCAATTTCTTCCACCCATGGAAATGACCTGCGTGGAAAAAGATGTTGCTGCCCGCATTAAGGAAAAATTCGGCGGCAAACGGCATATGATTATCGGCCGTACAGCTAATATTACCGTGCCTTTTACCGACCAGGGAAGAGCCAGTTGCCAGTATCGTAACAAATGCTGGCTGGGATGCCCTTTTGGCGCCTATTTCAGCACACAATCCTCTACGCTGCCGGCGGCTATGAAAACAGGTAATCTTACACTTCGCCCCTGGAGCATTGTTACAAAAATTTTGTACGATAAAGACAAGAAAAAAGCAACCGGGGTTGAAGTGCTTGATGGTGAAAACAACAAGACCTATACCTACAATGCAAAAATAATCTTTGTTAATGCTTCGGCATTAAACAGCGCATGGATATTGATGAATTCCGCTACCGATATATGGCCCGATGGTTTGGGCAGCAGCAGTGGTGAGTTGGGACATAATGTAATGGATCATCACCTGGGGGTAGGCGCTGGCGGGCAGGTAGATGGTTATGAAGACCAATATTATTTCGGACGCCGTGCCAATGGCATATATATTCCGCGTTACCGCAATTTCTTTGGCGATAAAAGAGATTACCTGCGTGGCTTTGGCTACCAGGGTGGCGGTGGCCGGGGTGGCTACAGCCGTTCGGCAGAAGAAATTTCTATTGGTGCTGATTTAAAAGACACACTTACAGAACCCGGAACCTGGACAATGGGTATAGGTGGTTTTGGAGAAACATTGCCATATCATGAAAACAGGATATACCTTGATAAAAATACCTATTCCGACAAGCTGGAACAGTTTAACGATCCTGTAACCGGGAAAGATTTAGGTATGCGTCCTGTGCCCGATAAAAATGGTAAGCAGCGCTTGGATAAATGGGGACTTCCCGTGCTGGCCTTCGACGTAGAGTACAAGGAAAACGAAAAGAAAATGCGCAAAGATATGCTGAACGACGCCATTGAAATGCTGGAGGCGGCAGGTGTTAAAAATGTAAAAGGACGTGATGGCGATGGCACATTAGGAAGAGGTATACATGAAATGGGAACGGCACGTATGGGTAAGGATCCTAAAACATCGGTATTGAATAAATTTAACCAGGTATGGGATGCCCCCAATGTATTTGTTACCGACGGGGCTTTTATGACATCAGCCTCGTGCGTAAATCCATCGCTGGGTTATATGGCTTTTACAGCCAGGGCAGTAGACCATGCAGTAAGTGAATTGAAAAAAAGAAACCTTTAATACACTATGCCAAACGACAGTACAAATATCAACAATAAAGCCGTAGCTCAAAATACATATGACGCCATTGTGGTAGGTTCCGGTATTAGCGGCGGATGGGCGGCTAAAGAACTTTGCGAAAAAGGACTAAAAACCCTTGTGCTGGAAAGGGGAAGAAATGTTGAACACATTAAAGATTATACGGGTACTACGCTTGATCCATGGGAATTGAAACACCATGGCAACCGTACCCAACAGGATAAAAAAGATAGTCCTATCCAAAGCAAATGCTACGCATACAACGAGGTATCGAAGCATTTTTTTGTAAACGATGAGGAGAACCCTTATAACCAGGTGAAACCATTTGACTGGATAAGAGGATACCATGTTGGCGGCCGATCCTTAACCTGGGGCAGGCAGTGTTACCGCTGGAGCGATATAGATTTTGAGGCAAATGCCAAAGATGGGCATGGTGTGGACTGGCCTATACGCTATAAAGATATTGCTCCCTGGTACGATTATGTAGAGCCTTTTGTAGGTATAAATGGATCTGTTGAAGAACTTCCGCAATTGCCCGATGGGAAGTTTTTGCCTCCTATGGAAATGAACTGTTTAGAAAAACATGTAGCAGAAAGGATTAAAACAGCATTTTCAGATGGCAGAAGAATGATCATTGGCCGGTCGGCCAACCACACGCAAAAAGTGGGCGACCGTGGGCCCTGCCAGTATAGAAACAAATGCCATGAAGGCTGCCCGTTCGGCGGTTATTTCAGCAGCAATTCAGCAACGCTTCCTGCGGCAAAAAAAACAGGTAACCTCACACTGCGACCCTTTTCCATTGTTACAGAAGTAATTTATGATAAAGAAAGCCGGCGTGCCAAGGGGATCCGCATCATTGATGCCGAAACCATGAAAACGGAAGAATACTTTGCTAAGATCATATTCCTTAACGCATCTACTTTAGGTACGGCAACCATTTTACTTCATTCCACATCTGATGCATTTCCTAATGGACTGGGCAATAGCAGCGAACAGGTGGGCCATAATTTGATGGATCATCATTATGGGGTTGGCGCCAGCGGATCATTTGAAGGATTCCAGGATCAGTATATTTATGGCAGGCGGCCAAATGGCATTTATATTCCGCGATTCCGCAATATCAGCGAAAAAACGAAACGAAGCGATTATGTAAGAGGCTTTGGTTACCAGGGCGGCGCTTCCAGGGGCAGGCAATGGAATGCCGATGGAGTGGGAGAAGAATTAAAAGAACAGTTGCTGGAGCCCGGCAACTGGGGCATGGGCATTGGTTCGTGGGGAGAACATTTACCTTATTATGAAAATAAAGCGACCCTCAATAAAGATAAAAAAGACAAATGGGGCATGCCTACGCTGGATATAGATTGCGAGTTCAAAGCCAATGAGCTGGCAATGCGTAAAGACATGATGAACAGCGCTGCGGAGATGCTGGAAAAAGCCGGTCTAAAAAATGTAAATACCTACGACAGTATGCCTGCGCCGGGATTTTGTATTCACGAAATGGGAACCGCCCGGATGGGACGCGACCCCAAAACATCTGTACTAAACGGCTTTAACCAGATGCACGAAGTAAAAAATGTATTTATTACCGACGGAGCCTGCATGGCATCATCAGCTTGTCAAAATCCATCTATAACCTATATGGCATTAACGGCAAGGGCAGCGGATCATGCAGTAAAGGAGTTGAAGAAGGGAAATATGTAATGTGGAAATGTGCTAATGTGAAAGTGTGGAAATGAAAGCGGTGGGTACGCAACGAAGGAAGCGTCAGACCGGGGATGAAATACAAAGCATCAAAAAACAAGAACATAGAAGCAACCCTGTCCGCCGTGGCGGATAAATCACAAAGTCCGGATATTTAAAATCCGAAGCAGGCCTATTTGAGAGCTGAGAGCCGACTGCTGACAGCTGATAGTTGACTGCCGAAAGCCATACTAAATAAATTATTTTGATTACTTAAAATATCAATTATGAACAGACGCGAAGCCTTATCGAGAGTAGCGCTTATACTGGGGGGAACCGTGGTGGGCGCCAATGCTTTTTTGGAAGGATGCAAACCTGCTGATAAAAAAGCTGCCGCCGCCGGAACATTCAGCGATAGCGATATTGCTTATTTGGATGAGATAGCCGAAACCATTATACCTACAACCAACACACCCGGGGCCAAAGCCACAGGAGTGGGGGCCTTTATGAGCGTAATGGTGAACGACTGTTACGATGAAAAAGACCAGCAGGTGTTTTTTGAAGGCATGAAACTATTGAATGAAGCAAGCGACAAAAAGTTTGGCAAATCATTTATGGATATTGATGCTGCAGAACGTAAAACATTACTTACGGAAATAGATGCCGAAGCCAAAAAGTATATGGCTGAAAAAAAGGGAGAAGATCCCAAACATTATTTCCGCATGATGAAGGAGCTCACCCTGCTGGGTTATTTTACATCGGAAATTGGCGCCACACAGGCTTTACGTTATGTAGCAGTGCCGGGAAAATATGAAGGCTGTGTACCTTATAAAAAGGGTGACAGGGCATGGGCAACTTAAAAAATTTATGGTTTGTTGTTTATAGTTTGAAGCAACATTTTAAAAGCTACAGCGTTACCCCTGCTATGCAAAAATCGTTTTGTTCAGCAATCGTTATCGTGATCTGCCTTGCGGGTTGTACTGCCAATAAGCATACGCCCGATGTATCGGGCGTCAAAGTAAATCTTGAAGTACAACGTTTTGAACAGGATTTTTTCGCAATAGATACCAACAACATTTCTGCAGCAATGCCGGTCCTGTTGCAAAAGTATCCGGTTTTTTTACCTGATTTTGCGCAGCATATACTGGGGCTTTCGCTTGCCGATGATGGAGGCAAATCTGATGAAGCCATTAGAATGTTTCTTCGCGACTACAGGTTTGTAAAGGATACGGCATCAAAGGTATTCAGCAACTTTATTGCTGTTGAAGAGGAGGTGAAAAAAGGACTGCAGTTCACCAAATATTATTTCCCCGCGTATCATACACCCGAAAAGCTCATCACTTTTATTGGCCCGCTTGATGCCATCTTTCAAACCGCCCTGGGAAAAACGGGAGATGTGATAACACAGGATGCACTTGCTGTTGGATTACAGCTACACCTGGGCAATACTGCTTCCTTATACCAAAGCCAGGTTGCACAATCCCTCTTTCCTAAGTACGTATCCCGGAAATTTGAACCCGCTTATATAGCGGTTAACTGCATGAAGAATATTGTTGATGATATATATCCGCCCCGCGCAGCAGACAAAACTTTATTGGACCTGACCATAGATAAAGGCAAACGACTGTACGTATTGGATAAGCTGCTGCCGCATGTGGCGGATACTTTAAAAATCGGTTATACCGGGGCCCAACTGAAGGGCTGTTATGCCAATGAAGGATTGATATGGAGTTTCCTCATTCAAAACAACCTGATATACAACAGCGATCCATTAAGGATCCAGTCTTATGTGGAGGAAGGTCCGCTTACGCAGGAACTGGGGGAAGGTTCACCCGGAAATATTTCCTTATTCCTGGGCTGGCAGATCATAAAAAAATATATGGAAAAATTTCCCGATACTACTATTAACGAATTACTACAACTCAATGCCCAACAAATCCTGCAGGATTCAAAATACAAGCCGCGGTAAGTGTTCTGGACCGGTAAATAACTCTGCGATGGTATGCGGACGCATCTTGAAAATCATTTTGGGAAGTTGTTAGGGTAGTATACTAGTAAAATCGCACCCCTTGTACATGTACTTAGTACCAATACTGCTATTATGCGTCTGTTGGGTCTGCCACCGATGGATATCGTACTCGTGTTGTAAGCAATACCAAAAAAATATGGAACTACGGAAAACAAAAGTCTGTTGGAAATTAAACTAAAAAATAGAAAAAGGCCTGCTAATAAAAATTATTATATGACAAAAGAAGAAATTTGACTAATATTTACAAAGATGGTGTCATAATAAACCGCTATCAATAGTATTAAAATAATATTTTATTATCTTTAGGTTCAA
>CALKHN010000057.1 GCA_937991535.1 uncultured Sphingobacteriales bacterium
AACCTTCAATTTACACTTTTACAGGACCCTTTCTTATACATGAGACCTTTCACCCCTCTCACCCTGTACCCTGCAACTTGAAACCTGTAACCTGCAAACCCGCTACTTCCCCATCATTCCATCCACACTGGCTTTACCGGGTCCCAATAAAAAGATAGCGATAAAACCGGCAAGATAAAGAGCTGCCTTTTCACCGCTCCCAAAAATAGCAGCATCATGCGCGTTGAATAAAGCAACTGCCATCCCGATAATAAGTGGCAATACAGTGAACCTGGTGAAGAGGCCTATTAAAACAAACATGGCACAGAAGAATTCTGCAAAAAGACTAAGTGAAAGTGAAAATGTACTGCCCATTCCCAGAAAATTCATGAATGTATTTTTCTTTTGCGCAAAATGCACCAGTTTATCGTAACCATGCGGCAACATCATCAAACCCAATCCCGCGCGAAGCACTAACATTGCAATATTAAAAGCCCAGTCGGTATAACCCGTTGATAAAAGTTTTTTCATTTTTTTATTTTACCGCGCAAAAATAAGAGATACCAACCTTTTATCCACAAGTGTTTTGGAATGGTTATTGCAAAATTTGTACACAGTAACTTAGCGCTTATTTTTACTTTAAGAAATTTGTAACAAAAGAGGATTGAACTTCGCGCAATCTGCCAACAGCAGCAGCGTTGTACGATAACACTACATATATGCAAAGACGCTTTATTTACGTTGCAATGGTACTGGCATGTTTTACAGCCGGGGCCTATGCGCAGCAAACGAGAATTTATACCGATCCGCAGGCCGATTATAAACAGGCCAAAGAATTTTTTCAGAAAGAACAATATAGCCTCGCCTATCCTCTTTTCAAAGAACTGAGAAACGGGATGCGCTCCACAGACCTCAGCAATAATAGTATAGCATATGATGATGTGCAGTTTTACACCATCGCCTGCGGGTTACAGCAAAACGAAGTTTTCGCTTCAGCAGATGCAAAAAATTTCCTTGAACTGAATTACAATCCATCGCTAAAGCAAAGACTAAGCTTTCACCTGGCAGAATATTATTTCCGGCAAAAAGATATGAAAGAAGCACTGGCATATTACGAGCAAACCAGTGCGGTTAGCCTGAGTAACCGGCAGGTTGCCGACATGAAGTTTCACCAGGGATACGCTTATTTTACACTACAGCAGTTTGATAAAGCGGCTCCGCTGCTTGAATCCATAGCCAAATCTTCTTCGGATCCCAATTATAAAGATGCCAATTACTATTTCGGATTGATTTCCTACGCTAAGCGCAACTACCGGGAAGGTTTAAGCGCTTTTCAAAAAGTTGAAAATGACGACCAGTATAAAAATGTAGTTCCCTTTTATGTGGCCAATATTTATTACGTGCAGGGACAAAAAGACAAAGCCTTGGAATATGGTGAATCGGCCCTTGGCAAAACAAGCGGTTACTATGATGTTCCCATGAAGGAGCTGATCGGACATGCGTGGTTCGAAAGAAAAGAATATGCAAAAGCCCTTCCTTACTTAGAAGAATATGTGAATAAAACCGATAAGGTAAGCCGCGAAACTCTTTACCAGCTTAGTTATTGCTACTACCAGGCCAAACAATTGAATAAAGCGGTAGAAGGCTTAAAACAACTGAGCGGTGGTGAAGATTCCCTCAGCCAGAATGCCATGTATATTTTAGGCGACGCTTATCTTAAACTGGGCGATAAGGCCAATGCAAGAAATGCCTTTTCATTTGGCGCTGCCAATAATACCAACCCCGCACAAAGGGAAGTGTCTAAATTCAATTATGCGAAGCTTTCGTATGAACTCGGGTACCAGGACATCGCATTAAGTGAGTTCAGAAAGTTTCTGGACGAATATCCCAATTCAACCTACCAGAAAGAAGCGGCCGAAATTGCAGCAGCGTTGCTGGCCAATACCAATAACTACCGCGAAGCCCTCAGCATTCTTGAAAAAATACAGTCGCCTCCCGAAACGGTAAAAAGAATGTATCCCAAAGTGTTGTATGGAAGAGCGATGGAACTGATTAACGACCAGGACCTTAATGCCGCGAAAGTGCTGTTGGATAAAGCGCTTAAAGACCCTTTTAACGCGCCGGTACTGCCCGTTATTAATTTTTGGGAAGGAGAAATAGCATACCGGCAAAACCGTATTGATGAGGCTATAACCTTTTATAATGCCTACCTCCGTAATCCATCTTATTCAAGCGGGGAAGTGAGTGTTATCAATGCGAAGTATAACCTCGGCTACTGTTATTACCGAAAACTAAATTATCAGCAGGCATTGCCTTTTTTTGAACAAGTGAGCAAAAACCCGCCTTTAAATGCTAAACCAATTGAACAGGACGCATACCTGCGCCTGGGGGATTGTTATTTTATGAACAGGGATTTTGCCAAAGCCCGGTCGGTATATAACACCATTATTCGCTATTCCTGGCCTTCGGGTGATTATGCAACCTATCAAACGGCAATGATAGCGGGAATAAACAGCGGCAATGAAAAAATAAACCTGATGAAAAGCATTGAAACCAGGTATCCTTCTTCGGTGCTTATACCTGATGTGAATCTCGAAATCGCGAAAACCTATCTTGCGGATGAAAGGTACCGCGAATCCGTACCCTATTTAAATAATGTAATCAATGCCCCGGTAGCCGGTAACCTTAAACCGGAAGCACAGCTAAAATTGGGTTTGTCGCATTTAAACCTGAACAACAATGCAGAAGCGCTCAGCCAGTTCAAAAAACTGGTAGCAGATTACCCCAATACGCCCGAAGCAAATGAAGCTATTGAAAACGTAAAAGCCATTTACACTGCGGAAGGCAACACACAGGCCTACGTTGATTTTATGAAAAGTGTTGGACGCTCTGTTACTGTTGATGAAGAAGACAACCTTACCTACAGGGCCGCAGAAAATAAATATGTAGATAAAGATTTTAACAGCGCGCTTACTGCTTTCAACAACTATCTCACCAAGTTTCCTGATGGACAACATGCGCTGGATGCCTGGTTTTTGAGAAGTGAGATTTATAACCAGCGTAAAGACTGGCAAAATGCCGCAGGCGGTTATGCGGAAGTTGCAGATAGAGGCGCCAGCAAATTCGCAGAAAGAGCTGCTATACAGGCAGGGCGCATTTATTATTTTGAATTAAAGGATTATGCAAAGGCCGAACAATATTTTACTGCGCTTAAAACATTGGCAGCGGGCGGAGAAAACCGGCTGGAAGCAATGCGGGGACTGTTGCGCAGCCAGTATCAGCAAAAGAAATGGGAAGAAGCAGTAGCCAATGCACAGGAATTGCTGAAAGAAAAGAACACCAGTGTAGATGACAAAGTACTGGCTTATATGACAACAGCGAGAGCTGATCAAAACAAGTCGCGGTACGCCGAAGCTATACAGAATTTCAAAAATGTTGTAAGCATTAATAAAGCATCCTTTGCCGCTGAGGCCCGGTATGAAATTGCCAGTTGCTATTATTCGCTTGATGACCTGAAAAACGCTGATAAAGCGGCTTTTGAAACCATCAACAAGTCTGGTTCATACGATTTCTGGATTACGAAAGCCTATATATTATTAGGCGATATTTACCTGAAACAGAAAGACTATTTTAATGCAAAAGCAACGTTACAAAGCGTGGTAGATAACAGTAGCATAACCGAACTGAAGAATGAAGCAGCAGAAAAATTAAAAACGGTAATCAGTGAAGAGAAAACTGAAAGTAAAATTGGGGGATAGTTGGCTGGCTTGCTTTTTACAGATCATAAAAAAGATGAGAATGCAAAACAAAATATATATCAAAACGTTTCTTTTGCCGGCGTTAGGAATTTTATGCTGCTTAACCACTTTGCAGGCCCAGGACCCTTTGAAAAAGCAAACCATTGAAATCACTTCGTCTTTTAAGCCGGAGTTAAAAAATGCCGCAAAGATAAATTTCGTTGCTGCTCCGCCAGTGCCTGATTCATCTAAACCAAAATTCAATTATAATATTCCTGTTACCAGCTTATCGCTGGTATACCAACCGCTTGCTGTTAGTCCGCTGGCACTCAACATAGACTCTTCCGGTAAATGGGCAGCCAGCAATTTTGTGAAATTAGGCTATGGAAACCTTCAAACTCCGTTTGCACAGGCCGGACTGAGTTTTAACAATGGTACAAATGCCAATCTTAATGTTTTAGCACATTATATTTCATCAAAAGGAAAATCTCCCCGGTACCAGGAATATACAGATGCCGGCGCAAGCGCCTATGGCAGTATAGTTACCGCGGCGAAGCAGGAACTCTATGGTAAGGTTGCTTTCGGTAATAACAAGTATTACCTGTATGGTTATGATCACACTGCGTATCAGTTTGGCAAAGAAGACCTTTTGCAACGGTTTCTGAGCCTTGACGCAAATATTGGTTACAGAAATACCGTACCAACGGAGTTCGGCTTACAATATCATCCGGAAGTAAAACTTTCTTTCTTTAACGACAACCACGACGGCAGGGAATTTAATGCGGTGGCCGACTTGCCATTGGAAAAAGCCATTGGCGATGCTTTGAGCGTTAAGTTGGGTGTAAATGCTGATTATACGCAATATTCAAGTGCTGCGCCATCCATCAACAATACCATCGTTACGGTTCCTTTTGCTTTGCAGTTCAAAAATGAAGCCGTTAATATTCATGGCGGTGTTATTCCTTCCTGGGATAATTCCACTTTTAAACTGATGCCCGACCTTATGGCGGATTTTAAACTGGGCGGCGAAGGAGTTATTGTTCAACTGGGCTGGCTCATGCACTATGACAAGGGTTCTTACAGGCGGTTTGCTTCTATCAATCCATACCTTGCGCAGCCGACCCAATTGCTGAATACACGTGTAAATGAAACATTCGGCGGTATTAAAGGAACATTCCTGGAACACTTCTTTTATAATGCCAAGGTAGGGCTGGTACAATTTTACAATATGCCCCTGTTTGTAAATGATTATGGCATTACACCCGGAAATCCTTTGGCAGGCAACCGCTTTTCCATACGAAATGAAGAAAAACTGGATGCTTTTCAAATGCACGGAGAAATAGGCGTGGTGCAGGCTGAAGATTTTTCGCTTTCCGGCCGGTTTAATTGGTTGCTCTTTAATAAACAAAAAACGGAACCTCAGCCCTGGGGTGTTACGCCAAGGGAATTTAGCGCTGCATTGCGCTGGAGAATATTAAAAGACCTTTGGTTCAAAAGCGACCTTTTCTTCTTTGAAGGAGCCAAATACCTTAAAAATGATGGAGGCACGGGTACCGGCAGGCACCCAGTAGACCTAAGCGCGGGCCTCGAATTTAGGATAACCAAACAGTTTAACCTTTGGTTGCAGGCCAATAATGTTTTCAACAACAAATACCAGCGCTGGAACCAATACGATGTATATGGCTTTAACATGCTTGGAGGCATTACATTCAATTTTTCGAAATAGAACAGTAAATCAAAATTATATTATTCTGTAGCTGGCTGATCATTCCATTCCGGGTTCCTGCCGCGCTGTGGCAAAAAATATTATCTTAGTGTATTGCAATCCTATTAAAGCTTTTACATGTTCTACATTTTGCATCAGTATCTCATACAACATAAATCATTAAGCTTACCGGGGCTTGGCACGCTGGAACTACAGAATATCCCGGCTATAAGTAATTTTTCGGATCATATGATTGAGCCGCCCATGCAAAAAACAATTTTCGACGACATGCATGATGCGCCGGATAAAGATCTCTTTCAATATGTAGCATCACGTTTACACTTAGAAGAATGGGAAGCCATTAAACGCGTAAATGATTTCTCGTATGAATTGAAAAACAAGCTGAAAGAAGGTGATGAAATTGTTTGGGACAAGGTAGGTATTTTGCGATCGGACCTAAGTGGCAGTATTACGCTGGAAGCCAGAACCATAACCTACGACTTTATGGAATCCGTACCCGCAAAGCGCATCGTCAGAATCAATGCCAATCATACTATTTTAAGGGGCGATACAGAAGTAAGCGGGAGCTTCACTCAACAACAGGTTACGAACGACGATACCGATCCTTCCGGTGAAGTACACGTAGCGCAAAAAAAAAGATGGTGGATATGGGCCTGCGCTCTGGGAGGCGTGGCGTTGCTGTTGTTATTTTTGCATTTCTACAAAACAGGCTTCACACTCAACGGTTTGCACAACACTCAAAAAACAACAGTAAAAGAAGCGCCTGCAACCTACCTGCAGTCCGAATAGAATAATTATTATTTTTAGAGGTGCTTAATATCCGGTAGTAATGAATAACCAGGCTATTGCCAGCAAAGATGCCGCTCCAATAATCAACACGATCATCTCCATTCTATTGTTATTGCTTAGCGAGGAAACTATTTGTGAGAGGCTGGATTTATGGTGCACAGCATAAGCCGGTTGCATAAAACCAGTAGTTGTATTCTTCTTTTGGGAATCTTCCTGTATATAGCTGGCAGGAACAATTTCGTTTAAGGCGAAGTTTTCTTTTCTTTCTTTTTCACGTACTTCCACCTTTACCATGTTGGGTTGAGCTGCAGGCTTTATAGTTCGGATCTGGATATGGTCAACCTTAGGTTTAAATGCCACAATGTGGCCAATATGCCTTACAGGTGGCTCATCCCCTAAAATATTTTCATCACTCCCAAAAAGGCGGTCTGCGCTGCTTATGGATGCATGTGTATTTGCCATATTTACTATCCGGCTTCCAAAATTACTCATGCTGGCGGGCATCATTTCCACCGGGGGCGCAAATGCGGCCAGTTCACTGATCTCCGACGGATACTTCCATGAAAAGCTTTTATTTTCAACCCAAACGAGGTCATAGGCCTTCAAACCCATTGCCTGTAATTCTTCGAGCGAGTAATGCCCCAGTTCGGTATTGTTCCGCAATAACAAATATTCTTTCATGAACATATAATTTTGATCAGAGGTTCAATGCGAATATTTCAAAGGAAAGGATAAGCGTACATAATGATTAATGTACTGCAATATGGCTATTCGGAGGAGGAGGATCTAAAATTAAACAAGAGATATGCAGCACAAAGATATTGGAGTGTGGACTATAACAATACAGTTTACCGGATAAAATTAGGTAAACTGTACGTTAAAATGCTATATTAATAAGATATTTTATGAGGCAACTTTGATTTTTTGCTTTATCATAATTTAAAGTTCAAATGACCTGCTGATGCGAGGGTTATCAACCCCATCAGCAGTGTGTTCAATCCGCCCCTTAAAATATTCGATTTTCTCCTTGAAATGCTTTCCCTGTTTACAACCCCTACCTTTTTGTCTTTCACCATCCATAAGGTTGTAAAATTTTGGAAATCGGCCCTATATTCCGGGGTATCTATAATTTGATCTGAACCCAGTACCTTATAAGAATGGTTCAATATAGCATTAGCAGTATCCACTGCCTCCTGTTCTGCATCGTGTGCTACAACAACTTCATTATTAAACTCGTAAACAGGCAGCCTGAAATTTTGAGCCCTTACAAGAAATTCATAACCTGGAGCTACGTCACACAGCATGGCATCGGGTTCCTGTATATATTCTATATTCATTTTTTTGTATCCCATTTCAGCTATATGAGCACCAAAATACAGCATCTGCTTTTCTTTGCGATTGTTAACCAATGTGCCTTCTGTAAACCTGGCCTTTGGTGCTGACTTCCTAAATTCAATCATTTCTGAAGGATATTTCCAGGTAACACTCTCTCCTTCTGCCCAGATCAGGTCAAGCTCCTGGAGATCCATTTGTAATAAACAAGTTGCAGTGTAAGGCCCGGTTTGTTTGTTGTTCCTGAGTAATAAATACGTTTTCATAATTACAGATTTTTTTAAAAGGCTTTACAAAAGGAATGGATAGATCAGAGCATCATTAACTGGTGTGAAGATACATACCAGAACTATAGCTGTACGGCAAAATCGGCCAACATGCTTTCTATTTCGATCAATGGGAAAATGCAATTATTATTTGGTAACTGCTTTATTAAAAACGAAAAGTTGCAGCAGCAAGCTAAGCATCATTACGGCCAGGGCGCCAATGGCATTCAACCATAAAAAGCTGAGGTCAATGATTTTATTCTCATTAAGTATAAAGAGTGTAATTACAAGTATTTCGCCCAGAATCGCTCCCCAGAAAACAGCATTTCCTTTTACAGGCTTACCGTAAAAAGCCATCAAAAACACACCGAGGATCACGCCGTAAAAAAGAGAACCCAGTATATTAACTGCCTCAATCAAGCTGTTGCCAAGGTTGTAGGCAAACTGGGCTACCACAATACAAAATATACCCCAGGCCAAGGTATACAAGCGGGAAACCCGGTAATCACCAGCATCGTCGAGGTTTTTGTTGATGAATTTTTTGTGAATATCCACAATGGTGCTGGATGCGAGGGAATTAAGCGCGGCCGCTATACTGCCCCAGGAAGAAATAAAAATTACGGCGATCAGTAACCCAATTAACCCTTTGGGCAGATAATCCAGTACAAACCGAAGAAAAATATAATTCGCATCATTAGAGTCGCCACCCACTTCGGGCTTCACCACCAGCCCTTTAAAAGCAGTACGCAAACTGTCTCTTTGCTGGTTGATACGGGTAAGCTCCGCACGGTTCCCTTCCGAAATATCGGACGTTCCGCTTGCAGCAATGGATTGGATCAGTTGCTTTTTCTGCAGGTCAACCGTTTGATAGCGCTCCTGTATTTCCGCCAGCGAAGCCGCGTATTTCGAATCGCTTACTTTTTGAACCTGTGTTTGGTTAAAAAACAAAGGGGCATCGTGAAACTGGTAAAAGGCAAAGATAAGTACGCCCAGCATCAGGATCAGGAACTGCATGGGCACTTTAACCAGTCCGTTCATCAACAAACCCATCCGGCTTTCTCTTATGGATTTGGCCGTTAGATAACGCCCTACCTGGCTTTGATCGGTTCCAAAATAAGACAGTGCCAGAAAAAAGCCGCCAATTATTCCGCTCCATAAATTATACTTGTCGCTCCAGTCGAACCCACCTCCTTCTTTAACACCGGTGGTTATTACATTGGTTTTTCCCATTACCCCTCCTACCCGGAGGGCATCAAAAAGCCCTACGCCTTCGGGCAAATATTTTACCACCAGCCAGCCGGCTATGAACATACTGGCAAAAATGATAATGATTTGTAATTGTTGTGTATAAGCCACTGCCCTTGCTCCCCCCGCCATGGTGTATATGATCAGCAACCCGCCCATAAAAATATTTGTCCAGTAAATATTCCATCCCAATAAGGATGAAAGAATAATGGAAGGGGCATATATGCTGATGCCTGTAGAAAGTCCGCGCTGCAATAAAAAAAGAAAAGAGGTAAACGTTCTCGTTTTTACATCGAACCTTTTTTGAAGAAATTCATATGCTGTATATAGCCGGAAATTGTGAAAGATGGGAACAAAGGTTATGCACAGAACGATCATGGCCAAAGGCAGTCCAAAATAATATTGCACGAAACGCATGCCGTCGGTATAGGCCTGCCCGGGCGCCGATAAAAAAGTAATGGCGCTGGCCTGAGTACCCATGATACTGAACAATACAATATACCAGGGCATTTCACGATTGCTTAGAAAAAAACCGTCGAGGTTGCGGGTGGTACGACTCTTGTATACACCATAAAGAATGATAACAGCAAGGGTTATTACCAGTACAAACCAGTCGGGATAACTCATGAAAAATATTTCGTGAAATAAATAAACAATACGATAAGCAACACCAATACGCCTGCTACAATAAAGTACCAGGCATTCCAGCTTTTAAATACCGGCGGACGTTCCTCTGGTTGTTCCATATCTTTTTTATTTGAATGAACGGCGCAGCAGCAGGGCTACAACAATACCCATCAATATGCCATAACCCACTTTTTTAAAGATCAGGGTAACCAGGATACCCAGCCCCACTCCAATGATCACTCCCACTGCTGAACCTTTATTGATATTATTTCTTTTTTGCTGTGCCATTTGTTTTTTGAAGATTAGGATTAGACACCAAATTAGCAAATAATCGGTAAGCACCACCAATGCCGGCAGGCAATTGCCGGAAGAAAACCAAACCCGTATAAATAAACCTGCCTTCTCCATATCTGCTCACTATTAAACTTCCCTTCTGCTCTTCTTCCCCGGGATCCTTCATACCCAGGATGCTTTTATATGCCTTATCCGGTTCTTCGGCAAAATAGATTCCTCTTTCCTGTATCCATCCGTCAAAATCTTTTGAAGTGATCTTATTGGGCCAGTTCAGTACAGGGTCTGCAGGCTGCAGAAAATGAACAGCCGCTGTTTCGTCGGTTACTCTCCCTCTTGAAATTTCAAACGGATAGGGACCAATCTTTGCATTAAGCGGACCAAAATAGCTGCGGGTATTGTACTGCACTACCAGGTTACCTCCTTTTTTTACGTAATTCATCAGCTCTTCATGCACATTATTGAGCCAGTCGTTCACATTATAGGCGCGAACGCCCATCACAATCGCGTCAAAATCATTGAGATTGCCGGCAAGGATATCTTTATGCGTTAAATAAGTCACTTCATACCCCATTTCCTGTAACGCCTCCGGTACCCTGTCGCCGGCGCCGGTAATATAACCTACTTTCTTTCCGGCCGTTATAATTTCATCTTCTATCACCTTTACCTTATTCAGATAAAAATAGGTAATGGCGGGAATGTGGTTGTATTCAATTTTGCGAATGGTATAGCTTTGATACCGTTCTTTATAGGGCGCCTGGATATCCGCAAAAAAACGAAGGTCTCTCTCTCCGGTTTTCTTTAGTATTTCATTTGTTTTTAAAACATAGCTGATCGCGTCATTTTTGTGAAGTGACAGGGCGGAGTCTGTTAACACACTGTTCTTTACCAGTTCAGTTCCCTTATACTCATACTGATAATATTGCGCTTTTGCTTTTTGTAACGATGATGCCAGCGAGGTTACGTTTAATTTTATAGATGAAACCGGCTGTTTGTTGAGCCCGGTGAAAACAAATTGCGGCGACTCGTTAAGCGACAACACCGGCACCACAGGCAAAGGCTGGTATACTTCTCCGCGAACCGGGTCGGTATATTTGTAACGAACCGGCGTTGAAAAATGGAAAACCTGGTTGTTTATATCAACCGATAGCGTCATTTCATAGGCAGCGCTACTTTCGGGCAGGCCAATCAGCGATTGGTCATCCACTATAAAATGACCTTCATTCAATCCTTTTTCCAGCCAATAGGGCTGTGATACGGGCATATTAACAGGCACAAAAATGGTTTGGGTATAAGAAACCAACTGCTTAGCCGGCATTGAAGCCGGTAGCTGGTAATCAAAAGGCTGAACCACCCTGGCCGACAGGGGCAGTCCGCCCCTGTTAATAACGTTAATGTTTATGCGCAAAGAATCGCCTGCTGCCACATAGGGCATACTGGTGGTAGCTTCAAAATACAAACCGGAGCACGACCGTACCAGTTCCTGCAATTCCTTCAGCTTTTGGGTTTGCCAGTAGGGAGAAAGCCCGTCGGTTACCGCCAGGTTCTTGTACAGGCTCACCAGGCCGGGTACAGATTTTTCCGGATGTTCATATGAAAAACCATTGATCAACCTTTCAATCCTTTCCTGGAGTTGCATGCGATCCAATATTCCAAAGCTCGCCGTCCTGCTCCATGTGGTTTCCACGCCGTCCATCAAATCTTCTTTGGGTGCATCGCCCGCCACGGCGGCAAAATATTCCCATTCCGATCCGCGCTGGGCAGCTACACCAAAGCCCTGGCTTTTGTGCTGGCTGCGGCTTTCGGCGGCTATCTCCCCATATCCTTTTCCTAACAGTGCATTGTACCCGCCAACATCCATTTTAAACTGGTCGCCGCGCTGCGTATTGTTCCCTCCAAAATTATAAGTATTCCATACAATGCGCTTCGCCTGCCAGGGCTGAACGCCCCTTTTTAATTGCTCGGGGAACTGCTGCGGATCGGCGGCAGCAATAAAAGCTTCATGGGCGAGCACAGCCGATGCCGAATGATGTCCATGACCGGCACGACTGTCTTCCGGGAAACGGGTAATGATCACATCGGGCTGAAATTTCCGGATCACCCACACCACATCGCCAAGGATCAGTTCTTTATTCCACTTTTCCAAAGCCTCTTCCGTGCTTTTTGAAAAACCGAAATCGTAAGCTCTTGTAAAAAATTGCTCGGCGCCATCAATGCGGCGGGCCGACAGCAGCTCCTGTGTTCTTATTAACCCAAGTTCAGTTCCCTGCTCATCGCCAATTAAATTCTGGCCTCCATCGCCGCGGGTAATACTGAGATAGCCGGTGCGGTATAGTTTTTCATTGGCCAGGTAGGCCAGTAACCTTGTATTTTCATCATCGGGATGCGCGGCGATATACAAAACACTTCCCAGTACATTCAGCTTTTTTAAGCGAAGTAAAATTTCCGAACTGTTCAGTGAAGCGGGTGGTTGGGCCTGTGAAATAAAACAAGAAATAAGAAATAAAAAAGATACCATCGTTTGCTTCATACTGTTCAACTTTTTATCCGGTTATCTTACTGCTCCCGGTCCTTTTCTTTAACAGAAATGTAAATGTAATGATTAGCGTTCAAAACACCGGATGCAAAGCACAGGGAATCAAATGACAAGAAATAAATAATTATTCTCCCCGGAAATCCCAGGGCTGTCAGCAGTCAGCCTTCAGCTATGAGCAATACAAGTGAGGCGGATTCAGCCTGTCATTGGTAATTTGCCGAAAGCTGTGAAACAATGAACCACGGAGTAATTGCATTTCACTCAAAAATCCGGCAGGTGAATAAATATTTCTGCCGGTCTCACTCAAAAAATCTTATATTCACCCCCATCCATCTGTATCCATTCAGGCAACGCTAAACCATTTTCGATATAAACAATGATGTTATACCTGTTAACCCGCAGCATATAACGCGATATTGTATTGTTAAAGTAATTTGTTTTTTTATAAAGTGCAAATTACCCGATGCCATAGTATTAACCCAAACAGCAACCACAAGCCATGCGGTTTAAACTGAACCTGTTGAGCCAAAACGCATACCCGGTAATACCTGTAAATTACCAGTACCCGCTTTCGGCGGTTATTTACCGCATACTCGGCAGCGCGGATCAGGACTACGCCGCATTTCTGCACGATGCCGGCTATCAAAAAAAAGATTCGCTCAAATCATTCAAGCTCTTCACCTTTTCCGATATCAGAACGCCTTTTAAAATTGAAAGTGACCGGTTTAGATTGCTGACCCCGCAGGCGGAACTGGAAGTTTGCTTTCACCTGCCCCAGGCTGCCGAAAAATTTATCCGGGGCCTGTTCATGAACCAGCAAATGGAAATAGCCGACCGCAAAAGCAAAGCCGCGTTCACCATCGCTCAAATTGAATCGCTGCCAACGATACTCACGCAAAACGACCGGCAGGAATTGGTATTACAACCCCTCTCTCCTGTTGTTTCCGGCAAAAAAGACGAAAGGGGCAACTATGCTTTCCTGGCGCCCGAACACCCCGAATTTGTGCAACAGTTGATGTACAACTGGCGGGAGAAATACAAAACCGTATATGGAACAGATGAGGCTGAAGCCGCCTTTACCCGCGCCGGTATGGACGTTATTTTTTATCACAATCCACCCAAATCAAAACTAATAACCATAAAGGCCGATACAGACGCCGAAACGAAAATAAGGGGCTTCACCAACTTCAGGCTTAACGTACTGGGAAGCAGGGCGGCGCTGGAACTGCTGCTGAATGCCGGGGCGGGCATTTACAACAGTTTGGGAATGGGATGTGTGGATGTGGGAAAATAGAAATTGATTTCTCATGGAAGATACAAGGACAATAAGGATGCTCCGATTGCTGATGATGCTGTCGGGCAGTAAATTGTATTTAATGCGTGAATTGCAAAGCAGGTTTGGCATGTCGGCCCGCAATTTGAGCCGCGACCTTGCCCTCATCGAAAATGCGGGTTTTTTATTGGAGCGTGCAAACGGGTATCGTTTACAATCGGGCATAAAAGCAAACCGGAACCTCAAAAATTTATTGCATTTTTCGGAGGAAGAAATATCTATTCTTTATCAAACGCTGTCGCATATAGAAGGAGATTCCCCTGTAAAGGAAAGGTTAGTAAGAAAAATGAATGCCTTTTATGATCTTAAAGCCCTGGAGCAATTAAGGCAAAGCGATGATCTCACCAAAGTGCAGCTTATCCGAAATTCGATTGACCAGGGAAAACAGGTAAGGCTCATAAAATACCGTTCGTCCAACAGCAACCGCATTGAAGACCGCACCGTAGAAGCATTCGGTTTTCTCCCGGATTACAGGGCTGTTTGGTGCTATGATGTAAAAAGCGATTCGTGCAAGCAGTTTAAAATAGCCCGGATGCAATCGGTGGAGCTATCGCCCTCCGCATGGCGCTATGAAGACAAACACAGGGAGCCCTTTACAGATGTATTTCGGGTGTCGGCAATGAAGCCCTTTACTACGGTTGAGCTGCTGCTTACATTGAAAGCCTATAATTTATTAATAGAAGAATACCCGCTGTCCGTAAGCTGTATCAAAAGTGAAACTGAAGCTTACCGGGTAAAATTGCCTGTAGCCAATTATAATGGTATAGGCAGGTTTGTGCTGGGACTGATGGAAGAAGTGGAGATCATTAAGCCGGTGGGGTTTAAAAAACATATACACAAAAAAATAGAAAATTTTTTGAAACAAGGACAGATCCTGGCAGTTGGGTGGGGGAACTTTGTGGGTGAGGGAGCCGGAGGTGGGGGCTAGCATTTGGCGAGAAAGTTTTATAAAAAGAAGATCAAGGAGTTGGTGGGTAAAATAAAAAAAGGCTTTTAGGATATTTGGTTCGATTAAAACTACAGACTTAATTAGTTTTCAATTCCTTCATTCCTAAGAGCCAGGCGTAAAGATAAGGCTATATTACAAAAATTTGACCTTGTATATTAAAAGGTTGGATTTCAAATAGTTGCATTACTTGCTTGGTTACTTACCCCAAGGTCGGTATCCCACGCATAGGCTGCGATAACTTGAAATGAACATTATTTGAATTATGTCTACAACATACTGACTTTATTAGTGGAATTTATGTAATTTTACCGAAAATTGCACCATGAACAAAGATCATCGTTTGATTAATAAGCCCAAAATATGCACCCACTGTGAGAAGACTATTAAGGCAAATTCATTTTGTGAGATTTGCAATAACCATAGATTTTTAAAGAATAAGAATACATGAAAATATTTGAAACCTACACTGGAAATGCTATGCTCAATAATGCATTAATGACCATTGAAGCATTGAGTAATTTGAACAATGTTTCGGAAATAACACCGAATCTATTATTAGAATTATTTGAAAAGAAAAACTTGGTAGGATTAAATAAAAGATTAAAAAGCTATACGATGTTATTTAGCTTAAATAATCCTTTGGTGAATCCTGCAAAAAAGAAAGACGCGGTTGGGGAAATAACTTATAGGAATCTGTTGATTTCTATATTGAAAAATTTCGAATCGACAGGTTCTCTGACTTGTGAAATTTCGGGATTAAAATTCGACAAGAAATTTGAAAGCTTTTATGAAGATGAAATAAAGACTCAAAAAGAATCTTTGAAAGCTAAAAAGATAGATCCAAAAGAAGAGAAAAAGCAATTAAACAACTTAGATAATACTGATTATTCATTAAACAGAACATGGTTTCCTTTGATCGGAGGCTTGGGTTCTGATGCTCAAGCATTACCACAAGCAAAATTTTCGGTGCAGATACATCCAATTTGTATTCCTATTCTTCAATTCTTGCCATTATCAGCTTTGCTGTATAAAGGAGGTATCTTATTGGTTGATTCTTCCAATTTTGAATTGACGAGAGGAATGGTAGCTGACAACGCCAAAACAATGGCAGAAAAAATACAGGCTGTTTCTGTGAAAGATTCCGTAGAAAACGCAAGAGACTTTGCTAAAGGAGATTACCTGATTAAAGTATTGAATATTCTTACAGAAAAGGAAGATATGGAAGAGTCATATTCCGATTTGAATATGTGGAGTTTTTCAAATTCAGGGACAGGGGCAAGTTGTGAAATTGACAGAGTGCCCAACTCTTTAATTAAAAAATTACAACGACTTTATAAAAATTCTAAAATCGCAAATGAGCTGAAAGCTATTTTAGCACGAAACGAAAGTGCTTTTAGTTTTATTGAATCCCTGGAAGGAAATAAAGATTGGTTTTTGTTGTATCCAAATGTATTTGGAAGTGGAAAAAAGAAAGTAGAATATGACGGTGTTTCACCGGAATTCCTGGAAACTTATTATACCGAAATAGGTAAAAATAAGTTTATTCCTATAGCAAAATACATCGCAGGGTTAATCAAAAAATACAAATCGAAAGCATTTGAAAAAATATTAGCCAAAACAGATGCCTGGAACGATACAGAATATCGGGTCGAGCTATTCAAAGTCTTAGTCAAGGCAACTGAAAACAATGAATGGAACTTGGAACTTCAGATTGCAATCTTAGATAATAACGACGAACTACCTGTCAAAAACAATTTTTATCAATTTCATAAACTGGTTCATTATTTCATGCAAACGGAAATTTATAGCAATGATCTACCTCAAGTTGAGGTCTCAAAAACAAAGGTTTATAATGCTTGTAAATGGCTAATCAGTTTAATTCAGAATGATTCAAAATCAAACACAATAAAGTCTAATCTGACCAATCCGATTGAATATACAAAAGTAGGATTCAATCGAGTCATTTTTGATGCATTGGATAAATTTGAAATAGAGCTGGAAACTGTAATTGAGGTATTTTATGACGATAATTTCAATTTCAGGAAATTTGGATTAAATGAGTTGTTGAGAATATTCTTTTCTTATCCAGAGCAGGAAAAATTTGAATATCTATTCTGGAAAAGTGATTTAAGAGATGATAGTCTCATTCAAAATTGGATAGATAGAATTCAGTCTTTCTCTAACGATTATCAGGCTTATTATCATACCAAATATCAAAATTCAAATTCAGATGAACCACCTAACAATAAATTCAACAGAACAGTAAATAGTATCGTAAAAGAGAACGATAATTTTTACTCTTTACTCAACGAGATGGTTTACAATACTAATCAGTTCATAAAGGATAATGAACAAATCAAAGACGACAAATGGACAATAGAAGAATTGATGACAAATCCGCTTGGCAATAGCAATCAGAATATTTGCCTATTGGCAATTAAATTTTTAATGAAGCAAACAGCAATCAAACCCTTAAAAGGGAAATCTTTACTGAATAAAAATTAATATCAATCTATTATGGCAAATTTAAACAACATTACCGGAGCATTGTTAATTGATGCAACCGCAACTTTCCTAAACGGAGCTGGGTTGGGAGTACAGGAAGATAAAAATCTTGTAATTCCCAAAACGTACAAGGAAAAAGTAAATAACCGATTAGAAGATGTGCCTTATGTTTCCGCACAGTCCTGGAGAAGATGGCTGAGAGATACTGCCAATAAAGAAAACAACTGGAATCCGAGCGAATTGCGGGCAATTGGGGAGGGTTCTGAAAAAGGAAGTACAAACAAGATTGCTACGGAATTAAACCCTATTGAATTCCCGGAAGACGATTTATTCGGTTATATGAAAGCCGGGAAGGGGAATGAAGAAAGTGTTCAGAGGACTTCACCCTTTAAATCTTCTATATTGAAAGGTATAAAAAATATGCGTACAGCAAATAATATAGATGAGGCGTTTGTTCACTTGAAAGAAGGAACGCCGTTACCGTATTCTACAAAATTCTATTCAACGCACCTCGAAGGTTTTTTCAATTTGGAATTTTATCGTTTAGGAATGTATGACAATCTTGGTAGTAAACAAGAACTATCCTCTGAGTTGGTAGAAAAACACGCAGACAAACTTAATAAATTTGATTTGGGTGGAAAGTTTGCGAGATATGAATTGAGAAATGCAGAGGAAAACAGAAAGAATAATGCAGCCGGCTTATTGAAAGGGTTAGCTTATTTAAGAGGGGGTGCTAAGCAAGCGGCATTTGGAGCCGATGTGTCTCCAAAGGTTTTAATTCTTGCAGGGCTTGAATCAGCCAATCCCATTTTCAATAATTTGTTTATCGGTACTGGAGAAAGGCCAATTCTAAACATTGATTTGTTGCTTGAATTATCAAATGACTATAAAGAAAAATTAGCAACTCCCATTTATGTTGGATTCAGAAAGGGTTATTTACAAAATGAAAGCGAAGTAAATGAGAGGCTAAAAGAAGGCTTTGTATTAGCTTCTCCAATCGAAATCGTAAATCAATTCACTAAAAATCATTTAACGAATGGATAAATTACTGGAAATACAATTTTCAGGATGGACAGCAACTCCCAGGCTTCCTTTTGTTCTTTCCGGTAATGCTGTTTGTATGCATACGCCAAGCTATTCTTTGGTCCTGGGAATCATTGGATGCTGTATGGGCAGGATTGTTTTGTCTGATGAAGTCAAAATCGGATTCAAATATTCTTATGATACTGTTGCTCAGGATCTGGAAACAAGACAGCGCTTAGAGTTTGACGGCAGAAGAATAAAACAGCACAGCAAAGGTACTGATGCTTACACAAGAGAGTTCCATACTTCCCCAAAGTTGACAATTTGGATTGACCGATTGGATTGGAAGGAGTATTTTGAAAACCCTGTAGGGACACCGTCATTAGGCCGCTCACAGGATATTTTAAGAATAGAAAGCGTTTCGATAGTTGAAGTTGAAAAAGTGCATAAGGGCAGTTTAGGAGGTTCCTTATTACCTTTCTCGGCAGGGTTGAAGGCTGGAGGACAGCTAGTACAGTTAGCGGAGTCGTACCTTGAAAATGAGGAAGTGGGTTCTGGCAGGACACCACAAGCATCTAAGGTTTTTATTTCGATACCCCAGGACAATGATGCAGAAGTAAAGTTCAATAACATTTATCAAACAAAGGCGGAGAAGCCAGTATCATTTTATTTGCACGAATTTATAAATGAATAAAAGCTATTTTGACCAGTTCTTGGCAAAGAGTGATGGTATTACTACACTTGAAATGCATACCCGCCACGTTGTTACAGCAGGAAAGAACCTACTACATTCGCTTCCTTTAAGTAAGGAGGAGAAAGTGTTTTGGGAAGAAAAGTTGATCAGATGTGCTGTTCTCCACGATTTGGGCAAGATACATAAAGAGTTTGTCGGAAGATTGAATGGAATTAAAGGGGGGGATATACGGCATGAATTGGTTTCACTTTTATTCTGCCTCAATTATTTACGGTTGGAACATGATGAATTATTTGCGATTGCTACGCATCATAAAGGAATTGTTGACACCCATTCTGAAACAAAAGGGACGTTATCTCCTAATCAAATCAGTGAATATATTGAACAGTGGTATGAATCTGATGTTTCTATTTTCAAAAGAAAGAATGTGCAAGATTGGTTAGGAATTTTTGGATTAGATATAAGAACACTTGAACAAGATGCTGTTAAAAAGGTACCGAAAGATTTGAAGATGCTATTAAATGCAAAATATCAAATTAAATCACTCCCGGAGTTCGAACATCGAAAACAACTTTCTCTGACAAGGGTTTTATTGATGGCTTCTGACCATTTAGGTTCGGCAAGAAAAGAAAACGATATTCCTAAGTATAAACAGCTTTCGATTCAAAATTTTCAACCCAATAAAGGTGGTGTATATTTCCCGTTTCGACCATTTCAGGAGCGGTTACAACAAATAAAAACAGATGTCATTTTACATGCTCCTACCGGTTCTGGAAAAACTGAAGCTGCTTTGAATTGGGTGTTTGCCAATCAAACTGAAAATTCCCGGGTGTTTTACCTGTTGCCTTATACTGCAAGCATCAATGCAATGGTTTCCCGATTGCAAAATCATTATAACGAAGAAGTCGTTACCGCTTTACATTCAAAAACTTTAGACTTTTTCTACGAACAGATTTCAGAAGAATACAGCAATGATGAGAAAGATTATCAAAAAATTGAACAGGAAGCAAAGAACAAAAAGTCGCTTTCCAAAGAATTGTTCTATCCGATAAAAGTGGCTACACTGCACCAGGTTTTGAAGACTTCGCTGAAAGGAAAAGGCTGGGAATTTGGATTATTCGACTATAAAAATGCTTTATTCATCATAGATGAATTTCATACTTACAATGCCTTATTGACAGGGATGTTATTAGCCACAATAAAACTCTACAGAAAATTATTTAATGCTAAATTTTTCTTTTTATCAGCCACCATTCCTGATTTTATGCTGAACCTAATCATTAATGAAATTTATGAAGGAGATCAATCAAAATTGATTCGACTCAATAAGGAAAAAGAACAGGACCGCATTGTATTGGACAGGAAAAGACATCAATTGTATTGTATGAATGATGATACAATAGAAGATGAAATAGGATTAATAAAAGACTATTTAGAAGATGGAAGGTCTGTTTTAATTATTGTAAACAATGTAAAAACTGCGCAAAAACTGTATCGAGAAATTGATTTTGAAGGTTCAGTACGACTTTTGCACAGCGGTTTTAATAAAAGAGATAGGACTATCATTGAAAATTCCATTACCAACAAGGATATTTTATTACGTCCTCAATTATTGATTGCTACACAAGCTGTAGAAGTTAGTCTGGATATAGACTATGATATTGCTTTTATTGAGAATGCACCAATTGATGCCCTAATTCAGCGTTTTGGAAGAATCAACAGGGCTGGCAAGAAAAGAATTATTCCGATTGACAGCGAATCAAGTCTGCAGAACGATACCGTTCCTGTTTATGTATTCGAAAATTCGATCGGCAATACACCATTTTACGATAGTAAGGTTTTGGAGAGTACTTGGAACGAATTGCAGAAACTTAATAATTACGAATTAGGAGAGGATGATTTAATTAACGTTTGTAACCATGTTTACAAAGATGGTTATAAAGAAGCTCAACAAAAGGACTTTGAAAATGGATTGAATAATTCAATAATCAATCGATTTGAAGAAGATTGGATTGCCGGACATTGGAGAGACTGGGTCGAAGATATTCTGAAAAACAACAATCAAAAAATTGAGGTGCTATGTTTTAATCTTCAGGAAAAATACAAACAAAAAATAGCGGAAAGAAGATTTTTAGAAGCTAATCAACTTTTAGTGCAGGTTTATAATTATGAACCTGAGTTGTCAAGAGAAAAGCTATATGGCGATACATTGGTTGCTATTAATTTAAAGTATGATCCAACCATCGGATACTTTTCCATTGAGAAAGACGTAGATGAAGGCATTATGTGACTCTAAACATGCCCCCTTTCCATTTGCCTCCGCCTCCTTGCCCTTTTATATCATCCAAATCTTCTCTATCCAAATTTCACTACTACAAAAAGTTATCCCATGCACCCCTACATCCCCCACCTTCTCGGCGATATTGCTGCTGCGCACCGCACAGCAATTCCGGGAGAAAAATTTCCTCAACCATAGAGGAACATTTTAAAGAAATAGACAAATGCGTAAGTGAGAAGTTTGTAAAACGCTTTATTCAAAAAGCATTTCGTATATTTGCTTTTTATAAAAAGCATTTATTGATATTGTAAATTATAGAAAGCGTTATGGAGCGTTTGATAAAATTGTCGGAAAAACGTTTGAAGTCCATTGATACCGGTTTTCATAGATATTTGTATCAGCAGGTTCAATGGGATAAGCCGCTTTCAATTATTAAGGGCGCCAGAGGAACGGGCAAAACAACGCTGCTGCTCCAGTACATGAAACTGACCAAACTGCCCGCTATTTACCTGAGCCTGGATGATTTTTATTTTGAATCTAACCGGTTAACGCTTCTGGCGGAAAACCTTTATGAAAAAGGGTATCGGCATTTTTTTTTAGATGAAATACACCAATACCCCTTTTGGTCAAAAGACTTAAAGAATTTGTACGATAGTTATCCTGATATGAGGATAGTAGCAACGGGTTCTTCGGTTTTACAGATTGACAAGGGACAGGCAGATTTATCCCGCAGAGCAAATCTGTATTCATTAAATGGACTGTCTTTCAGGGAATTTTTGGACATGGAATACAATCTAAAAAATAACCCTTTAGAATTAAGTTCCATCTTAGAAAACCACATGGATATAAGCCCGTCAATAAATGATCGTTTGGATGTATTAAAAGCATTTTCCGAATATCTGAATTATGGATGCTTACCCTTTTTTAAATCAGATAAAACTTTTTATCATCAAAAGTTACAACAAATCATTCATCTGATTATTGAGATAGACATTCCTTCAGTTGAAAATATAAATTACACTACAGTCAGAAGCATGAAGAACCTTCTTTTCATCATCAGCCAATCGGTGCCTTTTACACCCAATATTCAAAGCCTTTCAGATAAAACGGGTGTACCCAGAAACACCGTATTAAAAGCACTGGATTTATTAGAAAAATCCGGCGTATTAAATTTATTGCGAAGCAATAATAAGGGGATTAGTTTTTTACAAAAACCGGATAAAATATATCTGGAAAATCCTAACATCGCCTATACCTTTTCGGGAAGCAAACCAAATAAAGGAAACCTTCGGGAAACATTCTTCTTAAATCAATTAAAGGTAAACCACGATGTTACGTCTTCAAAGTATGGCGACTTTATTGTGAACAATGCTTATACCTTCGAAATAGGCGGTGCAGTAAAAACCACTAAACAAATAAAGGGGATTCCACAGGCTTTTATTGCGGCAGATGAGATTGAAAACGGCGTTAATAATAAAATTCCACTATGGCTATTTGGGTTTTTATATTAAAATGGTCAGAATTATTGCCATCATTTGCCGGAATTAAACCAGGTTTGGGCTTACCTGGGTGAACACCAATTTGTAACATTTTTTAAATTTGAGGATAAATTATAACCCATGCACCCATGCACCCCTGCATCCCTCACCTTCCCGCCGATATCGCTGCTGTGCATCTTATAGAAATTCCGGGAGAGAAACTTCCTCAAACCATAGAAGAACATTTTGAAGAAATAGACAAATGGGTAAGTGACGAAGAATCAAAGCTCATTTCTGAAAAACGTTTAAACTCCGTTGATAGCGGTTTTCATAGATATTTGTATCAGCAGGTTCAATGGGATAAGCCGCTCATTGCTGCATCCGGTTTATCGTTTGCCGCATTTGGGCAATAACCTCTTTTATTGTTAATGCATCATAACCTGTTTTTTTTAACAACATACTAATGTCTGGTTCTTTACCGGCATTTAAATAGGGAACGATCAGTTGTACCAGTTCATTCAGATTATCCATTGCTTCTTTATCGGCCGCGCTTTTCTCTTCTCCGAATAAGGATTCATATTCATCCAGCACAATTTTTTTCTTTAAAATGGATTCTGTTGTGGATAACATTGTCGGTGTCAGGCTTAGATCGGGTTCGGGGGATACGGGAATACCGGCAGCCTTCATTTTTTCGGTAAGCTTTGCAAAACCTTTATCCGTCATGGCTTTGAGCCGAAGCAGTTTTTTTTGGCTATCGTAATAAAATTGTGCAAAATGCGGAAAGCCACCCCACCGCTTCAGGCTGTATTGGGTAACGCTGCCTGCCACCTGTACTCTGAAGTCTTTCTTGAGATTTTCTGCCGCAGGCGGTCGCGTATCATAATCAGCCTGGTTGAAACGGATCGGTTCGTTCTTGTTAACAATAACCGGCAGTTCGCTGCCGGAAAACAGCACCATATAGGGCACAGGATTGTTTTCGATATGCTGTATGATATCGGTCTCATTTTCCAAAGCCGGATCTGTTTCGGTGGCATAAAAGAAAATATCATCAGTATAAAAGCTACTGTAACCATTGATCGTACCAAAGGTTTGCCAGCAGGCGCCATTGAAGGCTACCAGGTTAAACCATAAAGTTTTATTTCCCTGGCTAAGTATATCAGTTGTGCCGGGAGAGTACAGCAAAAAAGCTTCACCACTCAGGATGTCTTCCATTTCATAAAAGTCTTCATCCGGGTTACGGGTTATTTCGCTGAAATAAAAGCGCCAGGGTTTTGCAGCCTGTTGCCGCAGGTAGGCCATTTCTCCGGCATCAAGCTCTTTCAGCGCACTGTGATGAAGGTATTTACTGATAAGACCGTTTTTTTTAAATATGCGGTGAGCTATGTACTGCGTTTTCATAAAGTTTACCCATGCAGGGTCCTGTTGCCGGGTAATATGCCTGTATTTCTCCAATTGCCTTTCTGCCTCCCTGTCTGTTTTGTCCTGCCGGGCTGCGTAATAAATAAGAAAACTATCTATCACAGCATGTGTTAACCTGCTTGTTTGTAAACAAATCTCCCTCGTATGTTGATAGTCCATTTGCAGTGATTGTTGTTGGGTTTGATGTCAGATTTTTAAGGAAACAAATATACAGCCCGGCTTATTTTATTGGTTCACTTTTATTTAGAACAGGTTATTTCCAGCCAGGCAATTATAATAGCATGATCTTCCCTATTTTAAACGGGTGCAAACCTTTTGCTCATTCACCTGGCTTTTAAAAATTAATTGTATCTTAAATTCGACAACTTATAACTATATATTGTCGAATATGATATACACATTTATGGAGGATCTGTATTATTTTAACGACATCGTTTCAGCCAAAATTACACTTAATTTTAAACGTAGTTTATTTGATAGCATAGATTGGAATCAGAAAATGATTGCGATCAAAGGGGCCCGGGGCGTGGGTAAAACCACTTTAAGCTACAGCAACAAAAGTTCGGATTGCGTAAAAATGACCGCTCCCTTTATGTAAGCGCAGATCATCCTTATTTTTACAACCGTACCTTATTTGAACTGGCTGACGATTTTTATAAACTCGGCGGCCGTTTTCTGTTTATTGACGAAGTACATAAATATGCGTTGTGGTCGAGGGAATTAAAAGTGATCTACGATTCCTTACCCGAAATGAAAGTAGTATTTTCTTCCTCTTCCGCACTGGACATATACAGGGGAGAGTCTGATTTGAGCCGCAGGGTTTTTGCTTACCATCTGCCGGGAATGTCGTTCAGGGAATTTCTTGTTTTTAAGAAAAAAATAAACATCAAAGCCGTTAGTCTTGATCAGGTTATTACCAGTCACAGATCCCTCACGACCAAATTGAGCAAAGAAAAAGATTTATTTATTTTGCCCCTGTTCAGAGAATACTTAAAAACAGGATACCTTCCTTTTTCGCAAGCAGAAAATGAAACCGGATATATTGTTAAATTGAACCAGGTCATTAATACTATTTTGGATATTGATATGGCCTATACAGATGGCTACACACCGTCAACAGCGCTGAAATTAAAAAAGCTGCTGGCGATTCTGGCAGAATCCGTACCCTTTCAACCCAATATATCTGAACTGGCCCGCAAGTTGAACATCAGCCGCGATACCATCTATGACTATCTGAAGTGTCTTGAAAAAGCACTTTTGATCAATAGCCTGCATGCACAAGGCAAGGGAATTTCATTATTAAAGAAGCCTGAAAAAATCTACCTCGAAAATACCAACTTGTTTTATGCATTAAAACCGGATCCTAATATGGGCAGTATCAGGGAATCGTTTTTATTAAACCAATTGGTCAATAGTGGCCATAGCGTGTTTTATCCTAAAAAAGGAGATTTTTGGGTGGATGAAATAATCATTGAAGCAGGAGGCAAACTTAAGTCGCCGAAACAAATTTCGGGTATAGACAATGCCTACATTGCGGCTGATGATATACTAACCGGAGCTGGCAATAAAATTCCGCTATGGCTTTTTGGCTTCCTGTATTGATATTATATACCATTGAAATAATGAACCTCACTGCCACACATATCAACTACTATATTATTTGTCACCGCAAACTTTGGCTGTTTGCAAACGGCATCAATATGGAACATACCAGCGATATGGTGTATGATGGTAAACTCCTGCACGAAACCAGCTATCCGCAACGAAATGATAAGTACAACGAAATAGACATATCCGCCAGTTATGAAGGCATAAGCCTGTTTGGTAAAATTGACTTTTACGACGCCAAAAATAAAATCATCCACGAAACCAAACGCAGTAATAAAGTGGAAAAAGCGAACGAGTGGCAGGCGAAGTTTTATATATGGCTGCTGGCGCTGAACGGCATTGAAGATGTAACTGCTATTCTGGAATATCCAACCATGCGTGAAAGAACGACCGTGCATTTGCAGGAACCGGACCGGGTATTCCTGGGCGAAGCGATACGAACCATAGCATCCCTGGTTTCTGCCGAACGCTGCCCTGCCCGTATCAACAGTCCCATTTGCAAAAGCTGTAGTTATTATGAATTGTGTTACGTTGAGGAGTAGGAGGTGGTAAGATGGTAAAATGGCAAAATGGTAAGATGGTAAAATAGTAAGAGGGCAAAATAGTAAGAGGGTAAAATAGTAAGACAACAAAATAATAAAGCTCCAAAAGCGGAAGTTTCTTGTCATTTATCTTACCATTTTACAACTCTTACGATCTTACGGTCTTACATGTCTTACAATCTTACATGTCTTACAGCCTTACATGTCTTACGGTCTTACCATCTTACAGGTCTTACAGGTCTTACGGTCTTACATTAAAATCTCTTTATGAAAAAAAGCTATTACCTCTTCAATCCCGGACGCATGAGCCGTAAAGACAATACGCTGAAGTTTACTCCGGTGGATGAAGACGGTAGTGAAGGTCAACCTAAATATATTCCGGTAGAAGGTGTGGACAATTTATTTTGTTTCGGCGCATTGGATGCGAACAGTTCGCTGTATAATTTTTTGGGTAAGGAGAAAATAAGCCTTCATTTCTTTGACTATTATGAACATTATTCCGGTAGCTTTTTGCCGCGGGAGTACCTGCTGAGCGGTAAAGTGCTGATTGAGCAGGCAAACCATTATACACAAAAAACAAAGCGGGCGGCGCTTGCCCGGAAATTTGTAGAAGGAGCCGGCTTTAACATGGTAAAAAACCTGCGCTACTACAACAACCGTGGAAAAGACACCTCACCGCTCATTGACAGGATAGAACAATTGTGCGGACAACTAATCCTGCACGATGAAATAGACGCGTTGATGGGCATTGAAGGCAATATAAGGATGGCCTATTACGAGGCCTTCGATCTTATTATAAACGATTTTGAAATGGGCAACCGTACCAAACAGCCCCCGTCGAACGAGGTAAATGCATTGATTTCATTCATGAATATGATGTGTTATACCCTTTGCTTAGATATGATCTATCATACCCAACTGAATCCTACCATCAGCTATTTGCACCAGCCGGGCGAGAGGCGATTTTCACTGGCCCTGGATCTGGCAGAAATTTTTAAGCCCATACTTGTTGACCGCACCCTGTTTGCCCTGCTGAATAAACGGGTGATACAGCAAAGTGATTTTGATCGCAACACCAACCGTTGCCTGCTGGGTGACGGAGGCAGGAAAAAAGTAGTAAAAGCCTGGGACGAAAAGCTAAATGAAACGATCATGCACAGGAGTTTAAAAAGAAATGTAAGTTATAAGCACCTTGTAAAACTGGAATGCTATAAGCTGGTAAAGCACATTTTGAACATGGAAGAATATAAGCCGTTTAAAGCCTGGTGGTGAGAGCAAAAGAGCAAGACAGGTAAGAAAGCAAGACGGGTAAGAGAGTAAGACGGGTAAGAGAGCAAGAAAGCAAGACGGGTAAGAGAGCAAGACAGGTAAGACGGGTAAGAAAGTACAGCTCATCTTACGGTCTTACCATCTTACAATCTTACGGTCTTACGGTCTTACCATCTTACAATCTTACCATCTTACAATCTTCCCGGTTATTTCACTACATTTATGGCAGGTATATTTCTAATCTAAAAACACCACATTATGAAAGGGAAATCGAATGAAGTTTTTAATGCTGAAATGCGAAACCGCACCAAAAATTTTGCAGTGCGTATTATTTTATTTTATAAGCAGTTGCAAAAATCGGGAGCCACTTATATTATAGGGAAGCAGCTTCTCCGGTCGTGTACTTCCGTAGCGGCAAATTTCAGAGCAGCAACCAGAGGCAGGTCGGTAGCAGAATTTTACAGTAAAATATGCATAGTAACAGAGGAGGCAGACGAAACACAGTTTTGGCTGGAAATATTTGAAGAAGCGCAGCTTGCTCAATCAGCAGATATACGCCCCTTGCATCAAGAAGCATCCGAAATCCTTGCAATTGTAACAACTATAAAACACAAATTGAAAATGGCAAAGAAGGGAAGAGAGTAAGACGGGTAAGAGAGCAAGTCGGGCAAGAGAGCAAGACAGGTAAGACAGGTAAGACGGGTAAGAAAGTACAGCTCATCTTACGGTCTTACCATCTTACAATCTTACGGTCTTACGGTCTTACCATCTTACGGTCTTACCATCTTACATCTTACATCTTACCATCTTACATCTTACCATCTTACAATCTTGCCATCTTCCGGTCTTACAAAATGTACATCATACTGGTATACGATATAGAAGAAAAAAGGGTGGGCAAAATGCTTAAGCTGTGCCGGCAGTATTTGAACTGGATACAGAACAGTGTGTTTGAAGGGGAGCTGAGTGAAGTAAAGCTGAAGGAGTTGCTTATGAGGTCCAGGGCGATCATGAATATGGAAAAGGACAGTATTATTGTATTCAGCAGCCGGCAGGAAAAATGGCTGGAGAAACAGGTGATAGGAAAGGAAAAGAATGACCTCGATAATATTATTTAGTCGTCGAAGCCGCAGTTTATAAAATCATTTTCAATACAGTTCATTAACATATTGGTAAAAACACCTGATAATATTGAATTTTAGAAAGTTGTCGGTGACAGGGGGAAAAAGTATAATTGACCACCGACAACTTTTTTAGTCAAAATTTCAATAATTTACATCTTGAAAGCCTTGAAAACAGGCACTTTTTAGTCGTCGAACCGGCGGCTTTTAATCGAACCATAGCGGAATTGAAATTACGATTACATTCTGCACGGTATCAACATACGTTCCTTTTAATCGAACCATAGCGGAATTGAAATGCATTAAAGATTAATGAAAACAATTACGCTAAAGACTTTTAATCGAACCATAGCGGAATTGAAATTCCTTGCGCATATAGAGCGTTCTGTTCGTCAAATGTCTTTTAATCGAACCATAGCGGAATTGAAATGGTTATCTCCAAACTCATATCCGGAGAATCACATCCTTTTAATCGAACCATAGCGGAATTGAAATTTCAAGGTTGGCGATTACGTGGGTGCGGAATGGTATCTTTTAATCGAACCATAGCGGAATTGAAATCCGACAGATCAATTAAACTAAGCTCATCCTGATTAACTTTTAATCGAACCATAGCGGAATTGAAATGTGGTGAAGGAGGAAAAGAAATCAAAGTATCGGACTTTTAATCGAACCATAGCGGAATTGAAATACTGCACCGATCAGCGTTCCGTTATTTCGTAGAATTCTTTTAATCGAACCATAGCGGAATTGAAATAACTTTATGAATTTTAGGTACAATCAGATTGCTGACTTTTAATCGAACCATAGCGGAATTGAAATGTAAAGGCAATCGCAGGCATGTTAAACGTCTCTATGTCTTTTAATCGAACCATAGCGGAATTGAAATCTATTGACCGGGCAGCATTTACCAAATACTCAAATACTTTTAATCGAACCATAGCGGAATTGAAATACGGTAGCAACATGAGAACACTATTGCTACGTGTTCTTTTAATCGAACCATAGCGGAATTGAAATGTCTCAAACGCCCGGCATAGCTTGCCTATGTGTATACTTTTAATCGAACCATAGCGGAATTGAAATACTGCAAACGATTCTATTAAATGGGCGGCAAATATCTTTTAATCGAACCATAGCGGAATTGAAATACAGTTAGCAGAACATCAGAGGGGACGGGAAGTGAGCTTTTAATCGAACCATAGCGGAATTGAAATTCCTAATAAATGATGAAAGCGATGTTGAAACAATCTCTTTTAATCGAACCATAGCGGAATTGAAATGCGGTTCCGGCATCACAGCACTAACAGGAGATGTAACTTTTAATCGAACCATAGCGGAATTGAAATGCGACACAACTACTGTAACCGGATTGTCTGGAACCTTTTAATCGAACCATAGCGGAATTGAAATGTCAATTATAGAGCTAAATGTTATGCCTGAATGATGCTTTTAATCGAACCATAGCGGAATTGAAATTATTTGGATGCGGTTTTATCCACGGCAATATCCTCTTTTAATCGAACCATAGCGGAATTGAAATCTTACAAGCGTTGCCTGTTTTGCATTTAATGCACTCTTTTAATCGAACCATAGCGGAATTGAAATCACGTTTACCTGCCGCCATCTGCGCGGCGTTTAAGTCTTTTAATCGAACCATAGCGGAATTGAAATATAAATGCTATGCCTTTCCTCTCATCCGTGAAGTCTTTTAATCGAACCATAGCGGAATTGAAATTACTGAGTATTTTCATTTGCTTTTACGAGCGCCTCTTTTAATCGAACCATAGCGGAATTGAAATATGCATTGAGGAGCACAGCAGCTTTCTGCCAGGCACTTTTAATCGAACCATAGCGGAATTGAAATTTGAATTGAAACAAGGAAAGCCCGGGCTTGCAGGTGCTTTTAATCGAACCATAGCGGAATTGAAATTTGAAAGGAATAATAATGCCAGGGCTGATGCCGATGCTTTTAATCGAACCATAGCGGAATTGAAATCACTCCCGGGCATTGCCTGCATTATATAAGCGATGGCTTTTAATCGAACCATAGCGGAATTGAAATTTGCCGGTACGGTAAAGGCGCTCCCTATGTTGTTGCTTTTAATCGAACCATAGCGGAATTGAAATTTGCTTTGCGCTGCCTGCATAAAAGAATGCTTTTTCTTTTAATCGAACCATAGCGGAATTGAAATCTGGCAGCAAGGTTAAAAAAGTTAATGCTCAATTACTTTTAATCGAACCATAGCGGAATTGAAATGTGGTAAAGAGGTCTCAACCGGCATTGTAAATATTCTTTTAATCGAACCATAGCGGAATTGAAATATCACAGATGGAGCGGAACTCTTTGCCCCTAAATGCTTTTAATCGAACCATAGCGGAATTGAAATTGGCTTAAAAATCTTCCAAAGCTGGAACATAGGAACTTTTAATCGAACCATAGCGGAATTGAAATTCTGTACAGCATTATTAAACCATAACCGCCAACAACTTTTAATCGAACCATAGCGGAATTGAAATGGTGCGGGAAAGATCAAGCTATTATACGGTAGTTAACTTTTAATCGAACCATAGCGGAATTGAAATTTCGCAGGGATCAAAGGCAAGGTTTATGTGCCTGCCACTTTTAATCGAACCATAGCGGAATTGAAATGTAAAAATTAAATGCAAGCTGGGCCTGTGTTTCAGTCTTTTAATCGAACCATAGCGGAATTGAAATGGATCAGCTTATAGTGCGGCAATTGAAACTCAGATCTTTTAATCGAACCATAGCGGAATTGAAATCTGTCTCCTGTATGATGGCCGCAATATTCATAGCCCTTTTAATCGAACCATAGCGGAATTGAAATATGAAATTGCCAAGCTGAAAAACGAAGAGAATATACTTTTAATCGAACCATAGCGGAATTGAAATTTTTGCCCAGCGATGAAATCGGCGCCTATGGCACTCTTTTAATCGAACCATAGCGGAATTGAAATAAAGAAATTGTTTCATCAGGAATTGCTATTGTACGCTTTTAATCGAACCATAGCGGAATTGAAATTTGATGGTGTGAAAGGTTATGAAGGCACTATCAACTTTTAATCGAACCATAGCGGAATTGAAATAAGTCGGCAATCTTATTTCCGGAACATCAAAGGTATCTTTTAATCGAACCATAGCGGAATTGAAATGTATCAGCAGAGGATGAAAGCTGGTAAGGAGGAACTACTTTTAATCGAACCATAGCGGAATTGAAATGGAAATGCCGCTTCAAGCATTCTTTTAGCTATCCTCTTTTAATCGAACCATAGCGGAATTGAAATGTAATGTCGTTCGGAAAATTAGGTGCAGGTTTTACTTTTAATCGAACCATAGCGGAATTGAAATAAGCATATGAGGGCAGTGGCATGAGGGCGCAGCCCTCTTTTAATCGAACCATAGCGGAATTGAAATCTCAAAGAGAATGGGCTTATAACTGTTCATCCTGATCTTTTAATCGAACCATAGCGGAATTGAAATAAAGCATACTAACAGCAGCATTCCCGGGACTTGAACTTTTAATCGAACCATAGCGGAATTGAAATTCCTATTGTCAATCTATGTTCCCCACTTTTGACAGCCTTTTAATCGAACCATAGCGGAATTGAAATGTACTTGTTGTATCCGTGTGGTGACAGCTTCCTGACCTTTTAATCGAACCATAGCGGAATTGAAATGTGTGAAGTAGTTTGTAAGCATGTGGCCAAAATTTACTTTTAATCGAACCATAGCGGAATTGAAATAACATTTTAACAGCGTGGAAAAATCGCTTAAGGACTTTTAATCGAACCATAGCGGAATTGAAATTTGTCTTCTGTCCCAAACGCAACCCGATCGTTGCGCCTTTTAATCGAACCATAGCGGAATTGAAATTTTAAATTTTATATTATGTCCTCCTTTATTTGCTCTTTTAATCGAACCATAGCGGAATTGAAATTCGGCTTATAGGTTCTCAGCTTTAACCCGGTTATCACTTTTAATCGAACCATAGCGGAATTGAAATCATTTAATTACCTGCTCAAATATTCTGCATCTGAACTTTTAATCGAACCATAGCGGAATTGAAATTGAAATTCCTATTCTGGCTACTCTACATTATCGGCCTTTTAATCGAACCATAGCGGAATTGAAATAATACACGACTACAGGGAGCGGCTGAAGAACGCAAACTTTTAATCGAACCATAGCGGAATTGAAATTGACAGTTCTTTTACAAGAGACATTCAGGCAACAGCTTTTAATCGAACCATAGCGGAATTGAAATTTATGAAGAAACTAATTACAATAATATTACTCTTTCTTTTAATCGAACCATAGCGGAATTGAAATACATCGGAAGGCGCGGGAACGGAGACGAGACCGGCAAACTTTTAATCGAACCATAGCGGAATTGAAATGAGGGTGAGCATGATGATGACGTTTGCGCCCTGGCACTTTTAATCGAACCATAGCGGAATTGAAATGAAACTAAACGGGGGCTTACATTAAATGCATGGTCGCTTTTAATCGAACCATAGCGGAATTGAAATGACGTAATGGCCCTGCCTGAAGCAATGGAAGATTTCTTTTAATCGAACCATAGCGGAATTGAAATACGTATTCGCTATTGTAGGTCTTGCAGCACGTAACTTTTAATCGAACCATAGCGGAATTGAAATGATCAATCGTAAACGGCACAAACACACTTACAGTTCTTTTAATCGAACCATAGCGGAATTGAAATAAAATAATATCTGAAGCAATCGGAGAAACTGAAGCGCTTTTAATCGAACCATAGCGGAATTGAAATGTGCGGCTGTAATGGCTGAAGAAGTGGACGCAACTCTTTTAATCGAACCATAGCGGAATTGAAATACGATCGGCTCCTACAGGCAGGGAAGAGCTATCTACTTTTAATCGAACCATAGCGGAATTGAAATTGATTTAATTGAGCAGTATTTATTTGAAACCGGATCTTTTAATCGAACCATAGCGGAATTGAAATTCAAATAAATTCTCTACCTGTGCTGACCCTCGCCCCTTTTAATCGAACCATAGCGGAATTGAAATCGGGCTATTTTAGCCAGTAATTCCCGCTTTTCTATCGCTTTTAATCGAACCATAGCGGAATTGAAATTGAAAATGCACACAATGGAGAAAGATATACCACCTCAACTTTTAATCGAACCATAGCGGAATTGAAATGTTGGCGCGCCAAAGAAAACAGCGTGCATCTGGGACTTTTAATCGAACCATATCGGAATTGAAATACAGCGACAACTACAGTAGATGATCTTGCAGCGATAACTTTTAATCGAACCATAGCGGAATTGAAATGAAGGATTTTAGTTTCAGTACATTCGTTCCCGATACGCTTTTAATCGAACCATAGCGGAATTGAAATTCTTTAAGCATGTTAAAGATGCAAACAGGCTGGATGTCTTTTAATCGAACCATAGCGGAATTGAAATTAGTCCTGCCGGGTTTTGTGGGACCAGTCCGGCAACTTTTAATCGAACCATAGCGGAATTGAAATTAGGATGTAATTGAGTTTTTAGTTATAAAATATCACTTTTAATCGAACCATAGCGGAATTGAAATTAGATATTGAAGACTGGAGCGACGACAGCATGAAAACTTTTAATCGAACCATAGCGGAATTGAAATTACGCCATTGTGGAAAAATTTGTATCGGATCCTCCACTTTTAATCGAACCATAGCGGAATTGAAATTTGTTCAGGAACAGAAAATGTATAAGTTGCATATGCTTTTAATCGAACCATAGCGGAATTGAAATATTCAATGATATTTTCTTTACCAAGCAAATCAATTCTTTTAATCGAACCATAGCGGAATTGAAATACTGGACGCAGAACCCGCGCATTGAGGCGGGAGTGACTTTTAATCGAACCATAGCGGAATTGAAATTAGAAGATTCTAAAGGGGTTAAAGTATTCCGCGCCCTTTTAATCGAACCATAGCGGAATTGAAATTTATTGTACACCTGTACAAACTCTCCCTGTGTTTCTCTTTTAATCGAACCATAGCGGAATTGAAATGTTGATTACCAGATATGGGGCAAGACATTTGACGCTTTTAATCGAACCATAGCGGAATTGAAATAATATTTCGAAGTGATGAGGATTTTCATCGGACCACTTTTAATCGAACCATAGCGGAATTGAAATGCTGAAGATGAATAAAAACCAGGGTGCAAGGGGTGCTTTTAATCGAACCATAGCGGAATTGAAATTGCGAAAATAGGCAACGATGCGGAAATAGGCTACCTTTTAATCGAACCATAGCGGAATTGAAATACAGCAATGCGTATCACCTCCTGCCTCTGCCGTTGCCTTTTAATCGAACCATAGCGGAATTGAAATAATTTTCCGAACGACATTACCGGAACGGTATATGTGCTTTTAATCGAACCATAGCGGAATTGAAATTTACGCGCTGCTGGCTCTAACCAACTGAGCTACCGCTTTTAATCGAACCATAGCGGAATTGAAATAATTGTTACCGATGTTGGATGGGGCAATCTGAACCCTTTTAATCGAACCATAGCGGAATTGAAATTGAACCGCTTTCAACGCTTGTAGAGGGGGAATGGTACTTTTAATCGAACCATAGCGGAATTGAAATCTGACCTCACAGCAGTTAACGATTCCCTCGCTGCACTTTTAATCGAACCATAGCGGAATTGAAATTATTTAGGTGAGCAGCTAATCATACTAAGCGTGAACTTTTAATCGAACCATAGCGGAATTGAAATTTCGTTCCATTTTTCAATAAATTCTTCTTCCTGAACTCTTTTAATCGAACCATAGCGGAATTGAAATTTACTTTCCTTGGGCAAATGGGTTAACAATTTATGACTTTTAATCGAACCATAGCGGAATTGAAATAACCATGGCGCTGGAAATGCTGAACAAGTCAAAAATCTTTTAATCGAACCATAGCGGAATTGAAATAAAGAAAGACCTGTTAAATATATTCTCGCTGTGTCTCTTTTAATCGAACCATAGCGGAATTGAAATTCGTAACGGCGTAACCATGCGTTCCAAAAGCTGTGCTTTTAATCGAACCATAGCGGAATTGAAATAAATAGGAATTTCATGGTTTAGTGTTTTCTGTGAATCTTTTAATCGAACCATAGCGGAATTGAAATTAGTATTTGTCCGAAAAGGATTAAAAAGCGGAATGACTTTTAATCGAACCATAGCGGAATTGAAATACGTACTGAATAAACTCACCTTCTTTTGGAGGTCGCCTTTTAATCGAACCATAGCGGAATTGAAATCTTTTATACAGCCCAAATTTTACATCAACTAAAGACTTTTAATCGAACCATAGCGGAATTGAAATGCTGAATATAAACTTTTATGGTTATACCTGTTAGATCTTTTAATCGAACCATAGCGGAATTGAAATGATTAATAAGTTCCATGTTCCGATAAAGAAGGAATTCTTTTAATCGAACCATAGCGGAATTGAAATATGTCTAAGCATTCATAGCAAACATTCCTGTCTTCTCTTTTAATCGAACCATAGCGGAATTGAAATAACACTACAGGCGAGTTAGTTACAACTGGCAAGGACTTTTAATCGAACCATAGCGGAATTGAAATGGATATTCAGCGTCATAACCCGGTTGGGCTGTATCACTTTTAATCGAACCATAGCGGAATTGAAATTATATAGATCCTGAATATTCATGTACAGGGGTTGTTCTTTTAATGTAAGCCTCTAACCAGTCCCATCCTTGTTATACGAAAAAAAAGCTGTAAGGGT
>CALKHN010000058.1 GCA_937991535.1 uncultured Sphingobacteriales bacterium
AAATCCATGTGAACCTTTGTACCTATGATCCCTATGTGCTACAAAAAACAACACATAGGCACAATAGAATACCAGTCCGTTTCATTTCAAAAAAAGCAACTACCAAATCTATGTGAACCTCTGTGCCTGTAATCCTATGTATCAAAGAACAACATATAGCGCAACAGAATCACAAATCTCCCAACTGGGGTCGCAATATAATATCTTCCACGCAGGCCTGTACCGAAAGCTGCGAGGCCGTATAAATCATTTTGGCAATATCATCTGCTGCCATTATTCGTTTAGGATCAATGCCGCTTGCAGCCCACGAATCGGTATATGCTGCTCCGGGGTATACGGCGGTAACCTTAATTCCATGCGGCTTCATTTCTTCCCTCAGGTTTTTTGAAAATCCCGCTAAAGCAAATTTGCTGATGCTGTACGCACCGCCATTTTTATAGGCCTGGAATGAGGCAATGGAGCACATGTTAAAAATATGGCCGCTTTGCCGGGCGATCATGTTATGAATCAGCAACCGGGTAAGATGATACGCGCTGTAAAAATTAACCGTCATCATATTTTCCATAGCGCCTTCGGGTTCGTTATATACACTACCCGGCTCAAATGAACCGGCATTGTTGATTAATATGTCTATTGAAACATTGAGCCCCAAAAGCCAGTTGCCCAAATCTTTAACCTGCTCCCTGCGGCTTAAATCGAATGGCTTGGCTTTAATGGTAACCTGCGGGAAACGGGTGACAAGTTCTTCCATTGTTTTATACAGGCTCACCTCATTGCGGGAACTGATATACAGGTTATATCCATTGGCAGCAAATATTTCAGCTATTGCTTTTCCAAATCCCCTGGAAGCACCTGTGATAATAATATTCATAAATCACTTTATTACATTGTAATACAATACAACTGCATTATCAGTTTAATGAGTTAATAATGCAATCCGGTAATCATCAAAACTACATACTTCCGGCAAACACCGTACTTTTGCATTTTTTGTTGATGCCATGGCCTACAAACATCTTTTTTTTGACCTGGACCATACCCTATGGGATTTCGAATCGAATGCAAAACAAACGCTGCAGGAACTGCATGTGGCAATGGAGTTAACTACCCATGGCGTAGATAGTTTTGACGCTTTTTACGAAAGATATATTTACCACAACACCAGGCTATGGGAACGTTACCGTAAAGGTTTTATTAAAAGAGATGACCTGCGATGGAAACGAATGTGGCATACGTTGCTGGATTTTAAAACAGGTAATGAAAAGCTGGCCCGAAGCATGGATACTTTTTTTTTAGACAAGCTGCCAACACGCACTTTACTGTTTCCTAATGCCTTAGAAATCCTGGAATACCTGCGCAATAAGGGGTATGCACTGCACCTTATAACCAATGGATTTGAAACAGTACAACACAGCAAACTTAAATATTCCGGTCTTACGGGTTTTTTCGAAAATGTAATTACTTCTGAAGGAAGCAACAGCCTGAAACCGCACAAGCAAATTTTCGAGTATGCGCTGCATAAAAGCGGGGCCGCGGTTAGCGAAAGTATTATGCTGGGCGACGATATTGAAGCCGACATAGTGGGTGCAAAAAATGCCGGTATAGACCAGGTGTATATCAATCACAAAAATATTCCGCCACCTTTCGAGCCAACTTACACTGTATACGCATTGAAAGAACTTGAAAATATTTTTTAGCAATAATACGATTCTCTATACGGTCTGACACTCCTTTGTCGGGTACCAACCGCCATATAAACCTATGAAGTTATCTCACCCTGCAATTTCCCCTCCTGTAAACCTCATGAATTTGCCACGTTTCCACATTCTCACATTTTCCCGTCCCAGCTTGCCAGCACGGTTACTCCGCCCCGTACCACCTGATTCAGCCCAACGTGAACTTTTGTATCTGGCGGCAAAAGCACATCAACCCGGCTGCCAAATTTAATAAACCCCATCTCAGCTCCCTGCTGTACCTTCTGCCCGGTTTTAAGGTAGTTGATAATACGACGGGCTACCGCACCGGCAATTTGCTTAACCAGCACTTCTGCATTTGCATTTTGTATTACTACCGTATGCCGTTCATTATGTGTAGATGATTTAGGATCCCATGCCACCAGATATTTTCCCTTGTGATAACGGCTGTACACCACTTCGCCACTTACGGGGTTAAGGTTTTGGTGTACATTGGCGGGACTCATAAAAATAGATATCTGCAAACGCTTCTCTTTAAAATATTCTTCATCAATGGTTTCTTCAATCACTACCACCCGTCCGTCGGCAGGGGCAACAATTTTAGTATCATCAATGGTGAGTGTACGTTTGGGTACCCTAAAAAAAGAAATGATAAAAAGGAAGAACAGGAAGGAAAGAATAAAAATGATCCAGGCCAACCAGCTTACGCTATAAGGTAAAAAATAAAACAGTACAAGGTTGATGATCACAAAAAACAATCCGCAAAGTGCAATGGTTTGATATCCCTCTTTATGTACTGTCATGCCGGTTGGTTAAAGAACAAAAGTAGGCAATGACACAGGAGCTTCAAAATTTTGCAGCTATTCATTTCACCGCAACCATCACATACAACCATATCACAGGCGTAGCCAGTAACAAGGAATCAAACCGGTCTAAAAAACCACCATGGCCGGGCATAATACGGCCGCTGTCTTTTACATCAGCCATGCGTTTCAGCTTACTCTCCAGTAAATCACCTGCCGTACCCACAATTGCAGCTATGGCTGCAATGATACATATATGCACAACGGGCAATTGCATATAATATGCCAGCGCCCCCATTGCTGCAACGCACAAAACGGCGCCCCCAATGTTGCCTTCTATTGTTTTTTTGGGCGATACTTTTGAAAAGGGCGTTCTGCCTATGAGCGAGCCGGTAATATAAGCCATCGTATCATTGATCCAGATTGAAAAAATAATAACAAGCGGCACTATCTGGCCCATTTCAAAATGACTGCCTTTTCCCGAAATCCATAGACCGTCCATTGATCTTATACTCATCATAAGTGCCCAGCTTAAGGAAATATACAATAACCCCATAGCGGAGTAGCTGATATGTTTAAGATTGAACTGTTTTGAAAAAAGAATTTCAATAATGGGAAGGGCAAAAGCAAAAACCAACCCGGTAACCAGGCCTATGGCATGAAGGCTAATGTTTCCAATACGATAACCATCTCCGGCGCAATACAGCATCATCGCCCACCCTGCCAGTATTACCCCATACTTATGAAAGGATGATATACTGGCATAAGAAGGATCAATTCTTTTAACCAGTTTCTGGTACTCGATCCAGCAACCCCAATGTATAACCGAAAATAAAACAAAAAAGCTCCATTCATTCCAAAGCAGGCCGGCCAGCATAACCGCCACAAATACTATTGCTGTAAGAGCCCTGGTTTTAAATACCTGCCAGTTCATTGCCATTGTTGGTAGTTTAAATCAGCATCTCCCCATTTCCACATTCCCACATTCCCACATTTCCACATTTCCACATTTACACATTTACACATTTACACATTTACACATTTTCTTTTACGCAATCCATTTTTCTTCCAGGGCCCTGTCTTCCGGTGCTGTATATTTTTGTATAGCTTTCGCCGAAATCTTTTTGAAAACAATAAACAGCACATACAAAAGAATAACGCCAATGATCCCCCACCACATGGGGTAGGTTTCGTTCATAGCCTCCTTTACTGGTTTGCCCTGCCTTATGAGCACATACATTTGAGTAACGGCGATGGCATTATTGAAAAAGTGCGCCGCAATAGTCAGCCAAAGACTGCGTGAATAATAAAAGATCAAACCCAAAACTACACCCAGGCATACACGGGCCAAAAAACCATAGTAGGAAAGATGTATAACACTGAATATTAAACTGGTTATCAAAATAGCCAGCCAGGGCTTTTTAGAAAACCGGGTAAGCAGGTTTTGCATTGCGCCACGGAAAAACGTTTCTTCGAACAGCGCGGGCAACAAAGCGATCATGATGATTGAAATGATGTAATCGCCAAATGTTCTGATATTGGTCATGGCTTCTACCTGGGCGCTATAGTTGTCTTCCAGTTTTCTAAAATAATCCGCCGCATTTTGGGGAATGGGGATCAGCTCATTAAGCTGTGCAAGAGATGCGGCGACAATAGCCGCCCCAAACATGATACCCAGCGCCAAAAGCAATTGCCTGTAATTAAACCGTGTGGTAAATCCTAATAATTTAAAAGGACGACGGGTAATGATCAACGAGGTAAAAAAAGCGGGTAAAAAAAAGGTTACCGCTGTAGATACTACCTGGATAACCCGAACGGCATTAATATTTTCCGGCTTCATTAATTCTTCAGGCATGCTCATTATTCCTTTGCCAGTCATTAACACCCATACCGGGATACTCAGCACGCCGCCGGCAATAAACCCCGCTATCCACAACCCTATCAGAATCAAAAAAGCATTGGCGTAAGAAATACCTTTGGAATCTGTGTCGTACATAATTTATAAATTAGTGTGTACATTTGCGGCTTGCATTGGAACGAAACAAAGTATACAGGTATTGAATATCAACTCTTTGAGTTGTTACCATGTTTTACAAAATGCGTTAAACCTATAGTGGCTTCATTCCACAAATGCAAGATAAGACAGTTCGTGCAATGGCAGTAAAAATAGGTTCCATACAGCTCCCCTGCTTTCCACTTCTTCTGGCCCCCATGGAAGATGTGAGTGATCCGCCATTTCGTTATGTATGCAAGCAAAACGGCGCTGATCTAATGTACAGTGAATTTATAAGCAGCGAAGGCCTGATCAGGGATGCTATTAAAAGCAAACAAAAATTAGATTTCTCTGAATTCGAACGTCCCTTTGGTATACAAATGTTTGGAGGCGACGAAGAAGCTTTGTCGCTCAGCGCTAAAATAATTGATGCTGTGCAACCCGACCTGGTAGATATTAACTTCGGGTGCCCGGTAAAAAAGGTAGTTTGTAAAGGAGCGGGAGCTGCGGTGCTGAAAGATGTTCGCTTAATGGTGAGGTTAACTGAAGCCGTTGTACAGTCCACATCGTTACCGGTAACCGTTAAAACACGGTTAGGCTGGGACGAAAGTTCTAAAAATATAGAGGAAGTAGCGGAACGCTTACAGGACGTAGGTGTGCAGGCCCTTACCATTCACGGACGTACCCGTTCACAGTTGTATAAAGGTGATGCAGACTGGAGCCTGATTGCAGCGGTAAAGAACAATCCCCGCATACATATTCCCATATTTGGCAATGGCGATATTGACAGCCCTCTAAAGGCTGTGGAATATAAGAACAGGTATGGCGTAGACGGAATTATGATCGGCCGTGCTGCTATCGGTTATCCCTGGATATTCAGAGAAATAAAACATTATGTACAAACCGGAACTTTGTTATCCGCTCCTTCCGTTGAGGAAAGAATAGCAGTATGCCGGACCCATTTGCGTAAATCGGTAGAATGGAAGGGCCCTGTTTTGGGGATCCTCGAAATGAGAAGACATTATGCAAATTATCTTAAGGGATTACCCCATATCAAAGACTTCCGCATGCAGTTGGTAACTGTAAAAACACAGGCCGAAGTAGAATACGTGTTACATGAAATAAAGGGAAAATATGCGGTAAACGGAATTGCGAACGAAGAAGCAACGCTTGTAAATGCATAGCGCTTACTTCGCATGGTTTGCTGACACCGCCAGCCACTTGTTTACTTCACTGCACTGGCGAAACTCCTCATCTACAGAAATATAGTAAGTAGGCATTTTGGTTTGAAACCAGTTGTTCAGTATTTCACCTTTTTTCTCTTCCAGCACCCGCTGGGCAATCTTGTTATAATCATCCTTGATGTTTTCGCGGTGCGGTTCGGTTTTGCTTTGTATATAAACAATGCGGGCGCCCTTTCTGCCTCTTTCATCGGTGAAAGGAACCGGCTTCGAGTATTCACCCACCTTTAATTCATTGTATACCGGCAAAAGGCTTTTATCGAGGTCCTGGATGGTAAGATAAGGAGAACCCTGAGGATCGGTAATAGATCCCGCAGTAAACTTACTGTTTTCATCCTCGCTGTATTTATCCACCGCTTCACCAAACGACATGGTATTGGCCACCAGTTTTGCTCTTATGGTATCTAACTTTGCGATCGCTTCATTTACTTCGGTGTCGGTAATCTGGGGTATTTTAAGAATATGGCGTACCACCACGTCATCACCCGTTCTGCTTACCAATTGTATGATGTGATATCCGAATTTCGACTTTACAACTCTTGATATCTGCCCTTCCTTTAAAGCAAATGCAGTTGAGGAGAAAGTACCATCTACACTTTTATCGTTCCTGTTAAATTCAAAACGGCCTCCTGCTTCTTTGGTACCCGGATCATCACTATACATTTTAGCCACCCTGTCAAATGACGTGGTACCACTTTCTATCTGTCTTTTGTACTCCGCCAGTTCATCCTGTGCATACTTTTCAAGTTCCCGGCTGGCCTTTGCATAGGCTACAACCTGTTTTATTTCCAGTTCTGTTTCATAATACCGCAGACTGTCTTTAGGGATCTTTTCAAAGTAGTCCCTTACTTCTGTAGGTGTAATTCTTACATTTTCAATGATGGATCTTTGCATGGCTTCCGAAAGCTTTTGCTCTTTAATGGCCGTGCGGTTATCTTCTTTAATCTGGTAAATACTTTTTCCTGCTATCTGTTCCAGTGCCTCTTTGCCGCCATATGCGCTAATATAATACCTGATCCGCTGGTCCAGCTCCGCTTCAATTTCCTCATCGCTTACCGGCAAAGAGTCTTTCTGAGCCTGCAGCATCAGGGCTTTTCTTACCATCATTTGTTGTAACAGTACACAGCCCGCATCGGGCGGCAATTCGCGGCCCTGCCTTTTTTCATCTTCAATATAATTGGTGATATCGGATTTAAGCACGATTTTATCACCAATTACGGCAATGATCTTATCTGCCAGCACCTTTTTTGACTGCCCCACCTGGGCTTCAGCCAAACTGCTCATTGCAAACAGAACAACAACAAATATGAATTGTTTCATAATTAACCCTTTCAAAGCCATTCAAAAATAAAAGGCATTTTACAGCAAGTGCAGCATCTGCACCGTATTTAACAAAGGTTTACAAGCTTCTTTTTACTTCTTCAATTTCGAATGCTTCCACTACGTCGCCTGGTTTCAGATCATTATAATTTTTAATGGTAAGCCCGCACTCCATACCGCTTGACACTTCTTTCACATCATCCTTATACCTCTTCAATGATCCCAGCTCCGCGCTTTGTCCTTCACCGGTGGGGTATATTACAATTCCGTCACGGATGAGCCTCACTTTAGAATTACGGCTTATTTTTCCGTCTAATACCTGGCAGCCTGCAACAGTTGCTTTGTCGAATTTGTATACTTCCCTTACCTCAACATTGGCTATTATTTTTTCTGTAATAGTCGGTTCCATCATCCCTTCCATAGCGCTCTTCAGCTCTTCAATAGCATTATAAATGATAGAATATGCTTTTATTTCAACACCTTCTTTTTCGGCCAGTTTAGAAGCCTGTATAGAAGGGCGTACATTAAAGCCTACAATAATAGCATCCGATGCGGCAGCCAGCAGCACATCACTTTCGGTAATGGCGCCAACAGCTTTATGTACTACAGATACAGCAATTTCTTCGGTTGATAGTTTCTGCAATGAATCACTCAGGGCTTCTACTGAACCATCCACGTCGCCTTTAATAATAAGGTTTAGCTGTTTAAAGTTGCCCAGGGCCAAACGTCTTCCGATCTCATCCAATGTTATATGTTTCTTGGCGCGTATACCCTGTTCCCTTAGTATCTGTGCCCGGCGGGTAGCGGTATCTTTGGCTTCACTTTCATCGTGGTATACCTTAAACTTTTCACCAGCCTGTGGTGCACCATTCAACCCTAATATCTGCACGGGGCTTGATGGTCCGGCTTCTTCCAGGCGCTGGTTGCGTTCGTTGAACATTGCTTTTACACGACCATAAAACTGCCCGCTTACTACTATATCGCCCTGGCGTAAAGTACCACTTTGAACCAGCATAGTAGCTATAAACCCTCTGCCTTTATCCAAAGAAGCTTCGATAATGGTTCCTGTTGCTTCACGGGCCGGGTTGGCTTTAAGATCAAGCAACTCTGCCTCGAGTAGTATTTTTTCCAGCAAAAGATCCACATTCAAACCGGTTTTTGCAGATATTTCCTGGCTCTGGTATTTACCGCCCCAGTCTTCCACCAGAATATTCATTGCCGACAACTGCTCCTTGATTTTTTCGGGATTCGCTCCTTCTTTATCTATTTTATTAATAGCAAATATCATGGGCAAACTGGCCGCCTGTGCGTGGCTGATGGCTTCACGCGTTTGTGGCATCACTGCGTCATCAGCGGAAATTACAATGATCGCCACGTCAGCCGCTTTGGCGCCACGGGCACGCATAGCCGTAAATGCTTCGTGACCTGGTGTATCCAGAAATGTAAGTTTTTTTCCTGAGGCTATCGTTACCTGGTAGGCGCCCATGTGCTGGGTAATCCCTCCGGCTTCTCCGGCCACCACTTTAGCACTGCGTATATAATCCAGCAATGATGTTTTACCATGATCCACATGACCCATTATAGTAATAACCGGCGCCCTTTGCTCAAGTTCTTCGGGGCGGTCTTCTATTTCTTCATCATCGTCTTCTTCTACATCATCCACACCAATAAACTCTACCTCGAAACCAAATTCTCCGGCCACCAACTCTATCACTTCCGCGTCAAGACGCTGGTTGATGGATACCATTATACCCAATCCCATACATTTACCGATAACCTCGGCAAAACTTACATCCATAAGGTTGGCAAGTTCACTCACGGTAACAAATTCAGTAACCTGCAGTTTATTATCGTCCTGTGCTTCACCAGCCAGGTGTTCGGCCTCCTCTCGTCTTGCGCGCCTCAGTTTTGATTTCGTGCTTTTGCCTCCCCTGGAAGACCCGGCAAGTTTAGCCTGGGTTTCCCTGATCTTATCCTGTATTTCTTTAGCATCAATTTCCTTTACTTCTTTACTATCCCGGCGCCTGTCTCCCGCTCTTCCATGACCATGACCAAACCGTCCGCCGGCGGCATTACCGCCTTGCCCATGTCCCTGAGACCTGTTATCCTTTCTGTCGCCCTGTTTTTGTATTGGCGGTCGGGTACCTTCTCTTCTTTGTTGTGACCTGTTTTGATCATCCTGGCGTGGCTGTACCTGGTCTCTTTTTTCGATAGGAATACGTTTTCGTTTGCGTTTTTCTTCCTGTGGTTTAGCCGCCGGTCGTGTTTCGCTGTTAGAAGGCAGCGTGATCCGGCCCACAATCCTCGGCCCTTCTAACTTTTCGGCGCGGATATTTTCTATTACCGGGTTTTCTTCTTCCTGGTCTTCTTCTGCAGGTTTTAATTCTACAGGAGCAACTTCAGTTTCAGCAGGCGTATTGTCTGCCACAGCCGCTATTTCCTGTTCAGCAGAAGCGGGCTCCTCTTCTTTTAATGGTATTTTCTCTTCGGGCACTTTTTCTTCAGCCTTTTTCTTAGCTGTTTTTTTAGGTCGTGTGGAAGAATCTATGGTGCTCAGATCAATTTTATCTAATATTTTAGGCCCTTCAATTTCCGGGGCGTCAATTTTAATTATCTCCGGTTGTGGTGGTTCAGGAGCTACCTTTGGGGCAGGGGGTGCTTCTGGCTCCGGAACCGGGGCAGCAGGTATTTCTGCTGTAACGGTTGCTTCTTTTTCTGACTGCTTTTTCTTTACTTCTTTTTTGAATAAAATTTCTTCTTCATCCTTCTTTTTCCGGCCCTCTATCACATTGCCTTTTGGTATCTCTATCTGGTCGCTTTTAGCTTTGGCGGCTTTATCAGATGAAAATTCCTGCTGGAGCGAAAAATACATTTCCTCCGTTAGCTTACTGGTAGGCTTCAGTTCATCTTTGGCAAAACCCTTCCCAATCAGAAAGTCAATGAGTGTTTCCTGCCCGATATTAAATTCCTTGGCCGCTGCTAATAAGCGTGGTAATTTTATTTCAGCCATACTTTTTTGTCCCGCAATTCTGATCAAAAATTCACGGGATTTGTTTGTTTTATCTGTTCTTATAAATAGGCGCCCCGGGGGGTCTTATCCTTTTTGAAATTCTTCTTCCAGCACCTTTCTTAAATCTTCAATGGTTTCTTTTTCAAGATCGGTTCTTCTTTCTAATTCTTCTGTCGTCAAATCCAGCACGCTACGGGCAGTATCACAACCAATACGTTTCAACTCGTCAATTACCCAGGTATCAATTTCATCTGCAAATTCGTCTAAGTCAATGTCAAATTCTTCCGTTTGATTTTCATCATCACGGAATACATCAATTTCGTATCCCGACAGCTCACAGGCTAGTTTAATATTAACACCCCGGCGACCTATTGCCAGCGACACCTGGTCGGGCTTAAGATATACATTGGCATGCTTTCTCTCCGTATCAATTTCCATAAAACTCACTTTGGCCGGCGTTAAGGCCCGTTGAATGAGTAACTGGGTGTTATTGGTCCAGTTGATGACATCAATATTCTCATTCTTCAATTCACGAACGATGCCATGGATGCGGCTTCCTTTCATCCCAACGCAGGCGCCTACCGGGTCAATGCGGTCATCGTAGGATTCAACTGCCACTTTCGCCCTTTCGCCAGGCTCGCGTACGATTTTACGAATTACAATCAATCCGTCAAAAATCTCCGGAACCTCAATTTCAAGCAATTTGGCCAGGAAGGAAGGATGTGTACGGGATAAAATAATTACAGGTGAATTGTTCTTTAATTCTACTTTTTTCACCACCGCTTTTATATTCTCCCCTTTCTTAAAATAGTCCGACGGTATTTGTTCAGATTTCGGTATAATCAGTTCATTGCCATCTTCATCTAATAATAATACTTCTTTTTTCCATACCTGGTATACTTCGGCTGTAATAATTTCTCCCACGCGGTCGGCATACTTTTTAACCAGGCTGTTTTTCTTTAAATCACTGATGCGGCTTGCAAGAGTTTGCTTGGCAGCCAGGATGGCACGACGGCCAAAATCAAGGATATCCACTTCCTGGAATAATTCCTCACCTACTTCAAAGTCGGGCTCAATCTTAATAGCATCGCTATATGCAATTTCAGCAACAGGATTTTCTACCTGTCCGTTTTCGACTATGGTTCTGCGATGAATAATTTCAAGATCTCCTTTTTCTGTGTTCACAATTACATCAAAATTTTCATCCGAACCATATTTTTTACGGAGTAGCGTTTTAAACACGTCTTCCAGCACCTTCATGAGGGTGGGCCGATCTATATTCTCCGCGTCTTTGAAATCCTGAAAGGATTCAATAAGATTAATACTTGCCATATTACAGCTTTTTATCCTTCAACCGAACAAGGGCCGGGCCGCTCATTCAGCAAGGGTCGTTAAAATTGAATTTGAATTTTGGTTGTTTTAATGTTATCAATGTGTATGGTATGTTCCAGCACTTCTTTTTTTTTGTTCTTCCCCTTAACTTCTTCTACCTGTATGGTGGTATCGCTCACGCCGGTTAACTTTCCTTCCACTTTACTGCCGTCGTTCAAAACCACTTCTACTTTCCTGCCTGTATTTTTACTGTACTGGCGTTTCAGCTTTAGTGGTTCATCCAGCCCGGGCGATGACACTTCAAGTGAAAAATCACCTTCAGGGAATATCCCGCTTTCTTCTATCTGTTTATACAATGCCCGGTTATACTTCACGCATTTGTCTATGGATACGCCACTATCCGCATCCAGAAAAACCTTTATATTGTTGGCAGAATTTGTTTTTATTTCCACCAAAAAATAGTCGGGGTTATCTGCCAGTAATGCGGTCATCATTTGTGCTATAACCCCTGTTGTTGCCTCGCTGCTCATAGTCTGATAAATGAAGAAGGGAACGAATCGTTCCCTTCTGTCGTTCCTTTTCCTGCGGCAAAGTTAGGGTATTCGTATAAAGCGCAAAATTTTTTTAAAAGTTTGCTTCCGGTCTGCCGGAAGCCGTACAATTCGTACGTTTTAATGACCCGGACCCGTGATCCTGCCCCGCTCATTTTACGTCAAAAAATGCAAATTATTTCATAAAACCATACGCTTTAGTATAACTGCTCCTGCCTCCTGAAAAACAGGAAATATATCTTCTTATTCATTTCACCTTTCACTTTCACCCCGTCCGAACGCCCGCCCGACCAGATTCGGGCAGGGCGTTCAGCCGGGCGGGCTTTCACCTTTCACCTCTCACCTTCACCTTTCACATCATAATACGTCCTGTACCACTCTATGAAATTTTTTATCCCCTCGCTCACCTTTGTATCTGGCTTATAGCGCAGGTCGCGCACCAGGTCTTCAACATCGGCGCAGGTAGCGGCAACATCTCCCGGCTGCATAGGCAATAGTACTTTCTCAGCCTTTTTGCCGAGCGCTTCTTCTATGGCTTCTATAAAATCCATTAACCTAACCGGATTATTGTTTCCTATGTTGTATACTTTATAAGGCGCGGTGGAAGTGGAAGGCTCAGGGGCGTCGCCCCACGCGGGATTGCCTGCCGGCGGATTGTCAATTACCCGTACTACTCCTTCTACAATATCCGCTATGTATGTAAAATCCCTTACCATATCGCCGTTATTGAACACCTGTATGGGTTTGTTTTCGAGTATGGCTTTGGTAAACAGAAACAGGGCCATATCGGGCCGGCCCCAGGGGCCGTAAACGGTAAAAAACCGAAGCCCTGTGGTGGGAATGTTAAACAAATGGCTATAAGTATGCGCCATGAGCTCATTGCTTTTTTTACTGGCGGCATATAAGGAAATCGGATGATCCACATTATCCGAAGTTGAGAAGGGCGATTTGGCATTGAGCCCATATACACTCGAACTGCTGGCATAAGCCAAATGCTTTACGTTATTGTGACGGCAGCATTCAAGAATATTAAGAAAACCAACGATATTGCTGTTGAGATACGCCTCCGGGTTGGTAAGACTATAACGTACGCCGGCTTGTGCAGCCAGGTTACACACTTTGTCGAATTGCTGGCCGGCAAATAATTTTTCCAGGTTGCCCTTATCTTCCAATTGCAGTTGAATAAAGTGGTAGTTACTGTGTTTGGAACTCGGAACCAACTTATTGTATTCAATATCCTCTTTGTCTATCCCGGCGGTTCGCAGGCGGCTATACTTTAAATTTACATCATAATAATCATTAATACTATCCAATCCCACTACTTCATCTCCCCGTTTTATCAGGTAATTGGCCAAATGAAAACCTATAAATCCTGCTGTACCGGTAATCAATATTTTCATTCTTTATATTTTAAAATGGTTGTAAAGTACTAAACTAATGACAAACGGGCTGTGAGCTGTGAGCTTTCAGCTATGAGAAAGACATGCTATAACCTGTACCCTGTACCCTGTACCCTGAAACCTGAAACCTGAAACCTGCACCAATCTCAAATACGCTCATGCGTGAGCTTTTCCGCGTTTTCCGCAAACTGAAGCGCTTCAATAAATTCCTGGAGATTTCCATTCATCACATCATCAAGATTATATACGGTAAGGCCTATGCGATGGTCGGTTACCCTGCCCTGGGGATAATTGTAGGTTCTGATCTTTGCCGACCGGTCGCCCGTGCTTACGAGACTCTTCCGATGGCGTGCGATTTCTTCTTCCTGTTTGCGCACCTGCTCTTCATACAAGCGGGTTCGCATCATTTGCATGGCTTTTTCGCGGTTGCCCAACTGAGAACGCTCTGTTTGGCATATTACCACGGTGCCGGTGGGTATATGCGTTAGCATCACTTTGGTTTCCACTTTATTTACATTTTGTCCGCCTGCGCCGCCGCTGCGCGAGGTCTCCATTTTTACATCGCTCTCCCTCAGTTCAAAATCCACTTCATCTGCCTCTGGCATCACCGCCACGGTTGCCGCGCTGGTATGCACCCGGCCGCTGGCTTCGGTATGAGGCACACGCTGCACCCGGTGTACACCGCTTTCGAACTTCAATACACCATACACATCCTCACCGCTTACCTCCAGTTCAACTTCTTTATATCCTCCAACAGTTCCTTCATTTTCACTCAGGATAGCCGTTTTCCAGCCCCTCCGCTCACAATAGCGGATATACATACGCAGCAGGTCACCCGCAAACAATGAGGCCTCATCTCCCCCGGTACCGGCACGTATTTCAAGAATAGCATTCTTTTCATCCTGCGGATCTTTGGGTATCAGCATCTGGCGAATATCGGCTTCCATCGTCTCTTTTTGCTCCTCCAGAAGCGGTAATGCTTCCTTTGCAAGATTCCGCATCTCATCGTCATCGCCATTCAACACTTCTGTATTGAATTCAATATTGTCCAATACATTTTTATAAGCATTATAGGCCTGCACGATCTTCTCTAAGCTGCGGTATTCCCTGCTGGTAGCCGTAAACTTCTTGTTGTCGTTGACAATCTCCGGATTGGTGAGTGCAACACCCAACTGGTCGAATCTTGCTTTTATCGCTTCTAATTTATCTAACATCGCTATTTGTTTCCACAATTGCCCCGTGGATGGTTTTCTGTTATTTTTGTGTTACCGGCTTTTGAACCGCTTTGCAGCTTATCTTGCGTCGCCTGCCTGCCGGCAGGCAGGCACACTTCAGGTTCCGGTAGTCCTTCCGGCTTTTTAGGGTCGCAAAGTTAGTTTAGCTATGGCGTATTGCAAATTTCAGGCAGATCATTTGTTTACAGGATACCAACTTCTTGACCATTCCCATATCCTTGTTACCGACGAAGGCGGAACAGTTGTGGATATTGTAACAGGAGAAGCAGGCAATGATATTCAACAGTTCAGCGGCATCCTCATGCCCGGGCACATCAACTGTCACTGTCACCTGGAGCTTAGCCATATGCGCGATCGCATTCCTGCCGGGCAGGGTCTTACTCATTTCATATCTTCTGTTATGGGATTCCCCAAAGCCAACCAGGCAGAAAAAGAGCTGGGTATGGCTTTAGCAGATAAAGAAATGTATGAAAATGGCATTGTGGCCACAGGCGATATCTGCAATCAGCGCCTTTCTATACAGCAAAAAGCAAAAAGCAAAATACAATGGTACAATTTCCTTGAGCTAACCAACCTGGATGATGCAAAAGCAGAAGAACTTATTGCGCTATATAACAACATGGCAAATGAGTTCGAAGAAGTACTGCCCGCTACTTCCCATGTGGCACTATCGCCCCATGCCATCTACAGTGTGTCGCCGCTTACTTTTTCTCTTATCAATAAAAATACCAAAAACAAAACGATCACCATCCATAACCAGGAATGCGCCGACGAAGACGAACTGTTTACCCATGGCAGGGGAAAATTTCTCGGGTTCTATGAAAGTATTGGCCGCAAATCAATGCCGTTACCTGTTTCCGGGAAAAGCAGTGTGCAAACATGGTTACCCTATTTTAACAATGGTCAAACCATTATCCTGGTACACAATACTTATACCAGTGAAGAAGATATTGTTTTCGCCAATGAGTACGCGGCAGCAAATGAACTGCAACTGGCATATTGCTTATGTCCCAACGCCAATTTGTATATAGAAGAAAAGCTGCCGCCAATTGACCTGTTTATAAAGCACAATTGCAATATTGTTTTGGGAACCGACAGTTATGGCAGCAACCGGCAATTGAGCATTACCAGTGAAATGGCGACTATTCATAAACATTTCCCGGGTATTCCTACAGCTACTCTTTTGCAATGGGCCACGCTGAACGGAGCAAAGGCGCTGTACCGGGATAGCGATCTTGGCAGCTTTGAAAAAGGCAAAAAACCCGGTGTGGTATGGGTGAATAAAGGCTTCAGCGAGTCGAAACGGATTATTTGAAGATTCCTGTCTTTTCACCTTCGCCCGTGAGTGTGTTTTAACACATTGGATCATAGGCGCATAGGTTCACATAGGGTTTTGCCTTTTCTATTGTGTCTATGTGTTAAAAAATCAACGCATAGGGCATGGCATATCATCAAAAGCATCAATGCGCCTCCAGCCAGTTTGCCCCTTCTCCCGCTTCGGCAATAACCGGCACCCCATTGGGCAACGGCATAGCGGTTTGCATACATTCAATGATCAGCGCCTTTAATTCACTCGATTCTTCCTTCAGTGCGTCAAAAACCAATTCATCGTGCACCTGTAAAATCATTTTGCTCCGCATATTTTCTTTTTTTATCGCAGCATGCACTTTTTGCATGGCCAGTTTGATCATATCCGCCGCGCTGCCCTGGATGGGTGAATTGATGGCGTTTCGTTCGGCGAATCCGCGTACAGTGAAATTGGATGAATTGATATCCCGCAACCAGCGCTTACGCCCCATCAGCGTTTGTACGTACCCGTGCTCCCTGGCAAAGTTGATGGTATCGTCCATGTATTTGGTGATCCCCGCAAATTGCTTTTTATAATTGTCTATGATCTCCTTTGCTTCCGTACGGCTGATGCCCAGGTTATCCGCTAATCCAAATGCGCCCTGTCCGTAAATGATACCGAAGTTTACGCTCTTGGCTTTATACCGCTGTTCTTTGGTAACAGCTGTTTCTTCAATGCTGTATACTTTTGAAGCAGTAGCTGCGTGAATATCCTTACCATTCCGGAATGCGTCACACATGGCAGGATCTCCGCTGATGGCAGCAACAATGCGCAGTTCAATCTGCGAATAATCTGCAGAGAGTAATATATGTTTATCATCACGCGGCACAAAAGCTTTCCGTATCTCTCTTCCTCTTGCCGTGCGTACCGGTATGTTCTGCAAATTGGGATTATTGCTCGCCAGCCTGCCCGTAACGGCCACAGCCTGCCCGTAGGTGGTATGCACTCTTCCCGTTTTACGGTTCACCAACTGGGGCAGCGCATCCACGTAGGTAGATTTTAATTTGGTTAGTTCGCGGTATGCTAAAATATCTTCCACAATTTTACTGGAGTGTGCCAGCTTCAGCAACACATCCTCGCCTGTAGCATATTGCCCCGTCTTGGTTTTTTTTGCTTTGGGATCCAACTGCAGTTTTTCAAAAAGCACTTCACCCAGTTGTTTCGGAGAGGACAAATTAAACCGCACCCCAGCCTGTTCATATACATTTGCTTCCGCCTGCTTTGCTTCTCTATCCAGCTCTGCTGAATAGTGGTTTAAAAAATCCACATCAATCCTTACTCCTTCAAACTCCATATCAGCAAGCACTTTTACCAGCGGATTTTCTACTTCATAAAAAACCTTCTCCACATCTTTTGCCTTCAGTTCGGGCAACAGGGCTATTTTTAGCTGTAATGTTATATCCGCATCTTCAGCAGCATATTCTTTTATCTTTTCCAGCTCCACATCGCGCATATTGCCCTGCTGTTTGCCTTTTTTCCCAATCAGTTCTTCTATGGGTACAGGCTCATAGCCCAAATACTGCGCGCTCAGCATATCCATACCGCGCTTGCCATCGGGCTCAATTACATAATGTGCCAGCATGGTATCAAAAAGCGCTCCCTGTATTTCTATCCCATACCATTTTAAAACCAGCATATCGAATTTAATGTTCTGCCCAACCCAGGTGATGTCTTTTTTTGCAAACAGTGGCTTAAGCAAACCAAGCATTGCAACTGCTTTTTCACGTTCGGTTGAGCAGGCAACATAATACGCTTCGCCGGGTTTCCACGCAAAGCTCAGCCCCACCAGTTCGGTATCATTGGCATCCAAACCTGTTGTTTCCGTATCGAAACATATTTCTTTTTGTACCAGCAGTTTTTCTACAAGCGCTTTCAACTCCTGCTCTTCCGTAATCGCGGTATAGGTATGTGGCGTGTTGTGAATATTTTTGCCTTCCGGTAAACTGGTTGAGGCTGCATCTGTACCTGCTGGCTTTTTTTCGGGGAAGCTGCTTACCGAAACCTCCTCAACATCGGTGTTTCCGAAAAGATCGGTCTGCACAGCCGTGATCGTAACTTTTTCTCCCGCGTTCCTGGCGGCGACCGGTAACGTTTCTCCCAATATTCTTTGGGCGATTGTACGAAACTCAAGACTGGTAAACACTTCCATCAGCAGTTCGCGGTTCCAGTCCTTTAATTTAAAATCTTCTTCATGGAAAGCAACCGGCACATCGGTGATAATGGTAGCCAATTTTTTACTGAGTATAGCGGCTTCCTTTCCGTTTCTTATTTTTTCTCCCAGCGCGCCTTTTATTTTATCCGCGTTTTCAAGTATATTTTCTAAGGTTCCGTATTCGGCCAATAATTTAGCAGCGGTTTTTTCACCTACGCCCGCAATCCCCGGAATATTATCCACGGCATCCCCCATCAATCCCAGCACGTCCACTACCTGGTCCACGCTTTTAATATTCCATTTGGCACATACTTCCTCCGGCCCCATTATTTCAACGTCTCCGCCCTGGTAACCGGGCTTGTAAATTTTTATTTTATCGCTTACCAACTGCCCGTAATCTTTATCGGGGGTTACCATAAACACTTCATATCCTGCATTTGCAGCCTGAATGCTTAATGCGCCAATGATATCATCGGCTTCATATCCGTCGAGCTCAACTACAGGAATATTGAAGCCCTGTATAATCCGTTTAATATCGGGCAACGCGCTCACCAGGTCTTCCGGCGCCTCCTGCCGGTTGGCTTTGTATTCCGCAAAATCGGTATGCCGTTCAGTAGGTGCAAGCGTATCAAAGCACACGGCCATATGCGAGGGCTTTTGATTGTTCATCAGTTCCACCAGCGTATTGGTAAAGCCGAACTGAGCATTGGTGTTGCGCCCTTTTGAGGTAATGCGCGGGTTGCGGATCAGTGCATAATACGCGCGAAAAACCAGCGCCATGGCGTCTAACAGAAATAACTTTTTACTCATGCCGCTAAGGTAATTGTTTTGGATTTGAGATTTGCCTCTTTTGTTCAGGAACGAACCATCGTACTTTATTTGGCGCTTTTATGATCTTAGTTTTTGCTGTTACTTTTTTTGCGGAAAAAAAGTAACCAAAAAAGCCGCCCGAAAACGATTACTGCCCGTTTTCGGGAAGAAGCTTCGATGGAGCTTTAATGCTTCTGTGGTTTCAGCATCATTTCGCTGCTTCTTTCTCACTTTTCAGTAGGTCACACAATAGCTATTATTAAGTGTGAGTTTGCATTTCTGATCTGGAGTTATCAGATTCTATATTCTTACCAAGTGAGTAATTAACAACAGGCTGGGGTAGTTCTTCGTTCACCTCTCTCTTTTCACCTCTCACCTTCAATGATGAGAAAAGGCTGCACGCCCGGTTGAATATTTT
>CALKHN010000059.1 GCA_937991535.1 uncultured Sphingobacteriales bacterium
CAGTGGTTTAGAACTTTACGATTTTGGTGCAAGGATGCAGGATCCACAATTGGGGAGATGGCGGACGATAGACCCGTTAGGTGAAGATTATAACGGATGGACACCGTATAACTATGCAGCAAATAATCCTTTAAAGTTTATTGACCTAAATGGAAAGGGAATAGAATCCGCATCGGTTATTGCAGATAATATAAACATAAACACAAAAACTAAGGAAGTAACAATAATTAAGACAGACGACCCCTTTGACTTGGTTAGTATTGATGGGGCCAAACCTTTTGTGGTTTCACAAAAAGGGAAAACTGAACAGGATTTTAAAGATAAGGGTTACAGTATTATGCATCCCTATGCAGTTGGAATGAGGGTTTCAGATGTTGCATCTGCTTTTTTCCTCGGAGGTAGACTATTCGGGTTATTAAAATCGTTTTTCACTAAAGATAAAAATATAAAAACAACCCCCCAAACTACCAAACCTCCAATTCCAAAAGCAGAAGATTTACCATGGGGTAAGGGGAAGAGTCCTGGTCCAAATTGGACTTGGAAAGGTAGAGGCACACCTGAAAGTGGTCAAGGTAATTGGGTAGAAAATACAACAAACCAAAAACTTCACCCTGATTTGGATCACGCTGAGCCAAAAGGTCCTCATTGGGGATTGACTCAACCAGATGGAACAAAAGTAGATATATTTCCAGATGGACGGGTAGAACCAAACATAAATAATTAATACTTTAAAAATATGATTGTTGATAACCAAACAAAAATTGAGTGGAATGAATTAGGATTTTACTATGAATTTGATAATGCTTTTAATCAATGGCGTTTTTTTGGGAGCAAGCACGGTTTAGAAAAGTTATCGGAACGAATTTATGAGTATGCACAAAAACCGGGTAACCTTGGCATTTCAGAACATATGCATATTGGTCCTTATAATTATTTAAAAGTTATGACATGGGAGGAACCAATCATAACCAAAGATTATATTGCCGGTACGTTATCCGATTTGATTAACCTTAGCCAAATGATAAGTAATGAAATTCGCTTAACTAATGTTGGAAACATATTCAAAATAAGAACTCAATATTCGCCCAAAAGTACTGCCAGCTTATTATTTTTTATTATGGAAGATGACTTTCCCCCGTCTTTTATTGAATTTGACTAATATTCCTGCTATTCGTAGAAAAATTAAAAAAAAGTACTACTGTCTGTGAGTTTTGTAAACTAGCGCAGGTACCTCCACTGGCGCATTCTGTAACGAAAAACCAAATATTTTTGAGTTGTTAAGCTGCAAATTTTTGAGTGCCTATCCAGCCGGTACCTCTGTTTACAACTGCGCAATGTTTACCAATAATGTTGTAAATTTAAGTATGAAAATGGGTAATGGAATTGATCCTAACTTAGCTTACGATGCCAATGGCAACATCAAAGCCACCATGACTCAGACAGGATTAAAGATCAATGCAAGCAGCGAAATAGATAACCTGACTTACACCTATCAGAGTAATTCAAACAAACTCTCTATAGTAACCGATGCCGCCAATGAAAAAGACAGCAAGCTGGGCGACTTTATCCCGATAGCTATCGGGAGGCCCGCCACCAAGGGCAGTACTGATTACAGCTACGATGCTAATGGTAATCTTATTTCAGATGCGAACAAAAAAATTACGAGCATTACCTACAACTTTTTAAATCTTCCTTCAGTAATCACCGTTACCGGTAATGGTTCGGCAGGCTCACCATCCGGAACGATCGGCTATGTATATGATGCTGCAGTAAACAAGCTGAAAAAAGTAACAGTGGATAATACCATTGCGCCAACAAAAACCACCGCTACACTTTACATCGGCGGCGCGGTATATGAAAATGAATAAACAGCCTGGCACGTTACCCCGGCCTGAATTACGGCGCATGAAGAAAATGAATGTAGTGCAGCGCCGGCTGAGAGCCGCAGGGAAACACTGTTTGAATCCCGCACCGGCGGGATGAGTTTGTTTCCCTGAGCGGAACGTAATTCATTTTTAGCAGCCGTAATTTCAGCCTTGATTTTTTGGTTCTTTTGCATCAAGGCAAAAGAACAAGAGAAAAACAAAGTGCATGATGTAACTTGTAGCTCATTCAAGAATTGATTACATTTATTTAATAGCTAATTTGGTTTTGAAGTCAGAATGTTTTTATGCTCTGCCCGCTCCGGATGTATTCTTCATTTAGTTGCGGCCATCTGTTGTTCCCTGTCCATATATAATTGTTTGTGGCAAAACTATTCTAATGTCAATGGCCGCGCAATATGCGGTTGGCCGGGCGGATACAAATTTTGGATACTGATTGCAGTAGTTATAATGCGCTTCTCTGAATTGACATTTGTTGCAGGATTTCTTTGCATGAAAGCCAGAAAAAAGGACTATCTGTTTGGTTCTGCTATCCGTAATAAAGCTGGTAAGGATAGCGATCCCGATAGTTTAGTAGAGTTAGATCACGGAGAGTATATAGGGATGAAATTTTTTCTTATCGCGGCAAGTTACAGACACTTTTTAAAACCAAAGTAGATTTGGTATGTGTAGAGGGACTTTCAAAATATGTAAAACCCTTTGCAGATAATGACAAGATCATTAAATTATGAAGGGGAATATAAAAGAAATGTGTATCTTTAAGAATCAATATTTATCATTTATGAATACAGAATTAGAGAAAGAACGGATTATTAAGAAACTGTTGAAGGTAGAGGATGAATGGCTGCTGAAGGCAATGAAAAAGCTTCTCGATATTGATACAGAAGATGTAAGCGATGAACACCAAATAATCCTCAATGAACGATTGGCTTCTTACGAGGCTGATCCCAATTATGTATTAGATTGGGAGAAATTGAAAGAGGAATTACAAATTAAAAAAGGCTGAATGTATAAAATTGTTTTGTTGCCATTAGCAGCAGACGATATAAGAGCAGCCACGCAATGGTACGCAGAAAAAGGTTCTAATTTAGGTGAAAGGTTCAAAAATGAAGTGTCTTCGCAAATTGATAATCTGAAGGATGATGTAATAGAGCGTGCCCCTGTTTATCAAGAGTTGAGCCGAGTCTTTATAAAGAAATTTCCTTACGTTATTTATTATCAAAAACAATCTTCTGCCGGAGTAATAATAGTTTTTGCAGTTTTACATCAGAAACAAAATAGAGATACATTGAGTAAAAGGGTTAAACCCGGAATGTAAAGCAAAACATTTCTTTCCTAAGGTGCGGAATTACACCCAAATTTCGCAAACCCGGAAACGAATAGCAATTTTTACTTTTACTTTGGGG
>CALKHN010000060.1 GCA_937991535.1 uncultured Sphingobacteriales bacterium
GCCTGATACCTTGCTACGGGTACATTTGTCAAAGAACCTTTACGGGCGCACCTTTGAACTCTATGCTCTGATTAATTCCTTTGTTGATCTGATAAACACTGTTTGCCATAACGCTAACTATTAATCGGCTTATAACCTCATCCTGCTTCGCGGACGCTCTGCCATTTGTTGTGAAACAAGTATCACTTGCTTCGGAACAGCCTGCTCATTGAGCTTTTCGGCAAGTTGAACAACAGGCGTTTCAGCCACTTCGCCCGGCTGGCTTTCTGCTACCTGTTGCTGCTTCAATTGGTTTTCTTGTATCTTGATGGCTATCTGTCTTTCCAGGTTAGCCAGTTCATTTTTCATTTGTAGTAATTCACTCTCCTGCAAAAAAGGCTTCGTAGTAAGCTGCTCCAGTTTCGGTATGGCTGCAATCAGGTCAGACAATGTGTGCCCATACTTTTCCTTCAGGCTTTCAACCCGGTCAATGGCATTGAGGAAATGCCTTGCAGCCAGTTTAGGATTATCTGTATTGGGAAGACCATTGTTATAGGTGTATTTAATTCCATCATCACCCCGTTGAGCATAAAAGCTATTGGAGTAGCGGTATTCAAAAACACCGTTTTCCTCATAGGCTTCCTGTTGTCTGCGGATATACAGGTTGAAGCCGTACAATGTGCCTACCTTCTCGGTATGCTCACCTGCAGCAGTTGGTTTCCAGTCTTGGTACAGTTTGATAATGTGTTTGCCGATAGCTTCGCTATCTGTTGAACTGACGCTATCGAATTTGACAGGATTAGCCTTCACTCCGTCCTTATCCAGTTGAAGGGCCGCTTTGTACACCGTTTCGTCCGCCCTGAGTTTATCAAGCGTTCTTATAGTGGACGCTTGCTCATTTTGCAGGTTTTCCAACTGGTACTTGTTACGGGACACTTCCCTGAAATGAGACACCTTCAGGCTTTCCATTACTGCTATTTTCTTTTCCAGTTTGGATTTTTCCAACAGCGTGGTATCGCCGGAGAGGATAGCAATGTATTCGGAGAAATTCATCCCGCTCTTTTCATCAATTGCTCCTTCGTCAATAGTACGTATGTTCAGCTCACAGTTTTTCATTTGTGAAATGAATGTTTGCTTATTTTTCAGGAGGTTGAATTTGTAATTATCCAGTGACTGCTCTACGGCATAGACATAGTTCCGCACTTGGTTTTCATAATGTTCTTTAGCAATGAGATTGCCCTGGCGTGCGCCACGGCCATTGCGCTGCTCCAGTTCTGAAGGCTTCCAGGGTATATCGAGGTGGTGCATAGCCACGACACGTTGCTGAACGTTTAAGCCGGTTCCGGCTTTCTCCGTACTGCCTAACAATATGCGTATTTCGCCCCTGTTCATCTTACGGAACAGTTCAGGCTTCTTGGTATCTGTCCAGTCGTGTATGAATGTGATTTCCCTCTCAGGAATGCCAAAATCTCTTACCAGCTTTTCTTTAAGAGCACCGTAAACATTAAACTCATTTGGTTTGGGTGTGCCAATATCGGAGAACACGATCTGCGTACCCTTATGCTGCATACTTTCCTTATAGATTTCCGCAATTTTGCGGGCGCTGACGTTTACCTTGCTATCAGGATGATCGCTGTACTTCCATTCATTGATTAGTCGCATATCTGCGGCCATCTTCTTTGCATAGTTGGTAGCGATCAGCATCCGGCCTTTGTCTTCTTCGGGTGTTAACCTACCACGTCCAATCAGTTCACCATTCCCGGTTTTAGCGAATTGCATCAGGTTTTTGATGAATTTAGTTTGTTCGGGCGTCGGTTTTATATTGACCAGCGTTTCATTCAGATCCGGCTTGTCAAGGTTGATATGCTTTGCCGTCTTGTAGTCGGTAATTTCGTTATAGAACAAAGCCAACTCGGGTACTTTGATGAAATGCCGAAAGCGTTCTTTGGCGATGATTTCATTAGTTACTGAAAACTCAAAGTCTGTTGTCTTGCGTGCGAATACGGCTGCCCAGCCGTCAAAATTCTCAATGTGCTGCCGCTCCATTTCTTTAGGGCGCAGGTATTTGAACAACAGATACATTTCGGTAAGACTGTTGGATATGGGCGTGCCTGACAAAAAGGTCACACATAAATCACTATTGAAGCGGGTTTGTAGTTCACGTACTGCAAACAACATGTTGAGGGCTTTCTGGCTACCTTCCATATTGCCTAACCCAGCAACCCTGTTGTGACGGGTAGTAAATGTGAGGTTCTTATACTTATGGGATTCGTCCACAAAGAGGTGGTCAATGCCCATATCTCTGAAATTAATACCTACATCCTTTTTTCCCTCTATGTCTTTGAGTACCGACTTCAGCTTGCCCTCCAGATTATTCTTCCGTATTTCAAGACCTTTCAGCATTTTTTTGGAGATTTCGCCTCCAATATCCCTGACTGTCTCAAGATCGCGTTCTACATTGTCCAGCTCAGTTTGGAATATCTGCTTTTGTATCTCCGGCGATTGCGGTATTTTACCGAATTGGTCATGGGTAAGTATAATGCAATCCCAATTATTGTTTTTGATTTCATGAAATAGCCGCAACCTTTGAGTTGGTGTGAAATCATTTTGTCCGGGAAACAAAATACGGGCTTTGGGATAGGCTTTTTTATAGGTTTCTGCAATCTGGTTTACATTAGCCTTCAGCGCAACGATCATGGGTTTGTGTACTATGCCCAATCTTTTCATTTCCTGTGCGGAAACGATCATGGTAAGCGTCTTACCCAGTCCTACCTCGTGATCAATCAAAGCACCACGGTTCTGTATAATGCGCCAGGCTGCATTCTTTTGTGAGCTGTACAGATCTTCTATTCCCAACGCTTTTTTATCTAAGCCTGGAAAATTTAAGTGACTGCCATCAAACTCCCGTAGAACATAACAGTTGAACGTATCATTGTATAGGTTCTCCAAGTTCTTTTTCTCTCCATCCGGTAGCTCATTCAGCCAGTTGATAAAGCCACTTCTTATCTGCTCTATCTTTTGATGCGCCAGTTGTATGGCTTCATTGTCCGGCAATCTGATGGTTGTATTGTTCGGCCCTTTTACCTCATAGGTAAAGAACGGTGTAGTATTTTCCAGTGCATGTTCAAGCAATGTGTAGCCGTAGGTGGCACGTCCGCTCTTTGGGGTTACAGCGAACTCCCTCGATACTTTGATGTTCATTCCGGTGCTTACTTTAAAAGCATCCAGTGAAGCGAAATAGTTGATGGTGGTATCCTGCTCAAATAAAGCAGTTGCAAAACGCTCATAGTAAGAGATAGGTATCCAGCGTTCCCCTAAATTGAAATCAAGCAATTCAAAAGGAATACGCTCCGGCTGCACTTTCGCTATGGCTTCGGCACTTCGTTTATACTGCAGGTTGTCAGGAAACTGATTATATAAGTGTTCTGCCTGTCTTGACTTTCCCACCACGTTGCCGCTTAAATAATGATCTGCTGTTTCCCATTCATTGCTGACGGGGTTCAGGTACACATGATTACCCAGTCGGCTGATTACTTCGTTTTCCTCCAGTCCCATAGCGGCTCCGATAAAACCTGTATCTACCTTGCCTGTATCATTAAGGCTGTGTGCAAGAGCTTCAATGGGATCATCAGTGATAAACCGTTCCTTTACATGATGAATAGAGTGAGTGAGAATGTCTGCTTTCACAAATCGTTCGCCATCCCTGCGTTCGAGAGAAGACAGCGTAATAACACCAAAGGCGGTATCTTCCAGAATGCGCCTGCGGTTATCAGGACTATTTAAAGGGCCATATTCAGCGATAAAGTGTTCGTAAGTGCTGTTAAGCTTGTCCCTATCAGCATCACTGATTGTCTCCCCTGATACTTCTTTTCCTGACAATTCAAGATAGGCGTCGCGTAATGCAGTATAACTTTCGTAAAAGTGAATATTTCCCTGAAGACCGAGGGGCTGGAAGACTGCCTGCTTATATTCAGGATCGGGATTGCCGATTGTTCCAACGCTGCCCATGTGTACCACTAATGTGCCTTCCTGGTAATAAGGTTTCAACCCGATAAAAGGAAGTGGTGCCTTTTGTTCAAACTGGAAAAAGCCTTCCAGCGTCTGATCGCCTTCATATCTGAAACTATGGTCAAACTGTTTGAGATAGTTGGATATACCAGTCAGTTCATGCCCTAATAAGCGGGCATCCATCCAGTTTACGGACGCGTGGTCTACTTCTTTTACATTGGAATAGAGCTTATATAAAAACCTGTTGCTTTTGTGCTGCTTTGCTGTAAGCAATACTACATTTTCATGGCTCGGCATATCTGTTGTGCGTATCGTACTGATGATACGGGCCGTTGCTTTTTGTACAACAGTTTCATCGAGCGGATTTATATAAGCCATTGCCCGGTTAATCTGTTCTGCCGGCGCTGTATCAAATAATCCTAATTGTACCGATGCGGTTTCTGTTTTGTTTTCCGGCATGGGGAGGTAAGTCAATTTCCTGCCTTCACTTTCAGGAGCGGGGAACGTTAGCGTTTGTGCTTTCTGATACAGTTCTGCATTGAAACGATTCTGAAACTGGCGACTAAGACTTTCATGAAGGCTGTCCCTAATCTGGTTAATATCGCCTTCCTGCCAGATAGTTTCATGAGCATGCCCGTACTGATTTTTCCCAGGTTCGATCCTGTTACCAATAATAGCCTCCTTATGATTAAACAAATACAGGTTTTGATGATAGCTGCCGTATTGACTTTTTAGCTCTACAGTATCAAGCAATAGTTTTTCACTATCAGAAAGTTGCTCCTTGGCCTGGTGTTTCTGAACTACGAGCAGATGGCTTGGTGCTTCAGTATTGCCTGTATCCTTCATCAGGTTGTCAGGCATTACCGCTAGACTCACAAAATCTGCCCGCAGAAACAGGTATGCTCTTGCCGTATGATTAGAAGGGCTATTCAGGAAAGCGTCTGTAGTAATGAAAGCCATCAAACCACCTTCAGCCAGCTTGTCCAATCCCTTAGCAAAAAAGTAGTTGTGTATTTTGCCGGATAATTCCTTGTCGGGAAACGCTTCATCATATACCGAGAAATTGCCAAAAGGGATATTGCTTACCACGAGGTCGTAACTACCATTATCATTTACCGGAGCTTCTTCAAAGCCTATAGTATGCGTAGCTGTTTTTATAGAATGCGTACTGTTGATAGCGGATAGCACCAATCCGGTAATCCTGTCCTTTTCAACCGCGGTGATTTGCTCCAGACCCGGAAATGTTGCAACCGCTTCGTTGATAAACACACCGGAACCGGCTGAAGGTTCGTATAATCTTCTAGGATGAATGCCTTGTGCGGCCAATACACCGTAGAGTGTTTGAGGCACTACTTCAGGCGTATAAAATGCGGTGAGTACACTGTTGCGTAATGAAGCAATGATATCCTTGTAAGCAGTTTCGGAGTAATTTTCTTTGAGCAGGTCATGCAATTGCATCATTCCCCCATGATGCTTCAAATCCTCTTTTGTTGCCCCATTAGCTTGCCATTCTTCCGTTGGTCCGTATGGATATAAAACAGCCTTAATGCCCCCAAAGCCTGAATATTTTTTCAGGCTGGCGACATCTTCCGCTGTAAGCGGGCGACCGTTCTGATAATCTAATGCTAGGCGAATAGCTTGAAGATTATCATGCAGCTTTTGGGAAACATTGTAAGCCATAATTCCACATTTTCTTTCTTCACTTTTCTTTTGGCTTAGGCCAGGTAGTCATGTACCTGCCCTATGATGGCATATCTCAAATACCTGTTCGCTTCGTTTTCGCTGTTAAAATCAAAATGACTGAAGATGCTATTACAGGCTTTAATGAGGTTCACTACTTCGTAGGAGAGTGTTCCGTTTTCCTTCATTTGCTCGTAGTCAGCAGTAAATTCTTCTTCGATAACTGAGCGGATATACTGATAGCGGGATGGTTTCAATTCCTCCGTCATTTCATTAAAGCATATTTCCTCAATGACATGTTGGGGCTTCCCTTCACGAAGAAGCTGCGCTACCATTGGCATGACTGCGCTTACCTTTTCTTGCAGATACCGGGTAACAGAATGTTCCTCCTGCAACCTGAGCATAAAGTCAGGATTGTTGTGGACGATATACGCCCACAACTTTTCCGTTAGCATACTTTGCATATGTCCTGAATTTTAAACACCAAAGAAGGATTGAATAACGGTGGCTACCACTACCAGAAAAATGCAACTGCCAAACCAGGCTGCGGCAACTTTTCCGGTGTCCTGATCACCTGCGTTCCATTTCTGATACACCTTAACTGCCCCAATCAGCCCAAGCAATGCGCCTACAGCATACATCAGGTTTGTACCTGCTGCAAAATAGCTACGCACCTTAGTGTTGGCTTCGTTGATACCCTGTATGCCATCCTGGGCAAACGCTCCAAAATGGATAGCTAATAGTGCCAGAGCGGCACAGATCATAATACCCCTCTTGCGGTTATTTCTTTTTGTTTTCCTGCTGCACATTTCCATAATACACATTTATTAAAATTTGAAATCAACTCTTAAAGAACGGAGCGGCCTCGCCGTCACACATCCCGCTTATTCCTGCCACACCTTGCCCTTACGCACCGGGAGGGACAGGAAGCGCACTCCGTTAGGTCTGCTACACCGCTTCTTTCCACAATAGTTCCACTTCATCCTCGTTAAGTGTAACAGCACCATATTTTTGACACTCAGATACAATCAGTTCGTTGATAGATGAACGAAGGGGAGAGTATTTTACAGAAGGATATTCTTTCAATACCATGCTGAGATATTGCCTAAATTCCTGTGGTATGAGCTTTCTGCGGGAAGCGTCCGTTATAACCGTTCTTAGACGTTCAATAAGGTGCTCCACCTCGTTAAATTCGTTATCGGTGGTTATTTCAAACCCACCGGGTTCGTGATCGTCCTCTTCAACAGTTGTATTATACGCTCCATTTAGATCAGGGAGAGCAGTCCGTAATTTCAGTTTACGTTTCCCCGATAGCAGATCCTTGATCTCAACTGAAAAATACCGCATACCTATAAAGAGGTAATAGAGGGTTAATGCAATGGCAACTGCAATAAAGTAGTCACTCCATGAAATGTTCTTTAACATACGCTTTGTTTTTTCGATTACACTTTTCAATCAGGCTGCTACAAGCCGTTCGTTTCATTTTGTTTCCGATAGCAAAAAAACAAAGGCAGGGAAGGCGTTTCAAGTCCAACTTTGCGTTGTATCTAAATTGTACCCTTGTACCCCAATGATATTCAAAGGGGAAAGCCTATGAATGGAATAAAATTTTTAAATTAGCATTGCTATAATTCGATTGCTTTCGTGAACATTATTAAACGAAATTGCTATGAAGACATTAAGTTTATTTGGAATGGCCATCTTTTTCCTGACTGCTTGCAATCAACCAAAGTTGGAGAAAGAGCAGGCAGCAACGGTTATCCGCACCGGAAAGGAATATCCCAAAGTATATGAGTATGAAGTCAACGTGACTGATCAGGCAAGCGCCAAAAAACTACTTGATGCAGGGTTAGAAAATGCTGGGGTGATTACAATAGATAGGACACAAAAGTTGAAGAATGTTGGACAACCAATTGTACATTTTACAGATAAAGCAAAGCCTTACCTGCTTCGTAAAGATGCAAAGTATGATAACGTTCAGGTAGTAAAAGTTGCTGATATGGATTTGGAGGAAATATCTGGTATTCAGATGCAGGATGACAACAAGAGTGCTACTGTAGAATACACTGTTATTTATAAGAATTTAACTCCTTTTGCAGAACTCGTTCAACGAGATCTTTCTAAGCCAGAGATAAAACGTGCCAACCTGTCCCTCTTTGATTCAGGTTGGAAACTTGACAGGGCACGTTAAGAGGTGGCGATCCACGTTTTTCTAGGTTTATCTTAGTACTCTTTTATTTTGTTGATCATTTGCTGCAACGTCTGTATTACAATTTCTTTATCTCGTCGTTCTGCTGAATACGATTTGCTTCTCATGCTATCATAAGAAATATTTTCCTGATAGGGGGTTGACAAATGCGGCACAATGCTTTTGAATACGCTATTTAAGGAACGAGCCGTGATAATTCTCAATTCATCCGCCGCTCTCAATACCAGCGCCATTTGATCAACTGACAGTATTGATAGAACTTTTTGTTTTTCCTTATCTTTCCCTACTTCGGTTACTGCACTTGCTTTTAAAGGTATAATTGAATGGTGCATTTGCTTTTCCAGGTAAAACATTTCTTGCGTAAACCAATTACCTAATTCCGTTTTCAGGTCGCCATATTGAGGGTTTAGAATAACACCGGGTTTACGGTGCATTTGATTAAACTGCTTATAATAAAATAAAAGTCTTTCCAACTTATCAGAAGTATTTTCATTTGCGTTGATCTTTTCAGCGAGCCTGTTGGTTAAATAACGCATGTAGGGTTTACTATTGAAATTCAGCAGAATAAGCAGTTCGTCTAAAGTGGTGAATACACAATTTTTGCGTTGGGTGGCTTCCAAAAGTTCAAGTTCTTTAAGCAAATCTTTCAGATACAGTAGCTCCTGAAAAGTAACCGGAAAATCCTGCTTTAAACGGTTTGTAAAGGCATATAAACTACTCAAAACAATATCCACGAGTTCTCTATCAGATACCTTGCCTAATAATTGGACTTTCAGCTTATCCGCCCTTTGTTTCAATTCCTTACCAGCTACGGCAAGGTAGGTTACCGGTACTCGTTCTTTTAGGCTGAGATACGTAAAAAAGCGTACTTCAACAAATGAAAGTAATTCCTCAAGGCTAGAAATCAAGGTATTATAAAGTTCATTGAGAGAAGCCCTCTTGGTTTTGGGATACTTTAATACCTGGTCTAACAAAATAATTAAGGATGAATGGGATTGGTTGACCAAAAAGGCTATCTGCTTTTCCTTTGTCAAGCTAAATAGCTGGTGTTTCAGAATGGTTAATAGCCTCTCTTTTTCCTCAAAAATTTTAGAGATAATGGAGCGAATTTCTTCATCTGAAAGCGTATTCAGATCAGTCTTCGCAGGATTAAGAGAAACGGTGATCAGCGAGTCTAACCACTCCAATGTATATCTTCCACACATAAGCGCTTAAATTGGGTAGAATTAGTATTCGTCTATCCAAATTTCCCGCTTTGGCTATATTCAAAGAATACGTTATTTCTACTATTTTCATACGTAAAAGTGAGTATTTTGATTGTCTCTTTAGTAAGGCTTATTGAAACTGAGCACTTTAGACAGTACTTTGCCGAAAGTCCTTATGCTATTTTGTTACAAGCTCAGCAGTAGCTATATCAATATGCAAGCTTAGAAGTTTTCGGGTCTCAGTATTATTCATTAAGGATTATTCCGATGAGTGAGCTTATTAATCATCTCTACTTTATTAGAGGTTCCCGTCTTCTCAAATATGTTTTGAATATGTGTTGTTACAGTCCTTTCAGATATAAATAACTCTTTTGCTACCTCTTTGTATTTAGCTCCCTTAATTATAAGCTCGGCTATTTCTATTTCCCTGGTGGTAAGGTTATACAGTTTGCAATTATGCTCAAATTTATTTGACAGTTTCGATTCTTCAGGTGCGGTATTTGAATTATTAAGTCTTTTCAAATTAGATATTGATGAGCTTATGATTGCCTTCTTTTGCTTATCAATGTTGCTCAGAACCGTTTCGATCTTTTGGCTGACTTCTTCAAATGAAAAGGGCTTTGGAATAAAATCAATAGCGCCCAAACGCAAGCCTTTAAGCTTGTCCGTGGGAGTAGATTTGGCAGTTAAAAATATTATGGGGATATGATGGTAAGCATCTTGCTCCGAAATCGCCTTTGCAAAAGCAAACCCATCCATTCTATCCATCATAATATCTGATAGAATTAAGTCTGGTATAACAGGCAATTCCTGTAATTTTTTTAACGCCTCCGCTCCATTTAAGGAGCAGAAAATATTGTATTTACTGCTTAACCTTTTTGAGAGGAATTTAAGCATGGCTGTATTATCTTCGATGAGCAGTATAGATTGTCGTCCTGCTAAATATGGTGTATCAGCAATCTCGAAATGTTCCACGTTGTAATAGAGCGATTGCTTTTGAATTGGATGAGCCACACTAACATCCTTTTCTGTAGGAATATACTGTTTAAAAATTATGCTAATCTCCGTTCCAGGATATTGGTTTGGATTACTGTCAATTTGTAACCGACCTCCTAAACTATCCACCACCTTTTTTACTATCGGTAATCCAAGCCCCATACCTTGCAATCCAGTTTTCTTATGGTTAATTTGAAAATAGGGTTCAAAAATTTTCTTTTGAAGCTCTGGAGGAATACCAATACCTGTGTCCTTAACTGAAAGGAAAGTTTCATCTCCAACGGTTTTCAATGTGATTTCTATTTTATCTCCCGAATTAGAAAATTTAATAGCATTTTCAATCAGGTTATTGACAATCCGGTCTATAGCGTTAGGGTCTGCTTTGATAAAAACGTTTTCTTGAATGTTCTTATGGCATTTAATAATTTGTTTTTCGCAGTAATATTCAAATAGTACTAAACTGCTCTTAACAATTTCACTAAAATTTGATATTTGGTTATGGTTATACACATCAATTCCCTTTGCAAACCTTTCAATGTCAAACAAACTCATTACGTCTCTTGTAAGTTTGTCTATACCACCTTTAATAATAGCTAATTCTTCTACTGATCCATACTTGTTTATATATTCTTCCAAATAATTGTTTACTAAAGTCAATGGAGTTTTCGTTTCGTGCACCAGATTAATAAAATTGTTTGTCTTTTGTTCGCTAATCTTTTCAAGCTCTCTTGTCCTTTTATCTACCTCGTTTTGTAAGTTGGCATTCCAGTTCAAAAGCTTTCTTTCAGAATCAATGAGCCTTTGATGCTCTGTTCTTGTTTGCTTTATATGCCTAGATACCTGTAGTCCAAACAAAAGCAGAAAACCTGTATTAGTAATAGAGGCTTCTGCGGCCTGGCTTGAATCAAAGTAGGTAATTATAGGTAAGCCAATCCAAGGAGTTATACTTAAAATTAATACGGTTATTTCTTCTTTAGATTCTTTACTATTAAAATCACTGCCGTATTTGTATTTAATTGCCTTCAACAGTGAATAAATAACCCATAGAGCGTACAATATGGGAAGGATAAGGATGTTTTTCGCTGTGTTGAGGTCGTTAGATCTTGCAAACAATGCTACAAAAAGAAAGTATGGCAAAATTAAAAATAGATAAACGCCTCTATAAGCATGAAATTTCATTTTTTCTAATCCAAAGGCTTTATAGATATAATAGGGGAAATAACAAGGTGTAATAAAGCCTGTTGCATAAGCGATGGACGCCTGAATAAAAAAGGAACCAGGCAAATCAGGGTCAGGCAGCAAGCCACCCGTAATATTATAAGTAATTAGTAGGAAAATTAAAACAATATTTAGCAGGGTAGTTTTATCATCGGGTCTGGCCAGTTTATAGATCAGCAAATAGAATAAAATCACTACTTCAATACTTACAAAAATGAAGGTGATTATATGCATTTGGGTACCATAGACTAACATGAGCAGACTATTTAACTAATTCTCTTTTTAAAAAAAACAGTTTATAGGTTAAATCAAGTTCATTGTATATCTGAAAGCCAAATTTCTTATACCAAGGTAGGTTCTTCAATGTAGAAGTTTCCAGATAAATAGGTCTTTCTTTATGCTTGCTGTCTTCAATAATTTCTTTAAGAAGATCACTTCCAATGCCTTCATTTTGATGCTCTGGATCAACACCAATAAACCATAAGTAATACATTAGTTCTTTTGACTGTAACTGCTTGATCTTTGACTCGCGGGAGAGTGCTTTCTTGATGTTTTCTATGCCGATACAAGAAAATATCAGCTTTACGTCGAGTAATATTGATTTTAGCGTCGTCTTCTTTTTATCAGGATATAACACCAGTGCACATGCTTTCTTATCATCAGACAAAAAGACATCGCCAAACGAATGGCAGACTTCAAATGAGTAATCCATTAGAGCGCTGATCCTTTTAAGCCTTTTTTCATCCTGCTTTGCGATGTAATTGACACTTTGATTGTTTTCAAAAGATTTAGTAAGTATATCTACTACTAAATACTTGTCATTGTAATCTGCCTTTCTCATAAATTGTTTATTATTTATTACTTCAAATACAACTTTCAAAGCCTCTTCTGTTCGATCTCCAAAAATATTATCCCAGTTAATGAACTGATCTATAACAATATCATCAAATAAAAGTCTAAGCTAATTTTAAAGCAATATATTAGAATCAATAACCAAAACGTAACCATACGACTTTTCTCTTAGGTACTCATTTGGGTATACCTGTAATTTCTTTTTGAAATAACTTTTTGCATCTGTGGTGACTTTAATTTAGTGCAGAATCATGCAAGCAATTGTATTTCCTTCAACTTCTTTTTAGATTTGAAAAGTCAAGGAGAGCATAGAAGGCATTTGCAAGCCTCTCAATCATATTGGCATTGGTAAGCAATAAGGTGAGGTTGGAAATTGTCTATCTGTTCAAAGAAGAAAAATAGCTTTACCCTGCGACCTTGTCGATATCTTAGGCATGACCATTCCCACAGTTTCACAACATTTACGAGAAAATAGTAATAAAGATGGCAACATTTTAAAAACTCTAAACGGAAGTCAGACGATATACTAATTGTATACACAAGAGAGCCTGAAAATGTTAAAACTATTTTTTCAAGCACATTGAACAGCAAACGTTGAAACTAGAAACAGTATGATACCTTTCAAACATCAAGCACATTCACCAGTGTAGGCATTTTATCAGCCATTGCAGCTTCGCTTTGTTCATTACTCCTGTATTTGTTCTTATTGCAGATAGCAGCAAGGCTGCCAACTTTTCATGGATCAAGTTGGTGCGTCCTTGTTTAATCGGTTTTCCATAGCTGTACTTGCCTTTGCTTGGTATCTTAAACTAAAACCTACTAAGCAAACGACGTCAATCGAAATTGTGAAAGAACAAAGAAGGCTTCATTCCTTCAGCCAAAAACATTTCTTTGCATTGTTACGGTCATTGCTGTTCTAATGATAGCATTCAAGTTCTATGCAAAAAAGCTTTATCCTAGGACAAAGGTGCAGACAGCAGCACTTGCTGTGGATGACAAACAATCGATAAAATAACTATACAAGAAATGACGTGCGAAGGTTCCGAAGAACATGTAAACTACCAACTTTCAAAACTAAGTAGCGTACTCGTTAATAAAACTGTTTAAGCAACAAAGAGCAGCTTGGTAACTTTCAATAAATCCAAAGTTGATGTAAAAACCATAGAAGCAGCTATTAAGAAAACGGACTACACAGTCAAAAGCCATGAAGTAATGAATAGCGGTTCAGCAACAAAAACCATCAACCAGAAAGAGTGTAATAGTTCATCTAAATCTTGATGTGAAAAGGTAGAATAATTATAGAGAAATCTGTAATCCCGCAGTCAATCATCACTTGCCCCAACTGTGGTTTTCATAAAAAAGAAACCGTGCCTACGGATGCTTGTTAGTACTTCTATAAATTCACTAATTGCGAAGCCATACTAAGACCAAGGCAGGGTGATTGTTGTGTATTTTGCAGCTATGGTTCCGTTAAATGTCTACCTATTCAAATGAACAAATCCTGTTGTGCGTAGCACAACAATTAGAATCTCTTATCATTATTCTTATTAGGGGAGTAGAAATACGTTTGGCTTTTCCCCTTTGATTGTCTTTACAACTATACACCAACAACGTTGCTTCTTCTTTCCAACAACACTGTGTTTCGCCACACACCATTTTGTTGGGCAATTCTCTCCCGGTAGCCAATCTCCCGGAAACCAAATTTTTTTTGCAGAGCTATGCTCGCTTTATTTTCTGGGAAGGTGCTGGAATATAGGCTCCAGATGCCGTTTCGCTCACTACTTGACACCAAGGTTTCCATCAGTAAATTGCCGATGCCTTTTCTGCTAAACTCCGGATCAACATAAATACTTAATTCGCAAACGCCTTTATAACACTCTCTTGAGGAGGTAGGCGAAAGGGCAACCCAGCCAACTACCTTATTATTGGCTATCGCAACAAAACGGCTATGCGGCAAATGTCGTTGATCCCAATGCTCCCAAGAAGCAGGAGCCGAAGTTTGGAAAGTAGCACTGCAGGTGGCAATTCCTTTCTCATATATCACCTTTACCGCCTCCCAATCCGCAGGCACCATCTCTATAATTTTAATGGAATCTTTCTCTTGTTTCAAGTCTAATTATAAAGTTTTCATCAAAAATACTTTGTTTCATTCTATTATCGTAATATTGCAATAGATATGGGTATTACTAAATCAGAAATATTTACCGATAAGCAAAATAAGATGGCTACCGTGCTCAAGGCACTGGCCCATCCGGCACGTATTGCCATTATAGAATACCTCATCAATTCCAAATCCTGTATTTGCGGCGATCTGGTGGAGGAACTGGGACTAGCGCAAGCGACCATTTCGCAACACCTGAAGGAACTCAAAACAGCAGGTCTTATTAAAGGAACGGTTGATGGCGCCAGTGTATGCTACTGTATTGATGAAAAGGTTTGGAAACAAACCCAGGAACAAATGCAGAAGTTCTTTGTCTCTTATGAGTTGAAGAACAATTGTTGTTGATTTTTTTTTATCATTTATATCGCAATATTGCAATAAGCCAATTACTAAAAAGAATAAACATGAAACTATCACAAGTAAAAAAGTTGTTGACCACAGTTGAAGGCGTAAGTTTCGAATTGCCAGATGGTACTGTGGTTCCGGAACATTTCCACGTAACCGAGGTAGGTGTCGTTACCAAACATTTTATTGATTGTGGTGGCACCGTCAGAACCGAGAAGAAAGCAAACTTCCAGCTTTGGGATGCCAATGATTACGAGCACCGTTTAAAGCCGCAGAAATTAGCCAATATCATCTCTCTTTCTGAAAGGATCCTAGGCATGGAAGATCTGGAAATAGAGGTAGAGTACCAGGGAGATACCATCGGCAAGTACGACCTTGACTTCAACGGTGAGAACTTCGTTTTAACAGCAAAGCAAACAGCTTGCCTTGCCAATGATAAATGCGGTGTTCCTGCCGATAAAATGAAAGTAGCGCAAACACAGGCAGCAGCATCCTGCACTCCGGGTGGTGGTTGTTGTTAATCCTGTTAAAAGGTATTGAAATGATCTATTATTATGATATAAAAAAGATGCTTTTTGGCTTTGCCATAGTTTTAGGGGCCTTGAGCTTGTACATAATACTAGGGAGCCTTTTGTATCATTTAGTTAATGGAATCTAAAATAAGGTGCAGATTAGTATGCTAGTCTGGAAATCTTTTAAACAATATATTTTTTATAATGAGTGCGAATAACTGTGCACCGACGAACGAAAGAAAGCGTTTAAGTTTTTTAGACAGGTATTTAACCCTTTGGATATTTTTGGCAATGGGCGTAGGTGTAGCCATTGGTTACTTTTTCCCATCCTCGTCAACCTTCATCAATTCCTTTTCTTCCGGTACAACCAATATTCCTTTAGCAGTAGGGCTGATCCTGATGATGTACCCGCCATTTGCAAAAGTGCGCTATGAAAAGCTCAAGGAAGTTTTCCGGAATACCAAGGTGCTGGGTATGTCCTTGCTTCTCAATTGGGTGATAGGCCCTGTTCTGATGTTCATTCTTGCCGTTGTGTTCCTACATGGCTATCCTGAGTATATGGTTGGTCTTATCCTGATTGGCCTGGCCCGATGCATTGCAATGGTCATTGTGTGGAATGAGTTAGCAGAAGGTAGCCGGGAATATGCAGCAGGGCTGGTAGCCTTAAACAGCATCTTCCAGGTATTATTATATAGTATATATGCTTATGTCTTCATCACGGTATTGCCGCCCTTGTTTGGCATCACAGGAGCAGAAGTGAACATCACCATTGGCCAAATTGCAGAAAGCGTTGCTATTTATTTGGGTATTCCCTTCGCGGCGGGTGTGCTCACACGGGTGCTGCTTAAAAAAGCAAAAGGAGAAGAGTGGTATCAGCAGAAAGTAATTCCTTTTATCTCACCCATAACACTGATAGCCCTGCTCTTTACCATTGTTGTCATGTTCAGCCTGAAAGGTGAACTCATTGTACAAATACCTTTTGACGTGGTCAGGATCGCCATTCCACTTGTGATTTATTTTGCTATTATGTTCCTTGTCAGCTTCATGTTGAGTAAAAAAATGGGAGCTGATTATTCCACCAACGCTTCAATAGCCTTTACGGCTGCGGGAAACAATTTTGAACTGGCAATTGCCGTCGCCATTGGTGTATTCGGCATCAATAGTGGTCAGGCATTTGCCGGTGTCATTGGTCCTTTGGTGGAAGTACCTGCACTTATTGCACTGGTGAATGTGGCTTTTTGGCTCAGAAGGAAATACTATACAAAGAAAACCCCGGTATATGGAAATGCATAAACCGTTCATCAGTTATGTAATTCAATCAGGCAACCAGCATGTACAACATTCTGAAGTCGTCAACTTGCCTGCTCCGCGGGCGGCTATTTACACAGACAAGACTTCGAAGGAAGTTTTGAAAGGAAGTCTTGAAAAGTTAAAGACATTACCTAAATCAAAAAAGCTAATTGTGCTTAACTATTCCAATATAATTAACGTAAACTATATAATAAAGCAATTTTCACGAAGAGGTATCGAAGTTTTTTAAGAGGCAATCAGAACTAACAGAAACGTAAGACTAATTTATAGTGTCATGACACTACTTGTAATCGTTATATCATTAACACTGCTGTTTGATGTCATCAATGGTTTTCACGATTCTGCCAATTCGATTGCCACCATTGTATCAACAAAGGTTTTGACCCCTTTACAAGCCGTAATATGGGCTGCCTTTTTCAACTTTATTGCTTTTTTGATATTTGGGCTGCATGTTGCCAATACCATTGGAAAAGGTATCGTCCATCTCGATGTGGTTACACTTCAGGTGGTCATGGCTGGCGTCATTGGTGCCATTATCTGGAATCTAATTACATGGTGGTTTGGCATACCTTCCAGTTCTTCTCATACGTTGATGGGTGGCTTTGTAGGCGCTGCAATAGCCCACGCTGGGTTTGGTGTCATATTCTATTCTGAAGTTTTGAAAATCATGGCTTTCATTGTTCTGGCACCTTTTATTGGAATGTTTGTTTCCATGTTCCTTTCCGGGATTCTCCTGGTACTTTGCCGGAACTTTAGTTACGGCGGTGTTACCAAAACTTTTCGAAGACTTCAACTTTTCTCTGCGGCGGCCTATAGCCTTGGACATGGTGCAAATGACGCCCAAAAAGCAATGGGAATTATTTTCGTTACCCTCATTGCCGGAGGTGTATTGACCACCAATGATGCGATTCCTTTTTGGGTGGTGATTGCCTGTCATTCCGCTATGGCCATTGGTACACTTATGGGCGGTTGGAGGATCGTAAAAACAATGGGATCCAAAATCACGCATTTAAGTCCTTTTGAAGGCTTTAGTGCAGAAACGGCAGGCGCCTTAACATTATACGCCACAAGTGCTCTGGGAATTCCTGTCAGTACGACCCATACCATAACTGGAGCCATCATTGGCGCCGGTGTTACAAAACGGTTAAGTGCGGTACGTTGGGGAGTGACAAGAAGCATAGTTATGGCCTGGATTATTACAATTCCTTTTACCGCCTTGTTATCCGCGTTCGTTTTCTATTTAACAACCCTAATATTTTAATTATGCGAATTGCATTGTTCAGTGACATTCATGCAAACCTTCCAGCCTTAGAAGCTTGTTTTAAAAGTATAGACGAACAAAAACCAGATGCTATTTACTGTCTTGGTGATTTAGTTGGCTATAATATTTGGCCCAATGAGGTAATCAATGAGATTAGAAGGCGAGGTATTCCTACCATTGCCGGCAACTACGACCAGGGCATAGGACTCATGAGTGATGAATGTGGCTGCGCTTATAAAACGGACACCGAAAAGGATATGGGAAAAATATCCATCTCTTATACCAATTCTCTGGTAAAGACAGAGGAAAGAAAATATTTAAGAACCTTACCAGCGCATATCAAAGTAGAATTTCAATTAAATAATGATAAGTTCAATTTGCTTTTGGTGCATGGCAGTCCAAGAAAGATCAATGAATACTTGTTTGAAGACCGAGAAGAAAAGAGCCTGCTTAGAATAATGGAGCAAGCGGATGCTGACATTATGTGCTTTGGACATACCCACAAGCCTTATCACCGAATACTGCCAACAGAGCTGGGTGAACCCCCTCATTACCGGCATGCTATTAATATTGGCTCTGTAGGAAAACCAAAAGATGGAACGCCAAGGGGCTGTTATGTGCTGCTCACGATAAATGCAGATAGCTCTATTTCTAACAAGGAAGCCGTCCAGGTAGAATTTATACGATTTGATTATGATGTAGAAAAAGCAGCAAAAGCAGTTGAGGACAGCCCCTTACCCAATGAATATGCGGATATGCTGCGACGTGGTTATTAATTCGGATGCATGAAAAAGGGCATAAAGACAAAAATGCAATATTCAATATGCAGTAAAATCAAAAGGTTAAGTATGAAAAATGTATTGGTTATTTTTAACAGCACACACATACCCAATTATTTAATGGCCTCCGCTGTTAATATTGGAAAAACAAACCATTTTTTTCTTCACGCCCTTTTTTTAATTACAAAGCATCCGGCTTCCGAATACAGCTATGTTTTTCCCAATGATCTTACTTTAACAGAAAATAGACTTACCGGCAAAAGCCTGGAAGAAGAAGATCGGGAATTGACAAATAGCTATATAGCGCTGTTCCGAGATGAATGTAATGTTGCCGGTGTGCCCAATTCGACCGCTGTAAAAGGAAACTTCTCATTTCAGGATCTGGTCCAATATTCAGCATTTTTTGATCTCATACTGGCAGATGCGCGGTCTGATTTTTACGAATTTTCCCTGCATGACCTTCTGGCTGATGTGCATTGCCCTGTTTTGCTCACGCAAACGGAAATAGAAAGGGTTGACCTCGTTACTTTTACCTATGATGGTAGTCCATCTAGCATTTATGCCATCAAGATGTTTACCTACCTTTTCCCTGAATGGAATACAAAGCCCGTAAACCTGGTACACATAACTTCCAAAGAAGGAAACCTGCTTCCACAGGATGATCTTGCCCGGGCCTGGCTCTCCCTGCATTACCAACAGGTGCATGTTCATATTATTCAGGGAAAGGAGCCGGCATTACTTATCAGTTATATTGAGTCAATGCCGGAGCATCACTTCTTGGTTATGGGAGCAATGGGAAGAAATGCTGTTTCCAAGCTATTTCATAAAAGCTATTCAACAGCTGTAATGCATAAGACTCAAGCTTCTGTATTCATTACCCATCAATAGCCCACTATTGATAACTTATAAATTTAAAATAATGCAGTTTCCACAAGATTAGAGGTATGCAAAAGAACACACCTGGTTGAAATTATTGGAAGATGCACAGGCCTTAGTAGGTATTACAGAATTTGCTCAGAGCTAACTAGGTGAGATTGTTTTTGTTGACCTGCCTGCAGTTGGAAAAAGTATTGAGTAGGATGAAGTTTTCGGTTCTGTGGAAGCGGCAAAAACAACCACAGACCTGTATATTCCGGTAAGCGGTGAGGTTCTTGCGCATAGGTACCGATGCATGTGATCAATACTAAGTACATTAATAGTACTTGTTTCATCAGTTGAAATAAAAGGGATGCTTACGAAATATAATATCTTAAATGATGCGTTCGGTAATTGTTAGGTAGTTCGGGGCGGCTGCCACGGGGAAATGATGTAGGCAGATGGAAAAAGTCGAAATTGGCGACAAATACTGAGGTAGTACTCAGCTGGTACTGGCACGTTGATCGGTTTTTCCACCAAGGTAAAACCAGGGCACCCGGTACAGGCAAAGAAGGAAGAACAATTATCGCCACCCTCTGATTTGCTATGATCTTGCTGCGAAGTTGCGGCAATCTCATCCTGGCATTCATCTTCCGTGCAGCAGGGTGTAAAGGCCGCTACCGTCACAATAATTATCAATAGGAATGCCCAGAGTCGTTTCACGGTGCAAAATTAAAGTTAATCAGTATAACTACCCACAGCAGGATTTGTTAAGTTGAATCGGCGGACACTTCATGGTGCCATAGCTGCAAAACACACAGCAGTCACCCAACTTAGGCTTTAAGATAGTTTGACAGCTTTCACACTTATAAAAGTACTGGCATGCATCTTCAGACATTATTTCCTCTTTGGAGAAGCCACAGTTGGGACAGGTAATCACGGACTTATTTATTATTTCCATTCGTTTCCAATTTAGTAGCTATTACTTTGTAGCCCGTTTTAGCAATAGCAGCCTGAAGCTGCTGTATAGTTGTTTTTGTACCAACAAAGCGAACAACAGTGTTCCTCTTTGCATATGATGTTATTGACTCCACCATACCGTTCACTTTAGCTAACTCACTGTTGACATGCGCTTCACATCCTGCGCAAGTCATACCCTTGATGGTGAAAACAGCCTTATGCATTTTGCTGGGCTCTACAACCAACATTGTTTCAAGGTTGGATGTAGGATAAAAGGCTTTAGAATAAAGCGGGAAGGCGGCAACAAGGGCTGTGGCTACCGTTATCAGCAAAAGAAAAGACCTGGAAGCCAGAAACGATTTTTTGGTAGCCGTACAACTTTCGACTGCTTTACATTGCGCCGTTTTTGGAGTACTAAAAGATTGCACCCAAGCGAACACTAAAGTCAAAACAGACATACCGATTAAATAAGGCCTAAAAGGCGCTAACCAAGTAAGTGCGGATGCAGCACCAGACGCGCCCGCCACTAAAGCGATTAGGGGTGTAATACAGCATAGCGAAGCTGCAAAAGCAGTTATGAGACCCACACTGGAAGTCATATTTTCTTTTCTCATTTGCTTACTTTTTGAGGCTCATTAACTGTAATGTGTTCAAACAGTTGTTTTATGATATGTATATGTTCTTGTTTCAGTGAATAAAACTGGGTTTGGCCCTGTCTACGGCTCTGGATCAGATATCCGTCCTTTAGCTTCCGTAGATGTTGGCTAACAGCAGGAATTGTCATTTGGAGGATGTCACTTAGGTCGCAAACGCACAATTGTGATTCCTGTTCCAGAAGGTAGAGGATCTTCAGGCGAACGTCATTTCCCGCTAAGCTCATGATCTTGGTTAACTGGGCAATGGAATCTCCAACGGACTGAATCTTTTTCTGAGACGCTTTGATCAACACGGTATTGGCAAACGCGCGGCTACAACTATTCTCCATAAAGCAAAAGTAATTATTTAAGCAAATACTTAAATTATCCATAAAATTAAATAAACTTTGCAAACACCTTACCCTCTAATCAATTTTGTCAAAACTATAGCCATGCTATCTCAAGAACTTACAGGTGACCTGAACAAGCGATTGAAATTCATCAAAGGCCAAATCGAAGGCATTATCCGTATGGTGGATGAAGATAGAGACCCCGATCAGATTTCCATCCAATTTAAAGCTGCCGACCAGGCGCTTCAAAAAGCTCATTTCCTTTTGCTGGATGAGGTATTTCGGAAGAGCTTGGCCCTGAAGCTGGTTCAGGTCATGAACGCATGCCCAGGTAACTGTCCCGACGCACAGAAAATTGAACTTTTGAAAGAACAGTTCCCAATCCTACAAGAAGGTGAGTTGGGGGCTAAAATCAAAGAAATTCATGAGATAGGTGACCGGTTGACTAAATACAACGAAGAAAATCCAGAAAATCTGCAAAAATAATTTGGTGGACACCCCTACCAGCCTTTCATCTTTGGTTTTTTAATAAAAACATGATGGAAAATAAAAGAGTTATAGAGGTTTTTACAGCAGGCTGTAGTGTTTGCCAACCCACTGTTGATTTGGTAAAGAGCATGGCTTGTTCTTCCTGCCAAGTCATTGTTTATGATTTGTCCAAGCCTTGTGATACAGAAGAATGCCTTGATAAGGTTAAACAGTATGGGGTGCAGTCACTTCCTGCTGTTGCTGTAAATGGCGTTTTACTTGATTGCTGCCAGCAAAAAGGCGTGTCAGTAGATGAACTTACAAGAGCTGGATTGGGCGAGCCTGCTTTAGCGTAATCCTCTTATTAATCATCTTGGGTCATGTTGCTCAAGACGATCTTATATTATCAATTTGATTAAATTAATCATATGGCAACAGAAGTTGTTCAATTGAAAGTATCCGGGCTTATGTGCTCTTTCTGCACGATGAGTGTAGAGACGGCTTTAAAGCGCTATGAAGCTATAAAAAACGTGACTGTCAATTTAGTTCACGGCATCGTACTGGTTGAAGCAGATACTGCAAAAATGCCAAAAGAAGCACTTGCAGATGCTGTGGAAAAGTTAGGCTATAATGTATCTGCAACCGAAGTACAGCAATATCAAACCGATGAGTCCCTCTTCAAACTCATTAAGCAGCGCGGAGCCATCGGAATGGTTGTTTCCATACTGGATCTGCTGATTGATCCCATTAACCTGTTCGGATTACCTCAACTGTATAGAGCTTGGTTCAGTTTGGCAGTAGCCACTTTTGTTCTTTTTTGGGTAGGTTATCCAGTCCTTAAGAAAACGATAATGGCGGTACGGCAAAGGGTGATCAATGCAAATGTGCTACTTTCCACTGGGGCCTGGGGTGCCTATATAATAGGAATTCTATCTCTTTTTAATCCTATTTGGCCTAACTTCTTACCAGTAGCTGCATGGCTTATGTCCCTTCACCTTTTCTTTGCCTATTTCAAGCTGGACACTCGTAAAAAGGCTGCGGATGCTGTTCGGAAACTTCTTAACCTGCAGCCATCCAGAGCTAGGGTACTTCGGCTAAATCAACTTACAGAGGTGCTTACGGAAGATGTTTTGGTGGGTGAAACCATTGAAGTAAGACCTGGTGAAAGAATCCCATTGGACGGTATTGTTCTGGACGGAACCAGCAGTGTGGATGAGTCAAGCTTTACTGGTGAATCAATACCTGTGTTTAAACGAAGCGATGCTGAAGTGATTGGTGGCACCATGAACCTGGATGGCGCACTACGCATAAAAGTTACAAAGAAAAGTACTGACAGCTTCCTTAGCCAGATTGTTCGGATGATGAGCCAGATTAATGAAAAAAAGCCACCAGTTGAGCTATTGGCTGATCGTCTGATGAATTACTATGGTCCTGTAGTATTCATTGTAGCTCTTCTTGCAGGCGCAGGTTGGTTCATATTTACAGGTAATTATCAAGCCGCAGTGATCGTCTTAATAACAACCGTTATTATGGGTTATCCTTGCGCACTCGGAATAACCACTCCTATGCTAGCAGCAATCAGCGGCGGCAAGGGCATTTCAATAGGATTACTCGTAAAAGCAAGTGAGGTGTTTTATGGCCTCTCAAGAGTCAATACTATTGTATTTGATAAAACAGGTACTCTTACTTATGGAAAGCCAACCGTTACCGATGTTGTCCCTTTTGGAATTCATGAAAGAGATCTGCTTTCTATAGTAGCTGCAGTGGAGTCGAAATCAGAACACCCTTTAGCACAGGCAATTACCTTCTTCGCCAAGAAAAGTGGTGTTATCGATGCTAATGTCTCACAGTTTAAGGCAATTGCTGGAAAAGGAGTAATAGCTACAGTAGAAGATAGTGATGTTGTGATTGGAAACAAAAGGTTTTTGAAAGAGTATGATGTTGTTTTTAATCAAGTCGTTGAGGACCGATTTACTTTATTAAACAACCAAGGTAAGACTGTAATCTATGTTGCTAAAGACAAGCATTTAATTGGTCTTGTCGCACTTCAAGATACACCCCGTCCAAATACAATAAAAGTTATTGATCGGATTAAATCGAAAGGGATCAAAACAGTAATGCTTACAGGAGATTCATCTTCTGTAGCTAATGCCGTTGCCAATGAAATTGGCATTGATGAAGTTCGGGCTGAACTACTACCAGAAGATAAAGTACGTAATGTTGAGGAGCTGCAAAAGAGAGGAAGTATTGTGGCCTTTGTTGGTGATGGTATCAATGATGCTCCGGCACTGGCACAAAGTGATGTCGGTATTGCGATCGGTGCAGGTACTGATGTAGCCATTGAATCAGCAGGTGTCATTCTGATAAGTGACCGGTTGATTGATGTATTGAATGCTGTGATTTTGGGTAAGGCCAGTTACCGGACACTTACCAGCAATGTGATTATTGCAGTTATATTCAATATTGTGGGCATGCTGGTGGCGGCAATGGGTTTCATCACACCACTTATGGCAATCGTGGTAATGATCGTTAGCATTTTTGCCATCTTGATCAATACTCTAAGAGTAAGATCACTAAAACTGGAAAATATAGATACAGTAAGCCAAGATGCGCTGGTGCAATCTGAATTCAAAATCCCCAACATGGTTTGTGAAGGTTGCGCCCAAAAAATAACAACTGAAGTCACGAAGCTTCCCGGTGTAAAGGGAGTAAAACCGAAAGTGATGCAAAAACAAGTGGTAATCAGCTATGAAAGCGATAAAGTGACACAGAACCAGATCAAAGAGATCATAACTAAATCTGGATTCAACGCTATCGAAGTTTAAGCATTAAGAATTGAATTGTAAACCCTAATAGAGAATTAACTTATGAAAGTTTTTGTTTCTCTCCTCTTGATAGTTGCTTTTGCCATCTCTTCTTGTGCAGAAAATGATAAGAAGGAGCCTTCAAAAGCACAAAATACGAATGAACAGACAAAGACTGCCGCAGTACAAAAGGTGCAGATACCAATTGATGGAATGACCTGTAGTGCCTGCCAGTCTAATGTGAGGAGAACCATTAAAAATATGGAGGGTGTGAAAGATGTGGAAGTAAGTTTGAAAGACCGAAATGCTCTTGTTACCTATATTCCAACTTTAGTGACGCCGGAGCACATACAGCAGTCGATTAATGACAAAGGGTATACAGCAGGAAAACCTAAAGAAGTACAGCAATGAGCTTAGAACAATTTATACAGGAGTTTAGCCAGTTCCTGGTAGCTGGTGGTGTATTAAGTTTTTGTATTGCGGCCCTGGCAGGCATTATTTCCACGGGTGTATGTCCCTGTACCTTACCTGTAGGAATCGGGATAGCCGGGCTAGTAAGCAGTAGTTCAGAACAAAAGTCCAATAAAGGCTTTATGATTGCTTTAGCCTTCTTTTTAGGCATCGTTGCCTGCCTGGCTACATTAGGTGCTTTGGCTGGAAGATTAGGAGTACTGCTTACAGAAAGGTTTGGTCAGTATTGGGCTTTGTCGATGGCTGTTTTGTCTGCAGTGGCAGCAGTGGTTGCTTTCTATGGCCCACGCATGAATGTAACGAAATTAGCCACCCTTCGCCGCCCTGGTATGGGTGGCTCTTTTGTTTATGGATTGATCTTTAGCTTGGGCACTTCGGCTGCGCCTTTATTGCTGCTGCTATCGGTTGCTGCGGCGACAGCCAATCCCTTGTATGGATTTATGCTCGCCCTGGCCTTCGGTATTGGCAGAGGATTACCCTTCCTGGTTGTTAGTATTTTTGCTGGTGCAGTAACAAAATTTGCCCAGCTAACCTGGCTGCGGCGAAGCATACAAATCGCTAGTGGTCTGGCCCTCCTGTTTGTATGTTATTATTACACTAGAACTTTTATTGACTTTATGTAAATCAGGCTTACACTAAATAGGCAAACTAAGGTTTTCCCTATTGTTTGAGAAAAGGCACTTAAATAAAATATTTTTAATCAAACATTAAATAATGACAAACAAATCACTCCAAGCGCTTAGAGTTTATATAGTGTTTATCGCTTTTACATTTTATGTAGGATCTATACAAGCACAGTCATCATCACCAAAGAAACCCAGCCAAACAACATCCAAAAAGTCGGAAGTTATGAAAACAGTAAAAGTAGAAGTAAAAGGAATGAGCTGCCAGGAAGGCTGTGCCAATGGTTTGGATGCCACCTTTAAAAAAGTTCCGGGTGTGATTACCAGCAAAACCTCCTTTGACAATAGCCTCTCGGAAATCACTTTTGATCCTTCAATAATAACCGAAAAGGAAATCGTAGCGGTGATCCAGAAAAGGGGATTTGAGGCCAAACTGCTCAATAGCCCTAAAAAATAAAACAAAATACCAGAGGTAAAAGATCTGGAAAAGTAAAGCCAATAACAGTTAAAGTATGGTTACTAAGTTTTAGAATGGAAAGGCAAGAACTTTTGAAGCGGGAATATGTGTTACGAATACTGGCAGCAACAACCTTTATCATATTCTTCCAGTTATATATGGTGGCTCCGTTAATCCCTTTACTTTCAACCTATTATGGGGTGACAGAACAAAAGGTAGGATTGATCGTACCAGCCTATGTAATCCCATATGGCATATCGACACTTTTTTATGGTTTATTAGCCGATAAGTTCGGACCCAAGAGGATTATACTAACCTCACTTTTCATATTTATCCTACTAACCGCACTCACAGCTACTTCTCAATCGGTCACTCAATTAATAATCTGGAGACTATTAACCGGTATTGGTGCGAGTGGCGTAGTTCCTATTGCTCTGGCCTGGATTGGGCAAGCATTTTCTTTTGAAGAAAGAGGAAGGCCGCTGGGTTGGCTTTTTGGCGCTATGGCAGGAGCTGGTGCTTTTGGATCCGCATTCGGTGTGATCCTGGAACCCTTCATTGGATGGAAGATGCTATTTGTCGGTGTAGCGGCAGTAGCTTTGATTGTATGGAGTATTCTATACCAAGCTTATCAAAAGGCTGCCGTACCATCTGTTACCCAAGGGCAGCTTACTTTAAGCAAGGTGTTTCAGGGCTATAAACAGCTATTGTCATCAAAGCGAGGCAAAACGGCTTATATTTTTATTTTATTCAATGCCATTTTCCACGCCGGCGTCCTTACCTGGTTAGGCCTGTACTTTACAAGGATCTATGACCTAAATGAATTTCAAATAGGTCTGGTACTCTTGGGCTATGGCGTACCCGGATTTTTATTGGGCCCATATATAGGAAGGATGGCCGATAAAAAAGGAAGAAGCAAATTATTGCCTTTAGGACTTGGCTTAAGTGCGCTATCTTCTTTGATCTTAGCCACCCCTATCCCGTTAATCTTTGCGGCCCTTACTATTACACTGCTCTCTCTCGGGTATGACCTAACACAACCACTACTGGCCGGTATTATTACCCAAGTAGGAAAAGAAAGGCCAGGACAAGCCATGAGTTTAAATGTGTTTATGCTGTTTGTTGGGTTTGGACTGGGCAGCTATTTATTTGGACTAGCCATCAAACTCAACTTGGTACAAGCCTTGATAATTTTCTCCCTTTTCCAGTTGACACTAACCATACTTTCTTTCAAGTTCTTTCGAAATGAGAAACAACAGCTACTGCCGCAAGTGCCTGTTAAAGTTTAATGCCATTTTAGAGACTTTCAATATTCCTAACCTATGCGACATCAATATTTTATAGTAAAATTTGCATTATCCTGCCTTTTTCTATTTTACAACCTTAGTGCCATGGCGCAAACTGTAAATGGCTGCAAGCCCCCGATAAACAGGGTCCGCTGGCATGAGTTAATTGATAGAGAGCAAAAGATTATTCTAAATGTTGTTGGTAAAGTTGATAATGAATTTAGAGGGACAGGCAATGAAGAAATAAATCATTTGGTAACCCTTTCTGTAATTCAAAAAGTAGATGATTTACAATGTAAAATCGAGCTGGATACAGCAATAAACCATCAGCGCAAAGTAAATTACCTGAGCGGATTAGAAAAGGTTCTAAAAGCCTTTTTAACCCAATATAGAAGCCGCCATCTTGATGCAAGCAATTTACCTTTGCTCATTGAAGTTTATGGAACTGCAATACAAAACGATAAGCATGGGGCATTAATTGATAGTCTTATCAGTAAAAGCAGTTATGAGGTCGGTAATATCATAATTAGCAGCAACGCTTTTACTAACAATCCAGGATTTTATACTTCAAAAGGTATTTTACTTTTAAAATACAGCTCTTTACACCCAGAGCGCATTCTGTATTCCCTAAGCAAAGATTCACATGTTCCCTTTCTTGATAGTTTGATACGAATAGCTGCTTATAAATACCCCAATCAACTATATGACTATGCTGTAGCTAATAATAAACTTGGATATGCCATAAGAAAAGTCAATGACTCGCTTGTGAAAACAATTTCTAAAATTGCAAAAACTAGAGGCAGCGGCCAATTTTACTTGCCATTTTTGGATAAGATTATGCATGAGCAATTATCTTTTGAAGAGATTGATGCTGTAAAGAACAATGATATCAACTATTTTAAGCTCCTTGTAAAAACCAGGCTGGATTATCTTAAAAGTCTTAGCAATAATGAACAGATCTATGGAATGAAAGCTTTGGAGGAAAGATTATCAAGTAAGGTGCTTGACTATTTCATAAAAAAGATTAATGCGCTGCATGAAGAGCCAGATCTTATACGTTTTCAAGTATTAAATGAGTTAACAGCGCAGGAGCTCTATTACGTTACCGTGTTCTCGGAAAGTGAGATTTATACCACCAGCTACACCAATGGCGTATATCCTTATTTGATGAAAAAAATAGGAGGACGGGCCGACTCACTGTTAGTTTCAGTACGATTTGATAAGTTTAAAAAGTTTATCAAGCTTGCCGCTGGTTTCAATACGCTGAATGATTTTTTGAAATCATTTCAGGATCACAAAGATGCAGAAACACTCATGGCAGCTTTTGTAAATGGCTTGGAAAAATCAAAAAGTTTAGAAGAAGGAGTAGATGTAGCTGACTCCTATGCGAGTATTTTAGAAAATTCTAAACCCTTGGCAGATCGAATGCTGCAAAACATAAAAAGCAACTATGAAACTAATCTTGCTCAGAAGAACACCCAAGGAACGATAGTTTACAACCTGCTTTACAAGTTATTCTTATCGGCGGATTCTTCGCAGAAAGTAGACCTTTCCAAAGAGTTTGATATCCCTCCTGTTTATAAAGTTAGTTATAATTCTCTTACCAATGATAGTGGGCGTCAAGTGGTGATGCAAGTATTCTTCTATGGTGACAAGGACGGCAGGAATGCTTACCACGGCTTTCTGCGACAGTTCAGCTCAAGTGGTTGGAAACGATCCGAAACGAAACAATGGGTAACCTATGTTTCAACCAAAGGGAAGCCTGTGCTGATTTTTGCGAATAAACCACTTTCCGAAGACACAGGTGAAGATGAGAAAGCTCAAAAAGCCTTAGGTGCGTATTTACAACAACAAGGGTTGAAACCAACTATTGTCATACATCGTGGACACAGCTATTATGCACCCTATACAATCAAACAAATTCAGCCTTCGGCAAAGATTGTTTTCCTTGGCTCATGCGGTGGCTATCATCAAATTCATGAGATCCTGCAAAATGCACCTGAAGCGCATATTATTGCCTCTAAGCAAATTGGTAAACAAGTGATTAATCAGCCGTTCTTCGATGTACTAAATGAGAGACTTCTTAAAGGCCGCAGTATTGATTGGCTCTCTTTTTGGAGTGATTTTAAGCGCAAAGCTGGCTCTGTGGAAGGCTTCGAAGATTATATCCCGCCCCATAGAAACTTAGGTGCAATTTTCTTAAAAGCTTACAAAAACCAAATGGATTATTAAATAAAACCAATATAAAAGGCTTGATGGTAGCCGCCTTCAGCTTCCCGCAGCAAGAGCCAATCGTACCTCATGGCACTTGCTTTCTGCTATGCTTCTTTTTCGGCTTCAGAATAAATCCAGGCAACAGCAATTCTTACATCAAAAAAAACCACGCTGCAAGGTAAAGTAGTGTTCCTCATGCCTATTCGGCAATCAAATGTGCCAAACCAGTGCAGCTCATAAGGCATGCGTCACGGCAGCTCCTGTGTCCTTCATGCCACTTCATTAAGCCCCTCCTTCGTTTCGCTACATTACATTACATCATGTTCGTAGCCTGGCCATTTGCTACAATGCATGGCACACCCCCTTGACCACAAAACCTAAGCAAAGGTGATGCACATACCTTTCCGCAAACCCACGCTACAATACTCACTGGATTTCATTCAGCTCCACTATATCCTACATTCATTTCAGTCGCATTCAGTCCACCCGCTGCCAATAATTTTTCTGGCCACATTTAAATATCAGCAGGTGCTGTTTAAGAAGATGAAAGGTCTAAAAGTTCGGTGTAGTACCTGCAAAGACAAATATTAAGAGGTTTGCAGGAACTGCACCTAAGTAATGCTATTGTGCCGGAAGATACTCGTTCCTGACAACACCGAGTAAGAATCACAGTTATGCAAGATGACTTTCAAAGCTGCACTGTATAGAGAAAAATTATTGAAAAATAATTATAAAAAAAGTTTAGCGCATTAATCATTCAAGCAAAGGTAGGCACAGGGCTGCTTAAGCGTCCAAGAAATTCCGCCATAAACGCATACGCTATTCACACAAGGCCAGCATTTATTGCGTTGCTTCTTGGACTTTATTGCCCCGTGCCCGGGTGTGCTCCATAATTAATTTTTTAAACTTTTAAATGAATGAATTATGGAAAGCGTAATGAATTTTTCAAGCTTGTATCAGGTGTCTGAAATTGAGTTAGTGTACAAGACAAAAGTAAAAGCATCTGAACGTCCTCAAATAAAAACCTCTTCAGATGCTTATGAGATTTTTAAGCAATCTTGGGATGAGAATAAAATTGAATTCGTAGAACAGTTTAAAGTAATGCTTTTAAACAGAGCCAATAAAGTGTTAGGCATTTATGAAGTGTCAACTGGAGGTATCAGCGGTACAGTTGCTGATATCCGTTTAATTTTTGCAGCCGCAATTAAGACCAATTCCAGCTCTCTAATCCTTGCCCACAACCATCCATCATCTAATACCAAACCAAGTGATGCCGATATTCAGCTTACCCGTAAAATTATAGAAGCAGGAAAACTAATGGATATAAAGGTATTGGACCACCAAATAATAACCACAGAAAGTTATCACTCATTTGCGGACGAGGGGGAAATTTAGCCGGTAATGGCCCCCTCGATTTGAAAATTTGAATTATTGCAACGACATTCGTTATTGCACCAGGAAAGGCCAAAATAGGTAAAGCGTAAACTTTTAAAAGGAGCATAAGGCCAACCACAAAGGCCACTGCCATTACAAGTACAATTTCTTTCGTAGTCATGTTATCAGGCTCTAAACGGATCAATCCAGGTTTATTAATCTTGAAAGGCTTCTTTACTGGTTCCATATTATTATACCATAAAACGGCTCTTTTGTAAACTAAAAGCCAAGGTATTTTTCTGTCTGTTTTCAAAAAGGACAAAAAACAGGGTTAAACGCTTTGCTTCCTTTGGATGTTAACATCTATTCACCACATGTTGATAGCTGTTTTTGATTTAAAGCTGCTGCCAAATTAATTTTACTGCCCTGTTTAAGAAAGGACACAAAAGAGCCTCTGAAAATCAAGCATTAATATTTGATTATTTGCCTGTAAAGAGAGAGTTCGGCACACTATTAAAACAAAAAAGCAATGAGTAAGGATTTTAACGATTATTTTAGGAAGGTTACTTCTATGCAGCGTGCTATAGAACCCGTACTCAAATGGCAAAAGATGTTTGCAAGCCCGCTGTCAGCCACCTTGTCGAAAAATTATTTGCCGTCAGCGGCGGCTGCCGACTTAGTGAGCCATGTATTTAAACAGCCGTCTTTTTTTGATTCAGAGGCAGTAATGCAAGCCAATCTGCAAGGCAATAAGTTCAAGGCGATTTTAGGCAATGCAAAGCTTTTGGATGCAGTTGGATCGATTGCCAAAAACCAGCAGAATATCTTTTCGGCCCTGTTCCCCAAAGGTTTGGTACAAAACACGTTCATCAAAACGCAAGTGTCTACGCCTTCTTTTGCTGCTGCATTAGACGCAAATTTGTGGGGGTACACTTCTAAAATCGCTACTGTCCATTCTGCTTTGCAAGGATTGAGCAGTAAGATTGCCGCAAAAGGGATTGTTGGCATAAATGCTGAATTCCTAAAGAGTTTTCAAACGACAACTTCACAAGCTGTTGCAATCAGTCAGGAGATTGCGGAAACGGAATACGCCACAAAGGAAAATATCGCCAGGCTGGAGGCGTTCATTGGTAGTTCATTGGAAAAGTTCAAAGAAGGTGTAAGCGAACAAATAAAGGCCACAGGAAAGTCCCCGATGGCAATTATCGCTTTATGGGTTGGGATTTTTGGAATTCTTGTCACGCTTTGGTCTATTCTGCAAACGTATCAATCTCAAAGTGCTCCATCGCCACAAGCGGCTACTCACAATGATGTGCAAGAACTGAAGCAGTTTGTGGGGACGCAATTCAAAGATGCTTTGGCTTTTGCTACCGCTGAGGCGACTATACGCATCAATTGCAATCTCCGCTATCAACCCTCCTTGAAAAGCAATGGCTTTTACCGACTTAAAGCCGGCGAAACCGTCCGGATACTGGATGCTAATCATAAATGGGTTCGCATTGCTGTAATTGACCCGAATGATAACCTGCCGGTGATGGGTTGGGTGTTAAGAAAATATCTACTCCGCAAATAAATTATTAAAGATGAAGTACAAAATCAATATGAGATCCAGCGGCATAAACGAATCAATTATTCAGATAACACTTCAGCCAGAGGCCGAAAGAGACAAACAATTGATTGAAGGAGCAAAACAAGCGAGCCTGAATGAAACTGACCATGAACGATTCAATAACTTGCTGACAAGTATTTGCTTGAACAACGGCTTTACCCCGATTGCATCCGCAGGAGAAGAGGGAAACTCATTTTTCTTTCGGGTTATTAAATAAAAAAACATGATTATGACACTTCAAGAAGCCAAAGCGTTTCGAGACAAACACCTGAATTTAATTGGCAAACGAGCTAAAGATTTTGATGCTAACGTTTATGACGTGATAGTGGTGCCAATAGATAATTTTAAGGCGTTTATTGCTGCATACCGTGAGGATTTAAAGGACGTGCCTAATAACACAATGATTTTACGTTATCCCTCAAATCAATATGGTGTCAAAGTCGTTTACGATTATGACCCAGAGTTTGTCGATATTTATTCGGACGATTTGGAAGAATATTTAAATCGGTAAATACAGGCAACAGTTTTTTTTATCACCCAAGCAAAACTTAAATTATCCTTTTTAACTTTTGTACGACATGGCACATCCGTTAGACGGCAACTGTTATCGCTACACCTTCATCTTTAAAAAGGAAATCATGGAGGGCAACTTGAACAAAAAATTTCAAGACTACATTTCCATGTATCGTATGGAAGTTGAGGAGCAGGATAGAGCAGGCGTTACTACTACTGGCTGCAACATTCATGTGTATGAGGATGTGCTAATGATTGAAGATGAGCACACAAGAATTGCACCCGTTACCATTCTTGTATTCTATGGCAGTGATTGGACAGATTTCATTGATGACTTATCGGCCTTCCAGGAGCTATTTCCTACAAGCGTCTTGCCGAGGGAAAATGACTACAATTTTGTCTTGCGAGATGAACGAAGGATTTTTGATGATTTTAAATAGATGATGAGTGCTTATTGAAAACTTCCTGCTTTATTTCTGCAACCGTTCTTTCTCCAATACCGCGGAACATTTCCTATTTCTCTACACTCAGGTCGGTAATGTCTCTTACTGTATTGAGTTCGTTTTCCCGGAGCCGGTTCAGTATGCGTGGATGAAGTTCAAATTTTTCGATGCGCATGTTCAAAAACGCTTCGTCCCATTTTCGTATGCCACCTTTTTTGTGTTGCTTTTGTTCTTCGGCCAGTTGAATTCTTTTTTGCAGAAATACCACCGCTCGTTTGCAATCGGGAATGGTAAGCGAGTTCAGTATCTCTTTTAATTGGATTTCGTTGAACGTTGTTGTCAGCGTTGCCTTCATTGGCGAAAAGTAAAAAACCAAATGAAAACAAACAACCCGATTTATACGGTAAAATACTTGTATTTACCAAATTAGGTATTGAGATATAATATTATTGCAGCCGTTTAGTGCCGTTCGGAAAGCAATCTTTCCAGTTTTTCAATCATCTCATTCTTGTCATTCAACATACGTTCATACAATGCAATTTTCTCATCATACAACTGCACAACTTTATCGAGAGGATTAAAAGTAGGCTGATAGTTCATTGCACTGGCAACTAACGAAGAATGATCATGACTGTTATTATGAAAGGTATTCGAGATAATATTAAATGCGCTATCCTCATCCAAATCCGTGAATGCCTCAACCGGTAATTTTAGCGCCCTGGCCACATGTTCCAGGATTTCCGGTTCAATTTCTTCCTTTCCCTCCAATAAGCTTACCCGCCGTTGGGTCCAGTCTTCACCCAGTTCCATGGCTAGGCCCTCCTGCTTCAGGCCCCGCATCTCGCGGAAGCGTTTTACGTTTCTGCCCTGGTGAATTTTGCGTCCCGAGGTCTCGCTCATAGCTGAATTTTTAGTCATCCAAAATAAAGACTTTTTTGGCAAAAGCCACTGGTTTAAATCAGCCATTACCGCGTTTACATTACTCCTCTCCGGTTTAGGATAGTCAGCCCCGTTGCCTTCCCTTTACAGAGCGGCAAGCTATGCGGAAGAAAAAATCAAAAAAAGGAAAATCCCTGCGCAACCGGCTAATTGCCGGCGGTCAACCAGCTTGTTTTTACTGCGGACTGCCTTTTGGCAATTTTATTCTTCCGAAGCATTCACCCGGTGCTGCTAAATCGCGGCGGTTTGCCTGCATAACGCTGGAGCACCTTGTGGCCCGTTCGCTTGGTGGAGAAACAACGAAAGAAAACTGTGTACTGGCGCACCAGTGGTGCAACAACGCCGCGGCTAATATGGCCTTACCAGACAAACTTCTACTGAAAGAAACCCTTTCTAAAAATAACGGTGTGCCTCCCTGGTGGCCCGTTCTGCAAAAAATTATTGAAAAACAAAGCGTATGACAGTTGAACAAGCCAAACAAGACCTTGATACTTACCGCAGTGAACAGCGTGCCTTGCGCAAAAAGATTGAGGCTCTAAGAAAATTTTTGCGTGACAAGGGCATTGACCCCGACCCGCCTGCTGTTGATCTTACAGAGCGCAACAATGCGATGTACAGCCGGTACTTAGATGGGCTGACGTGGGCGGAGATTGCCAGTGAATTCAAACTTTCAAAAGACCGGGTGAAGCAGATCTGTAACCGTGTTGCTGTAAAACAGGAAAAGGAAGCAAGAAGAAGGCAGAAGGAAGAGTAGTGAGTAGGGAACGTACTTATTACCGGACTATTTGGAATAAATGGACATTCATTTTTAAACGATGAACTCATTTGATGCTGAAATAATTGAAGCTTACACCGCTGTATGCCGTGGCTATCAACTTAAAGGCCCGTCTGTTTTGCAGGCCTTTGCGGAAGCGCTCTGTGTAATGGATTTCTTGGCTGCTAATGACGGAACTGCTGCTCATTCGGCTTCGCAAGTATTCTCAGCCTTTGTCCAGCGTTATTCGCCTGTATTCCCGTTAGACCCAGTGAAGAGAATGCGGGGAATCATTCACTTGCGAGGGATTGTCAAAGTAAACCGGTCAGCCCGCTCAGAAGAGGAAAAGGAAAGGGCCTATCAGCAAATCTGCAATCATTGGTTCAATGTTAATGATGTTCAGGGAGCAGGTAGGATAATCTGGTTGCATGATGGGCTATCGGTTACCCTGCCGAAAGGCTTATTGTTACTGTGTGACCTGTTTCGGTGCTGCCCAGGAGACCTGCTTCATTATTTTATAGAGGAAGTTGTTCTTGAAGTGGAACAAGCTGCCACCAATGGTCCAGCTCTTCAATTTCTACTGCATTGCGTAATTCAACTTTATGACGTAAAAAATAATTAACCGAAAATCATCACTTATGCGATCTCACATTAGGCTCAAAAAAATTACGGGTTACCCAGAGTGGCACAAGAAGCCCTTTCTACTTAACCGGGCTGAGATAGCTGATCCTTACCTTGTTCTTGCCGAATTCTTTGCCAGGTATGACCTGAGCAATATAAGAATATCATTAAAACAGTGGTTGGATGATACCCTGCAGGGAACAGCGGAGGAAGCATCATCGCATTGCTATACACATGAAAACGTGGCCAAATTAGTAGAAGCGGCATGGCTATTTTTTGAGCAAGCCAGACAAGTGCAAGCAGATGAGGGCTTCACAAAGGCGGCAGGCGAAGACAAAAACGAAGAGGATGCAGAAGAAGCCGATAGCGAAAAAGAAAGACGCCGGTTTGTAAAATGGGTGACTTTTCCTGCCAGCCTGAAAACGTCACCTATTGCCTACATGAAGCGTGTATTTGAAATAATGGACTTGGATCATCTGGAATTAATTATCCTCCATTGGAAAAATATAGCCATTACAGCAGCTTATGGCCGCTACGATGATGCAGGAGAAAGGGCCGATCTTTTGGATTACTGTGAAGGCTTGCTCCGCCTTGTAGAAGCTGCCTATATTCTGCAACGTAAAATGGAATGGGACACCGAAGGAAGAGTGAGATGGGAACTATCCGAAAACCTGAAATACGAACTGCTAACTGAAGAACAAACATTCCGACTAAGTGAGGAAGAAATAGGTAGGCCAAATAGCGTAATAAAAGGCTTCTTTGAAACCTTTGCACCACCATATGCACGTAAAGAACTTTGGGATATGCTGGCTTGCGTGGTGGAGTGTAAGCTAGAGGATTTGAACAAGTTAGACCTGCTTTTGGAATATGAATGTCTTCACGCGGTCTTGGAAGCCGCTTGGTTGTTCTACAATGCGCCAGGAGCGCAAATGCAACAGACCGAGGAAAAGAAAAATGAAAATACATGAAAACAACCTCAGTTTACCACGGCTTTGCCATGCAGTATGAGGAGCTAAGCAAAGAAATCGTCAAACGCATAACGGCGGCAGCAGTGGTTGAAAAGCTGTACCTGTTGGGGCTCACCACTGCATACCAGCGCACTGAAACATTGTTTTCAGTGCAATCCGCTACCCGTAGAGAAGTAACCCATTATTACCTTTTGGTTTTGATAGAAAAAAATGATGAACATTCTTTAAATAGTGTGCAGGATAAGATAGAAGGATCTCTGCAACATTTCTTGCCAGTAACAGCTATTGTGTTTTCTTATGTGCATTTTTCCAGGTGGCTTTCAGAAGGCCATCCTTTTGCAGCAGCAGTGTATGAAAAAGCTTTTCCGCTGTACCAAAAAGACGAGGTGCCACTACCTTTTCCAGCCACAGCAAACGAAGAAGTAATCAGGAAAGAAGCGGATCAACTTTATGCTCAATCAAGCATAAGAGTGCAGGAGTTTTTAGCTGGAGCTGAACTTTATAGGATAAGAGTACAGTACAAAATGGCCGCTTTTATGCTTCATCAGGCAGCAGAACAAGCTTTGATTACTATTTTAAAGATTATAACAGGACTACATCTTAATACACACAGCATTGACAGGCTCATTCGCTGTTGCACACTAGCCTCTGATAAGTTTTCTGCCATATTTCCCCGAAATAACGACAGGGAGGAGCGTCTTTTTCAACTAATCCAAAAGGCTTATATAGGGGCTCGATACAAGGAAGATTATAACATTAATGGTGAGCATCTTTTGAAACTTACTGAAAGGGTAAAAGCATTGGACAAACTGATGAAAGAAGTATGTAGTAATGGATTAAAACTGGCGGGGGAATTTGACTAACTCTAACAGAAGTAAAATAATTTTAGAGTAAAAGCGGAAACATAGATTTTATAGGTTGAAACACTACTTTTGCGACAAAATATTCTTGAAGCGTTTTTGCTTTATGTCCTGCACTGAAACTTAGGAACTTTCATAGGTAAACGGACATAAGTGGAAAACGCTCACACTACGGCGTGGGGCACTTTTTCATTACCAGGTTTCCTAAGACCTCAGTGCGATAAGCTGTTGCCTGAGCTTATTTTTTTACAGGCAGAACATGAAAAGATTTAACTTTAAAAAATTGATATGTCCGCCTCCAGTTATTATCCAGGATTTGACTATTCGGCAAACCAAATACTAAAGTTTCTGGCAGCTTTAGATTTCTTTACCATCATGCTAAAGAATGGTGAAATTGTACATTATACAGCCCCAGACGTAAAATCATTTAGCCAGTGGTTGTCGGACAATAACATTCCGAATATAAGAACTGAAGACGGATGGGTAATCAATAAAAAACGTTAGCACCTTACTTTGTTATTGAACTTAACGAATTAAGCTTTTCACTTAACTCCGTCAGTCCTGCTTTTGTTAAACAATCATCTGCCATCGCATTCAACTCCTGAACAGTTTCTGTAGGGATATTCGTTAATAGATTTACAGATTCATCATCTTTAGCCATTAGCCCTCGCTTGATAACGCTATGCAATAGCAATACATTTTTACGGGAAATTCGCATATCCAACTTCACTGTTTCATTCATACCAGGGATACTTAAGATAGTATCATACACTTTTGCTACATCACTTGTTGTCAGCATAACACACGTTTTAAATTTAAAAAATACTCACTGAACAAAAGTAGATACTGTAACTATTTACATCCTCATCAAAATATGATGAGGATAGGTTGATCCCATTCGGCCAGTTTAACTTCGGCCATTGTTGTAACTGAATCGTGAAAGTGAAAAATGTGTGGTATGGAATTCAGAAACAGGCGGCTTTCCATCAGCGAAGCCAAAGAAATAGATATGGTGGACTACCTGTCTAAATTAGGATATAAACCTGCAAAGATTAGAGGTAATGATTATTGGTACTTATCTCCTTTACGTGACGAAAAAATGCCATCATTCAAAATCAGTCGGAAGCTAAATCGTTGGTACGATCATGGCTTAGGCAATGGTGGCAACCTGGTTGATTTTGCCATCCTTTATCACAGTTGTACCATCTCCGAATTGCTTAAAAGTCTGGACGATAATCTTGCCCTTCAAAAGCCCATTTTCCGGCAGCCTCAAACAGAAAACGAACCGGAGAACAGGATAAAGATAGTAGGTGATGCGATTCTATCTTCAAGTGCTTTGCTACGCTATTTGATACAGCGGCGTATACCCATAAATATTGCCGACCAATACTTGCGGGAAGTTCGGTATAAACTGAAGGATAAAATCTATTATGGCATCGGTTTCAAAAATGATTTAGGTGGCTTTGAAATACGTAACCCCTACTTCAAAGGGAGCAGTTCACCGAAAGGAATTACAACCATTACTAAAGGCGCTGATGAAGTCATCGTTTTTGAAGGCTTTACCGACTTTCTTTCCTTCAAAAGCATCCATCAAAACGAACGGGACGACCGCTTTGACTTTGTAGTCCTGAATTCCATATCCTTCTTTGAGATTGCTCGTCCTTTTATGGAAAAACATGCTGTTATACGGCTCTATCTAGACAGGGATACTGCCGGACAAAATTGCAGTCGCTATGCGCTTTCATTAAGTAATAAATACAAGGACGAGAGCAGCCTTTATCAACATCATAAGGACTTCAATGATTGGGTGGTGCATTTTGGGAAATTGCAAAATAACTGGAGAAGCAGAAATTAAGGTAATTGATATAAGACCTGTAAGGTCAGCTTTAGCCAGTTCAAGTGACTTAGCACCTTACAATGACTTTGGGCTTGTAATATCTGAAAGATGTTACAAAAACTAAAAGATTGCAACTTTTCCGCAATCGGCCAGATGAACGGTTGTCATACAACCGGATCTGGCTGCCCTGCACTCGGAACTCGTGGGCAGAGCGTATGGAATGTAAATATGAATTTGAAAAGTGATAAATGATACTGTGATGGAAGACAAAAATTTGAACAGAACAAAAAGAATTATATGCAGGTTAACGCCGGGTGAGTTTGCTAAAATTGAGAAGAAATGGAAAGCTTCTACCTGCCGGAAATTAAGCGAATATATACGCCGCAGCCTGTTCGACAAGCCGGTTGTAACAACCTACCGTAATAGTTCACAGGATGACTTATTGGCAGAGTTAACCAAGCTTCGAAACGAGCTAAACGCAGTTGGTAACAACTTCAATCAGGCTGTTAAAAAGCTCCATACACTCAGTCAGATTGCTGAATTTAAAAGCTGGTTGATTGCTTATGAAGTGGAGAAAAAGATCCTTCAAAACAAGGTAGATGAAGTCAGAAATAATATCAAAAAAATACTGGAAATATGGTTGCAGTAATCAAAGTTGGACACTCCCTGCACCGTATTTTGGCCTATAATGAAAACAAGGTAAAAGAAGGCGTAGCGGAGTGCATCGGGGCGGAAAATTACCCGCTGAATGCGGATGAAATGAGCGGGAAAATTAAGCTGGGCTACCTGCTGAAAAGTACAGCATTGAACGAGAATGTTAAGCGAAACAGTATACATATTTCGCTCAATTTCGACCCTTCTGAAGCTCATTTGAGCAAGGAGAAGCTGATGGAGATTGCCATTTTCTATATGCAGAAATTAGGCTTTGGCGAACAGCCTTATCTTGTTTATCAGCACCATGACGCTGGCCACCCGCATATACACATAGTCACTACTAATATCCAGTCTAACGGCAATCGAATTGACCTGCACCACCTCGGTATTCGTAAGTCAGAACCCGCAAGAAAAGAGATTGAAAAAATGTTCGGTCTTGTAGTGGCTGATGCCCATGCAAGAAGGGAGGCCTTCAGGTTAAAATCTATTGAAGTAAAGAAGGTGCAATATGGGCGTACAGAAACAAAAAGAGCTATCACCAATGTGCTCGATGCAGTACTATACAAATATAATTATACCAGCCTGCCGGAGCTGAATGCAGTATTGAAACAGTACAATGTGCTGGCAGATCGTGGCAGCGAACATACAAGGATTTTTCAGGGTGGCGGATTGGTTTACCGCATCTTGGACGAGGATGGAAAGCCCGTAGGCGTACCGATAAAAGCCAGTGACTTCTACAACAAACCAACTCTGAAATTTCTGGAAGAGAACTATACCACTAATGAGGCCAAACGACAGCCTTTTAAAAGCCGTGTAAAAAATGAGATAGACAGGTTGTTTATTGGCAAAACGCCAACGCTGGACGAACTGGTAAAGCAACTAGAAAAAAAAGGCATACACGTTGCCTTACGTCAAAATGATGCCGGGTTGATATATGGTATAACCTACGTGGATCATCAAACCAAAAGTGTCTTCAACGGAAGTGCATTAGGCAAGCAATACAGCGCTAAGGCCATACAGGAAAGGTGTGGCTTCAAAGAGGCAATAAAGCCCGAGTTAGTATTACAGCCAGGCGAAAAAACGGAAACCTTGGTACCTGTTGCACGAGCAACTAGACCTGACATCGCTTCTACTTCCCATGATTACAATAGTACCCCGGCTACAATACCTGCTACCCATCTACTGGATACCCTTATACAACCCGAACAGGCAGTTGATTATGTACCCGGACAACTAAAGAAAAAGAGCAGAAAAAAGAAAAAGAGAAAGAACATTTCCAATAACCAATAAAATATAAAACAATGGCTGTACAGACAGGAGAAAATGAACAGGCGCTGAGGAAAATTCTGGACATGACCAGGTTAATCAGTATCCTTATTTTGGTGATACACTTCTATTATTATTGCTATGCAGCCTTTCAGGAATGGGGGTTGGGCAGCATTTTCAGCGACCGTATCTTAAGTAATATCTATCGAACAGGCATATTTAGCAGCTTCGTTAAAACCAAGCTGATTGCTTTAGGTTTCCTGCTTATTTCCCTGCTCGGGGCCAAAGGCCGGAAGGAAGAGAAATTGAACTATAAAACTGCTTTTGCTTACCTCATAACGGGACTGCTACTTTATTTTGCCGGCTATCTTTCCCTGATGCTTCAGTTGCCTGTGCAAGAGAGGGCGATCATTTATATAAGTATCACCGCCACAGGTTTTTTACTGGTACTTTCTGGCGGCACACTGCTTTCCCGGATCATAAAAAATAAGCTCAACAACAAGGATATTTTCAATAAGGAAAACGAGACGTTCCCGCAGGAAGAACGACTACTGGAAAACGAATACTCTATCAATCTTCCAGCACGTTACCAGCTAAAAAATAAGATACGCAATAGCTGGATAAATATTATTAATCCCTTTCGGGCCATCATGGTGTTAGGCACCCCGGGCGCAGGGAAATCCTATTTTGTTATAAGGCACATCATTACCCAACATATCCGTAAAGGATTTACGATGTTCGTGTATGACTTTAAATTCGACGACCTCTCCAAAATTGCCTATAATTCCTGGTTAAAAAATAAGCACAGGTACGCAAAGCCGCCCAGGTTTTATGTGATCAATTTTGATGATTTAACAAGGAGCCATCGGTGTAATCCGTTAGAGCCATCCGCCATGACCGATATTACTGATGCTGCTGAATCGGCCCGTACCATTTTGATGGGATTGAATAGGGAATGGATTAAAAGACAAGGTGATTTTTTTGTAGAATCGCCTATCAATTTCCTGACTGCGGTTATATGGTATTTGAAGAAATACAAAGACGGAGAATTTTGCACGTTGCCGCACGTCATTGAGCTGATGCAGGCTGATTATGATAGCCTGTTTACATTATTCAGAACGGAAGCTGCTAAAGAATGCGAGGTATTGATCAATCCGTTTTTGAATGCTTATTTGAATGATGTAATGGAGCAGTTGGAGGGGCAAATTGCCTCAGCAAAAGTGGCTTTGGCAAGACTTTCTTCGCCTCAATTGTATTACGTTTTATCCGGCAACGATTTCAACCTCGATGTGAACAATCCTGACGACCCCAAGGTCGTCTGCATGGGTAATAATCCGCAAAAAATACAGATCTATGGAGCGGTGCTTTCCCTTTATGTAACCCGTCTTGTAAAGCAGG
>CALKHN010000061.1 GCA_937991535.1 uncultured Sphingobacteriales bacterium
CAAGTTGCAGGGTACAGGTTACAAGTTGCAGGGTACAGGTTACAAGTTGCAGGGTGCAGGTTACAAGTTGCAGGGGACAGGTTGCAGGGTACGGGGTGCAGGTTATAAGTCACAGTCCGGCAGCTGTCCTTGTAACCTGAAACACATAACACATAACCACCTGTTACGCATCCGGCGCTTTACTTCTTTCGCGGTGAATGTTGGGTTTTAAACTTTGGATAAACAGGCATATCCAGCCCGCAATAAAACAAAGTCCGCCCAATGGAGTAATGGCGCCCACACCTTTAAGTCCAACTGTTTCGGTGGCGTTTAAGTAAGTTAACAGGTATAGGGAGCCGCTGAATAAAACAATTCCTGAAATAAAAAGGATACCTGCCCATTCCATAATCTTTGTAGGCATTCTTCTGTACAGAATGCCTATGGCCAGTAAAGCGAAAGTATGATAGAACTGGTATCTCACGCCGGTTTCAAAAGTTGCTACAGCATCAGCTTCCACTATTTTTTTCAGAGCATGTGCTCCAAATGCACCCAAAGCAACACTAAGCGCTCCAAGGATGGCGGAATACTGGATAAATCGTTTAGACATGTTTCCGTTTGATTTCATCAAAGGTAATATCTGAAATGGATTCTGTTGGCAATATTATATGGGCCTCGTTATAATATGCCTTTCTTTTCTGGATGCTGTTCTCAATAAAATGTTCAATGCCCCGCTCATCCAAACGTTTGATCAGGGGGCGGTGCATTTTTTCTTTTAATAATCTTTCTTTCAATACGGCTAATGGCGTAACTAAATATATGGTCAATCCGTTTTCGTTCATCCATTGCATATTGTTGTAGAAACAAGGTGTGCCTCCGCCTGTGGAAAGAATGAATTCATCTTCTTTTTCAAAACTATGAAGTCTTTCCCGCTCCTGTTCCCGGAAATAATCTTCGCCGTGTTGTTCAAATATTTGGGGAATGGTTAAGCCGGTATGCTTTTCTATCTCGGTGTCTAAATCAAAAAAGCGCAGGTTTTGTTGTGCTGCCCAAAGCCGTCCCCAGTGGGTTTTGCCCGTTCCCATAAAGCCCAGGAGAAAAATTTTCATAATGTTTGATTTCACTTAAAGGCATTTAAACCTGTAATATCCAACCCTGTTATCAGTAAATGTATGTCGTGTGTTCCTTCATAAGTGATCACACTTTCAAGGTTCATCATATGGCGCATTACGGAGTATTCGCCCGTAATACCCATGCCGCCCAGCATTTGCCGGGCATCGCGGCATATATTGGCAGCCACTTCGCAGCCGTTGCGTTTGGCCATACTCACCTGCTGGGGTGTTGCTTTTCTTTCATTCATTAAAACCGCTACCCGCCAGTTCAGCAATTGCGCTTTGGTGATCTCCGTGATCATTTCGGCCAGTTTTTTTTGCTGCAACTGAAAACCACCGATCGGGCGGTCAAACTGAATTCTTTCCTTAGCATATCTTAATGCTGTATCGTAACAATCCATTGCTGCGCCAATTGTTCCCCATGCAATGCCAAACCGTGCTTTCGTTAAACAACCCAGTGGACTTTTTAATCCTTTTGCATTGGGCAGGATGTTTTCTTTAGGCACTTTTACATTGTCGAAAACCAGTTCGCCTGTAGCAGACGCCCGCAGGCTCCATTTGCCGTGGGTAGTGGGCGTGTTAAAACCATCCATTCCTCTTTCCACAATGAGGCCGCGAACATCGTCATTTTCGTCTTTTGCCCACACCACGGCTACCTGAGCATAGGGTGCATTGCTGATCCACATTTTAGCCCCGTTTAATACAACATGATCGCCGCCATCGGTAAAACGGGTGAGCATACCGGCAGGATCGGAACCATGATCGGGTTCCGTTAAACCAAAGCATCCCAGCCACTCACCACTGCCTAATTTGGGCAAATATTTTTGTCGCTGCGCCTCGCTTCCGTATTCATAAATGGGAAACATAACCAGGCTGCCCTGTACCGAAGCGGTAGAACGCACACCACTGTCGCCTCTTTCCAGTTCCTGCATCATCAGTCCGTAGCTGATATAGTCGAGACCGCCACCACCATAAGCAGCGGGAATGGTTGGGCCATAACAACCCAGGTCACCCAATTGCTTTACAATATGCGCCGGGAAACTTGCTTTTTGAGCATAATCTTCAATAATAGGGGAGATTTCTTTTTTAACGTAAGTTCTCACACTTTCACGGATCAGCTTTTGTTCTTCGGTAAGCAGATCGTCCAATTGTAAATAATCAGGACTGGTAAACAGGTCTGTACGTGCGGCCATGGCAACGGCAATTTTATTAAGTTGCTAAGATATGTAAATTAAGTCCGAAGCCCCTCACCCTCTTTCCCTCTCCCCGTCGGCGGCGAGAGACGGCGCTAATGGCAATGCCGGGCATAGGTTCTTCCATTTCAGCAATTGAATAAACCTTGCCATTTCATGAAACACAAGACAAATTATAAGAAATTCGGAGGAAAAAAAGATGAGAGATAACCATCCGAAGACAAAAAATCCGAAATCCGGGGGAAATGCAAAGTACCAGGAAACAAATCACAAGAACCAAAAGAATACAAATCCGAAGCATAAAATCCTAAATCCGAAGCGAAATCCAATCTCAAATTTTAAACCAGTCCGCCGTGGCGGATCTCCAATCTCCAATCACATACTCCTCACTGTAGTATCCGTTACCCAATGCCCGTTAATTTTTAATACTTTTTCTATCACATCTCTCACGCAGCCTTTACCGCCGTTCCGGGGAGAAATGTAGTGCGCAATTGTTTTAATTTCTGTAACGGCATCAGCAGGGCAGCAGGCTATTCCGGCGGCTTGCATTACTTCGTAATCCGGAAAATCATCTCCCATATACAATACTTCATCTTTGTTAAGGCTGTGCTGTGTGATATAAGTATCCAGTTGATTTTTTTTATGTTGCACCCGTTGAAATACATCAGTAATGCCCAGGGTTGCCAGTCTTTCCTGCATGGGCAGAGAATGCGAACCGGTAATGACTGCTATCCTATAGCCTTTTTTCACTGCCAGTTGAAGTGCGTATCCGTCTTTCATGTCCATTCGGCGAATATGCTCATCGCCGGGGAACACCCATATACTGCCATCGGTTAACACGCCGTCCATATCAAATACAAATGTGGTAACGGATGCAAAACGTTCAAGTAGGTTCATTTGAAAACGCTTAATTTTTTTGTAAGATCAAAAGGTGATTGTGCGCTTAAAAGTAAGGAATATCTGATGATCAGGGCCGAATGGCGCGCATAGTCCGCATTTCAAATTTTCGCAGGCGGGTGGTGACACCCGCCTGTAGAACCCGCTACCGGCCGGTGTCTCACCGACCAGAAAGTGGTATGGAGCATGATTGCGTAATACGGGGAAAATCTGTTAATGGCAAAAGACTTTTATTCAGACATCTTTACTTTTTTATATAACACCATGCCCATGAAGCGAAAAATCCGTTGCTTTAATTCAATACTTAAGCTAACAGTGCAAATGAGCGTTTATGATCTTCCAGGCTAACTTTCTCCATTCACCACCGCCGCTTTGTCAATTTTTACAATCAGACCCTGCAATACTTTACCTGGTCCCACTTCTGTAAATTCCGTGGCGCCATCAGCTATCATGCGTTGTATGGTTTGCGTCCATCGCACGGCACCTGTTAACTGATCTACGAGATTCTTTTTAATTACTGCAGGGTCTGTTACCGGTAAACCGGTTACGTTCTGGTATACGGGGCAGGAGGGGTTATTAAAAACCGTAGCCTCAACAGCCGCGGCAAGTTCCGCTTTAGCCGGCTCCATTAAGGGGGAATGGAATGCACCACCAACGGGCAGCGGCAGGGCCCTTTTGGCGCCCGCTTCTTTCATGCGCTGGCAGGCTATTTCAATTCCTTTCACCGATCCGCTTATTACCACCTGCCCGGGGCAGTTGTAATTGGCCGGCACAACAATTTCGCCGGTCTCCTGCTGTACAAGGGCACATACTTCCTCCACTTTGGCATCGGCTAAGGCCAACACAGCTGCCATTGCCGAAGGCTGTAATTCACATGCTTTTTGCATGGCCTGCGCCCGAACAATAACCAGCTTCAACGCGTCTTCAAATGCCAGTGTTTTATTGGCCACCAATGCCGAAAACTCCCCCAGGGAATGACCGGCTACCATACCCGGACTAACGTTTCCTAATGTTTTAAACAGTACAACCGAATGCAGAAATACAGCAGGCTGTGTTACTTTGGTTTGTTTCAGGTCTTCATCGGCGCCATTGAACATGATATCTGAAATGCGGAAACCGGCTATATCGTTGGCGCTTTCAAATAATGCTTTTGCATTGGCGTTTGTTTCGTATAATTCCTTTCCCATTCCTGCAAACTGCGATCCCTGGCCCGGAAATACATAAGCGTGCTTCATTGGTAAATATTTTATAGTTTTTAACCGGCATACCGGCAATAATTCTACGGGTTTGACCTTCCAAAAATAAAGGGATTTTGTAAACTATACGGAACTTATCGGGCGTTTGGCTTTGTAAATTACCTGCCAAAAAAAGATTCGAATTCCTTTTGGGTAATGGTAAATACCGTTCCATGCCTCGCACCTTCCGGAAAAGATATTCTATCGGAAATATCCGTCCAATTCTCCAGGTTATCTGAAACCACAGCTCCATACCGGTGATCGGTATACTTATCAAAATATACGAACCATTGCCCTCTGATTTTGAGAGCGGTTGGACCTTCTGCCCAATAATTTCCGGTAATGGGCTTTGAAGGTACACCATATTCCGAGCAGATCTTTTTACTGCGGGCAACACGAATGCTTTTTTGTGGTACCGGTCTTTTTGTTTCATCTTTCAAAAACATGATATATTCATTTCTATCATATACGACAGTAGCGTCAATTACATTAAACCCTTTATCGTATAATATTTTTGATGGGGAAAACTCAATAAAATCTTTTGTAACTGTGTAGTATATACGATGATTGTAATTTCCATCGCCGGACGAATCGGTTGCCGCAAAACGACCGGGTACAGTGCTTGCCCAATAAATCATGTATTTCCTGTTCTTTGCATCATAGGTAATTTCCGGCGCCCAGCAATTGAGCACGCCGGGTTCGTGCTGCATTACAGGAAGGTACCGCTGTTCACTCCAATGCAGCAGATCGGGCGATGAAGCATAACCAATCCCTTTATCGCCCCAACTTACGGTCCATACCATGTGAAACAAACCGTTTGCCCCGCGTATAATACAAGGGTCGCGCATGAGTTTGTCTTTACCCACTTGTGGTTTTAAAAACGAACCGTTATTGTTGAGCGCGGTAAACCGGTATCCGTCGTTGCTATATGCAAGGTGTAAGCCGTCTTCTCCATTATGCTTAAAATAAGAAAACATATACACATCATTGTGCTGCGCCTTTACCAAAACAGAAAAAAACAATGCTGCGATAATTGAAATGATATCTTTTCTCATGAAAATTGTTGATTGGGCGAAGCATTTATAAAGCGTTTTATACCACCGCCATAATTAATGCAATGCTGATCCAATGAGCCTTATAAATTCACTGCGGGTTTCGTTTTTTTCGAACTCACCGGAAAAAGCCGATGTGGTGGTTACGGAATTTTGTTTTTGAACTCCTCTCATCATCATGCATAAATGAGAAGCTTCAATAACTACGGCAACGCCCAAAGGCTGCAGAGTGGTTTTAATAGCATCCAGAATCTGGGTAGTCAGTCTCTCCTGCACCTGCAGGCGACGTGCATACACATCCACAACCCTTGCAATTTTACTCAGTCCGGTTATCCAGCCATTGGGTATATAGGCAACGTGCGCTTTACCAAAAAAAGGCAGCATATGATGTTCGCACATGCTGTATACCTCAATATCTTTTACTATGATCATTTCACTGATCGGCTCATGAAACTTAGCAGAATTAAGAATATGCTCAGCGTTCATAGTATAGCCCTGAGTAAGATATTGTATGGCTTTTGCCATACGCTCGGGCGTTTTTATCAATCCTTCTCTTTGCGGGTTCTCTCCCAATAACGCCAATGTTCTTTTGTAATTTTCTGTCAATAATGAAGTAGATTCCTCATCGTATTGCTCAACCTTTTTATATGCCATATCTTAATTTAAAAATTTCTGTCAAAAATAACCTGAAGCTCAGACCGGATATTCCACAAAATTACGCGGTGTTTCATATAACCTTATCTGAAGGTCATGTTTTTCATTAACATGAGGCCGCAGCAAATCATAGATCACCACTGCAATATTTTCTGCAGTGGGATTAAGATGCTTGAATTCAACGGTATCGAGGTTCAGATTTTTGTGATCGAAACGTTCCACTACATATTGCTGAATAAGGTCAGAAAGCACTTTCATATCCATCACAAATCCCGTATCTGCCTGCGGTTCTCCCGTTACCTTTACTTCCAGTTCGTAATTATGGCCGTGATAATGCGGATTACTGCATTTACCAAATATCCGGAAATTGGTCGCATCATCCCATTTAGCATTATATAAACGGTGGGCTGCATTAAAATGCTCTTTCCGGAATACCGCTACTTTTTTATTCATATACATTTATTTTCCATAGTATTCTACAAATATGCGTGGCGTTTCATACAATTTAACGCAATGCAATTGTACACTTCCCGGAAGCAATTGTTCTAACTGTTCCCATATGGCTATAGCAAGGTTTTCGGTTGAACACATTTTACCCTCCATAAAGTCTACATCCACGTTCAGGTTAAGATGATCTAATTTTTCCAACACCTGTTCTTTAATGATTTCGCTTAGTTTTTTAACATCAAGCACAAAGCCTGTTTCCGGATCGGGCTGCCCCTTAACGGTTACATATAATTCATAATTATGGCCATGCCAGTTCTCATTAGCGCATTTACCAAATACATCTTCATTCTTTTGTGCGCTCCAGGCAGGATTAAATAACTTATGGGCCGCATTAAAATGTTCCACACGGGTGAGATACACCATAGCTTCAAAAATTTTGGCAAAGTTAGTATATAGGAGGCATGCCCGGTAAAAACTCCGCATTATGCTCTTATTGCATTACTGAAATACAGACATTTGCATAATGAATATCCTGCTAACAGCGGCCACCGCTGGCGAAATTCAAATCACCAGGGAATATCTCGCCGAAAAAATGTATTACCGAAAAAACTGTAGTATCAGCATCCTGATAACGGGCGCGGGTTTATTAAATACCGCATATGCGCTTACCAAACACCTGGGTAAAAGCAAACCCGGCATCGTTATCCAGGCGGGCATTGGCGGCAGCCTGCATCCCTTTTATCCCCCGGGTTCTGTTGTTATTATAAGCGAAGAAGTAATGGGGGATCTGGGAGTAGAGGAAGATAACGGCTTCAAAGATATTTTTGATCTTAACCTGGCAGAAGAGAATACATTTCCTTTTTCGGGAAAGATGCTGGTAAATTCCCACCGGTGGGTGCTGGAAAAAATAAAATTGCCTGTGGTAAGAGGTGTAAGCATTAATGAAATAACCTCGGATGCTACAAGGATGCAGCAACTTATAGAAAAATATGGTGTGATGATTGAATCTATGGAAGGCGCCGCTTTGCATTATGTTTGCCTGCAGGAAGCCATCCCGTTTATCCAGTTAAGATCCGTTTCCAATTTTGTAGGCGAAAGAGATAAAACAAAGTGGCGGATGGAAGAAGCGGTTGATCACTTAAACCGCGAACTGATTTTATTGATACATCAACTCCTGAGCTGAGCAAAAGTTAATTTAAGAACATACTAAACATGAAACTTACACTTGGATTTTCTCCATGTCCCAATGATACCTTTATTTTTGACGCATTGGTCAATCGCAAAATTGATACAGAAGGGTTACAATTTGAGGTGTTGCTGGAAGATGTGCAAACCCTTAACCAGTGGGCAATGGAAGGCAAACTGGATTTGACCAAGGTGAGCTATGGCGCATTGCAACTAATGCTGCAACATTATATAGTACTGCGAAGCGGCGGAGCACTTGGAAACGGCGTTGGACCGCTATTGATATCCGCTGAACCGGCCGGACCCGGTGAAGATTACCCCAGCATAGATGATTATACGATTGTTATTCCGGGAGAAAATACTACAGCGCATTTGCTTTTTTCATTGGCCTTTCCCAAAGCAAAGAAAAAAATATTTAAGGTTTTCAATGAAATTGAAGACTTTCTCCTGAACAGATCCCACCCGGCAGGCAAAACAGCCGGTGTAATTATTCATGAGAACCGCTTTACCTATCAAAAAAGGGGATTGATAAAGTTAATGGACCTGGGTGAATACTGGGAGAAACAAACGGGTTACCCTATCCCGTTAGGAGGCATTGTTATGCGTAAAAACTTCAGTTCGTCATTACAGATAAAAGTTAACACCCTGATCCGAAAAAGCATTGCATATGCATTTGGTAATTATCCTTTGCTGCCCCCTTATGTTATACAACATGCACAGGAGATGGAAGAAGCGATCATGCGGCAGCATATTGACCTGTATGTAAATGATTATTCCCTGGATTTGGGTGCAAGCGGCAGGATGGCCGTGCAGCGATTCCTTGAAATATACGAACAGGGAAAGAAGGATCCAACAAACGTGAATGATATCTTTATTAAAATCTGACCGGATAAAATATACTGCACGTGAACCACCTCTTCAACGTTAACACAGAGTTTTTTAAAGTGTTAGGCTATTCCATGAGCTATATAGAATTTTTTGGAGTGGTCTTTGGTTTACTTGCAGTTTGGCTTTCGGCAAAGGCAAATATCTGGAGCTGGCCGGTGGGCATTGTTAATGTTGTATTGGCTTTTTTACTGTATTACCAGGTACAACTTTATCCCGATATGTTTTTACAAGTTTTCTTTTTTGTAACCAATATTATCGGGTGGTGGCGCTGGGCTAACCCCCGGCCGGGTGAAGAAGACCGGAAGCAGGAATTGAAAGTGAGTTATATGAATAAGAGCCAGATCCTGTTAACAGCAATTGTGGGCACTGCCGGCACTTTTATTCTGGGAGGTTTTGCCAGCAATCTGCATCATTGGTTTCCCGCTGTTTTTGCATTGCCAAGCGCATATCCGTATGTTGATTCATTTATTACCGTGATGAGTATTGTAACTACTTTTTACATGATACAAAAAAAGATTGAATGCTGGATAATATGGATACTGGTGGACATAGTGGCCACTTATCTCTATTTTATAAAAGGAGTAAAGTTTTACAGTGTGGAATATTTCATATTTACACTTATCGCTTCATTCGGCTTATGGCACTGGATAAAGGAATACAGGAGCTATGGCGCCGGCAATGCGCAATCCACAGCAAGTTGAACAATGGGTATTTATGCCCATTCATCCATCAGCAGCCTACGGATTTCTTTGGTGATACCGGATGAGTAGCTTTGCTCTCTGAATTTACCCACGATGCGAATGCCCCTGACTGCATTTGTGAGAAATATTTCATCGGCCGATAATATCTCATCCACATTTAATACTTTTTCATTTACCACATAACCGGTCCCGGGAAGTTTTTGCAGCAAAAACTTACGGGTAACTCCCGCTACGCCCCCTTCTGATAACGGAGGCGTATAAATCACCTGCTTTTTAATCCAAAAAATATTAGCCACGGTTGCATCGGCAATCCGGCCGTACTGATTTAGAATAAAACAATCACCCAATCCTCTTTGCCGTGCGTACATAGCACCCATTACATACAGCAAAAAATTATTGGACTTCACCTCAGAAAAAATATTGCATGCCTTTGATGCGTCAGGATACACATCCACATGGAGTCCTCCATTGTCGTCGGGCATTGCAGGATAGCGCTGCAAAGACATCCCCTGTATAATATAATTGGGACGCTTATCCTCAATGTCGTAAATGCTGCCATCGCTGCGAAAAACCACGAGCCGTATAACAGCGGCTTTTTCGATCCGGTTCTTTTTGCAAAGCGATATAATGTCCTCTTCAAGCTGCGCTGCAGTAAAATATTCAGGAATATCGAACTGCAGCAATTTCATGCCCCGTAACAATCTTTCGAAATGCAACTCTTTCAGCAGAATATTACCGTTAATGATGCGTATGGTTTCAAATAGCCCGTCGCCGTATCTGAAAGAACGGTTATCAGGGGAAATAACGGCTTTCCCTTCCCGGAAAAGCTGACCATTGTGAACAAAATAACCAGGCATACAACAATGCGATTAAGTAAGTATCCAAAAAAAGATAAAATTACTTATTCTCAATGATACCAGACTTAATGGCGTAAATTACCAGTCCGGCCATTGACTTTACGCCCGTTTTTGATTTCAGTTTGTCTCTTATTGCTTCAACAGTGCGCGGGCTGAGATCTACCATATCAGCGATCTCTTTGGTACTTTTTTCTTCGCACATTAACTTTAATATATGTTTTTCCTTGTCGCTTAATTTTACTTCTGCAGGAGCAAAAGTATCTGCATTGCGTTTGGTACGCAGCCCGTCAAGAAGTGCTTTATTGGTGAGATCATTAAAATAATATTCGTTGGTATAACAGGTTCTAATAGCCTCGTAAATAACTTCAGAATCCGAATTTTTTGTAAGGTAGGCATTGGCTCCCAGTTCCATTAACCTCGAAATCATAGAATGATCATTATGCATGGTTAACATGATAATTCTTATGTCGGGATATAATTTTTTTATTTCCGGAAGTGTGGTAATACCATCCATTATGGGCATTTGAATATCAAGCAAAATAACATCGGGTTGAAGATGTTTGAGAAGATGCAATAACTGCTGGCCATTATCTGCTTCACCTATAATACGGATGTCTTTTTTGAGACTAAGTGCTGTTTTTACGCCTGCTCTGAACAAAGCATGATCATCGGCTATAATTACTTTAAGGCTGGCTTCGGAATCCTGGATTTTCATTCAAATATTTCTTTTACTTCTTTCTTTTGAAGGTTAAGATTTATATATGTGCAATTTTATAACAAAAAAGGAAAACTACTATTGTATAAATACTCGATTAACCTTACCGTAAAATTACTCATCTCTTTTTTGCTAAAATTGCATTTCTCCTAAGTATCAATCAATCAACCTGTTACGCATTCCGTACATAACCAACCCTGCAATGGTTTTAGCGCCTACCTTGGTTTTCATATTTTGTCTTACCGTTTCAATGGTACGGGGACTGAGATATACCTCTTTCGATATTTCCTCAGTTGTTTTATCTTCTGAGATCAGTTTTAATATTTTTAGTTCTTTTTCATTGAACTTAACGGGGTTAGGATAATACTGCTTTACCTGTTTTTTATGCTGAAGCTTTAATAAAACAGCCTTGTTTACAAGATCATTAAAGTAAAAATCATCATTCATGCAGGTTAATATGGCATTGTATATTTCTTCAGGATCGGTGGTTTTGGTGAGATAGGCATTGGCTCCCATTTCCATCATTTTAGAGATCATTTCCTGGTCGTCGTACATGGTAAGTACAATGATCTTTAAAGCTTCATACTCCTTTCTGATCAGTGAAATGGCGTTCACCCCATCCATTTCCGGCATCCTGATGTCCATCAGCAATACATCGGGTAATTTAATTTTCATCTTATGCATCAAGTCCTTTCCATTTTCTGCTTCCCAAATCATCTTAAGGTAATCCTTACCTCCCATTGCCATTTTAATACCATCTCTGAAAATTTTATGGTCATCAGCGATAGCTACTTTAATCTCATAATTGTTGGTTACTGTCATGGGGATATTAAATTGGTATAAGTTGCTTTTTATTAACGCCTGATACTGAATTAAATTTCCTGCAAACTTCGTAAATCACAAGAACTATACTATAGTAATTGCACTTAGTTAAAATACGGGCATCATAACTTATTCCACGTGCCCTGCCTACGTATTACAAACAATCATTAAGTATTTACCGAAAGAAACAAAAAGAGCAAAACTGCTCTTGTATAAAAAAAGAGGCTGTCCTACATTTGTTTTGAAGTTGATTGGCGGGATTCAGCAACCTCGAATAATCCAATGTCCTGAAACCGTCCAATAATTTATTCCAATGTCTGTGAAGAACCAAATGCAAAATCCAATGTCAATCAACTTTCATTTTTTAAACGAATTGATAAGCTCCCGTTTCAAATCTATTAGCCTGAGTTTTAAACCACCTACATTATACGCGAACGATACGAGCGCGTGTTTCAAATCCATTAGCCTGAGTTTTAAACTCGTTTTCTTCTTTTATCGTATACCGGCTTACTTTCTCTTTTTATAGGCTTTATAAGAAGTAAACCGGCCCGTTTCCTGGTTCTCAAAACAATCCGTAAAAGTTTTGTTCCTACAAAAAATGGAATATCTACGCTTAAAAATATAGTAAAAATACTAATTTACAAAAGTAAAATTACCTTTTTTTATCAAGTGCAAATTCCTGCCTTTTCGTTCAAATTTAGTCCCCGTCTGTATTTCAGAATAAAAATAAGTTGTTAACATTTTTCACACTCTTGTGAATCTGCTGATTAGCTATCATTTTTGACATACATCAATCCTTGATTTTCTTAAACCACAAAACTTTACAACTATGACAAAAAATGATGTACTTGTACAACAAAACCAACGCTTGCACGAAAACATTGGCGAACACATTGGCTTTGAAATGGGCGCCAAAATGATAAAAGACTACTACGACAACTTTGGCGAAAACAGTTGCCATTTTGTTGGACGTAATATTATTGAAAAAATACTTGCACAGCCCGATTGCATAGGTATAAACATGTATAAGGCCCTTAATGCCAAAGGCGAACAAACTTATGTTTTTGTAGGGGTTGATAACCGCGGTAAAGCCATCCTGGAATATACTGTTGTAAACGACAATGGCATGCTGTCTAAAGAAATCGGCATGGTAGCCAATAAATTCTTACCTCCTCAGCCGGGAGAAGGCTGGTTTGAATGGAGTTTTTAATTTCCCCCTATAGTTGTTATATTTGGAAAAACATACCATTATAACAACTGTTTTGCGAAATATCGCTATTCTATCTGATCTGCTGCCCTTGATCCTCTTTATTTTTTTTGCTAAGTCAAAAAAAAATATTGGATTAAGGGTGGTTTTTTTTCTCGCTATATATAGTATTATTGTTAACTTTTTTATTTTATCCAACAGGCAATTATGGCAATATTCCTTTTTAATAGGACGAATTGCAACTATTGTCGAATTTTCACTATTCTCTATATTTTTTTTCAGGGTAATTGAATCCAGAACTTTTAAGAAAGGAATGGTTGCCATATCCATTTTAATGGCAGCATATTTGATTTACTCGCTGATCACTTTTTCAAATAATTCCTTTGACTCCGTCCCGTCAGGTATTACCGCAATGGTATTTTTTATTTATTGCATTTTCTATCTTTTTGAAAGGGTAAGGGACCCCACCTCTCTTTTTTTATACTCCTCGCCTGCATTCTGGATAGTTGTGGCAATTATTATTTATTCGGCAGGTACTTTCTTTCCCTTCATTTATGCGCAGGACTACATCAATAAATCGGGCTTTAATCAGGAATATACGCTCATTCATTCAACTCTTTATATTCTGAAAAACTTGCTGTTCAGTGCAGCCATGCTTATTAGCGACAAAACCATCAAATCCTCATATCCAATGAATAAAAAAAAGTAAAATAATTTTATCCCTAAACCCACGTTGATGAACCAATGATACTCCTACAGATAACAAATCAATCCAACCCGCTGAATATCTCCGGTGTACTTTTTTTTGGCACTATGGGGATGCTGGCGCTTGCAATAGGGTTGGTGCTTTTTATTATCTTTCACCAGCGCAGGGTGATCCGGTACCAGCTGCAATTGAAGGAAATGGAGGAAGAACAGCAAAAAATACTGTTGAACGCTTCTATCAGGTGGCAGGAAGAAGAGCGGCAAAGAATAGCTGCCGATTTGCACGATGATGCCGGGCCTTTACTGGCTACAGCCCGTTTGTATTTAAATGAAAATCTGGTGAAGCAGGACATTAGTACCCAGTTACAGTCCATTTACAACGCTAAACAGATCATTGATGATACCATACAACTTATCCGTAACATTTCGCACAGCCTGATGCCGCCCACCTTAAAAAACTTTGGACTGGAGTCTGCGGTAAATGATTTGTTCCAAAAGATCAGCGGTTCGGGCAGCATGAATGCGAGCAGCAGGTTTCACGATTACCGGCAAAGGTTAAGACCGGAACAGGAACTGCTGGTGTTCAGGGTTATACAGGAATTGGTAAACAATATTTTAAAACACAGTAATGCCAGCTTTATTCATGTTACACAAAATTATAATGCCGACAAATTTTTCATTCGTTTGCATCATGATGGAAGAGGTATAACACAGGCGGATGTGGAAAGGCTTAACAAAAGCGCCCTGGGTCTCGGATTAAAAAATATTCAAAGCAGGGCACGGGTATTGCAGGCTAAAATTGATTTTGAAAAAGATATGTCACAAACCTATTATAAGGTTACCCTGGAGGTTCCTGTGGAGGAATATGAAATGATTACTTAAAAGTCCATTATCATTAAAACCAAGCTAAGCCATGAGTATTATTAAAGTCGCTATTGCTGATGATCACAAAATATTCCGCAAAGGTGTTATCCTTTCTTTGCGGCAGTATACCAATATTAAATTTGTACTAGAGGCCGAAAACGGTGAGGAGCTCCTAATGGGTTTGCCCGCGTCAGAAGCGGATGTTGTACTCATGGACCTGCGTATGCCGGTTAAAGACGGTATAGAGGCAACCAAAACAATAAGCAAACAGTATCCTAACCTCCATGTAATTGTGCTTACCATGTATGAAGATGAAAGATTTGTATCTCACCTTATGGAAAATGGCGCCAATGGTTACCTGCTCAAAAGTGCTGACCCCGCTGAAATTAAAAAAGCCATTGTGGAAGTAATGGCCCGCGGGTATTACCTGAACAATTTCGTGAATAAGGTATTGCTGAAAAAATCGCATGCCCGCACAAAATCCATCCCCTCCTTAACCAATGAAGTGGTAATAAGCGACAAAGAGAGAGAAGTGCTGCGACTATTGTGCATGGAATTTACAGCCACTGAAATCGCGCAAAAAATGGAAATCAGCCCCCGTACAGTAGAGGCTATCAAAGACAGAATGATGGAAAGATACAACGTTAAGAATACCGCCGGCCTTGTATTTTTTGCAGTGAAGAATAATTTAATTGATTGAGTATTTTATTTTCTATTATTCATTAATCGGGCTTACATTGTAGTTTACGCTATACAATTCAACACATGGCTTACCAGGCGGTCGCAACGGGTTAGCCCAAAAGTGTATACATGTTCTTTTATTCCGTTACCCAGGTTTTGGCGCAGCATGGCTTTGGCACGGTTGAGGCGCACTTTTACATTGGCTTCCTCAATGCCCAGTATATCCCCGGTTTCTTTTACAGACAGTTCTTCAATTTCCCTCAGCATAAATACAAGACGGTATTTTTCGGGAAGCTGCGCAATGGCCGTTTCCAGTGCAATACCCATTTCCTTGTTCATTAAAATATTAGAGGGAGTTTTCATACTGCCCATGTTTTCGGGATGATATTCAATGTTGCTGAACTTTAAACGTGTCTTTTTATTTTTCTGCTCCAGGCATTCATTCATTAATATTCTTACAAGCCAGGTACTCAATGATGCTCTTTGCTCAAACCTATTCAAATGCTGATACGCCTTTACATATGCGTTTTGCATAGCGTCTTCCACTTCAGTATCATTTCCCAATATGGACACACCTACGCGAAAAAGGCGTTGATTATAACGCCGCATAATCCATTCAAAAAATTGCTTCTCTCCGGCAAGTATCCTCTCTACCAGTTCCGTATCGGAAAGCTGGGCTGGCGGCAAAGTGGTTTGGTGATTCATTTGCTTATTAGATTAGGTAAACTTAAAAACGTTACAATTTTTATCCAATATTTTTTTGTAACCCTTTCGTCACTTATGAGTCTAACATGTATACAAAAACCTTCTTATGTTAACGGTCAATTAATTAGAAAACACATTAAAATTAACTATGGCGTTGTGCCTGCGGTGGCGGGGTTAAACAAATTTACAAATTTGTTCATAAACCGGGTGGATTACCCGGGCCGCAATGCCAGCATTTGCAACCCATTATTACCAAAAACCAAAAACACAAATAATGGAAATGGAAGATATACTTGAGCAGGTTATTCCAATGCAGAATTTATCCGCAGGCGGTAAAATAAAACTTATCGCACACCATTTTGAAAAGATCATGCGCCTGCTGGGACTGGATACCGACGATGACAGTTTGAAAGACACACCCGGCAGGGTGGCCAAAATGTATGTAAAAGAAATATTCAGCGGACTTGACCCTGCAAATGAACCACAAATTACCCTTTTTGAAAAAAATTATAACTACAACGAAATCATACTGGAAAAAAATATCCCCGTATATTCTTATTGTGAACATCATTTTGTACCAATCATTGGTAAAGCCCATGTGGCGTACATTGCCAATCACAAAATAGCGGGTTTATCTAAACTCAACAGGATAGTCAACTACTTTTCAAGGCGTCCCCAGGTACAGGAGCGGCTCACAGCGGAGATCGCCGATTTTTTAAAAGCGAAGCTTCATACGGAAGATGTAGCTGTTGTTATTGAGGCCGAACATTTGTGCATTGCTTCCCGCGGCATAAGAGATGCAGGCAGCACCACCATTACCGGCAGCTATCATGGCAGGCTGGGAACTGAAAAGAAAAGTGAACTGATTCAGCTATTAAAACTTTGATCGGTAAACAACAGTTGCCCCCGTCATCTATAAAATGCTTGTCCGTGCTTTTTCTCCTTTTCATACCTAAACCTCAGGCCCGGGCTCGTTTTCATCTTTGGTTTTTTCTTCTCTTTCCACGGTGATGGAACATTCACCAATTAAGGCAGCCAGTGCGCCAATAGCAGCAAACACAGGCGCCAGCAATGCACCCACCACTCCTATCGTTAGCGGGAAAGCCATCAGCTCTTTACCCGACTTGTCGGAAATGGTGATCTTCCTGATGTTTCCTTCAGCGATCAGTTCCTTTATTTTTTTAAGCAAATTTTCACCATGCAGGGTGAAGGTTTCTTTTGTTGTCATATAATGCCGGTATTAGATGACGCAAAGTTAAAAATTTCAATCCATCTGCCGAATAAAGAAGTTGGGCAGCGTTGCTTTTGATCCGGATGAGATTGTGTATCTTAACGGCGCGGCATACCCTGATTAAAGTTGCCCGATTAAATACATATAATGCTTACCGTTTATCTTAAAAAATTTTATTGATTCAGTATGAAAAAAGAGTATTGGAAAATTATGCTGAGTATAATGGCTTTTCATTTTATGGCCTGTGCCGCTGTGGATAAAAAGACCGGGGAAGAAAGTTTGACAACCGGCAGCAGTAATCTTTTTGTAAGCCAGGATGAACAATCCGGGGCTATTTCCGTTTTTCGTGAGGGCTCAAAAAACGCCATCCTGGTGCAAAACGCAAAAGAAGGATTCCGCCCCTATCTTCACCCGCTTTCGGCCCCCGATGGCAAAGGCGTGCTAACCGAATACAGCCCGGCGCATCACAAACATCAAACAGGTATTTACTGGGGTTTTACCCGCGTAAATGGCCGCGATTTTTTTCATAACCCGGGAAGTGATTACTGGAAAAAAGTATCGGCCTACATAACAGAAAAAGAAGGCAGCGAAGTAAAATGGCAAACTGTTTACGACATGCTGGATGAGAAAGGCAATACAATGCTCACCGAAACCCAGAAATGGAGTATGCGAAATGACAGCGGAAGGTTTGTGATCACACTTGAATGGAGAGGAGAAGCCAAAACCGATATTACGATCGGAAAATACGATTATGGCGGATTATTTGTAAGGATGCCATGGAAAGAAGGAATTAAGGGGGAAGTGATAAATGGCGCCAGGCAACGCAATGAGCATGCAGAAGGACAGCGCGCCACCTGGGTAGACGTGGGTATGCAGGTAGAAGGAAGAGATGACCTCGCACACATTGCAGTATTTGATCACCCCGAAAACAAAGGGTACCCCCAGCCCTGGCGTGTGGATGGACAATTGGGTATTGGCCCGGCGCGATCCAGGGAAGGCGACTGGCAAATAAAAACTGGTGAAACGGAAGTGATCCGTCACCAGTTGGTTGTATACACCGGCGAGCTTAATGATATAAAACTCAATGAACAATGGGTTGCATTTTCCGGCAATGGCAATCCTCTTTATGCCGGTGCGGAGATGTGGAAAATAGCACGGCAGGAAGGCCTCGCGGCTAAGTTTCTAACACCTGAAGAAGCCGTTAAAACCATGACGATCAAAGCGGGTTATAAGGTAAATGCCTGGGCCGCAGAACCACTGATGACACAGCCAATGGCTTTTTGCTGGGATGACCGGGGACGGATATGGATAGCCGAGAACAAGGATTATGAATCAAGAGGCCATGGATTTTCAAACTCAGGAGAAAGCCGGATACTTATTTTAGAGGACACCAACCACGATGGCAGAGCCGACACCAGGAAAGTATTCATGGAAGGAATAGCTTTTCCCGCGGCCATTGCCGTAGGGTTTGACGGCGTTTTTATAGGCGCTCCTCCCAATCTTCTTTTCGTTCCGGATCGTAATCACGATGATGTTGCAGATATAAAAGACATAGAAATACGCCTAACGGGATGGGGTATCCGCGATCGCCATGAAACCCTCAATAGTCTTCATTGGGGACCCGACGGATGGCTATATGGCTGCCAGGGATTTGCAACACCGTCTAAAGTAAGAAAGCCAAAAGGAAAGGGACGACTGTACAAACACAAAGATCCTTTTCCTGAAGATATCCTCGAAGGAGAGGGAACCGATATCAATGGAGGCGTTTGGCGGTATCATCCAACCAAAGATAAATTTGAAGTAGTTGCTCATGGATTCAGCAACCCCTGGGGAGTTGATTATGACGCCAAAGGGCAATTGTTTATCAGCGCCTGCGTAATTCCGCACATGTGGCATGTTGTTCCCGGTGGTATTTACCACCGCCAGGGCGGCCAGCATTTTAACCCTTATGTATACGACGACATCAAAACAATAACCAACCACAGCCACCGGTCTGCCCACGGCGGCGCACGCATTTATCAATCCGATGCATTTCCTGCATCGGAAAAGGGAAGGATATTTATGGCCAACATACATGAACATGCTGTTCTTTCCGACATCCTGGAGCGGCAGGGCTCGGGATTTGTAGCAAGTCATGGCGATGATTTTATGATGGCCAATAATGCACAGTGGGTTGGCTTCAGCATGGAAGTTGGCCCCGACGGAGGCCTTTATGCGCTTGACTGGCATGATGCCGATATATGCGGGCAACAGGTACTGAACAGTGAAACAGGCCGTATATTCAGGATCGTGCCGGAGCAATCGGGAGCAGTGAACTGGCCGGGCAGGTATTCGGATCTTACCAAATTGAGCGATAAGGAGCTTGCAGCGCTTCAAACCAGTAAAAGTGACTGGCATTCGCGTCGCGCAAGGGTTATACTGCAGGGCCGGGCCGTTAAAGGATCCCTTGATGCGGCAGCATATAGCCTGCTGCGTGACATCTACCAGTCAAACCCTGATACGGATCTGCGGTTGAAAGCCATGTGGGCCCTGCATGTAACAAAAGGACTAAGCACCGGTATGCTTTTAAAGGCGCTTGCCGACAAAGATGAATATATCCGTGCCTGGGCAATACAGTTATTGTGTGAAGACCGCTCCCCCACTGCTGAAGCTGCTGATCAATTTATTGCAATGGCCGCAAAGGACCAGTCGCCTGTGGTTAGACTTTACCTCGCTTCAGCATTGCAGCGGCTTGCAAAAAACACCAGTTGGAAAATAGCCGGTGAACTGGTAAAACATTCAGAAGACATCAGCGATCACAATCTTCCGAAAATGATCTGGTATGGATTTGAACCACTGGCTAAAGAAGAACCTGCACGGGCATTACGCGTTGCATCCGAATCAAACATTCCAATGATTGCCCGGTATACTGCACGCAGGTCCGTAGATGGCAGTGCAATGGACGACCTCGTTAAAACAATATCAACCCAACCGAAAATGCTTGGTAGCTTACTGGAAGGAATGCTGAACGGAATGGAGGGTCGCACAGATCTTAAACCACCAGCCGCATGGCAGCAGGTATATGGCGCATTAAAAAAACGAAACGACCGCAGCGCGCAACTGGCGGCGGAGATTGCCGGACTCTTCGGTGATACGGAAGCCGCACAGCGTTCATTGGCCACACTTAAAAACAAGAGCGCCGGGATTGACCTGAGAAAAAAAGCATTACAGGCACTTACGGCACAGCAACGAAAGGAATTATTACCTGAGCTTTCCGCCTTGCTGGAAGAACCAGCATTACGCATAGACGTTATAAAATCTATTGCGGCCTTTGACGATAAAAGCCTCGGAGCATTGCTGATCAAAAAATATAAAAATTTCGGCGAGGAAGAAAAAGCTGCTGCCATTCAAACACTTTCCTCCCGGCCGGCATACGGCTGGATACTTACCCAGGCGCTGAAAGAAAATGTAGTGCCAAAAAGAGATGTATCGGCCAATGTAGCCCGGCAATTGCGCAGGGTTGTGGGAAGTGGCTTCGTGGAAGTGTGGGGACCTATTGATGATAAGCCCCGCGATGATAAAGAATATGCTAAGTATAAAAATCTTTTAAGCAGCCAGTCAGCAAAAAATCCCGATCTGAATAACGGTGGCAAATTGTTTATGAGAACCTGCGGAACCTGCCATACAATTTATGGCCAGGGAGGTAAAATCGGCCCTGACCTTACAGGTTCAAACAGGTCGGACTTGAATTACCTGCTTTTCAATATTTTAAATCCCAGCGAAGAAATACAGGATGCTTATAAAATGGTAGTGATCACCACCCGCGACGGCAGAACCTATTCCGGAAACCTGGTAGGAGAAAACCAACGTCAGGTAACCATGCGCGTGGTAGGTGAAAATGATGTGATGATCAATAAATCTTCCATACAGTCTAAAGAAATTACGCCTGTTTCCATGATGCCCCAGGGATTGCTAAACACATTAACGGATAAGGAAACAATTGACCTGCTATCGTACCTGCAGAAAGCAAGCAAATAATTTTTCAGACCTGACATAGAACATGACATTCAAAAATTAAAGGATATTACTCATTTAAAAAAGCATTTGATAAACTTCATTTTTTGTTAATTTAGAAAATCGACCCGTGTCTTTTAAAAATTCTTAATTCGCTTTTTGCTCAACAAAACTATATTATAATGAACACTTCGTGCTATTCCAGCTTCAGAAATACCGTTTGCCTGTTCTTTCTTTTGAGTTTAGCAATAAACAGTCTGGCTCAATCGGTTCCGCAAACCAAATTGCCAAATGGCTGGTCACTCAGTCCCGCAGGACGTTCCTTGCCTCTTGGCGACCTCCCTTTAAATACGGCCCTGAGCCCGGATGGACAACTTTTAGCTGTTACCAACAATGGTCAAAGCAAACAATCTGTTCAATTATTTCATACCGGAAAAGAAAAACTACTGGATGAACAAGCCATTGCCAAGTCCTGGTATGGTCTTAAGTTCAGCAACGATGGCAAATATTTGTATGCCTCGGGAGGAAATGATAACCGTATTCTTATTTATAGCATAAATAAAGAGCGCCTGAAGAAAACCGATTCCCTGGTATTAGGAGCCCCCTGGCCCAAACAGAAAATAGGACCGGCAGGCATTGATGTTAATAATAAAAACAACCGGTTGTACACTGTTACCAAAGAAGACAGCGCACTGTATGTGATAGATCTTGGAACACGCCAAACAACCAAAAGAATTCCTTTGCAGAGTGAAGCCTATTCCTGTTTGCTGAGCCCGGATAAATCCAAATTGTATATTTCGTTGTGGGGGGCTGAAAAAGTGGTGGTGCTGGATACGCGGTCGGAAACCATCCGTGCAGAAATTGCTGTGGGCAGCCACCCCAACGAATTGCTCACAACCCGTAACGGGAATTATTTATTTGTTGCCAACGCCAATGACAATTCTATTTCCGTAATCCGTACATCCGATAATAAAGTAGTTGAAACAATTGTGGCTTCTCTTTTTCCAACACATTTAACCGGATCCACAACCAACGGGCTGGCACTGTCGGACGATGAAAAAACGCTCTATATTGCCAATGCCGATAATAATTGTCTTGCAGTAATAGATGTATCCCGCCCCGGCGCATCTTCATCACTGGGGTTTATTCCAACCGGTTGGTATCCCACCAATCTGAAAATTGTAAAGAACAAAATTTTCGTTGCCAACGGTAAAGGCTTTTCATCCCTCGCCAACCCTTATGGCCCCCAGCCGGTAAAAAGAACCGATAACAGCGGTGTACACATGGGCATCACCGGGCAACAGGAAGTACAATATATTGGCGGATTATTCAAAGGAACACTTTCTATCATTGACCGTCCGGACGAAAATACGCTTAAACATTATTCCAAACAGGTATTTGCGAATACGCCTTTCCGTAAGGAACAGGAAACCCGGGCAAAAGGGCTTGAAGGAAATCCCGTTCCTATGATGGCCGGACAGCCATCGCCCATCAAATACGTATTTTATGTAATTAAGGAAAACCGCACCTACGACCAGGTGCTGGGCGATATACCGGAAGGAAACGGCGATTCCAGTCTTACCATTTTCCCCGAAAAAGTAACGCCCAATCACCATGCGTTGGCCCGTCAATTTGTGCTGCTCGATAATTTTTATGTAGATGCGGAAGTGAGCGCCGATGGTCACAACTGGAGCATGGCGGCTTATGCAAATGATTATGTAGAAAAAACCTGGCCTACCAGCTATGGCGGCAGGGGTGGCACTTATGATTATGAAGGATCAAGGAAAATAGCTTACCCGAAAAAAGGATTTATTTGGGATTACTGTCAGCGTGCCGGCGTTAGCTACCGCAGTTATGGTGAATTTGGCGCTTACGGAAAATCGGATTTACCGTCACTTCAGGGGCATATGTGCGAACAATACCCGGGATATGACCTGGATATCAAAGACATTGACCGTCTACAAATTTTCAAAGCAGATTTTGATTCCCTGCTGGCCATTGGAAAGTTACCGCAGTTCAATAGTATCCGCTTTGGAAACGATCATACTTATGGACAACGACTGGGTAAAAAAACACCGGTAGCCATGGTAGCCGATAATGACTGGGCACTGGGTCAATTCGTGGAATTCATTTCACACAGCCCCATCTGGAAAGAATCGGCGATTTTTGTTTTGGAAGATGATGCGCAAAACGGGCCCGATCATATAGATGCTCACCGCTCCCCGGCTTTTGTGATCAGCCCTTATATAAAAATGGGATCAGTAAACAGCAACATCTATTCTACATCCGGCATATTGCGTACCATGGAGCTAATTCTTGGACTGTCGCCCATGAGCCAGTACGATGCCGCGGCTATGCCCCTGTTCGACTGTTTCACCAATGAGCCCAACTTAAAACCCTTTGTGGCCAGGGCGCCAAAAGTATCATTAGACGATATCAATGTGGCCAATAATAAAAGTGCTAAAAGATCGGCTGCATGGAATTTCAGCCGTGAAGACGCTGCACCGGATATTGATTTGAACGAAGTGGTATGGAAATCGGTGAAAGGAGAACAATCGGTAATGCCTGCCCCCAGGAGAAGCGCTTTTATTGTATTGGAAAAAAAGGCTGAATCAAAAGATGACGAGGATTAATGAAACGACTTATTCTATTGGCAGGATTATTTTTCCTGTCTGTTCACGTGCTGGTTGCCCAGGAAGATAGCAGTAGCGCTGTTTTAAAAGAAGTAGTGATAAGCGCTCAGCGAAAATCTGCAGAGCTGTTGAAAGTACCTTATATGGTAGCGTCTGCCGGAAAGGACTATTTCAGAACCTACCAGCCCCGCACTACACCGGAAGCCCTGCAGGGTATGGCCGGGGTATTTGTGCAAAAAACCAATCACGGCGGAGGTTCTCCTTTTGTACGCGGACTAACCGGCAACCAGGTATTGATGCTGGTTGATGGCATAAGACTCAACAATTCCACCTTCAGGTATGGTCCCAATCAATATCTTAATACCATTGATCCCTATAGTATAGATCGAATAGAAGTAGCTAAGGGAACAGGTTCCGTTCAGTATGGCTCCGATGCTATGGGTGGCGTGATCCAGGTGTTTACCAAAGAACCTGTGTTTTCTGTTGATGGCGGCCGCTGGAATGGTTCCCTCACAGGAAAACTGGCGAGCAGGGCAATGGAACAAACGGGCCGCGGGGAAATACAATATTCCGGTAAGCAATTTGCTGCAGCCGCAGGCGTAAGCATTCGCAATTTCGGCGACCTGTGGGGCGGCGATACAACGGGCAAACAATCACCCTCCGGGTACCATGAAAAAGCCCTTGATTTAAAGTTTAAATTTCGGTTGTCAAAAAACGCACGGCTCATTGCCGCTCACCAGTTGCTTCGGCAAACCAATGTGCCTGTATATCATAAAATAGCACTGGAGAATTATAAGATCAATGAAACCAGCCCGCAGCAACGTATGCTGAGTTATGCCAGGTTTGAGATTGATGGCAACAGTACGCTCATGAAACAGTTACAAATTACAGCTTCCTGGCAGCATAGTATAGAAGGCAGGAATAGTTTACGCAATGGAAGTGCTGTTTTGCGCAGGGAAAAAGATGAAGTAACTGTACCGGGATTAACCGCTGATTTGTACAGCGTCATTTCCCCAAAATGGTCTGCCAACTCCGGTATTGAATTGTTCCGGGATAAGGTATGGAGTTGGCGTGAAGACATTATGGAAGGTACAGGCGCCGTAAAGACGCTCCGGGGATTATATCCTCACGGCGCTGCATATGGCAATTATTCTGTTTACAGTTTGCACCATTTCGAATTCAACCGGCTTGGGGTGGAACTAGGCGCCCGTTTTAATGTCTTCGATATCCGCCTCACCGATAGCTCACTTGGGAAAGTAAAAATTAACCCATCCGCGCTGGTGGGTAATGCAGCCCTGATCTATGATTTGAACAAGCATCACAAAGTTTTTGTTTCACTGAGCAATGGATACCGGGCTCCGAACATTGATGATATGGGTACACTGGGCATCGTTGATTTCAGGTATGAAATCCCAACTGCCGGGTTAAACCCCGAGAGATCAAGAAACACAGAACTCGGATATAAATTTGCTGCAGAAAAACTTTCCGGCGCCGCTTCCGTTTATTACATGCAATTAAAAGACCTTATTACAAGAGTTAGGGTACCAGGCGATTCGGTAAACGGCTACCCTGTTTACCAAAAAGAAAATACAGAAGAAGGCTATATCCGGGGATTCGAAGCGAACTTAACTTACCAGTTAATCAAAAAGCTAACTGTTTCCGGAAACCTGGCTTATAACTATGGAAAAAACAAAACGAGGAATGAACCCATGCGAAGAATTCCCCCTATGCATGGAAGAGTTATGGGCGTATATGCCCGTTCTGCCTGGCAATTATCGGCCGAATGGTTGTATGCAGGAAAGCAGAGCAGATTAGCACAGGGAGACAAAGATGATAACCGGATACCGGAAGGCGGCACCCCTTCTCTTAGCGTGCTTAATCTGTACGCAGGTTATTCCTGGAAAATATTACAGATTCGTACAGGCATTCAAAATATTTTTAATGAAGATTACCGCACGCATGGTTCGGGGATCAATGGCGCAGGAAGAAGTGTATGGTTAAGTGTGCAGTGCAGTTTATAAGTTGATGGTACAGCTTTGATCTTAGGAAGCGGCTATGGGTGCTCAACTCCACATTTGCATTACTATTCGTTTAATTTTTTTTTGGGGAGAAGCCAAAAACCCTATCTTTGCCGTCCCGAAAAATGAGGTAGCAATACCAAAATTTGAGGATCGGTAGTTCAGTTGGTTAGAATACCGCCCTGTTATCTCGCCTCAGGCGAGACGGGTTCGGGACTTGAAAAACCCAAAAGTTCTTTATGTATTATGTCTATATTTTGGAGAGTGAAGTAAATGGTGACTTTTACAAGGGAAGTACTGGCGATTATCAAAAAAGACTTGAGCAGCACAACAATGGCGAAAGTCAGTTTACAAGTACCTTGCGCCCATGGAAGCTACTATTTGTACAGGAATTTGACACTAAATCTCAGGCATTAATACAAGAAAAAAAATTGAAACGTTGTAATAAGGGATATTTAAAATGGTTAATTTCTCAGCCTGCAAATATTCTTTTTAATAGCTTGGATCGGTAGTTCAGTTGGTTAGAATGCCGCCCTGTCATCTCGCCTCAGGCGAGACGGGTTCGGGACTTGAAAAACCCAAAAGTTCTTTATGTATTATGTCTATATTTTGGAGAGTGAAGTAAATGGTGACTTTTACAAGGGAAGTACTGGCGATTATCAAAAAAGACTTGAGCAGCACAACAATGGCGAAAGTCAGTTTACAAGTACCTTGCGCCCATGGAAGCTACTATTTGTACAGGAATTTGACACTAAATCTCAGGCATTAATACAAGAAAAAAAATTGAAACGTTGTAATAAGGGATATTTAAAATGGTTAATTTCTCAGCCTGCAAATATTCTTTTTAATAGCTTGGATCGGTAGTTCAGTTGGTTAGAATGCCGCCCTGTCACGGCGGAGGTCGCGGGTTCGAGTCCCGTCCGGTCCGCTGAGCGGGGGAATTGAAAAATTCCCCCGCTTTTTTTCATATATAAGCAACCCTTTCTCCTTCATTATGTGGGAGTTATGGGCCAGTAATTCTATCATTGTGGGGGTTCGATACATCCCATCCTGATAGTAAAGATTTTGCTCGAACCCCAGTCTTACTAGCTCTTGTTTCTCCAATGTATTGGTATTGGTAAAAACAAATTCAAGATCAGAGAGCTTATCTAGATTTTTCTGAAGGATTTTATAGGTTTTATCTTGATCGCCGCTCAAACGTTCAATGGTAGCTTTTAGCGATATTTTGTTATTGTTAATCGAGTTAAACCATCTTTCGTAAGTATCATGGGTGATTTTATTTGTAATCCATTTCTCTTCGATTGAAAACAGCTTAGCTTCTTCTGCGGCAAGTTCTCTTTTCTTGTCTTCGAGTAATTTTTTGTCTTCCACCATACTTTTTTCAAATATCCTGTCTGCACTATTTCTGATGACTTTAATTGCCTTTTCAGGCATACTCATTAATCCAAAAACCTGACGAAGTTGATCGTGTGCTTTTGTAGCACTCAAATTAAGGTGTGTGGTTTTATTGCATTTATAGTAGTAGTAATAACGTCCAAGCTTTCCACGAGAGGGTGCGCCGGTTAATGGCTTACCGCAATAACATTTCAAAACACCCCTTAAAGGCATCTCATCACTTACAACTACCTTTTCTTTTTCAGGCTTCCTGAGTTTACGCTGAACTTGCTCCCAGGTTGCAAGGTCTATAATTGCTTCATGATTTGCAGGGAATAAACCGCCAGGATAATTTTTGAATGGCTCTACATACTGCATCCCTGCATATAGAGGATAACTAAGGATTCGCTGGATTGCTACATTGCCAGACCTCTTAAACCCTTTTTCTTTTGCTTGTTCCGCTATAATATAAATAGGAATATCCTTAAGGAAGGAATCAAATATAAACCGAACTACGGCAGCCTCAGACTCCTGAATAACCAACTGCCTTTCTTTACGTTCACCAACCTTATAATAACCAAAGGGAGGGTTTTTATAAATGTAGCGTCCTTCTTTTGCTTTTGCAGTATAGATACCTCCCCGAACCTTGATGCTTCTGTTGATATTATCTTCTTCGGCTAATAGCAATTGAAGTCCTGCCCGGAAAAAACTTCCAGGCGTATCATAATCAAAGGTGATTCCTTCTGTTACACTTACAATCTGTATGCTGTAGGTTTGTTGCAGCTTCTTTACATATCCCATAGCTTCGCTTGCATTTCTGCTAAAGCGGTCTAACTGGTCTACAATGAGATAATCAACCTTTCTATGGTGCTTGGAAATAAATTCCTGTAGTTTTTTAAAATCCGGGCGATCAAATGTTTTGGCACTATATCCTCTGTCAATAAACGTATCTACCAATTCAACTTCATTGTTGCGTATCCATTGACTTGTATATAATTCTTGTCTTTCTATTGATCCGTTGCTTTGTTTTCTATCACTAAAACGCAAGTACCTAATCGCTTTTTTCATGACTTTCCCGGATTGAAATATTGACAATAATTTCTGCTATCAAATTTAGCAATTTAAGTTCGAGCAGAGAGAATTCACTGTCACTATTTACAAAATTCTTGATGTCATCAAGAGGTATTTTCTCTATCACTTCTCCCTTCATCTCACACCTCCATTTTAGATAGCAAAAGCCTATTACGAGCTTATACTGAAATTCCTAAAACATCTTAATGATCTTAACCGATTTTTTCCCTGAAATAAATTTTGCTTCCCTTCTTCCGGTTGAATGACGGCTCATATCTTATATAGCCGTATTCACTTAGTTCCCTGATGCATCTGTGGTAAGTAATGGCAGACGACAATTTGGCTATTCCCATAATTTCATGACTAAAAACCTGAATAGGATTAATAAAACCATTCTCAATGCGATATTGTAACAGAGCGGCATAAACGCCTATGTGAGTAATGCTGATACGAGCATCAGGCCGTATAGCTTCAAAGAAGTCTGATAAACACTTTAGCCTGTCCATAACCAACGCTCTTTTCAAATTATACGCAAATCATTTTTCTTTGCATAGCTTTGTTCCTGCCGGAAGCTGCCTATTCATAACCTATCTTTATTTACTGTGCCATTGTCTTTACTATATTGACTGGGATTTCGTTTTTCTTTTTTTTCTCGCAGCCTTTGGTATCTCTGGGCCATCATCTTCAGCAGGTGTCTGCTTTTCCTTTTTACTGTCTTGTTTAACTGATTGACTTTCACCCTCAGATTGCCGTTCCTTTTTCGATTGCCGGTTATCCACCCTTTGCATACTGCTATCATAAATGTTGATTGTCTTGAATTGAGGGTTTGCTTCGATGTATTGCTTTTGGTCTGCGCCATTGATTTGAAACGTTGCAGATTGCAGGTTGCCCCTTTTAAGAGAATCCATCAGGTTGGACTTGTCTTCTTCATTGCTTAATTCTCTGATAGGATGCTTTGACAAGACAGCCTCCAGATCATAGCCATAGTTCTGGTGGTAGTGTTTTAGCTTGAAGTTGCCGTTATCATCACTTTGCTTAAAGTCCATCTGTACCCAGGCATTGTACACTTGCCCTTCTTTATTGGTCAGGTCTTTGTTCACCGACCTGCCTTCCATCAGGTTATAGGCTTCTTTGAGGGTAATGTTGTTGCCTTTGTTGATGTAGAAGGTTTGCTCAATTGTTTCAGCGCTATTCTCCTTTTGTACATTCACCTGGTAGGAGTTAAAGAAGTACATATCGCTTTGCTTCGATTGGCTGAAATTCAGTGTTGCGTTTACTGTATCGTTGCCATACTTTGTTTCGTAGCCTAACTTAAATCCCGGGTTTCCCTCCTGAATTTTTTGCTTCAGGTCATTTTCCAACCCTTCGCCAAACCCGGTGTACTTTACCTGATCACGCAGGTATTCAAAATTTTTCTGATTCATGACTTCTGAATTTTGATTGTTATTTAATTGTTCTCTTTCTAACCTTTCATAGCGCGCCGCTACCATCAGAGACACGTCAACGATGCTTTCTTTTTCGATCAACAAATCTGTATTCGCCGCAGCTTCCTGCATTGCTTTATATGCCGACCTTATTGAGAGAAAGTTGTAAAAGTCTATGTCGGTTGACATTTCGTAGCAGAACTCCCTAACATCATATTCCGTAGAGAATGTATACAGTTCTTCTTTATGGATTGGAGAAAAATCATCGAGAAAGGCAACAAATTCTTCGCCCTCCCAACGCTTTTTTGTTAGGTATTCAAGAATATCCTGATATTCGTCTTTCCTGATTTTCATAACGTATATTTTTAGCGGAAACGAATAAATGAAATAGAATGGAGCCGTTTCAATGGAGCGTTCAGACTTAATTTATCGAAACTGCCTTCACAATTTTTTTATTCTTTACATGCAGTTCCAGGTGTCTGCCACCATTCTTCTCCATCAATTGCACTGCGAGGTATTTTTTATCGGGAATTGTGAACTTTGGCACGATAAATATCATTGTGCTATCTGACTGACCTTCAACCATGCTGATATTATCCTGCACAAGCACGGGTAATATTTCAATCTCCTGTGTTGCCGTCCTTTTGGATTTCTTCTGGTCACGGATATAGAGCCGTAATTGATCAATATCATAATTGATATTGGTTTCATTGGCAATATTGAAGCGTAGCAACGTTATATCCTCATGGATGAATATTCCATCCAGCTTAAAGCGAATGCCGAAGGTTTTGTCTTTAATGCCTCTGATCTTTTCCTTCGATTGTAATGCGAATGAAGCCAAGTGCTCCATTTTCTCCTGGTTAATGCTCTGCGATGAAATGGAGATGGTATTTTGCCTCCCTATGCCTGTGAGTGACAGATTGAGCACAGACGGATGCTTAGCATAGTCCACAAGAAAAGATGTGAGCTTGCCATCAGCGGTAATGATGCTGATATTTGTTTGAGGAAAACTGTCCTTTGCTGCCTTTATTTGCAAAATATTTTCTACACCTTTCGCTTTTTGAGCCAGTACATCCCTGCTTCCAATATCTACACTGACGATAGAATAAGGAAAGATGATGTTGGTAGTTTTGGAGAAAGCAACTGTTACATGATACGATTCGATTGCTTTAGTTTGCCAGGCTACACTTGTTTGTGCCTGAGCCTTGGAAATTGTAATTAGCAGGAAAATTCCTATTATCATTACTGCACTGATCTTTTTCATCTTCTGGAATTTTTAAGTGATCAAAATATTTAGTTGGATTGTTTTTGCTTTTCATCATACAAAAGCACCTGATACCCCGCTTTTACGGTTACTTTGATCAGTTTGACTTTCTTACTGAACAAAGTCTTTGCGGCTTCAATGCCCGCGCTGGCTGCCTGTGCTCCCCATGAGGGATCGAGGTTGGTTAGTCCAATTGTTTGCATAGAACGGTCTGCCGACTGCTTTGCAACATCCCTTGTAATCGCTCCGGGAATATAAATGCCGTCCAGGCCGTCCATGTCATATACCGATAGTTCAACCGGAAATAAAGAATTATCATAGCGTACACTGTTAATCTTGATGCCTAATCTTTCACCACGCAGCGAGGCAATTCCGAACAGGAAATTGTCTTTTGGAATGCGAACACCATTGATGAAAACATCATTTACCAATCGTAACTTGACAGTTGAGCCATCTACGATAGTTTGCGTTTCGTGAATAACAGCTTGTATGGCATTCTGTGAATATTCAATAGCTGTTGCTCCAGTAAGTGAATAGAAGCCATTGGTTGAGTTGCCGGTTACATGCTCGGCATCGAGTAGCGTGATACTGTTGTCTTTCTTTTTTGGTGATACCGCAAACACTTGTCCCCGGTTCGCTTCAGAAGCTTGTTTTAACCGCTCTTGTACTCTGTCAGGATATTGCACGTCTAATATCTTATCGAGCATCCCATTCAATTGCTGTAACTCAGGATCTTCACCATTCTGCTGATTCATCACGTTCATCATTTGTTCCAGCTTTTCCACATCAGGAGAATTTACCGTCGCACTATTGCGGTTCCTCGATGAATTGCGATGATATGTATCATACTCATCATTCTCTAATGATTTCGGTAGCGGCTTGTTCATCTCCCTGTCCAGTTCTGCCAGCTTACGGTAAATCTTATCAGTATTGGGATCATTGTGTCCCCCGCTTCCGTAAAGTGATGTATTCAGTCCTCTTTTATCAGCAGAAGGTTGAAATGTTTCTTCTTCGCCTGATAAGTATTCGTCTGTATCTGCCAGCCCAATGTTTTTGTAGTTAGGATCAGTTTTTACCATTTCCTGAAATTTGATGGAATCCAGATGCGCTTGATTGTAGTAGCTCATCTTATCCATCGGCTTGGCATCCTTTAGGTTAGCATCCGGCAGGTTAATATTGAACCCCCTCTTTACCGATGCCTGAGCTTCTACTTTTTCGACTTTTCCGCCACCGAGCGCCCAAAAAATCATTGTCATAAAAGGCAGTGCGAGAAGTGGCAGCACCAGTAAGAACTTGTGCTGCCTGATCTCTCTCGGAGTTTTTACTTGCTTTTCCATATTTATTTCTGTTTTAATTGTTGATAATAATTTTCAATGAACCGCACACTGTCCATCAATCCGGGACGATGGCTGGTTATGCTGTCATAAAGGATTTTCCCCGAGGGGCTTCGTGCCAGACTATCCATGTACATCCTGAACTTTTTGATGCGGAGGTAATCAGCTGCCGAAACCTCTGCCGCTTCAATACTTGCATCTCCTGTTTCAGTTATATGCTTCGGCTTTTTTATGGGTGTAATGGTGATTGTATTGCTTCTTTTATTTGTAAAAGCGCTCACTCCCACATAAGTACTGTATGAGCCGATGGATAAGACAAAAAGGATGAGCAGCACAATCCATGTACGCTGTGAGAAATTTTCTGTTCGCTTCATCATCCAGTTTGCCCAACCGCTCTGTAAGCGTTTGTAGGCTGTATGAATGCCTTTAGAAAGAGCATTGTGTTTACGTTCGGGGACGCTTGGTTTTCTTTTTTGAAATAGTTTCATACCCTTGAATTTTATTGATGCCTGCTTACTGTTTTTAAATCCCTATTGTCAATCGTGCTCCATCGTTCGATCAGGAAGCCATGCGAATTGTTATCACTGCGTGATACGTTTCTTAATCCGCCTTCCGTAACAAGACTTCTGATAGTTATGCTGGTGGGGCGTATAATGCTTTGTGTAGCGTAGCAACGGAACTTGTAAGGATATTCATTTATATCTACCGCCACACTATCCACCGTAATAGTTTGATTTACGTTGCCAGAGATAAGTCCAGCATAGTAGCCATTCTCCTTCAAATCGTCGTAAGCACGTTTTGCACTTCCATCGGCGAGGTATAGGGCTTTAGTAATATTTGCTGTAATGGCTTTATCGTCAGGATCAAGCGTAAAGAACAGCTTGTGAAATGTCTTCACATGATCTCTTGCTTCCACAGGTATATTGTCTTTTCGTTCCGACGCATAGGCTTCCAGCGCTTTGCCATTGGCAAGAATGTATATTTTGCTTTGCATCTGAGACACGAGGCTGAAACTTTTATACAATGCAAAACAGCATATCAGTACACAGCCTATGATCACTACCAGAGTAAAACTCCTGATGTGCCGGAAAGCTGTATCAATATTTTTCATTTTCTTGAACATATATCCTCCTTTATAGAATTATGAATTGCCTTTTAGCTTGTCGTTCATATAGCCAGATCCACCACTACTACCGTCACCGAAATAAGGATTAGAAGCACCGCTACTTGCCATGCTCTGCGACATGCGGCTTGCTGCGCTGCCCATAGCATCCACGGCCATACCTGCACCGGCTGATGCGGTATTCACTACCGTTCTGGAAGAACTGCCGAAAAGACTGGTAACCTTATGGCCTAATGCGCCGCCGCCACCTGCATGAACGATGTAATTCGCTACAGAAGGCACTGTAAAGTATCCGACTATGCCGATGATCATGAAGACCAGATAAGCCACATCTGTTCTACTAAAAAATGTGTCGCCGTAATCCTGTACTTGTGATATGTCCAGCTCCAGCATCTTTTCCTGTATCTTTCCTATAATGCTTCCGAAGATGTTGGCGACAGGTAGCCATAAAAAGATGTTGATATAGCGTGCTATCCAGACCGTTAGTGTATGCTGAAAGCCGTCAAATACTGCAATGCCAAATACTAAAGGCCCGAGTATAGCCAATACAACTAATTGAAAGGTGCGCAGTGTATCAATGCACAAGGATGCTGCTTCAAACAATACCCGAAGCACTTCACTCATCCACTCCTTTACAGAATTACGGAAGTTGTAGGAGGCTTTGGACATGGCAAACTTGATATCGTTGCCAATACCTTCAAAAAAACCTTCTTCTGATGGGTCTTCATTATCGTGTGTGTATTTATACCATTTATCCCTGTCACCGCTACCACTTTCGCCTACATACATTTGCCAGACATCAGATCGCTTTATCGCTTCCTCTTTCTTTTGTAACAGCACAGCAATTGCTTTATCTGAGTTGTCCACCATAGCGGCAGTCGCAGTTACGGTAGGCTTCATCACGCCGTTGATCAGTCCTAATACAGATGGAAAGATCAATACGCAAAAGCCGATGACAAAGGGACGAAATAGCGGATAAAAATCAATTGGCTCCGCTCTCGACAAATGCCCCCACACCCGTGAAGAGATGTACCACATCGCGGCAAAGCCCGCCAATCCCTGACCTACACCAATCAACTGGCCGCACAGAGGCATCATCTCGTCGTACAGTTGTTCCAGTACTCCATGCATTCCCTTCATTTCATCGGCTATGCCTTGCGCATGGCTCATAAAAGGCAGTATCAATCCCACAACTGCCAGCCTGGCGGCCTTTCTACACTTTGCCATATCTGTTTATTTAATTGTTTAATCCATAGATTTTGCGAATGGTCTGTGCATCGTTGCGCTCTTTCGCCCGTTGCACGGCCAGTATTGTAGTATTGTTATTGAAATGCCGCAGAAACATTAATTTATCCTGCATGTCAGCATAAATCCTGTCAATGGCTTGTAGCCGCTCATCATCACTCATGCGAGCTTTACCTGCGGTAATGACTGTAAGTAGTTCATCCAGATTACGCAAACTTTCCTTAAACAAGTTGTCGTACACCCGTCCCAAATATGCCAGCTCGTCAGGATTGAAGTTATTATCCCGTCTGAACCGATCATAAGCCTTACGATATTCCTTAATTAAGGTGATCTGGCAATTAGCGATATCGGCTACACGCCGGTAATTGCGTACCGTTGGACTTACGGCCATTAAACCGTCAAGAAAAGTTTTGTGCAAACTAAAGTTGCCTTCGGAGATATTCTTAATGGTATTATAGCCACCTTCCAAAATCTGATAGCCTTTCTTCATGTCGCTCAGGATCTGCTTGAATTGAGCCAGTTTCTCAACATTCAGTAATAGCTGTGCTATCTCATCCGCTTGCGCAGACGCACGGAAAGCAGGAAGCAAACCCAGAAATGACAGCGATATAATTATTATTAGATTTTTCATTGTTACTCGTTATTAATGCCGTTCAGTACACGGCTAGTTTGTATATCTGTTTTCTCCTTTATTCGTGTAGCCGCAAGCGATACTGCCTCATTCGAAAAACTCTGCGAGAATGTGAACTTATCCTGCATATCCAGGTACAGCTTATCAATCCTTATCATGCGTTCATCATCCTTCATTTCGAGTTTTCCGGCGGTGGTAATCGTTATTAGTTCGTCCAGTGTTTTATCACAATCACCAAGCAATCGGCTAAATACTCTGCCGATATATGCCAGTTCATCATTTGAAAAGGCCTCGCTGCTGTTCAGCCGCCGGTATGTCCGGTTATAGTTTTGCACAATTTTGACCTGCAACGCTATCATATCTGCAACCCTTGCATATCGCTTGATTTCCGGGTTGACAGATTTTAATGAATTGAAATAATCTGTATGCAGGTTAAATTCACCTCTGGTGAAGCCACCAATAGTGGCAAGTCCCTCTTTGGCTATATTGTAGCCCTTTTTGGCATACCCGATATATACCTGAAGTGCGGCGATTTGCTGAAGCAGGTATTTTTTCTGTGTCTTCTTTTGCTGAAACCATTCTGCAAAAGTTTGTGCTTGCAGACTGTTCCCTGCCGATACGAACAGTAATAGAAATAAGATTATCTTTTTCATGCGTGTTGATTTTAAGGAAGTCCATATAGTTTTTTCACAGCCTGAACTTCAATTTCAGTTTTAGCACGTTGAAGGCTTAATAAGGTATTTTGCCTGTTGAACTGTACTAAATCCGAGTAATTGGCATCTACCTGATCGGCTGCATTATTGATTAACTCCAACCTTTTGGCATCACTCATCTTTGTAGTGAATGACCTAATAATGAGATGGATCTGTTCAATGTTCTTAAGGCTTTCATCGAGAATACCAGAATACACCTTTTCCATATAGAGTATCTCCTTTGTTGTAAAATGGCGGTCCTGCCGGACCAGTGTCCATGCCCTGTTGTATTCGTCCACAAGACGCAATTGCTTTTTAGTAATATTCCGGATGCGCTGGTAGTAGGAAATAATTGCTTTTACCTGCGCCAGTTCCTCGTAATACTTGCGATACTGCTCTTTTTGCTTTTCCGTCCAGTCAGAAATTTCGTCCAGTTTTAGTTTAGACAGGGTGTTTTCCAGTACCTTTTGAGCATTCTGCAACCAGATCGTTTTATTCTGCAAACGCTGAATTTTTAAGTCAACCGCCTTTATCACTTTTATAACCGCTGCCTTGATGATCTCCAATATGGCTATAGGCGTGGCATTCGCCTGCTGTACTGGTAGAACGGTGAAGGAAATGCAAAGAGTCACAAGCATCATTTTTACATATTTTTTCATTGCTTAAAGATTTTTAGTAAATAATTCAATTGTTGTCTTTCCTTGTTCTGTCAGTGTTTCGAGGTATAGCGATTTTGAAGCCGTATCAAAAATGCAGTACCGATCTCCGCCTATTTCAATCAGATGGCCATTGGAATGCCACCCATAGGTTGCAAGCCATGTTTCCTCGTTATCCGGCATGTTGCTGATATAGTCAGTACGTGTGATCCGATAGAAGCTGCCACAGGGTGTTATCTTAAGCATTGTGTCTATCCCTGCAATCATATCATTATGTAATGGCTGTCTTGCGTATATGCCCGGCATCATAGAAATAGTAGCATGATGCTCTCTGCCGAAATGCACAACTACCTTAATTGCGCAACACAAATCCCGTATCAGTTTTTTCAATTTCATCGGATCTCTTTTTAGCTTTTGTTCCTGATGTCTTCTGCCATTGCCGCAATGCCTTTGCGTATGTCCCCATCAAACTTTGCAGCGTATTCCATCAGCTTTACTTTTTCCGTTTGCTCGGTTGTATATGCGAGATATTCTTCCAGGCTTACTTCTGTCCGGTAAACCTTGCTCATAATACCACCAAGGCTGATGAATACTTCTTTGTATTTCTTAGAGGGATCATTGGACTTGTTTACCGAGAGCACCAGAGTCTTTTCTTTCTCTGTCAGCCCCAGTAGTTCCTGTATCTGATCAAATTTGTTCTGATATTTACTTTGGTCGAGCAGAATTTTGCAATCACTATTATTGATGATGGCTTGCTTTACCACAGGAGAAGAAATAATATCTTCTACTTCCTGCGTTACTACGATTGCTTCGCCGAAGAATTTGCGGACGGTTTTGAACAGGTATTTGATGTATTCAGCAAAACCTTCTTTCATTAAGGCTTTCCAGGCTTCCTCTATCAATATCATTTTTCGAATGCCTTTCATCTTCCGCATTTTGTTGATGAAAACTTCCATGATAATAATGGTTACTACCGGGAACAGAATGGGGTGATCTTTGATGTTGTCCAGTTCAAATACGATAAACTTTTCCTGTAATAAATTCAGGTTTTCGGTAGCGTTCAGCAGGTAGTCAAATTCGCCACCTTCGTAGTAGGGACGAAGCACATAAAGGAAGTTGTCCATGTCAAAATCTTTTTCTTTCACCCGGTCGCCTTCGAGCACCTGCGTGTACTGGTCCCGGAGGAAAGCATAAAAGCTGTTGAAACAGGGGAATACATTCGTATTCTTCTCCAGATGATTGTAATAGCCGCCAATAGCATTTGACAGGGCTACATATTCACTGCGCTTGAAAGCTTCGTCATCCTTCTTCCAGAGTGCCAAAAGCAATGTCTTAATGCTTTCTTTCTTTTCGGTATCAAGGCTGTCGCCTTCACCTATATAAAAGGGATTAAAACGGATGGGGTTGTCTTCACTGTAAGTGAAGTAATAACCCTTCACCATATCGCAAAGTCCTTTATAGCTGTGCCCCACGTCCACTAGCACGATATGTGTGCCCTGCTCATAATAGCTGCGTACCATGTGGTTGGTGAAGAATGATTTTCCGCTACCGGAAGGTCCAAGTATGAACTTGTTCCTGTTCGTGCAGATACCCATTTTCATGGGTTCATCGCTGATGTCCACATGAACGGGCTTGCCGGTAATCCGGTCGCCCATGCGAATGCCTACGGGGCTTAATGAGGATCGGTAGCCGGTTTCAAGGTTGAGGAAGCAGGTTGCCTGTTCTGCGAACGTATCAAACGTGTCATTTATCGGAAAGTCTGCCGCATTCCCTGGAATGCCAGCCCAGAATATCTGAGGAGCACCAATGGTTTCCTGTTTGGCTACTGCATCCATCTGTGCCAGTGCGGAGGATACCATATTCTTCAGGTCTTTCAGCTTTTCCTTATTGTCCGTCCATACGAGTACATTGAAATGCGCTTTGACGGGCAAACGTTGCTGGCTGATGGCTTCGTTCAGAAAATCGTTAGTGGCATCCCTGGCAATCATATTTTCCCTGCTGTATGCAGACAGGGATTGCAACCTCAGTCGTTTGCTTTCCAGCTTTTGAATGGTCTTTTGAGCATCTTCAATGAAGACGTACTGATTGTAGATATGATTGCAGGGTAAGAGCTGGCCCAACGTAGAAGCGAACCCTACGCTGAACTTTGTTTTGTCTGTACTGTATTTATCGTAGTTGATGCGGCTGCCACACAGTGCAGGAAGATCCACTGCATCGCCCAACGTATATAGCTGACAGTATTTATCGCCCACACGCATTGCTTCATCAAAAGTGATGTCAGCCATCAGGAAACTGTCATTTCGCTCGGACAGGTAACAATACTGTTCTACCAATCCCATTTTACGGCTATGGCTGCGCAGCTCTTTTTCTCTTACTCTTGTCAGTTTCACGAACCCGCTGTCTTCGATGATCCGCTTGAATTGTCCCACACTGTCAAGGAAGTCCTGTAGCATCTGCGGCTTTAGGGTTCCTTCCGGTACTATGGATTTGCGCACGAGACTTGAAAACATGGAGCTGGCTGTTTTCCGGCCTTCCGGTTTTTTAGTAAGCATGATATAGCAGGTGTGAGCGAGAAAAGGACGTTCATTAAAGAACCGTTCGCTAGCCCGGCTGAGGAAGCTGGTATCTTCTTTTGAAAAGTTGGGTTTATGACTGCTTTCCACAAACCAATCCTGTTTGTGGAATACACAGAATTTGGGAAGCAACTTAATCGCTTTTATCCATGCCTGATGAAAGGCTTCATATTCCTGATCCGAAAGGGTGAATATTTCCGGCAGGTCTGCCTTAAAAACGACTGTAACATCGCCTTGCTTGCTCAGGATGCAGTCATGCTCCACATCCATTATTGGTAAAATATCATCCAACACTTTTTCCATCTCACTTCGTTTTACCTGTTATTACTTAATGTTCTCAGGGCAGTGCTGTCTATAACTTCGGCCCCCTGCGTTGCCGCTTGCCTGCCTTATGACTTTCGTCCTTCTGCTTTGATTGTTGTTGTTGCTTCTGTTGCTGCATGATGTTCTCTTTTATCGTTTCTTCAATGCCTGTTTCTTTCCAGTCAATCACCTTTGCTTCAAAATGAGATTTGAGGTTTGTTTCTTTTAACCCGTCTGTTTCATCTACGTCACATTTTCTGTTGAAGCCGACGGGGTCCAATCTGCTTTCATGCGGGAATGAGACAACGATGAGGTCTTTGGGAAACGCAGTAATGTTGCGTAGATCCAGTTCCTGAAATTCATGCTTTGCGGAATTGTATGGTATTACATACGCTTCCCGTATATCATCATAGTAATGCTGAATCTGACTAAACACAATTCCATTGGATAGAAAATCGTCTTTAGGACGAAGCATATCCATTCGGATATCAACAAAGAAGGTGTGCCCGGCAATATCCACTGTTGGTAATTGCCCCATTAGCCGCCTGCCAAAAGCCTGCTGATCTACCATTAAATCAAAATCTGTTTTTTGCTGCACCTGATAAACTGTATAGCCATACTTTTCTGCCATACCTGCAGGGTCAATCTTTACCAGCTCCGGTATCTTTACCGTTCTTATGTCTGTATCATCGCCGAACAGCATCGGTATGTTTTTCTCTCCGGAACTGTAATCGAATACATAGCCATTGCCTACATCCCGCATATCAAACACAGCTATCACGTTGTCCGGGTTTGCTTTTTCTCGAAGCTGTAGGTTTGCTACATCAACTATAAAGTCGGTTCCTTCGATGTTGTACACCGGCAATTCTCTTTTCATGATTGTTTTTCTTTAGTTCCCATAAAAATTTTCCTGCTCCTTGACTTGATTAGCTTTGGAACCTGTTTATGGGCAAGGGTTTTCATCAGGCCATGCTCACCGTATTTGTTGCTCATGCCGTAAATCTTCATGACGAGGAACGTTCCAGCCGTCAGGATAATTCCGATACACACATAAGTAGGCAGCCCGATAATGTACATCACCGCAAAGACGATGAGCAGGACAACTACACCACCTCCCAAATACCAGATGTACTGTGCTTTCAAGCGTAGGCTAAGAACCCGGCGCCTTGCTATATTGCTATAGTAGGTTTCCA
>CALKHN010000062.1 GCA_937991535.1 uncultured Sphingobacteriales bacterium
ACTTTGCCCCATCCATTCTGTATAAACCACCACCTGATTGTCCGACAGATCGGGAATGGCATCTACCGGGGCTTTGACGAGCGAATAAGCCCCATAAATAATTAAACCTAAGGTTATTGTGAGTACAATAAACCGGTGATCCATTGACCACGCAATAATTTTATTGATCATAATTTTCTTTTCTGATTTGAATAAAAAACAGTCTTTCTTACCGGAAGATTATCCGATAAAAACTGATGGCAGAAAAGAGCTTACAAATGAGTACTTACCGTCAGTTCTTCTGCGGTTAATGCATAAAAAGCCCTTTCAGCAACTGAAAGAGAATTTTCAAATCAGAAAAGATTCGTCGCGTATAAACAAGGGAAGATTACCCCAGAGCGGCGGTCGGGATTTTAGATAAGCGTTGTTTGCATCATCCGACTTCTGTACAACCTGAATGAAGGCCGTAGAAGAAGGAGGAATTAAGGCAGGCTGTAAGACGGGGATCGTCAAAGCCAGCTCCGCACTACTTTGCTGTTGTGCATCCTGTATTTTAAAGGAATGAACAACGTGATCGCAGCAGTTTAGGTGATTTTTTTGGGTATCGGATTTCTTTAAGCTATTAGAAGCCTCGGCATCCGTGCCTAAATGAAATTGTACAGAAGACAGTTCTCCACAACAGTAAAATGAATCTACCGAAACTCCGCTAATCGCGGGTAAGTAGATTAACAATAGTAATATGGAAAATAGTTTCTTCACAACTACAAAGCTACAAATTCTATGATACCTCTTTAATTTTTCAAAATCTTTTATTAGTAATTCACGTCCTTATTGGTGTGAGAGGTCTTACTGGTTTTCATTATAGAATGATGCTCCTTCATCATCGCCATGCAGTTCTTCATCATGCTCTGGCGGGTAGAATCGTTTTTCACAGAACTCATCTGATTCATCATTCCTGTATCCATCATCTTATTCTTCATCATGCCATCTTTCATCATGGAAGAATTATTCATCATTGCCATGCAGTTCTTCATTCTATTTTTAGGGATGGAATCTCCGGGCATATTTTCCATTATGTTCATCATCATAGGTGGGCGCTGCATTTCTATTTTTTCATCCACTTTTTGGATGTTATTATTGGTTTGTGCCTTTTGTGCAAACAGAGTTGCCGTGGCGATTAAAACAACTACCACTCCAAGAATTAAACTTCCAATTTTTGTTTTCATTTTATAATGATATTTTTATTTGTTTATTAAAATCCTGATATATCCAAGTAATAATTATAACCCAAATTTGTACCACTCTATTCTGCCAAACTATTTTTAATCCTTAGTGTGCCAGATCAAAGGTCAGCAGCCTGCCGTTTTTGTGCTTTGCATAGGCGGACATCTTACACTTCCGTAACTACAATATACGCAACAATCGCCTTGTTTTGGTTTCAGAACTGTTTTGCAATTTTCACATTCGTAAAAATATTGGCAGGCATCTGTCGGCATTGTTTCTTCTTTTTGGTGTCCACAGTTGGGGCAAGTAATTGTTGACTGTAATATGATTTCCATTTTATTTTTCTTTTTTGCTAGTTACAGAATATCCTGTTGAGTTAATTGCTTTTTCTATTTCCGTGATGTTCGTTTTGGAATCGTCAAATTCAACGATAGCTTTTCCCTTTTCGTAAGAAGCGTTTGAACTTATTATTCCTGTCAATTTATTCACTTCGTGATTTACGTGTTCTTCGCAACTTGGACAAGTCATTCCGTTAATTGTAAATTCCACTTTTTGAATATTGGATTTGTCAACTACTATAATTTGTTTTTCTGTCTTTGGATAGAAAATACTTGAATAGTAAGGAAATGCCAGCATAATAATGGCAAAAGCGGTTACAATTCCTAAAAACATCTTTGTCTGAATGAATTTTGGTTTTTCATCTTTGTCGCAGTTGCAGTCAATTTGCTTTTTAGGTTTCAACTTTTGATACCAAGCAAATCCAAGCACCAAAATTGTCAATCCGATAAAATAAGGTCTGACCGGTTCAAGCCAAGAAAATGCTGAGGCGAGTCCGCTGACTCCGGCAATAAGAGCCAAAACAGGTGTAATGCAGCAGAGGGAAGCGGCAATCGCAGAAAAAAGTCCGATCCCGATTAATTTATTTTCTGATTTCATACCGATTGCAGGGTTTTATTTTCATCAAGAATTTTAAATAGTGGGTTTAGCAAATGTTCATATTCATCTGTCAGCGAATTGAAAATCGTCTGTGCCTCCCGATCCGCCTTGACCAAGTTTCTGTCTCGGAGTTTCCTTAAATGCTGAGACACCGCAGGAATGGTCATTCCCAGAATATCGCTCAGGTCGCACACACACAACCGCTTTTCTTCGTAGAGCAGGTACAAAATTTTCAATCTCACCTTATTGCCAGCCAATTCAAGTCCTTTAGACAGGTAATCAAAACTATCGTAGAGTTCTCCTACTCTTTCTTTACATCGGTTTATTTGCTGTACATCCGCCTGTTGCCTGATACAAGAATCATTTTTCATACACCAAATGTATAAGTATTTGCTTACTTAAGCAAATACTTAAATAAAAATCAGAAAAATATTCATAATCTAAGTTGATCTTTCATCCTGTAATAGCTGACATTGTTCACCGGTCTGAAAAATCATTTGGATAAATCACTTTTCATTTGTTCATATTCCTCTTTGGTGATTTCTCCTTTTGCGTATCGCCTTTTCAGGACCTCCAATGGGGTCTCCTGATTTTTGCTCTGTGAATTATTCTTAAAAAGCAAATAAACAATGAGGATGATAAGAAGTGGGATAAACCACATTCCCCAACCCATTCCCCAGTAATGACCGTTCATCATAATTTTTATTTTTTAATTGTTCAGTGATTATAAAATACTTTCTTTCTTTTCTTTGCACCGGTTGATTTGCATCCACTTGTTGTCCGATACGGTCGGTGGCTGGTGTCTTTCTTTTCGTCATTCTTTGTTTAGATAAAAACAATTTTGTTCTGCGATAATTTCGCAAGCTTTTTGCCAAAGCTTTGCCTCTCGAGTGGGCTCGCCGAAGAATCGGGACAAGTTGTGGAGCTTTGGCAATGTGCTTGCAATTTAGGTTGGTTAATAGTTTAAATTAAGCCCTACTCCAAAACCCATATCACTATCGTAATGGGCACGGATACCGATATTTTTGGTCAAAATATATCGCAATCCGCCCATATATTCATAATCGGTATTCACCATAAATTCTCCACGAAGTCTGGGGGTTAAAGGAATATCTTCTCGTGATAATTGTAACCGAACTTCTCCATCGTGGTAGGCTTCTGCCTGAAAGATTACCAGCATCGGGAGGGTATAATTGAAACCGAGACTAAATGCGGCGCGTTTATCCTTATTATCTTTTTGACCAAACATATTTTTTTCATGTTTGTCTATTCCGTTCCTACGATACCGTGCGTCAAATCCAACAAAAGGCATAAACCACTGCATTTTTCCGATATATCTTCCAAAATGGGTTTCGCTCTCATAACCTTGCTTGTCGTTATAGCCCAAACGCCATTCCGTTCCCAAGCTCCAACGGGCATTTTCAAGCATCATTTTCCCATCATTCCCATTAGTTGCAAAGTCGTTCTCTGCTGCAAAGAACATCATATTGCTTTCCCGTTGCAGCGTTTTATAAGCTTTTTCCTTATTGGGTAATTCAGGATTATCATAATCTCCGACACTAAAAACTCGATTCATTCCGCTCATCATGTGATATAAAATGTGGCAATGAAAAAACCAATCACCCTCTGTATTAGCTTCAAATTCGATGGTGTCGGTCTCCATGGGCATAATGTCCAATACATTTTTCATTGGTGCATAGTCTCCTTTTCCGTTTAAAACTCTAAAGTCGAAACCATGTAAGTGCATTGGATGCCGCATCATAGAATTGTTGTGTAAAACTAATCGCAATCGTTCTCCTTTTTTTACCGGAATTTTATCGGATTCGGAAAGGGTTTTATTGTTCATACTCCACACATAGCGATTCATATTTCCCGTCAATTCCAGATGGATTGTTCGCACAGGTCGATCGTCTTTAAAATTGGTTTTTGTAGGAGATTTAAGCATGCCGTAATTCAGTGTCACAATTCCATTATCGTTATCTGAAAGCATTTTATGCTCGGAATGAGAATTTATATCCATTTCCGGCATCTGATTTTTATATTCATCGTTTTTTTGAAGGGTATCGGGTTCTTTTTTCATATCCATTCCTTTCATTTCGTCCTCATTATTTCCTGATGATTCCGGATACATTACGGCGTTCATATCCATTTGTTGCAGGCTCATATTCATTCCCATATCCTTCATGTCTCCGTTCATCTTCATCATATCATTCATCATTTTCATCCCTTCAAAATATTTTAAAGCAGGCAGCCGGTCAGCCTTATGTTTCATGCCCGATCCTAAAAAGAGTGATGCTGAACCTGAACGGTCTTCAGGCGTAGCCAATAGTTCGTACGCCATATCATCTTTTGGTATCGTTACTACGATATCATAGGTTTCTGAAACGCCAATCAGCAGCCTGTCCACTTCCACCGGTTCTACATCATTCCCATCGTTGGCGACTACAGTAATTTTTCCTCCGGCATAGGTCAGCCAAAAATAATCAGAACTGCCTCCATTGGCAATGCGTAAACGTACCTTATCGCCTGCTTTGAATTGTGGGAGTTGATTTTCTTTTTTACCATTGGTTAGAAAAGCATCATAATGTACATCGCTGACATCCATCGCCAGCATCCGCTTCCATTCATTGTTGACTTTTGTGCCAAAATGCCCTTCTTTAAGCGCTTCCCAATAACTTTGGGTGGTACCTTTTTTGATGGCAAACCAATCTGAGGCGTAATGTAGCATGCGCTGAATGTTTTTTGGGTTCATATTTGTCCACTCACTTAAAATAACGGGGACTGTTGGCAAATCATCGATACCCTTTCGAAGGGTAGGATCATCCTCTTTTTTGTGCATGATAAACATGCCATACATTCCAATTTGTTCCTGATAACCGGAATGAGAATGATACCAATGAGTTCCGCTTTGTTTGATGGGGAAACGATAGGTGTAGCTCGTTCCCGGCTTTATTGGTTTCTGCGTAAGATAAGGGACTCCATCCATTTCATTGGGCACCCATACGCCGTGCCAGTGCAGGGATGTGCTTTTCTTTAGCTTGTTGTGTACTACGATTTCTGCGATGTCGCCTTCCGTAAATTCGAGGGTCGGCATCGGGATTTGACCGTTGACCGCAATAGCGTGTTTTTCTTTTCCCGCAAAATTTACGATGGTATCAGTAACGTACAGATCGTAGTGCACTACCTTTTGTGCGAAAAGTGAAATAGAACTGAAGAGGAAGATTAGCATCAACAATCCTTTTATTTTATTTGATGATTTCATAATTCATTCTTTATTCTTAATCCAGTTTATCAATGTTTGTTTTTCTTCGTTGGTAAGTTTTGCCTCAGGGTGCAACCAGAGATAAGACGGCAAAGGCATTTCATTTTTCTCCACCTGAGTTACAATTGATTGCAACAGTCGCTCCTGTTTCCCACTATAATAGTCGCCCCATGCGCTAAAATTCAGATCCTGCTTTCCTTTGGCAATATGCGATTCAATGAACATTCTTCCAGGTTGGATATAATCAAACCACTCATACTTCGTATTGTTGCTGTGGCAGTTATAACAGGAATTTTCCAAGATTTGACTTACTGCTTTTGGTGGATTATATACTTTTCTAAAATCAGTCGCTTGAACCTGTCTGCTACTGATATTTCTGACAGGCTGATAGAACTGAAAGGCAACAAGCAAGCCTATTACAGAAAGGCTTATTGTTTTCCATTTTTGTTTTTGTTTTTGTTTCATCTTGTTGTTACTTATTTAATGCTGATGTTCATTTGATACCATTCCTTTGGTCTCATTCATCATACTTACCATACCTTCCAATTGTGCACTGGCATCAATAGAAAAAGCTCCATTTGTTACTATTTCATCACCATTCTCCACACCTGAAAGGACTACATAGCTATCACCCAATGAAGCTCCCAAATCAATTTCTCTCATTTTGAAAGAGGGAATGGAAGCCCCCTGTTCTTTCACATAAATCACCGAGCGCTTACCTGTCCACAGAACTGCTGATTTGGGAACAACTATATCTTTACCAGAGCTTCTTACCGGTGCATTAACAACTGCGGTAGCATACATTTCAGGTTTGAGTAAATTTTGGGAATTGTTAATTTCCACTCTGATTTTGGTAGTGCGCGATGCTGCATCTACAATTGGGTTTATGAATGCGATTTTTCCTTCAAAAGTCCTGCCGGGAATACTTTGTAAGGTATATTCCAACTGGTCGCCAACTTTGAGAAAGGGTAGGTCGCTTTCATAAGCATCAAAAACAGCCCATAAGCGGTTTAGGTTTGCGATATTATACAACACTGTTCCCTGACTTATATAATCACCCTGATTCACATTTTTACTTACAATTACGCCACTTGTATTGGCATAAATAGTTACATAAGGAGAAACGGTTTTTGAACTCAACACATTGGAAATTTGCTCCTCAGTCATCTTCCACAACTTCATTTTTTCCTTAGCTGCTGCCAGCAAACCTGGTTGCAGATCGTTTAATTTAGCAGCTTCTAACAGTTCCTGTTGTGCCGTCATCAAATCAGGAGAATATATTCTGGCGATGGCTTGTCCTTGCTTCACGGATTCTCCTGTAAAGTTGACGTATAATGCTTCTATGCGGCCATTGACGTGTGAAGTTTGAGAGTGTTGCAAACGTTCATCAATCTGAATGGTTCCGTACAACTGCATGTCTTTAATTGCCTTTTGATGACCGACAACCGTAGTTTGAATATTTGCCAATGCAATGGCTTCCGGGGTCATCTGGATGGCATCTTCATCCACTTCATGATTGGAGTGGTCGTTGTGATCGTTTGTTTTTAAAGGAATTAAATCCATACCGCAAATAGGACATTTACCGGGTTTGTCCATTCTGATTTGAGGGTGCATAGAACAAGTCCAGATAGTGCCGCTTTTTTCGGATGCCGCTACCTCTGTTGGATGGTCGTGGGTTTCATTTCTGCCAAATACCAACCATCCTAATAAAATGCCTGACATCAGAATGAGTACAAACTGTAAGGCTCTGTTTTTAAATATATTTTTAATTTTTTTCATTTCTTTAATTTTTAATATGTATTAAAAGAGGTTAATTTTTCAATTGAAACTGCCATTGAATTATAACCTGCTATGGCTTCGGCTTTCTTCAATTGGTAATCCAGCAACTGGCGTTGCACCTGAATGACATTGGTTAAAGCGCCTTTGCCCGTTACAAATTCCTGCACAGTCAGGTTGTAAGTGGTAAGTGCCAGTTCTGTTTGTTTTTCATAAAGAGCAATGGAGCGTTCGGCATCGTCCAATTGATTTTTAAAACCATATAAATCACTTTTGAGATTATTAAATGTGTTCTCTCTTTTTTCCTTATTTGACTGCTGCCATAGTACGCTTTCATTTTGTTGTGCGTGGTATTTTTTGCGGAATAGAGGTAAAGAAACCGACACCATAGGCATGACCATATCTCTGCCGTTCATGCTCCCCATTTTAAACATCTCTTCATTCGTTTTACCGATGAGCATATACTGAACGCCAATGCCAAGCATCGGATAGCTCATTTTTTTGTCTTTTTCGGCTTTGGCTTTATATGCCATTATTTCTTTTTCAATCATCAGTAAATCCGGATTGTTGGCATCAATTGATTTTAGGATGTCTTCAATCTGAAACAAGAAAGTTGTTTTGAAGATAGCGTTACCGATATTCACCGTTTCGTTCACATCTCTGTTTAAAAGCATATTAAATTTTGCTTTTTCCGACCTTAGTAATGCCTTTAGACTTTCTATGTTATTGTCAACTTCTGCCTGTTCCAATCGTATTCTAAGCACATCCGACATACCGGGTGAGGCGCTGCCTGATGGAGAAGAATATTTCCTTAATGCAAGTTCTTCCAGATTTTTTAAAGACTTTTTTTGCTCTAAATTATTATTAATCTGTTCGTTCAATTTTTGCATTTCATACCATTGCAGAGAAACCTGGAGTATCAGGTTGTCTATAGCTGATTTGTACTGCTGAAACTGCATTTCAGATTCATAACCTGCCTCCATGCGTGCTAACTTTCTTGCGCCAAACCAGGGAAATCTTTGCATTACACTGAAGTTGGCAATTGAACGACCGCCAATAATATCCATTGGTTTTGGGTACAGCTCGCCTGAAAACTCGGGGTCGTTAAAAGCACCCGCTTGCGGTATTTTCTCCAAATAAGCTTCGTAAGCCGATTTTTGAGCCTTTGTTCCCGGATTATTTTGAACTGCAACTGCTATATAATAATCTAATGAATCTGTTGCCGTGCTTTGTGCCAACAATAGTGTGGGAAAAGCAATGGTTGTTAATACTAACATGATTAAACAACCGATATTTTTAATTTTATTTTCCATTTTATTTCTTTCTTATTTTTCGGTTGGATGTCCTTTACGAATGGCCCACTCTCTCCACCAACATTGAAATACAGGCACCACAAACATGGTCATGGATTGTATCAACATTCCACCAAATGTGGGAATAGCCATTGGTACCATAATTTCAGCCCCCTTTCCGGTAGAAGTCAATACAGGCAATAGTGCAATCAATGCGGTGGCAGTGGTCATTGCGGCCGGTCGTACCCGTTTTAAACCTGCATAAACAACGGCTTCCCTCACTTCTTCTTTTGTTTGAGGATTGCGGGCAATAAAGGTGTCGTGAATATAAGTACCCATAATAACCCCATCATTAGTTGCCAATCCAAACAGTGCGATAAAGCCCACCCAGACGGCAATACTCAAATTAATGTCGTGCATCTGAAACAAATCCCGCATATTCATACCCCCAACCGAAAAGTTCATAAACCAGGGTTGACTGTATAACCACAACAAAATAAAGCCACCTGCAAATGCCACAAATACGCCTGAAAAATGAATGAAGGAAGCCGTTACGGTTTCAAACTGAAAATATAAAATCATTAAGATGGCAAGTAAGCTGATTGGAATAACAAGCATCAGCCGTTTGGTGGCATGTTCCTGTTGCTCGTAGTTACCGGCAAATTTGTAGCTCACACCTTTGGGCAATTTTAATTCACCCGAAGCTAATTTTCCTTTCAATATTTTATCTGCTTCGTGTACTACGTCCACCTCCGCTTTTCCGCTGATTTTGTCAAAAATTACATACCCGATTAAAAAGGTGTTTTCGCTTTGTATCATCTGAGCGCCTTTTGCGTATCCGATATGGGCTACTTCTCCCAAGGGTATCTGCGTTCCTGTTCCGGTAGGAATTATTATTTTTTTCAATGCCTCGGGATGGTCTCTCAGTTCACGTGGATAGCGAAGCCTTACAGGAAAGCGTTCCCGACCTTCTACGGTGGTGGTCAATGCCATTCCGCCAACAGCCGAACTTATCACTTCCTGTAAATCTTCTACTGTGATGCCGTATCTCGCCATTTTGTTTCTATCCAAATGGATCTCCACATAAGGTGCACCGATAGCACGATCATAAAACACAGTAGAAGGGATAACGGACGGAACTCCTTTTAGAGCCGTTTCCAATTCTTTTCCGGCAGTTGCAATAGACTCCAAATCCGGTCCTGAAATTTTTAATCCCATGGGCGCGCGCATTCCGGTAGCAAGCATGACTAACCTTGCTTCTATGGGTTGAAGTTTTGGAGCAGAAGTCATTCCCGGCAAATGCGATGCGTTGACGATTGCCTGCCATATATCGTCAGTTTTTTTTATTTCAGGTCGCCATTGCCTGAAAAACTTACCGTTTTTATCTGTGATTAAACTGTCTTTAGGTATTTTTCTGAACCCGCTTTCAGGATTGTGTGTTTGCCCCCCGATTAACTCATATTCTCCTTTTTTATTTACCTTAAATCGTTCCCGGTGTCCTTCTTCATTTAAAATATATTCCGGAATGTAGTTGATGGTATTTTCAAACATTTGTGTGGGAGCGGGGTCTAATGCAGAATTTACACGTCCCCATTTTCCAACCGTAAGTTCTACCTCGGGAATATTTTGAATACGCCTGTCCAAAGTTTGAATATATTGCAGATTCTGTTGAACACCTGTATGGGGCATAGTTGTTGGCATCAGCAGAAAAGAACCTTCGTTTAAACTCGGCATAAATTCCTGTCCCATACCGGGAAACATTTTGGTTGACTTTTGCCAAAAACCGGTTTCCTTAAAACTTTTCCAGCCGACACTTTCAAAACCATTGGCGACAAAACCAAAAGTTTTGTCGGTTCCCTGCCAGGCAAGCATACCCCAAAGCAAGGTCAGGATTGGAATGGCCATAAATTTCCATCGGTGGGTCAATGCCCATCTCAATATCTTTTCATAATAAATAACCAATAACCAAAGGAGTCCGAGTACAAAGGCAATCGCCATAAATACAAATACAAAATTTGTAGATAATTTCGCCTGAGTGCCCAACGGCAGCCATTCTTCGGAAAGATAGAAGAGAATCACGGTAAGGGTAATAGCAATATTGACGTAATTGGCGGTGTGTTCTCCTTTCCACCGGCTGATGAAAAGGTTATTTAACCCGATAAATGTCAAAGCTACTGCTGCAAAAACACCGCTGTATATCCACAAAGCAATACCCGATACCACTAAGATATAATTCATTATCCTTCTTAGTTTTTTCCGTTCAATTTTTATTGAAAAAACATAGTAGGCAATCGTTGGTATCACTATCAACCCTAAAATGAATACAGATGTAATGGCAAAAGTTTTGGTAAATGCTAATGGGCGAAATAGTTTACCTTCCTGTGCTTCCATGGCAAATACGGGCAGAAAGCTGACGATGGTGGTGAGCATCGCAGTAGTGATGGCGCCCGATACTTCAGAAACGGCTTTTGAGATTAAATTTACAAATGCCTTTCCTTTGCTTTCAATACCTTGTTTCCGTTCTTCTTCCATGTAGCGGATTATGCTTTCCACAAAGACAACCCCCACGTCAACCATCACTCCGATAGCGATGGCAATACCCGAAAGGGCTACAATATTGGCTTCTACTCCAAGATATTTCATAAATATAAAGGTTGCCAATACGCCAAGTGGCAGAATGCTGGAAATGATCAAAGAAGCTCTGAGATTAAACACCAATACGATAACCACAATAATGGAAATCAGTATTTCGTGAGCCAATGCAGACTCCAACGTACCAATAGTTTCATGTATTAAACCGGAGCGGTCATAGAAAGGTACTACGGTAACTTTGGATATAGAACCGTCTGACAATGTTTTTTGCGGAAGTCCTGCTTCCATTTCAGTAATTTTTGCCTTTACATTGTCAATAACCTCCAGGGGATTTGAACCAAAACGGGCAACGACTACGCCACCAACAGCTTCCACACCTTCTTTATCCAATCCGCCTCTGCGCGGAGCCGGTCCCAGATTGACAAAAGCTACGTCTTTGATTTTGACCGGAATATTATTCCTTACTGTTACTACGGCATTTTCCAGGTCTTCTACCGTTTTTATATAGCCTAATCCACGCACTAAATATTCAACCTTGTTGACCTCAATTGTTTCAGCACCGATGTCGAGATTACTTTTTTGGATGGCGGTCATTACATCCATTATCGTCAGGTTGTATGCACGCAGTGCATCGGGATTGATGTCCACCTGGTATTCTTTGATAAAACCACCGATAGAAGCAACTTCCGAAACTCCTTCGGCAGACGAAAGACTGTATTTGGCGTAGAAATCCTGAATAGTCCTTAGTTCATCGGGATCCCATCCTCCGGTTGGCTTGCCTGTTTCCGGGTTTCTGCCCTCTAAAGTGTACCAAAATACTTGCCCAAGTGCAGTTGCATCAGGACCCAAGGTGGGGGTAACACCAGTTGGTAACGTTCCTGCCGGAAGGGAATTGAGTTTTTCAAGAATACGGGAGCGGCTCCAATAGAATTCTACATTTTCTTCAAAGATGATATAGATAAAGGACATCCCGAACATAGAGGTGCTCCTGATCGTTTTCACTCCGGGCATACCCAAAAGTGAAGTGGTAAGCGGGTAGGTTATTTGTTCCTGAATATCTTTTGGCGACCTACCCATCCATTCGGTGGCAACAATCTGTTGATTATCCCCAAGATTGGGAATAGCATCAACGGGAACAGGGTTATTAGGCAACAGATTTTGGTGCCAGTTAAATGGTGCAGTTACCAAACCCCATATCAGCACGGTGAGTAACAATAACAGGGTAACAACCCTGTTATTTAGAAAGTAATTAATGAATTTGTTAAGCATAACATTCACATTTATTTGATGTTGCCGGGGTTACGGCTTAAATTCTTTTACTACTTCCCCGCAGGTCAGCATATCTTTACCGAAATATGGGTTTTTAACTTCTTTGCTGTCGCTTATCCAATCTGCCCCCTTTTCATTACTTGCCATCGGACAATGGATTTGATATAATTTTTGAGGGCTGCCGAAAAGAGAAATCAGATCCAGTACGTCTTTACTTAAAAACTCCAAATGCTCCCGTTGATGGTCAATTTTTCCTGCATTATCTACAATATGCTCGGCATTTTCCTTGGTATCATCCGTTATCTCCATATACTGTTTCATACTGCCGGCAGGAATATTATCAATATTTATATTCGCTAAACCCGCAAGAAGTTGCTTCCCTGCCTCGGATGCTCCTTTGCTGTCATCTTCCGCGAGCGCATTTTTAAGGTCAAGATAATGGGTTATAATGGGGGAGATAGAGAATTTTTTAGTCACTACTTTTTCACTAGTTCCACTGGTGTCATTACTGGTATTCAATTTATTCTTATTTGAAGAATTGTTACAGGAAACGGCTGTGGCTACTATAAGAACCAATGCTATGATTTGAATTTTAATATTTTTCATTTTTCTAAATTTTTAATGTTGTTTATTTTTATTTAATTTTAAAAGTGTGGCGTTAAATGCCACTATAATGGTGCTTGCACTCATCAATATTGCCCCTACTGCCGGGCTTAAAACAAATTTTGGATAGAGAATACCTGCCGCCAACGGAATAGCAATAATATTGTAACCTACTGCCCAGGCAAGGTTTTGTATCATCTTGCTATACGTTTTTTTGCCAAAGTTGATTAGTAGAGAAACGTCTCTCGGATTACTGTCCACCAAAACAATGTCGGCTGTATCAGCGGCTACATCAGTACCAGAACCTATAGCAATCCCCACATCAGCCTGAGCCAAAGCAGGAGCATCGTTTACACCATCGCCCGTCATTGCCACGATTTCACCTTTTGCCTGAAACTCTTTTACTTTTTCCTGTTTTTCGTGAGGAAGCACGTTTGCCAAATAACCATCCATATTAAGCTGTTTTGCAACTGATGCAGCAATTTTCTCATTATCACCGGTTAGCAGGAAAGAACGGATATTCATTTCTTTCAACCTCAATACAGCATCTTTGGCTCCTTCTCTTATGCTGTCTGCAAGAGAAATAATTCCCGCTGTTTGTCCGTCTATTAGAAGAAAATTTACCGTTTCTACATCCTGATTGATCTTTTCTGGAATAGTGGGAAGCGGGAGTTTATTTTGATTGAAATAATTGGGTCCCGCAGCAATGATTAATTTTCCGTTTACCATTCCTTTTACGCCAATTCCCTGCATATATTCAAAATCAGTTACTTTCCATAAATCCAAACTTTCACGCTGTAGCTTCTGCATAATGCCCTTCGCTATATGGTGTTCTGAATTTTGCTGTAGAGCTGCCGCATATTGAATGATGTCGCTTTGGGAAAAACGTTCGTCAACAGAAATTACCTTTTGCACTTCGTGGGAGCCTTTGGTCAGCGTACCTGTTTTGTCAAAGATGACCGTGTTTAAATTTCGGGTTGCTTCAAATGCAGTTCGGTTCCGAATAAGCAGCCCATTTGTTGCCGATTGGGTGGTAGAAATAGCCACCACCAACGGGATAGCAACGCCCAATGCGTGAGGACAAGCAGTAACCATTACCGTTACCGTTCTTTCCAATGCAAAAGCAAGGTCTCTGCCTTCTAAAAACCAATAGAAAAACGTAAGAATACCGGCTCCGATAGCAATAAAAGTGAGCCACTTAGCTACCTTGTCGGCAAGGTTTTGAGTTTTTGATTTGTTTGCCTGTGCATCCTGCACCAAATTAATCACTCTGTTTAAATAACTGTCTTTACCAATTCCGGTCGCTTTTACCGTCAAAGCACCGTCACCATTAATAGTCCCGGCTATTACTTTTTGCCCTTTTTCTTTTTTCACGGGCATACTTTCGCCTGTAAGCATACTTTCATTGACATAAGATTGTCCGTCAATAACAAGTCCGTCAGCCGGTACTTTTTCGCCCGGTTTAATCAACACGTTTTCATTATTCTTCAATTCACCCAATGGAATGCTGACTTGTATGCCATCGCGAATAGCCGTTACATCTTTGGGCAACAAAGCCACTAATGATTGAAGCGCTTTGTATGCAGCAGATTGCGATCGCATTTCCAGCCAATGTCCCAGCAACATAATGTCTATCAGCGTTGCCAGTTCCCAAAAGAAATCCATACCCTGCAAGCCAAAGACAACGGCAGTAGAATAAAGATAGGCCACAGAGATGGCAATTGCCACCAAAGTCATCATTCCGATAGCTTTGGCTTTTACTTCGCCTACGATTCCTTTGAGAAAAGGCATTCCACCATAAATAAAAATAAAAGTGCCTAATCCGAACAGGACATATTTATCTCCTTTAAAGCTGAAATCGTAACCTATCCACTGTTGTACCATTTTCGATAAAAAAAGAATAGGTATCGTTATAATCAGGCTAATCCAAAATCGCTTTAGGAAATCATTGGTATGATGGCCTTCGTGCTTGTCGTACCCACCACTTTGATGGTGATCGTGAACGCCCGTGTGATGCCGGTTCTTGCCCTTTTCCTCTCCTAAGAGAACCAGATCCATTCCGCAGATCGGGCATTTCCCCGGTTCGTCCGTGAGCACCTGTTGGTGCATCGGACAAGTATATCTTGCCATAACAAATGTCTTTATCAGTTGAATTAATTATTCAAGATATCAACCGTGCTTCCGCAAGACATCATCTTAGAACCGTAATAGGGATTTTTGATCTGCTTTTCTTTACTGAGCCAATTTTCTTTTCTCATCGGGCAATACTGATAATATACTGTCTCTGCATATTTCGACACTTTCATCAGTTCATACATTTTCTTAGAAAGCAATGCGAAAGATTTTCGTTGCTTCTCGATGCTTTTAGAGCCTGCAATCTCTTCTGATGCTTTTAGCAATTCCCGTTTTGCACCCATCCATATATTATGCTCTTTTGTGGAAAGTTTGTTCATGTCCACAGCATTAATTTGACGGGAAAGAGCCGCAGCTTTTTCTGAAACGCTCTTGGCATTGGATTGTACGAGGGCATCTTTTAAAGCAAAATATTCGTCAAATACCCTTTGCAATTCGGAGGTGTTTATTGTTTCCCCGTTCGACTGAATTTGTGAGTATTCTGTCGTGTGTCCTTTGATGTTTTTAATATGAGCAAATGTATTTTGAGTTGATAGCAATATTATAACTGCCATCAATAATCCTGATATTGATTTCATTTTGATTTTCTTTAGATTGATATAATAGATGAAGAGCCAAGAGCTGAATAAGCTCTCGACAAGGTATAGTTGTACCTACACAACCATTAAATCAACCTATTTTGGGAGGCTCCCAAATGGAATGGAAATCTGAAGAAAGGAAAGCTTCGTTTCGGAAGCTAAGTTGCTTCTCAACAACCGGAAATAAAATTGAATTAGAAGAAACAACCGGAATTATGTTGCAGTAAACGCAATGGCAAAGTACCATGTTGCAATTGGAACCGCAACCATCAATATGGTGTTGACTTGAATTATGGTGACCTTCACAGCAATTATCACCAACTGAATGCGAATTTTCGTTTTCACAACACGACATTTCCGTCTCTTGCATTGATTGCCCATGGGCATAAATCAATGTTGGCATCAACAGAAAGCCGAGCAATGCAAGAGTTAATATGAAAAATCGCTGTCTCATCCTTTTCGTGTGTACAAAGATAGAAAACAAAAATCATTAAAACTTGCAAAAAATGCATAAATAATTAGCTGATGTGTTATCAATGAAATTGTTCAACTCTTCAGTTATTAAAAAAGCAATACTATCTGTAAGCTGTCAGACATTATTAGCATTTATTTTCCTACTCCTGCTGCACCAAATGTTTCAGTTTTGGGTCATTCTTAATCCGTTCCATTTCGTTCTCCACAATATTCACAACGTCCAGCTTTATTTGCTTGTAATTGCTCTCTATTTCCTGCTTCATGTTGTTGATTCCGGTTTCATCAACAAAAGATAGAATCTGGGGTATCTTATGATACGCTTTAGTTTCTGCAGCAACCTTTTCACTCTCGACAACAATTTCGGCGTGAAAAATCTTTTGCTCAATGCGCTCATCAAAGTTATCCGATACTGCCCCTACGAACATACCTTGGGTGAGTGTTGAGATTTTTGAAGCAGGAATCAGGCTATCTAATTGGGTAGAAATAGAGGTGGATTTGTCATTTCGGTTGATGGTTATACTTTGGCGTTTTTGGAGCACTCTCCCGAAGCGCTCAGAAAGGCTTTTTGCGGTTTCTCCAACCACCTGACCGGAGAAGATATTTCCCACGGTATTTTGGATTACTTTACTTTCTTTGTCGCCGTAATCCCTCGTTAATTGAGAAAAATCCTGAAAGCCCAGGCAGACGGCTACTTTATTACTTCGTGCTGTTGCAATAAGATTATCCAATCCCCGGAAATATATCGTCGGTAATTCGTCGATGATCACGGAGCTTTTAAGCTGCCCTTTCTTGTTGATGAGCTTTACAATTCTCGAGTTGTATAAGCCCAACGCAGCCGAATAAATATTTTGCCGGTCTGGATTGTTACCCACACACAAAATCTTCGGTTCCTCAGGATTGTTAATGTCCAATGTAAAATCATCGCCTGTCATTACCCAATACAACTGTGGGCTGATCATCCTTGACAACGGTATTTTTGCAGATGCAATCTGACCCTGTAATTGGTCTTGGGCGCCGCCTTGCCACGCATCCATAAAGGGAGATAAATAGTTTTCAAGATCAGGGTAAGAGGTCAGAATCGTGAATACATCTGCGTACTTTTTATTCAACAGTTCTATGGCGTGTGGAAACGTACAGTACTTTCCGTTCTCATAGATTTTTAAGTACCAAATTATCGCAGCTAATAAGATGATAGGCGATTCGACAAAGAAGTCCCCTTGTTTCTGAATCCAGCTCCGGTTGAGATTTAGCATGATTGTGTAAGCAGCTTCATAGGCATCGGATATATCCGTCATAAATTCAGGATTAAGTGGATTGCACCGATGACTCCTGCGCGGGTCATCAAAGTTGATGACATAGAACTTAGGTTTTACCTTATATTTATCAGCATGCTTCAACAAGTGGTTATAGGCAATTGTGGAAAGGTCGTCAAATTTGAAATCATAGATGTACATTGAAAAGCCTTTCTCAATCTGCTGTTTAATGTAATTGTTGATAATGGCATAAGACTTACCGGAACCGGGTGTGCCGAGTACAATCGTCGCACGAAATGGATTGACAATATTTATCCAGCCATTATTCCATTTGTTTTTGTAATAGAATTTGGTCGGCAGATTGACTGAGTATTCATTCTCCATTAACTTGGTTTCCTGCATAAAGCTTTCGTTTTCGCTATTAAAAACATCATCCATCAAGTTGTTGCGAAGTAGCCGGCTCATCCATACGCCAGCCACCATTAAAGAGACATAGCCAAAACCAGTGGTTAGGATATACAGAAACGTAGCAGTGTTCAAGGATAACTTTAGTAGTGGGTAGTTCAGAAAAAATAACATGAAGCCGAATACTAAAGCCGCGTAAATTTTGTCCCAGGTAATCTTTTCGTTCTTTACGCCTTTCGTGCCCAAACAGCTCAATGTCAACAATACCAAAGCGAAAACTTTGGTGTATAAGGTATGTTCAAACAGCCCCGCCGTTCGGTTGAAACTCTTTAAAATCTTATTGATGATTTCCAATGTCCAGCCACGGTGTAAAAAGAATCCATAGCAAAACCAGTACAAGTGCATCAACACTATGATGATGCTCACTGCACGCATAAAGCCCATAATCTTGGCTAAGCCTCTCAAGTCATCTTCGCCCTGCATTTTTTAATTTTAGTGTGCGGGTGTGAATTTATGAGCTGTTAGTATTACTGCGAAGTTGATGGCAGTCCGAGGCCATGTAAGGCGGTGTTTGGCTAAATATTACCGCCGGGTTTTCTTGCGTTTCTTTTTCTTCTTCATTCGATTGGCAAATTCCAGTTCTTCATAATCTTCACCTTGGGTTTCAAACATAAATAATCCGCTAAAGGCATCTATCAAGCTGTCGTCTAATCTTTCAGGAAGGTCGATTTCAAATATTGGATGTGGCCTTTCATTTGACAAATCTTCCTTATCCTGTTGGGGGGATATTTTTGCTTTGGGTTCTTTAACAACCTTCACAACAGGTTTGATATTATTATTCCAGTAGTTGTTAAAAGTATTTGCGGAAAGTTCCTTTGCCAATCGTGAACCGTTCCAAACGGTTTTGGAATTATGGTCGATAAACGTCATCCCATAAATACGTCCGGTATCATTTCTTCGTACTACCACGTTGACTCCTTGCTCGCCCAACTGTTTTTTAAATTCTACTTCATCGGAAGTGGACTGTAAAGCAATAGTGACGGCTGCCTTTAAAGTCCTTTTGACCGGATGGTCTTTCAAAGCCGTTTTGCATTTAGCAAGGTGTAATTCCAAAGCGGATAACCCCGCATTCTTGCCAAACATCGAAGCTTTAAAAGGAGTTCCTGTTCTTTGCCGATGGTCATTCAACGGCAGGTACACCAAGCCCCTTCGCATTTTTTCCTGCAATTCTCCTTCTATTTTCTCGGTAGTAATATTGAACAGGGATAACAAGGCGTTGTACTCCCCCAAAGTTTGAAACTGATAATAGTTTGGTAAATGCCGAACCACGGAGGCCATTTGACTTTTTACGTCCCCTGCTTTATAATTCAGCGGTTTAAAAATCCTGTTATTCTGCTTCCGTTCCTTGTCTGTTGCGGGGATTAAATGATACTGTTTTTCAAGGTCGCGACAGACTTTCATCGACCGTACTTTTTCGAATTTGTCTGAAATCTTTCTGCCGTTTTCATCTACGCAAACCGAAACGATATGAATGTGAGAACGGTCAATATCCGTATGTTTAAACACAACAAAGGGCTGTTCTCCGTAGCCCATTTCACGCATATACTGTTGTGCCATTTCTCTATAAGTGTCATCACTGACTTTATCATTTGGATCGGGATTGAGCGAAATATGAACTGTATGTTTCTCCGTATTACGGTTTGCCAATAGGTAAGGAGCAAAAGATTGCGCTAATTGTGCCACGGAATATTTCCCATCGGTCGTTTCAATAATCTTATTGGCGAACAGGATTTGTCCGTTTTCTTTTTCCACTTTAAGATTATTATAGGCCAATGCGCCATATAAATTCCCGCCCCTTCCTATTTTCGCGATCATTTTTCGCCTTGTTTTTTCAGATAATTTTCCTCAAATTCTTCTGTGAGTTTGACCACCTTTTGGAATAATTGCACCATTTCTAAGGTCTGTTTTTCCAATTTATAAAGGAACGCTGCGGCTTTCTTTTCAGAAAAATTGCGGTATAGCAGCTTTACAATTTGGTTATAATTCACGCCTACCGAACGGAATTGCGTATGAAACGAAGTCAGCCGCATATAATAATCTACCGTCCCTTTGTCAATCTTAACGGTCTTTATCGTCTTGTCAAAGATGCAAGACATGATAAAATGGGCTTTTACTTGCATGCCCGATTTGTCAAAAAGGGCAAGAAAACGGGCGTGTTCCTCTTCATTCAGAGAAATGGTGTACCGGATATTAGCCGGGTCGGTTTTCCGTGGTCGCCCAGTTTTCCTTGATTGTTTTTTATGTTTCTCATTCATCACTAATCCATTTTTAATTCACACAAAAAGCCGACTTCGGAGGTCTTTTTCTGCCCCCTGCAAGGGCAAGTTGTTTTGAGCACCGGAATTCTTTTCGAGATGCTCAAAACACAACTTGCCGTGTTCTGATGAACACAAAAATCCGCCCTTCGGGACGGATTGAATTAAACAGGGAAAAAACGGCTTGATGCCGTTTGCCACCGCAGTCCATTTTAATCCTTCGCTTTGAGTGGTTCTGTTTATAAAATCCATTTTACAAAGTAAAATAGTATTAATGAGAGTGTTGCACCATCAGCGGCTGCCAAATACAACCAACAGAAGCCAAACGCTGCCATGTGTTACTAAGCAACTGAATCATTTGTTTTATTTGCCTTAAAGCTTTAGGGCAGGTAGTAAAGAAGAGTATAAAGCGGGATTTGAATGCAGAGCTGTTGCAATAAAAGCAAATGGTTTTAAAAGTGTAAAACCATAAAACTATAAAAGTTTAAAAGCGGTAAAGCATTTTACCATTTATAAGCTTTACTGCCCGTTTCGGAATATTCCTGACAAGGCAAGAAACAGTTTTCTAAAACAATAAAAAAGGAACACAGGAAAAATGAAAAGAGGAAGTTTTTAAATGAATCCAAATTCAAACCTCTGAAAATGATAAAACGTAAAACAATAAATTTTTAAATAATGGAAACAACAAAAGAAATCTTGAAAATCAGTTTTGCCACGCAAAAAGGCGGTGTAGGTAAATCGACAATGACAAGCCTGCTGGCAAGTGTACTTCACTACCGTTTAGGCTATAATGTTTTGATTATGGATTGCGACTTTCCCCAACACCTGACTTCCTAATTTTAACACCCAAAATCAAAAAGTTCATTAACCCGTCTATGTTCAGGGGTAAGAAGTAGCGTTTTGGTTATTTTTTCTTTTGTAATTGGGGTTGTTATTTCAATTTGATAAATGCTTTGTACTATTTCGATGACCTTTTCAGCCGATAAATCAGCTTCTTTCTCCTTTAATTGTCGCTCAAGCTCCTTATAGATTTTATAAGCGACAAAAACCAAGCATATGTGAGCCTCTATACGATTTTGTTTTCGGTGGAAGACTGGCCTGATCTTTAAATCGGTTTTGGCTATTCTAAAGGCTTTTTCGATCTTCCAAAGATGACTGTAGTTCTCCAAAATATCATTTTTATTGAGCTTGGCATTGGTTAAATACCCTTTTAAACCATCCCATTTTGCATCTTGCCTAAATTTGTCTTGATCAATGACGACTTTCATTTCACCTTCCAATTTCAAATATTTATTGTACCCTCTGTTATTAATGCTTGCCTTTGTAAGTCTTCCGGTACGAATGCGCTTTTCAAGCCTTCTTAACCCTTTTTCGCGGTTGTATCGATCCTTTTGAGCACGATTATCAGAGTAGGTGATAATTAATTTCAAATCTCCCTTTTTAAGAACAGCGCTTTGGCCATTATCAAGATGTAAAGAGAGGATTTTTTCTTTAATGGATTTGGATTCGCTTTTAATGCGAGCTCCCAAAATAAACTCGTAATTCTTCTCCTGGAGCGCAGCCACGTTTTGATTTGAAAGCAACCCTGAATCGGCCACAATAACCAGTTGATCAAGATTATATTTTTCTTTGAACCTGTCAATAAGCGGAAGCATGGTGTGGCCCTCGAATTTATTTCCCTCGAAGATGTCATAAGCTAAAGGATAGCCGTTCTTGCTAACCAGAAGTCCAAGTACTATTTGTGGGTTCTGATGCTTCCCTTCTTTTGAAAAACCTGTTTTTCGAAGCTCATCTTCCTTGTCAATCTTAAAATAAACAGTGGTTACATCATAAAACACAACGTTGATCTGCCCCTCTAAAACCGTTAAGGTATACTCGTAGCTTATTTGCTCAACCAATTCTTTTTGAGTGCTGTAAAGCCTATCCAGATAATTATAGATGTCGTCCTCTGAATGGGACTTGTTTGCGTATCGGTATAAATATTCAGTAGTCTTGAGTTTGCTCTTAGGATAAACCAAACGATACAAAACTAAATCTCTAAAAAGATCATCTTGGATACGATTAAAACCTATCTCATCAAAAATTTTGCCCAAAACCAAATCAATTCCAACAAGTTTGTGTGAAGTGATATGGTCTAATACATTTTGGAAGAGGGCGGCTTCATTTTCAAAATCAAATTCCATTACTCCGGAAGTCGATTTTAACCATTGATGGGCCTTTTCTGTTAAACCTTTGAGGTCCTTCTCATCTTTTGCCCCACCGAAACTCTTTATAACCTTATATCGCCCCGTGTTTTTGCTCACAACTTGAACATAAGTCCTCCCATTCTTATTTTTTAAATACCTGACAAACATAATAGTAATGGGCAAAAATTAAAATTAACACCCAGAATCGAAAATATGAAAAATGTAATAAAATGAAAATCAGTTAAGTATAATAATAAATGACACCTATTCAAAAATTACTCGGAAGTCAGGAAGAAATCTTGAAAATCAGTTTTGCCACGCAAAAAGGCGGTGTAGGTAAATCGACAATGACAAGCCTGCTGGCAAGTGTACTTCACTACCGTTTAGGCTATAATGTTTTGATTATGGATTGCGACTTTCCCCAACACAGTTTGACTAAAATGCGGGAACGAGATAAGAAGACGGTAATGCAAAATGAGTATCACAAAAAGGTTGCTTTAAAGCAATTCCAAAATATCTCCAAGAAAGCATATCCGATCATTAAATGTAAAGCTGAAACTGCTTTGAATAAGGCATCCGAATATCTGGAACAAGTAACGGTTAAACCGGATGTGATATTTTTTGACCTGCCGGGAACGGCCAACACAAAGGGAGTACTGACCACCCTGAAAAAGATGGATTATATTTTTTCCCCGATTACAGCCGATCGTTTGGTCTTAGAAAGTACTTTGGGCTTTGCCAAGGCTTTTCTCGGACTGCCGATGGCAAAAGGCAGCAGCACAGAACAACAATTATGGCTTTTCTGGAATCAAGTGGACGGCAGGGAGCGAACCGGCCTGTATGATGCTTACCAGGAGGTCATTAAGAAACTTGACCTGTCCATTATGGAAACAAGAATAATGGACAGCAAGCGTTTCCGAAAGGAAGCCGAGGATACGAATGGATATGTATTCCGGTCGAGCTTACTGGCCCCGGAAGCGCAGCCAATGAAAGCAACCCGACTGGATCTGTTTATTGAGGAATTTTTGAAAATTGTTCACCTCTAAAATCCTAAACGATGGCTATAAATAGGAAGAATAACGACTTTGAGAAACCTGACGTGGATGAGGAATACCTAATGAACGTCATTAGCGGTGATGAATCTACGCCACAACCCGATACAACAGAACATTCTGTTCAGAACGAAGCAAAACCTAAGGAAAGGATCCGCAAGAATTCAGCAAAGAGGGTAGATTACGAAGATACCTTTTTGGTCAACCGATTCCCGTCAGGCCGTAATGGTAAAGTTGTGTACATCCGTCCTGAATACCACGAAAGGTTGCTCCGTATCGTGCAGCTCACGAGAGAAGAAAGAATAACTCTCTATTCGTACATAGACAATATCCTTGAACATCACTTTGAGGAATTTGGAGAAGACATCAAAGATTATTTTGACAAACATTTTAAACCCATTTTATAGCTCATGGAAAGTGTAATCGTAATCTGCCTGTTGATCATCATTGTGCTGCTTTTACAGGATAAAGTAGTTATAAAGTGGAAACCGAAGCAGAGAGCTAAACGGGAAAAGGCCAATCTTAATCTGCCGGATATTATGGGGCAACCGAAACCAATTAGGTACCGATCAACGCCAAACACGGCCTCCCAAGGCCACATTGAAGAACCGGAAATAAATCCCGATAATTTAGACATCGAATACGACGATAATGAAACCGTTGGTATTCAAATTCCGCAGGAAGAACTGGACGAGGTTTTCAAAGATGTACCTGATTGGGCAGAAGAGGAGGAAGAATGGAACAGGTATGGAACAGCCAGCGATGATGACGGTTTAGCCCAAGGGGTTACCATCGAAGAACTATACAGCGTGGGGGCATTGCTCCAAAAAGAAAAATTGGAGCCTGCCCAAAAGGAAACAGCGGCCGATGTAGTTCAAAGGATACAGGGAACCGATTTGATCAGCTTACTGGAAAGTTCAGTGGAGGATGCTTCCCGAAAGATTGCCGAGCTTTTGGATAGCACTCTTTCAACATCTGAGACCAGCGCCGGTTCTTCCACTTTGCGGAAGAATGATTTGGACGATTTTGATATTGAGGAGTTTGCGTAGGGTTTCAAATTAGCAACTAACGAAACCTATATTTTTTTTCTCTCATTATGAAAGCATCTTTACCCCCTTCGACAATATCGGCAATATGTTGCCTAATTCCCATTGACTTCAAGATATCGGTTTCGGTAATAATCTTATCAAAAGAATTTTCAATAGCCCCATTTATGTAATCAAACTTAAATGCGCTGGTTGAATTATCGTCACTTTGACCCTTTTGATTAGCCACTATAACATTTTCAGCATCAGCATTCACAACAATATTAGCATTATGGGTTACAAGTATTATTTGTCTCTCAAGCTTCTTATTTCTAAGATAGTTAACCAAATCTGTTGTAATTGACCGATTGTCGAGGTTATCTTCCGGCTGATCTATTAAGATTGGAGCTTTAGATTTACTCAGACCAACAATTAGCATTAGGATAACAAAGCTTGCTTTTCCTGTTGACATCTCTCCAAGCTTGTCATTTTTATAAGTTATATCCCAATAATCAAAGAAATAATCATTCAAAACGATTTTTACAGCTGTTTGAACAGACGTCCTACTGGTTAGGGTATATCGCTTAGTTATCAAATCATCAAATAATTTAGTAACCTGTCCTAAAATATAATCAAAATTAGCAGGGTCGGTTGCTTTTTTATTGGCTCCTAAAACACTATATTGGTTGTATGAAGCTGTTCTACCGTCACTTATTGCATAAATTTCTTTCCATAGTTTTGGATAATTGAATTGGGCTTTGCCAATAATTCCCAAACCGTCTTTTTCCAACTCAATCGTCCTACCTTTCAAAGCTTCAATTATATTGAGGTATTCTTGATGGGTATTCTTATAGATTGTGAAAATTTCCTCCTTAGTTTCACTAAGTGCCTTTTTCTTGCCTTGTATTTTTTTAGAAAGCATGTCAATGTCCGACAATGATTTTTTATCGTTTGCAATCGACTGGTTAAGCACTTCAATAGATTTTTTTACTTGCTCGTCCTTTAGATAAGGTTGGATACTATCATTTACGCTTTTCTGTTCTTGATTAATAGCCAAAAGAACCTCACTGAACTTGCAAGAGTTTTTGAACGACTGCTTTCCTTGTTCATTCGTCTGAGTTTCGATTGACGTATTTATTTCATTAATTTTTTCAAGAAGATTATCTAATCCCTCATATTCCGTTTGATAAAAATCTCTGATTTCTTGCAATTGTAATTGTCCAATTATAGTATCCTTTTTCTGTTTAAGATTTTTAAGATTTTGAACCAATTCATTATTGAAACCTTGGATTGCTGAAAAATCATCTTTAAAATTTTGCAGTTTGGTGTTGCTACTTTCCAATTTAGTTTGCAATGCATTATATTCAGCTACTTGTTCAGGAGTAAGTCCTGTGCTTTTGTTTAATTCGTCAACTTTTAATGTATTTGTTTCAATATTCTTTTCTAAAACCGACTTATTCGATTTTGTTTTTAGTTCTGCCTCTAAAGTGCCTACTTCATTCTGCGTTTCAAAGTATAAATCTATTTTTCCATTCCGTAATTTATCGTTTTGAGCAACTTTAGTTACAAAAGCATGATACAATTCTTTTGAAGTGTCATCCTCTGTTATAAGGTCACGGACAAGTTTATTTAAGGACTTTCCTTTTTTATTAAGTTCCGGTTCAGCAAGTTTTACTAAATAATTTTGCGGAATATATTTTATTTCGGGTAATATGGAGTTTTCATCTTGCGGTCGTATAAGTTTTTGGTCAAACCCTCCTCTGGTTACTATTTGAAAATCAAATCCTCTTTCAATTTTGTCTAAATCATATTTATCTGTTCCATCATCATTTTTAAGCGTTGATTGGTCAGCTGAAAGAGTTTTGGCAATTGCGTAAAGTAAAATTGATTTTCCAGACGATTTTCCTCCGATAATTACATTTAGATTTGGATTAAGATAAATAGGAACAGTTGAAAATACATTGTTTGGGGATATAAAAGAGACTTCCCTAATTACCATTCTCTCTTCCTTGAAATCAGGAACTTCATTCTGTATTCTAACTCTTTGTTCAGGTTCAAAACAGATTTGCCTCAACCCTTCAAAAGTCAAATCTCCTTTTATCCAAGTGAATCTGGAAAATAAGTCATTTTCTTTATGTGCATCACACCCAACGATACAGGGTTTTAACGCCCCCCTGTGCTGAACGACATCTTTAACCTCATCTCTGTAGACCTGCTCATTATAACCAGCTGTACCTTCTTGCCTCTTACCTACAAAGTATTTAACATCTTTCGGGTTTGCTGAGAATACGGTATCAGCAATCTTATATATAGATTCCCTCAAACCATCTAAACTGCCTTTTTCATTTTCAAATAAGTCATAGTGCTTTTGTGTTCCCGAAGCACCATCACTACTAGAATTACTTACAATTAGTAGCGTATTATCTCTAAATTTCTTATTCGTTGATATAAGCTCTCTTAAGGACTTTAAGTCAATGACGAAGTTTTCTATACCTTTTTCATACTGTTTAAGAGCATTGTTGAGGCCTGGGTCTAGAGTTTTGCCATAGCTTGTTATCCCATGCTTATTCATCTTTACTCCATCTTGATTTTCAATATGGGAAAAGAAGTCGTTTTCTAATTCAGGTACATAATCCGGATTAAATATACAATGTATATTTATTAAGCGACCTTTATCAGTAGCTGGTAACATTCTCAATTCAATATTGGGGAAAATAAAAATATCTCTGATGAATGCTATCTCTTCGTCACTAAAGAGTTTTTGTCCCACTCCATCAAGTTTTTCTTCGATCACATCCCTATACTTAATTGTATCAAGATATCTCTCAATAGAAAAATAATCAGTTACAGCGATTGCCGAAATCTGCTTTTCATATGCCTTCTTAAAGAAGGTCAAAAAGAAAGCATCCATTGTAGGGGATGAGAATTGATCATTTTTATTTGTTCCTTTTGTATGTGCATGAAAATCCCACCTCCTCCATTCAGACCCTATAGTTGCCATGTCGATTATTAATTAAAAAATTATTCAAATTATTGATTTTCCTTGGTTACACGAAAATAACAATTATTTAGTCTTGGAAGCCTTCCTCCGCCAAACAATTCCCCGTACTACCACTTCTCAGTACCGCTTTAATTTTCATCACATTTTTGTTTCCGAAACCCGTAAAAGCGGGATTTGTATAACAATTTAATGTATTTCAATTATGAAAAAGCAAAGAAAAAAAGCGCTCCTAACGGCAGCGATGATGCTGTCAGGGATGGTGGTATTTGCTCAGGGAAACGGCTCAGCGGGCATTACCGAAGCAACGCAAATGGTAACCTCTTACTTTGATCCGGCGACAAAGCTAATCTATGCCATTGGCGCGGTGGTCGGGTTAATAGGAGGCGTGAAGGTTTACAACAAGTTTAGTTCCGGCGATCCCGACACAAGTAAAACAGCAGCATCGTGGTTTGGTGCATGTATCTTCCTGATCGTTGCTGCTACCATCCTTCGCTCATTCTTCCTGTAATGAGCTGCCTTATGAATAGTTACAATATTAACAAGGGCATAGGACGAACGGTAGAGTTTAAAGGGTTGAAAGCACAGTACCTGTTCATCTTCGCCGGCGGCCTGCTTGGGATACTCATCCTCGTGATGATACTTTACATGGCAGGCGTGAGCTCATACATATGCCTTTTCTTCGGCGCTGGAGGTGCTTCGCTGATTGTGTGGCAAACCTTTTCACTAAACAGGAAGTACGGCGAATATGGCCTGATGAAATTAAGTGCAAGAAAGAGGCACCCTCGTTATATCATCAGTCGCAAAGCAGTCCACAGGTATTTAAGACACACCTCAAAACCAAAAGCCGTATGAGAAATGTAGCCAAAATCGCCACACTGGAAAGTAAGTTTCCATTGCTGGCCGTAGAAAACAACTGTATCCTATCAAAAGATGCGGACATCACAGCCTGTTTCGAGGTACAATTACCGGAATTGTTTACAGTGGCTTCAGCGGAATATGAAGCCATACATTCCGCTTGGCACAAGGCGATCAAAACCTTACCCGATTTTACCATCGTCCATAAGCAGGATTGGTTCATCAGTGAAAATTATCAGCCAAACTTGACAGAGGAAGATCAAAGTTTTCTATCTAAAAGTTATCAAAGGCACTTTAACGAACGACCTTTTTTAAATCATTATTGCTATCTGTTTTTGACGAAAACCACCAAAGACCGTATGCGGATGCAGAGTAATTTCAGTTCGCTTTGTAAAGGCACCCTCATCCCAAAGGAAATTCGGAACAAAGAAACGATACACCGCTTTATGGAAGCCGTCGCACAGTTTGAGCGTATTGTAAATGATAGCGGTTTTGTAGGTCTGCGGCGGTTGTCTGAAAATGATATTATAGGCACCGACGGGAAACAGGGATTGCTGGAACAATACCTTACACTATCGAGGGGGGCCGGAACGTCGATGCAGGACATTGCCCTCGGTGCGGAAGAAGTTCGGGTTGGAAACAAAAGATTGTGTCTTCATACTTTGTCCGATACGGACGATTTGCCGGGAACGGTTTCGGCTGATACCAGGTATGAGAAACTATCAACAGACCGGAGTGATTGTCTCCTGTCCTTTGCTGCTCCCGTGGGGCTTTTGCTTAACTGTAATCACATTTATAATCAGTACCTGTTTCTGGACAACAGCGATGAAAACTTGAAAAAGTTTGAGAAATCCGCAAGGAATATGCATTCCCTTGCCCGATATAGTCGCGCCAATCAAATTAATAAAGAGTGGATAGAAAAATACCTGAATGAAGCCCACAGCTTTGGACTGTCCTCCATTCGGGCGCACTTCAACGTCATGGCGTGGTCGGAGGATGCCAACGAACTTCGTAAAATAAAGAATGATTGTGGTAGTGCTTTGGCGTTGATGGAATGCAAGCCCCGGCATAATACCACAGATGTAGCTACTTTATACTGGGCGGGAATGCCGGGAAATGCCGGCGACTTTCCGAGTGAGGAGAGTTTCTACACGTTCATGGAACCCGCCTTGTGTTTCTTTACCGAAGAAACCAATTATCACGATTCACCATCACCTTTTGGAATCAAAATGGCCGACAGGCTTACCGGAAAACCGATCCATCTGGATATTTCCGATCTGCCTATGAAACGCGGGGTTATCACGAACCGAAATAAGTTCATTTTAGGACCATCCGGTTCAGGAAAATCCTTTTTCACCAATCACATGGTGCGGCAATACTACGAACAAGGGGCTCACGTACTGCTGATAGATACGGGGAACAGCTATCAAGGTCTGTGCGAACTCGTCAAAGGAAAAACTAAGGGCAAAGACGGAGTTTATTTTACCTACACAGAGGACAACCCGATTGCTTTTAACCCTTTCTATACCGATGACGGCGTCTTTGATATAGAGAAAAGGGAAAGTATCAAGACTTTGATCCTTACGCTTTGGAAGCGGGACGACGAACCACCGACAAGATCGGAAGAGGTGGCTCTGTCAAATGCTGTGAGTGGCTACATCGGACGGATTAAACAAGATGAGAAATATCCCTCATTTAATGGTTTCTATGAATATGTAAAAGGAGATTACCGCCGGGTATTAGAGGAAAAACAAGTGAGAGAAAAGGATTTTGACATAGCCAATTTCCTCAATGTACTGGAACCCTATTACAAGGGCGGAGAGTATGATTATTTACTCAATTCCGATAAGGAATTAGACCTTCTAACCAAACGGTTTATCGTGTTTGAAATTGATGCCATCAAAGACCACAAAATCCTGTTTCCTATCGTCACCATCATCATTATGGAAGTTTTCATCAACAAAATGCGGCGATTAAAAGGTATCCGTAAACTGATATTGATTGAGGAAGCATGGAAAGCGATTGCCAAAGAAGGAATGGCAGAATATATCAAGTATCTGTTCAAAACCGTGAGGAAGTTTTTTGGCGAAGCCATAGTCGTTACACAGGAAGTGGACGACATCATTCAATCACCTATTGTCAAAGAAAGTATCATCAACAACAGTGATTGCAAAATCCTCCTGGATCAGCGCAAGTACATGAACAAGTTTGATGATATACAGGCCATGCTTGGACTAACCGACAAGGAGAAAGGACAAGTATTATCCATCAATATGAACAATGACCCGAATCGGCTGTACAAAGAGGTTTGGATTGGATTAGGCGGTACACACTCGGCAGTGTACGCCACGGAAGTAAGCCTTGAAGAATATTTGGCTTACACAACGGAGGAAACCGAAAAAATGGAGGTCATGCAGCTTGCTTCCGAACTGGATGGAAACGTGGAACTCGCCATCAAGCATCTGGCCATGCAAAGGAGTGATAATGCAAATCAACAGTAATTAACCATTTAAAATTTAAAGACGATGGAATCAAAAATTCATGAACACAAAAATCAAAGAAGAATATCGGTGAGTAAAAAGATATTCCTAATGGCACTCACGGTATTGATGTTTGCCTTAACACCATTCGCAAAAGCCCAATGGGTCGTAACTGACCCGACAAATTTGGCACAAGGGATGGTAAACAGTGCGAATGAAATCGTACAGACTTCTTCCACCGTGAGTAATGTTATTAAAAATTTCAACGAGGTTAAAAAAGTCTATGAGCAAGGAAAGCAATATTACGATGCTCTTAAATCTGTAAATAACCTTGTGAAAGATGCGCGCAAAGTACAGCAAACAGTATTACTCGTAGGGAATGTATCAGAAATCTATGTAACGAATTTCGGCAAAATGATGAACGATCCGAATTTCTCTGCACAGGAGCTGACGGCAATCGCAAACGGTTATGCGGCTCTGCTGAATGAGAGTACCGAACTGCTCAAAGAACTGAAGCAGATCATTACCTCAAATGGTCTGTCATTGAACGATAAGGAGCGAATGGATATCATTGATCGTGTGTATAAAGAGGTGAAGGACTACCACAACCTTGTACGGTATTATACCAACAAAAATATCTCCGTAAGCTTTTTGAGAGCAAAGAAACAGAACAATACCAAAAGAGTGCTCGATCTCTACGGAACCTCTAATCAGAAATATTGGTAGTTATGGATTTTCAAAATTTGCACGAAGTCCTGCGTTCATTGTATGATGAAATGCTCCCACTGTCCTCCGATATGGCGGCAGTGGCCAAGGGCGTAGCTGGTTTAGGGGCATTGTTCTATGTCGCCATAAAAGTGTGGCAGACTCTGAGCAGAGCGGAACCCATTGATGTATATCCGTTGCTCCGTCCATTCGCTTTGGGCATTTGTATCATGTTTTTCCCAGTTATCGTTTTGGGGACAATCAATGGAGTGCTAAGCCCTGTAGTACAGGGAACACACAGCATCCTTGAAAACCAAGTCCTCGACCTCAATGATCTGCAACAGAAAAAAGACCTGCTCGAAAGAGAGGCTATGCTGAGAAACCCTGAAACCGCTTATCTCGTAAGCGATGAAGAGTTCGACAAGAAACTGGAAGAATTGGGATGGTCACCCTCCGATCTGGTTACAATGTCGGGAATGTATCTGGAGCGACTGGGTTACAAGACTGAACAGAGCGTAAAGAACTGGTTTCGCAATCTGCTCGAAGTCCTGTTTCAGGCTGCTGCCTTGATTATTGATACGATACGAACGTTTTTTTTGATCGTTCTATCCATACTTGGCCCCATTGCTTTTGCCATTTCTGTCTGGGAGGGTTTTCAAAGTACGCTTACCCAATGGCTTACAAGGTATGTGAGCGTGTATCTATGGCTACCCGTCTCGGACTTGTTTAGCTCCATGCTTGCTAAAATACAATCGCTGATTGTCGAAAAGGACATTTCAATGCTTGCCGATCCTACCTATATCCCGGATACGGGCAATACGGTCTATATCATCTTTATGATCATCGGCATCGTGGGGTATTTTACAATTCCGACGGTAACAGGCTGGATCATCCAAGCCGGAGGCGCAGGAAACTTTACCCGAAATGTAAATCAAGCGGCGATGAAAGCCGGAAATGTCGCAAGTGGCGGAGCCGGAGCGGTTGCGGGAAATATCGGCGGACAATTACTCAAAAAATAATCTCAATCAAACAATCAAGATAATGGAATTTAAAACATTAAGAAATATTGAAAACAGTTTTAAACAGATTCGCCTGTACGCGATTGTATTTGCCGTTCTCTGCGTCTTCGTGGTCGGTTTTGCCGTGTGGAAATCATACAGCTTTGCCAATGAGCAACGGCAAAAAATTTATGTGCTGGACAATGGAAAGTCGTTGATGCTGGCCCTATCACAAGATGCAAGTATCAATCGGCCTGTGGAAGCAAGAGAGCACGTTCGGAGGTTTCACGAATTGTTTTTTACACTCGCACCTGATAAAAACGCTATTGAGAGTAATATGAAACGGGCATTCAACCTTGCAGACAAAAGTGCTTTTGACTATTACAAAGACCTTTCAGAGAAAGGCTATTACAGCCGGATCATTTCAGGCAATGTTCAGCAACGCATCGAGGTGGATAGTGTTGCCTGTGATTTCGACCACTATCCCTACGCAGTACGGACGTATGCCAGGCAATTTATTATACGATCAAGCAACGTAACACAGCGTAACCTGATTACTTCCTGCTATCTCGTTAATTCCGTTCGCTCCGACAACAATCCCCAGGGATTCAATATCGAAAAATTCAGAGTAGTTGAAAACAGAGATATTGAAGTCATCGAACGCTAAAAAACATCGACAATGAAACAGCTACTTGATTTAGATAAGTTCGCAAAAACGCTTACCGACAAAGGATATAATGGCTATTTCCTTACGGAAGCCGGCTACCCGGATAAATTGAAAGACAGTATCAGTAGGTTTTTGGAGGCCTGTAAAAATGGTACGGACAAACCATTGAATGCTGGTAGTTTTTTGTTAAGGACTTCCCTCGAATGGAATGGAGAGGACAAGCCCTATACCGATTGCTATATGGATGTACGGTACGAGGGTGGCAAATTTGATGTACATGAAATGAAGGTTGAAAGGAAAGACCGCTACGGGAATACGTTGAAGAAATCGGAACTAACAAATCTGACAACAGAAGCAGTTCCAACCACCAAAGAAGCTCTTGCCCGGGTCATAGAAAAGCCGATAGAATGGAAAGTCTTTAGGAAGAGAGGGTTCAGGAGATAACAATTTCAAATAAATGAAGTATGAAAAAATTAAGAGGAAATATCGACAAGTTTTATGACCGGCTGGATGAAAACTGGCGATCGATGCCCATAGGTAAACAACGGCAATACATCCGGTATCTATTTGTTGGTTATCTGCTTTTGACCCTTGGTATGATTGCCAAAGTGTGGTACGACACCCGTAAATCGAACAACGATATGGAGATAAAGCATATCGAAAATCCGATCTTCAGAAAGAGCGAAAGCCCTGTAAAATTACAAGACACATTATCAAAGAATTAAAAAAATCAGATTTATGAAAGAAGATGAAAAAATGAAGCCGGTTGTTCGGGTAACTGAAGGAAGCCCGACAGAAACCAATGAGGTACTGCAAGAGAGTACAAAGAGCACTATGGAAAAGCTCAAAAAGCCTGTGATATTCGGTTTGATGGGAATTGTTTTCGTGGGTTGCATGTATCTGATATTGAAACCATCTGAAAGCAAAAAAGAAATCGAAGCTGCAGGGCTGAACGAAGTGGTTCCACAAGCCACAGACGCCGGAATGCCGGATAATAAAGGCAAGGCGTATGAATTGGAAATGCTCGAACAAAAAGAACAAGAAAGGCGTAAGGCTTTGTTTTCGCTTTCGGACTATTGGAATACCGAAGAATCAGAGGAGTCAACAACAGAACCCTCGGGAGAAGACAACAGCTACCGTTATGACAGAAACCCGGGAGGATACGGGAGCAATCCTGCATTGAACAGCTACCAAAATATGCAAAACACTTTGGGTTCTTTCTATGAGAGCAACAGTTCTGAAACAGCAGAACTTCAAAAGCAGTTAGACGAACTCAAAGAACAATTAGCAGAAAGAGACGTACCTAAGCCTGCAACTGTGAACGACCAACTTGCCTTAATGGAAAAGTCTTATGAAATGGCGGCAAAGTATCTTCCGGCGGGGAGCGGGACGAACACCTTGAAAGATACACCCGAAAAGAAAGAAGTCCCGGAAGTATCCTCAGGTTCTAAGAAACATTTTATGACTTTCACCCCGGCAAGGAAAAATATCGTATCAACCTTGTATCGTGAACCTTCTGACAATGCTTTCTTAGCCGAATGGAGCGAAATGCGAAACCGAGGATTTTATACCGTTGGAGATGTTGAGCAAGTTTCCCAACCCAAAAACAGTATTAAAGCTTGTGTACACGATAAACAAGTGGTGACCGGTGAGGCAGGGGTAAGGCTTCGGTTATTGGAGCCGGCACGAACATCGGCCTATACAATCCCACAAGGAACCATCGTAACAGCTGGTGCCAAGTTTCAGGGAGGGCGTTTACAACTCAAAATCAACCATATTGAGGTGGATGGGAACATTATTCCGGTTGACATAACCATTTATGACTTGGATGGACAACCCGGTTTGTATGTTCCATATTCTCCCGAAATGAATGCGCTCACCGAAATGGTCGGCAACATGAGCCAAACCTCCGGAACGAGCATAATGTTAACCCGATCTGCCGGACAACAAGTGGCAGCCGATTTAAGCCGTGGTGTTGTGCAGGGAATTTCCGGGTACTTTTCCAAGAAAGTAAGAACGCCAAAAGTCACACTAAAGGCAGGATACCAGGTCTTTCTTGTATCAAAATAATTATATCAACCTTAAACAGTCAAAAATGAAAAATCTTTTTAAAACCTTTTGCGTCGTTATCCTGACTTTCAGTTTTTCCGTAACATCCTCCGCACAAGATGACACAAGGTCTCCGCTCACGATGGGCAAAATAGAGCCTTACAAAATGCAGGTAACTTATGATAAAACATCACATTTGATTTTTCCTTCCGTTATCAGGTATGTGGATTTGGGAAGCGATTACCTGATTGCCGGAAAGGCGGAAAATGCAGAAAATGTATTACGTGTGAAAGCTGCCGTTAGGGATTTTGAACCTGAAACGAACTTTTCCGTAATTACGAATGACGGGCGATTTTATTCCTTTGATGTGTACTACAGTCCTTACCCCAATGCACTAAGTTATGACCTGCTGACGACACAAAAAGCCGTTGAAAAAGCCAATGGAAACGATGTGTTTTTTGAGGAATTGGACAGCAATCCGCCATCTTTGACCGATGCGATATTGGAAACTATTTACAAGGACGACAATCATATCATCAAGCATATCAGAGCGAGGAGCTTCGGTATTCAGTACATTCTTAAAGGCATCTATATCCATAATGGTAAATACTATTTTCATACGGAATTGAAGAACAAAACCAATGTGCCATTCAGTATAGACTTTATCAACTTCAAAATCGCGGACAAAAAGACAGCCAAACGCACTGCGGTACAGGAACGCTTTGTAACACCGCTGCGAACTTACAAACCTTTGGAACAAAAAATTGATGGGAAATCTGCAGAGCAAAACGTGTTCCTCCTGGATCAATTTACCATTACGGGTGATAAAGTACTGTTGATTGAAGTTTTTGAGAAAAACGGTGGACGGCATCAAACACTTCGGGTAAAAAATTCAGACCTGATTAAAGCTCGTTTAATCAATGATATGCACCTGAATTTTTAAAGCTACTCTAAATTATGGGAAGGCATATTTATGCAGCGATACTCCTTCTGGTAGGTATCGCAGTCTTTGTGCCAACTTCGGGATTGAAAGACCAATAAGTTTTCGACCTAATAATAGCGAACAGCACAATCCTGGAATAAAGATGAAACCGACTTTTCGAGGTCGGTTTTTTTCACTTTGGAATAAGATGTTTTGTTTAAATTTACCTGCATCAACGATTTTAAGGCTATGGATCCCACGACCGCACAATTAGTCTTTGGCATTGTTGTCATCATTATCGGGTTAGGGCTTATCTATTGGATAAACCGTCGAAAGTTTTATAGACGTAACGCCATGGGCGCTGAGGGCTTTTCAAGCTTTGAAGCCTCAGTCTTTATTCGTTTTATGGAACGCATCGGCAAATGGATTGCTTATGCCTTAATCATCATTGGCATTGTCTCTATTTGGACTTATAGCCAAATCAAAAAAGAGCAGAAAAAACAAAAGGCAGAAGTGGAAAGCGTACAATGAACAAAGTTATACATCGGATAAATTAATTTCTCTTTCCGCACGCCAAGTGCTTCCCTTTAAAGTCATAGAGCGCAACAATCCATAGCTCTGCAAGGATCCTTCATATCTTCAACTTCCACAGAAAAATAAGTAAACTATGGAAGTTATCGCAATAGAGAAATCCGCATTGGAGGGAATGAAGAATGATATAAAAGAGCTTTTAGAATTGACTGAGAATGTCACTCGAAAATATAGCCCTATTTTCAAACAGGAAAAATGGCTTGATAATCAGGAAGTCTGTTTGATGATGAACATCACCAAACGGACGTTACAAACTTACAAGGACAAGGGTTTATTGCCTTATTCCAAACTGAACCGCAAGAACTATTATAAACTCTCGGATGTGCAGGCCTTGCTCGAAGCCGGACAACCATATAATACTGCTGAGAATGGATTTGATGACGAATGAAACTAAAGATATCGTAGCCTATCAGGAGATGATAACACAGTTGCGAAACCGAATCGAGGATATACTTAAAAATTACCGTCCTATAATGAACGGAGAAATATACCTCTCGGGCGAAGAGGTATGCCGACTATTACATATCAGCAAGCGCACGCTTCAACAATACCGTGACGATAATATTTTGCCGTTTATTCAAATAGGTGGCAAAATCATCTATAAGGAAAGTGATATTATGATGGTCTTGGAACGGAATTATATGCCCATAAATCGGGATTGCGATTAATTTCTTCCCAATCTCGGTTCTATCGAAATGACTTCATTATATTTGTGATTGTAAATATAAAAATACTTAAAGTGTTTTTGCTTTAAGTCTTGGTACTGAAAACTGGTAATTTTTAAGTAATCCCGGGACAATAAGTAGGAACGCTCATGCTTTAGGCGTGGGCGCTCACTTATTCGGGGATTAGGGCGTACCAGTGCCTCAGTATCGGTAAGTGTAGTTGCCTGCGCTTTCTTTTTTGTGCAGGACTTCATAAGAACTTAAAATAAGGTACTATGGATACTGTAAATAGCCTCGAGACAAACAACATTGCTTTTATTAATGACAAAAACCCGGTAATAGATGCCGTCGCCAAAGATCTCGCTACATCAGGGATAAATATATTATTCCGTGCGGAAGACGTTAAGGATGCATTATCCCAATTATCAGCGCTAAAAGAACTTCCTGATGTCTGCGTTATCGACCTTGATTTTCATGACAAAGGCGTACTAACACAGCTTGGAGTATTGAAGACAAAATATCCAAACCTAAAACTAATTATCCATAGCGATATTGACGATGTAGAAACTGTAAAAGCTCTTTCGAAAATAGGTATAGATAGCTATCTGCTCATGGGTAGTGATGTAGATGATTTTAAAAGAGCCATTGAAAGAGTTAAGGCTTAATCCCGATCAATAATACCAATTGACAGCATCCCACAAACTAATCCATAGTTAAGGTAACATCAGATGATCAAAATGACGTTCTATCGTCCCTTTTTTAGGCCTGTTTTGTAGTAAAGAAGTTTCTTCAAGCACAATAAATAAGATAGCACATATCTCCACGAATATCCCCTAAATGTTGCCTCCAGGAGATTTTCAATGCTGATTTAGTTCTAATTTGTTAATTTATTCGGTAATGAGAGGAGGTGCTGTTTTGTTTCATTCCCATTTTTATTGTTGTTAATCTTCATAACTGCCATTTTTTTTATTCGTTTAAAGAGCCGGAGTATGCTATGTTTCGTTTCATGAGCATCAAAGGTTCGTGTTTAGACGACACAAGGTTTTGGGAAAAAATACTACCCAAAGGGTGGAGATTTTTTATCCAAACTTGCATGACCTTTTGGCGGCGTTAAAAACACGAAAATACCTTTGCTCTTGAAATGGAACAAAATAGCATACGGTTCTTTGGATAAAACATGTGGAAGTTGACACTGGAAAATGGTCTGTTGTGAACCGAAATAATCCGTTCAATTCTCTAAATAAAAGGCTTTTCAAACCGTGGCTTTTGTAGCCACTCTAAAGAGATTTAAAAAATGCTATGAATGGCGAGATTCAGGGGCATTTCTTTAAATTTCTGTTATCAAGTAGCCTAAAAGCTCTTTTACTGCCGGGGAATGAGAGAGGGAAGTAAATGTGCTTTGGCTACATAGATTATGGATAAAAAAAGGATACTTAGAGTTCTGTTTCTTCCTTTTTGGTGAAGTATTACTTTATAACAGTTATTAATCCGTGGCTTTTACAGCCACCCTAAAGAGATTTAAAAAATGCTATGTATGCAGAGTGTAGAGGTATTTTTTTAATTTCTGTCATTAGGTAGCCGAAAAGCTCTTTTACTGCTGAGGAATGAGAGAGGGAAGTAAATGTGCTTTAGCTACATAAAGAATGGATAAAAAAGGATACTTAGAGTTCTGTTTCTTCCTTTTTGGTGAAGTATTACTTTATAACAGTTATTAATCCGTGGCTTTTGCAGCCACTCTAAAGAGATTAAAAAATGCTATGTGCGCAGAGTGTAGAGGCGTTTTTTTAATTTCTGTTATCCGGTGGCTCAAAAGCTCATTTACCGTTGGGGAACGAGAGAGGGAAGTAAATGTGCTTTGGCTACTTAAATTGTCGATAGAAACGGATACTTGGAGTTCTATTTATCCCTTTTAGATGAAGTGTATTTAATAGTCGTTTTCAATCCGTGGCTTTTGTAGCCACTCTAAAGAGATTTAAAAAATGCCATGTACACAGAGTGGAGGGGCATTTGTTAAATTTCTGTCATTAGGTAGCCGAAAAGCTCTTTTACTGCTGAGGAACGGAGGATGGGAAGTAAATGTGCTTTGGCTACATAAAGGATGGATAAGAAAAAAACAGAACCCGGGAGTTCTGTTTCTTCTTGGATTGGGGTGAAGTTTGATTAGGAGACCGTTAGAAATGCTTCTTCCATTGCTCTAAACTTGGGGCTCACCAAATCCATATCCTTACTGATTTTTTGACTGGTAATCTTCGCATAGATCTGCGTAGTGGAAATGTTTTTATGCCCCATCATTTTGCTTAAACTTTCGAGAGGTACGCCCTCGGTTAAAAACATTGTTCCGAAAGTATGCCTTGCCGTATGAAAAGTTACTTTTTGTTCTGTAATGATTTCTGCTGCTTCTATCAACTTGGCAATGTGCTTATTACAGGTAGCGTTAGTCGGTACCGGGAAGATAAATTCATTTCGGGTCGTTCCTAAATACTTTTCTATAATCCGCTTCGGAATTTCCATCAACCGGACATTGGAAGAAACATCCGATTTCTTTCGCCTACTGATGATCCATTGATGGCCGTCAAAGAAAGATTGTATGTTATTTCTTGTCAATTTTTTAATATCGGCATAGGCCAGCCCGGTGAAACAACTGAAAATAAAAAGATCTTTTACCACTTCATATCGTTTGTGCGGGGACTTAATCATCATCAATTTCTCAACATCTTCTTTCAGTATATATCCTCTGTCAGTTTCCTCCATGCTAATTTTATAATCCTCAAAAGGATTATCCCGTATCAACCCCCTTTTTATGGCCAGTTCTACCAAACTCAAAACAGGCATTGTATAAACCCACACCGTGTTATGAGCAAGTTGATTATCATACCGGAGATAAAAATCAAACTCTCGGATAAAATCATTGGTTAGCTCACGAAAGGCCATATCATTACGATGATAACGTTCATTTATAAACATGGAAAGATGGTTGTAAACCGTAACATACTTGTTATAGGTACTTTCAGCACGTTCTTCCTTATCGACAAGCTTTTTAAAATCTTCATTCCGGTCATTGAAAACTTTTAGGATAGCATCGTCCATCACGCCTACACCTAGAAATTCGAGCTTCACCTTCCGTGCAGTGGCGAACCCATCGTGCTTGAGCATATCCTCATAAATAGCATCAATACGGCCACGTATGTTATCAAGCTTTTGATTAATATTCAAGGCCTGAGCGCTCTTGCCCAAAACCCTGCCATGCTTTAAATCCCAATTTTTGGCATTAATCTCCAGCTTTGTTCCGAAAGCACTTTGTTTTCCATCAATGGTAATACGCGCCATAATCGGTGAGTTGCCATTCTTTTTTGGTTCGTTCTTTTTCACATAGAAAAGCAGTTTGAACGTTGACCGTTTTGTCTGTCCCATAACTCAAAAATTTATTGTTTAAAATTAAATTACATTGAGTTACAAGGAAATATGAAAACAGGTGCAAAAGGCTGAAATATAGTCTGTTAAGCACTTAAATTCACCAGTTGAATAGGTAACGATTTAGGAACCTAACTTAGCATTTTCAAGCCCAAAACCTATTAGGCACCGGGTTCTCAAAAAAGACTACACTTTTATAAAGCCTTATATAATAACGGTTTTAACCGCTTTGCTTATTTTTGCTTCTTAATAATCTTTTTCTTTGAAAAAAATTGGTTTTAAAAGTCCATGATTAAGAAGTTTTTTGTAT
>CALKHN010000063.1 GCA_937991535.1 uncultured Sphingobacteriales bacterium
ATTTGGCATTTACACATTCCCTATCTTTGGTTTACGCCCTAAATGGATAATTCTAAAAATTAAATATTTTATCAACATTAAAATCTACAGCAATGAAAACAGAAAGGCGATCAGTTCTCAAAAAAATATTTACTTCTGCCGCGGCATTTATGGGATTAGGGTTTGCAGTAAAAGCAAACAGCAATCCCGGTTCAGGTGATGAAAAGATTGTAAACAATGTTACGGATTTTCAGGACGTACCATTATTTTCAGGATCTACGCGTCATGGCGATATTGTGTATATCGCCGGCAAAGGCGCTCATACTGCTCCTTTTGAAATTAAGGCGCACACCGAAATAGTACTGAAAGAGCTGGAAAAAGAATTGATTAAAGCTGGTTCCTCGATGGAGAAAGTATTGAAAGTATCGGTATTTCTGAATGACATTGCAGATTATAAAGCAATGAATGAAGTGTATAAGGGACGTTTTGGGAAGAAACCACCTGTGCGTACAACGGTAGCCGTTGCCAAAGGTGGCGTTCCTGGCGATTCTCTGGTGGAGATGGATTGTATTGCATACATATAATACAAGGCAACATAGTTCTTTAAATAAATACCATGAAACGAAGAGCGGTAATAAAAAACATTGGCTTGCTTTCCATTTCCGGAGGCGTGGCTGGAGCGCTGGCGCCAACGGCAGGCAGGACCGAAACCCAACCAGGCAAAAGAGACCTTTTTAAAGAGTTGGGCGTTACACCGGTTATTAATGCAGGAGTAACCATGACTTTTTTATCGGGTTCGCTGATGCTTCCTGAAGTAATGGAAGCCATCAATTCCACTGCTCACGACTTTGCCAATATGTATGAATTGCAGGATAAGGTTGGTGCTAAGATTGCCGAAATGCTGCATTGCGAAGCGGCAATGGTAACCTCGGGGGCGGCATGCGCTATGGTACTGGGTACTGCCGCTGCCATTACAGGAAAAAATCCCGAAAAGATAAAGATGATCCCCAACCTTCCCGGCCCGAGGGTGGAAGTGATTATGCAAAAAACACACCGCTATCTGTTTGATCAGGCGATTACTACCACCGGGGCAAGAATTGTAGAGGTAGAAGGCCCGGATGAAATGGATAAAGCATTCAATACAAACACCGTGATGACGCTGTACTTTAATGCTGCGGAAAAATCAAGTGTAACCAGGGAAGAATTTGTGGCTCTTTCCAAAAAGCACAACGTGCCCTCGTTTATGGATGCTGCCGCAGATGTTCCACCCGTAGAAAATTTGTTTGCATATCAAAAGATAGGTTTTGACCTGGTTACTTTTTCGGGTGGTAAAATGATTCGCGGCCCCCAAAGTGCCGGTTTGCTGTTTGGAAGAAAGGATTTGATAGAAGCTGCGAAACTGAACCACAGTCCGCATGAAGCACCCATTGGCCGACCCATGAAAGTAAATAAGGAAGAAATGTTCGGGATGTATGCCGCATTAAAGACTTACCTGGAAAGAGATCACGAAAAAGAATGGCAGGATTGGCTCAACCGCATAAAACAGATAAAATTAACAGTAGAAACGGTGCCGGGTGTTACAGGCGAAACGCATATTGAATCCGGGCCTGCCAACGCTTTCCCCAGCCTTGATCTGAACTGGGATGAGCAGTGTGTTAAAATCTCTCCCGGGGAAGTGCAGGCGGCATTAAAGAATGGCACACCCAGTATTGTGGCAAATGTTGGCAGAACGCAGGATGGCAAGCCACGGCTAAGGGTAGGCGTAGTATTGCTGAAACCGGAACATGTGGCTATTGTGGCCAAAAGAGTAAGAGATATTTTGAAGAAGGCTGGATAACGGTTTTGTAATTTCAATTTTTGATGACAGATAGTGTATGTATTAATCTGAATATGCACAAAATATTATGAATAAAATACGCTTGTCTCTAATTATTTTCAGTTTGTGCAGCCCTGGATGCGGCCTTCATTCCTGCGCTCAGTCCAATGGCTCCTCTGCGCTCTTTCAATCGTCTGTATTTACCGCACCCGGAAGTTTTACCAGCGGCGTTGAAGGTCCTTCTGTGGATAAGCGGGGTAATGTGTATGCCGTAAATTTTTCAAAACAGGGAACCATTGGTAGAGTATCACCAAAAGGGAAAGCCGGAGTATTCATTATACTTCCGGACAGCAGTGTGGCTAACGGAAGCCGCTTCGATATGCAGGGTAATATGATTCTTGCAGACTATGTCGGGCATAATGTTTTCAGGGTGAACATGAAAACAAAACAACTCAGCGTTGTTGCCTACGCTCCGCAAATGACGCAACCTAATGATGTGGCAGTGGATAGCAGAAATCATATCTATGCAAGCGACCCGAACTTTAAAGCCGGCACCGGACGATTCTGGCGTATTGATACGGATGGAAAAGTAACCCTGCTGGATACACTCGGGCCTGCAAATGGTATTGAAGTAAATCCGGATGAGAACAGGATATATGTGGCTGCAGCACGTACAGTATGGGTGTACGATTTATCTGCACAGGGAACAGTGAGCAACAAAAGGCAACTGATTGAATTTCCCGATTTTGGAACAGATGGTATGCGCTGTGATGTGGATGGCAATTTATATGTAGCCCGCATTGGAAAAGGCGTGGTTGCAAAAGTATCTCCTGGGGGCAAGTTGCTTCGGGAAATTACACTCATTGGAAAAAAGCCTACCAATGTAGCTTTTGGCGGTAAAGACGGACGTACGGTTTATGTTACCTTAATGGATGAGGGTAACCTGGAAAGTTTTAAGGTTGACAAGCCCGGCCGCGAATGGAAAATGCAACATAAGAACTAGTGGCGGATAAATATTCCCCAATGACCTTTGTAATTGCTCCGGAAAAATGACCAGGATACTATACCTGCCTGTTTTCATACACACTGCTTCACTGTAGAGGGCCGATGCCCGGCTGTTTGAAATGGTGATTAAGGGCGGTCATGTCATTGATCTCCGCAACCCTATCAACGGCCAGCTCATCACTTCATTGGAACAGCTATGAAAAAAAGTATTCAAATAATATTATTAAGCATCTGTATACCCGCGTGTTTTGCGATGTGCAGGTGGCCAGTACTTCCCGCGGGCGATTTTGATAATGGCGGTTTGTTTTTGCCCGAAGGATTTGAAGCAATGGTAGTGGTAGACAGTGTACCCGGTGCTGCACGGCATATTGCTGTAAATTCAAATGGCGATGTATATGTTAAGCTCAGGTTTATCTCGGATGCCGGTGGGAATGCCGCGTTGCAGGATGTAAACGGAGATGGCAAAATGGATAGTGTAAAAATATGGGCAGATTATACAGATAAGGGCCAATATGGTACAGAGATGCGCATTCATAACGGGTATCTCTGGTATAGTTCGGTTACACAGGTTTACCGCCAAAAGCTCACGCCGGGGAAGTTGATACCGGAAAGCCCGATGGAACTGATGCTAACGGATACGCAACCCCCGCGATCGCATGATACCAAACCCATAGCGTTCGACAAAAAGGGAAATATGTATATTCCTTTCGGCGCTCCTTCAGATTGTTGCCAGGTATCGGAAGGCGCACCATTTTCTCCCGGAAAAGATCCCTGCCCACTCCTGGAAACGCGGGGTGGTATTTGGAAATTTGATGCCGGTAAACCCAATCAGTTTCAACAAGATGGAGAACTATTCGCCGGTGGATTCAGAAGCATTGTAGCCATTGCCTGGAACAATGCAGATGATCATCTGTACACGATAATGCATGGCCGCGATTACCTGCATTGGAATTGGCCCATGTTTTATACCGAGCTGGAAGGCGCCATATTACCCTCGGAACAATTTTTCCGGGTTAAGAAAGGGGATAATGCCGGATGGCCTTATGCCTACTGGGATCATTTAAAGAATAAGAAAATGCAGGCCCCTGAATACGGCGGCAATGGCAGGATGGAAGCAAAAGATACTTCTTATATTAAGCCTATCGTTGGCTTTCCGGGTCATTTTGCTCCTAACGATCTCCTGTTTTATTCCGGCAATCAGTTTCCGGAGCATTACAGGAACGGTGCATTTTTTGCTTTTCACGGTTCAACCAGTAGTGCTCCCTATCCTCAGTCGGGCTATATGGTTGCATTTGTTCCGTTCAGAGATGGTAATCCCTCGGGCCCATGGGAAGTATTTGCAGATGGTTTTGCGGGTATAGATACTATTTCTAACACCAGCGATGCAAAATACCGGCCGATGGGATTATCTCAGGGTCCCGACGGTTCTTTATATGTAGCTGAAACGGTAAAAGGTAAAATATGGCGCATCATGTTTAAAGGCGACCGTGAAAAATTTGGTGCACATGCCCTGACGGCAATGGATAAACGAAAAGCGGAAGCGCCTAACACAAAGATGCCCGATGAGCTAAAGGACAACCTTGATCGTAAGGATTATTCCCCGGCCGCCAGGACGTACAATACATACTGTGGAAAATGCCATGAAAGAAATGGAGAAGGAAACAGTCGCTTCCCCCCGCTAAAAGGGTCCGAATGGTTTGCCGGTGATATACAGCAACCCCTTCATATCGTATTGAACGGAATGGAAGTAGAAATGATGGTGAGGGGCAGGAGGTTTATGAACACAATGCCGGCGTTTGCCAATGTGCTTACCGACGAGCAGTTGGCCGATGTTTTAACTTATGTAAAAACAGAATTTAATGGTGCAACAAGCGGGGTGTCGGTTCAGGAGGTACGTAAAGCAAGAAAAGAATTATTTAAGAAATAAAATGTAGTTTACTTAACAGCAATAGGTTTGATACATTAATTGTACACTTCAAATTCAGACGAATGAAAAAATATTTTCTAATTTTTATTGCCCTTCTCCTCTGGGCATTCGGTACGGTAACTGCCCAAAGTTCCTACAGCATTGTAATAAAGGGAGGGCATGTTATCGACCCTAAAAATGGAATTAATGGAGTGATGGATATTGCAGTGGCAGACGGAAAGATTGCCGTGGTAGCTAAAAATATTGATGCATCAAAAGCCACACAGGTAGTGAATGCACTGGGCATGTATGTTACTCCCGGTTTGATAGATATACACACGCATGTTTTTTGGGGAGTAGAATCCGATCATCAGTATGCCAATGGAAACCTGGCAGTTCAGCCCGATGGCTTTACCTTCCGCAATGGCGTAACAACCATAGTAGATGCCGGAAGCTCCGGGTGGCGTACATTTTCCACGTTTAAAAGTCAAACGATTGACAATGCCAAAACCCGTGTACTGGCTTTCTTGAATATTGTTGGAGAGGGTATGCGTGGCGGTTATGAACAGAACGATAATGACATGGACCCTAAAATTTCGGCATTAATTGCCAGGCAAAACCAGAAAGATATTGTGGGCTTTAAGCTGGCACACTATGAAGGACGGGACTGGACCCCTACAGACAAAGCAGTAGAGGCGGGCAGGCTTGCAGGCAATCTTCCCGTGATGATTGATTTCGGTGGCAGCAATCCGCCCCTGTCTATCAAAGACCTTTTTATGGAACATCTGCGGCCGGGCGATATTTTCACACACTGCTTCGGTCAGTTGAGATCGAGAGAATATATCTATGACACTGCGGCCAAAAAGCTAAAACCATTTGTGTGGGAAGCCAGGCGGAAAGGGATCATATTTGATGTGGGTTACGGCGGTATAAGTTTTGCATATTCTCAGGCAATACCTGCCATAAAAGAAAAATTCTTTCCTAATTCCATCAGCACCGATTTACACGTAGGCAGTATGAACGGCGCTATGAAAGATATGCTCACCACCATGTCTAAATTTCTGGCAATGGGTATGGATATTACCAGCGTTATTGCTGCCAGTTCATGGCATCCTGCTCAAATCATACAACGTGAAGAATTGGGTAACCTTTCCGTTGGTGCAGGCGCAGATCTTGCCATACTGAATTTACGCAAAGGAAAATTTGGATTGTTTGACTATACCGGTTATAAAATGGAAGCAGACCAAAAATTGGAATGCGAACTCACTCTGCGCAACGGAAGAATTGTATACGATTTAAATGGAATTGCTAATCCTGTTGTTGTGCCCTTTACTTCGGGAGACAGGATCGCCGGTGATGCTTTTGCTAACTGGTATAAGAGCAGGAAGTCTGCCAATAAACTCAAACTCACGCCCGGCAATGGTATTAATCAGCAGGAATTTTTCAGGCAATACAGCAAAAACCCCGGATGGTGGGATGCCGCCTTCGGCTTTTTAAATAGTAAAGATATATTACAGATGAAGCCCGGTGATTATGTTATAGATCCGGGTAATGTAATTGCACATATTTCTGAAGGCCCTGCAAAAGATATGGCAGATATTAAATGGGAAGCGCATCGTAACTTCAACGATCTGCAATACATTATTAAGGGGAAGGCTCAGATGGGTGTAGCTTCTGTAGATGATCGCCAGGCTGTGGTTGCAGTGCCTTACTCCTCTCAATCAGATGTAGTTATTTTTACTAATGATAACGGGCAATATTATGACGCAGAACCGGGAACATTTTTTATTTTCTCCCCGCTGGAGATGCACCGCCCTGCAATTAGAGTTGCAGGAAGTGATACCGTAAAAAAGGTTGTAATTAAAGTTAGGGTACCCTGAATCTGCTCATTCTTATTAAATTTCAATAATGAAAATTAAAACACTTGTAATTGCTGCGCTTTCTGTTTACCTGTTTGATACAGCAACAATCAATGCCCAAACAATTTCCAAAAATGAATTGATTTTTCTTACCGCTATGTGGAAAGGAGAACGTTTTACTGACGGGCGTCCTAAGATTTCTGATGAACTGCTGAAACGTGCGGCTAAAATCAATATTGATGATGCCTGGACGGCGTTAAAGAATGCCGGGTATAATAATCAGTTTGAAAGTGGCTGGAAATTAGTAAATGATACGGTACCTGTTGTGGGACGTGCGCTTACTGCTATGTTTATGCCATCACGTCCTGATGTTGAAAAGAGTATTAAAGACAGGGGCATACAACAGGGCAGGAGAGGCAATACCAATGCATGGCCAATTGATATGCTTACCAAAGGAGATGTGTATGTGGCAGATGGCTTCGGAAAAATAAACGGCGGTACCCTGATAGGCAGTACGCTTGGCAACGCGATATACAGTAAAACCGGCTGCGGTGTTGTTTTCAATGGCGCTGCACGGGATCTCGCAGGACTACAGGAAATTGAAGGCTTCAACGCTTTTGTCCGCGACTTTCACCCTTCATTTTTACAGGAGATGGTGCTAATGGGGTTAAATACGGCAATACGCCTGGGGCAGGCAATGGTAATGCCCGGTGATTTGGTAATGGGCAATAAAGAGGGTGTGCTTTTTATTCCCGCGCATCTGGCAGAGATGGTCGTTAGTACGTCTGAATTTGTAACATTGAAAGATAAGTTTGGTTTTGAAATGGTGAAATCGGGCAGCTACTCCACAGGGCAGATAGACAGCCAATGGACAGAAGAAATTAAAACACATTTTCTAAGATGGCTTGAACAGCATCCTGAACTGGGAAAAATGTCAAAGGCAAGTCTTGATGAAATCATGAGCAGGAGAACATGGTAGGGTGGGGAATAGTGAATAGATAATGGTGACAATGTGAGACGATAGACGATAAATGTGAAACGTGAAAACAGAGACGAGAAACGTCAAACGAGAAACGCCAACCATTATTCTCTACTTGGTATAGGAAATGTCAGAAGAAAAATTATGATAACTACTACGATTGCCAAACAGCGCTGGATGCGATTAATTCCGATCGTGTTTATTACGTATAGCCTTGCCTATCTCGACCGGGCTAATTTTGGATTTGCTACGGCGGGTGGAATGGCTGAGGATATGAAGATCACTGCGGCCATGTCTTCCCTGCTGAGCTCCTTGTTTTTTCTCGGGTATTTTTTCTTTCAGATACCGGGTGCATTATATGCTGCAAAGAAAAGTGCTAAAAAATTAATTTTCTGGTCATTGATTTTGTGGGGCGTACTTGCAATGGCCACCGGTATGGTCAGTAATATCAGTTTACTCATCGTCATCCGGTTTATGCTCGGCGTTGTGGAGAGCGCGGTAATGCCTGCTATGATTATTTTCCTCAGCCGCTGGTTCACTAAATCTGAACGATCCAGGGCTAACACGTTTTTAATACTGGGCAATCCGGTAACCATTCTGTGGATGTCTGTTTTATCGGGCTACCTGGTAGAATCTGTGGGCTGGCGATGGATGTTTATTATAGAAGGAGCGCCCGCTATCATTTGGGCTTTCTTCTGGTGGCGGTTAATTGACGACAAGCCCAGGCAGGCAAAATGGCTGACAACAGAAGAAAAAAATGCGCTGGAACACCAGTTGCAGCTTGAACAGCAAAGCATTAAACCGGTACGAAACTATGGTGAGGCATTCAGACTTAAAGTGGTGATCTTACTCTGCCTTCAGTATGCACTATGGAGCATTGGCGTGTATGGCTTTGTAATGTGGTTGCCTTCCATCATCAATGCCGCACCCAACAGTAATATTGTTACTACGGGATGGTTGTCGTCAGTTCCCTATCTTCTGGCCGTTATAGCCATGCTGGGGGCTTCCTATTTTTCTGATAAAACGCTTAAAAGAAAGGCGTTCATTTGGCCCTTCCTGTTAGTAGGTGCTATTGCGTTTTATGGCTCCTATCTGGCAGGCACGGATAATTTCTGGCTATCGTTTGTTTTACTGGTTATTGCCGGCGGCGCCATGTATGCGCCCTATGGTCCGTTCTTTGCCATTATTACCGAGGTACTTCCAAAAAATGTTTCGGCAGGCGCCATTGCACTCATCAACAGTTTTGGAGCATTAGGTTCGTTTATAGGCGCTTATTTTGTAGGTTATCTTAATGGAACCACAGGAGGCTTTGGCGCCTCGTATATTTTTATGTCCGGATCGCTTTTGCTTGCCGCAATAATAACAATGGTGGCAGTGAAGGACGCAAAGTAAGGTATAGAAGGGTAATGGGAGGGCAAACTGGCGTGGGGCTTGTGGAAGAAGCCAGTCATCGCACCGGGATCGTTACCTGGTGAATCAGCCTATTTTTTTCTCTGATCTATTTATTATACCTTTGCGGCTCTTAATGTTATTGCTTCCTCCGTTTGTGTAGTAGTTTATTCTCCTCCAACATAGTGACCGCTTAACCTAAGGCAGATAAAGTATCAATCATTTTTGATAGCCTTATCACTCTTTTATTATTAAAAAAAATTACAAGTGTCATTTAACAATTTGCAACTTATAGAACCTGTGTTACAGGCCCTGGGCAAAGAAGGCTATACAAAGCCTACCCCTATCCAGGAAAAATCAATTCCTTCAATTTTACAAAAAAGAGACCTGCTGGGTTGCGCCCAAACAGGTACCGGGAAAACCGCCGCCTTTACTATTCCTGTTCTGCAACTGATCCATGAGCAGAAAAAAACCACTCAGTTTTTGCAGCAGCCCCAGGCTTTAATCCTTACGCCTACCAGGGAACTGGCTATACAGATTGGTGAAAGTATTGAGGCTTATGGCAGGTTTTTAAATGTAAAGCATACCGTTATCTTTGGTGGACTTCCGCAACACAGCCAGGTACAGGCCATCCGCCGCGGGGTAGACCTGGTAGTGGCTACACCGGGCCGCTTGCTGGACCTGATGCAACAGAAGATTTTATCACTTAGCCATATCCAATATTTTGTGCTGGATGAAGCAGACCGCATGCTTGATATGGGATTTATACACGATGTAAAACGCATCATTGTGCATCTGCCCTCCCGGCGTCAAACACTTTTTTTCTCTGCAACCATGCCTCCTGCCATTAGTAAGCTGGCATCTGTATTATTAAAAGATCCGGTAAAGGTTGAAGTTACTCCCGCTTCTTCTGTAGTAGAAATCATAGAGCAATCCGTTTATTTTACGGAGAAGAAAAACAAACAACCCTTATTGATCCATTTGTTGCAAAACAAGTCTATTGAAACCGTACTGGTATTTACACAAATGAAGCATGCTGCGGATAAGCTGGCGTATAAATTGAATAACGCAGGCATCCGCACCGAGGCTATTCATGGCGACAAATCGCAGCATTCACGTCAAAGGGCACTTGAGAATTTCAAAAGGAGGAAGACCCGTGTGCTGGTGGCGACTGATATTGCTGCACGTGGCATTGATATTGAAGAACTCACCCATGTAATTAATTTTGATCTGCCGAATGTACCTGAAACTTACGTCCATCGCATTGGCCGCACAGGCAGAGCAGGGGCGGCTGGTATCGCCATTTCTTTTTGCGATCAGAACGAAAAACCCTTGCTGAACGATATCCAAAAACTCAACCGCAGAACAATTCCTGTTGTTAAGGGTCATCCTTTTGAAATGGATTCTGTTAACAGTAATATCAATAAGGTGCCTTTAGCAAGCCATGTCAATAGTTTCAAAAATGCAGGAACGGGTGGTAGAGGCAGGAAGGTTTTCAGGCAAAAAACGAATTGATTTTTTTGGTTCTTGTGTTTTGTGATTTTGATGCTTTGTATCTTTCCGGATTTGTGATGTAAGGCTTCGGGCTTAAATATCATCTACCGCTATACAAACGCGCTGAATCCCGTAATAGCCCTGCCCACAATCAGTGAGTTGATCTCTTTTGTGCCTTCATAAGAGTATATGGCTTCTGCATCTGCTACAAAACGCGCTACATTGTGGTCCAGCAAAATGCCATTACCACCCATTACCTCCCTTGCTTTGCTTACGATATCGCGTGTACGCAAAGAACAAAACACCTTTGCCAGCGAAGCATGTTCATCTTTTAATAAACCCAGGTCCTGCAGTTCCGACAACCGGAATACCAGCGACTGCATGGCTGTGAGGTTAGAAAGCATTTCTACCAAATGATCTTGAATGAGTTGGTAGGAAGCAATGGGTTTGCCGAATTGTTTTCTTTTGCGTGTATAATCCAGTGCGTTTTCGTAGGCGCCTCTTGCACAGCCCACTGCCATCCATGCTACCCCGGCTCTTGTCATGCGCAATACTTTAGCTGTATCTTTAAATGAGCTGGCACCCTGTAACCTGTCCTTTTCCATTACCTCGCAATTGCTAAGTGTAATCAAACCATTCTGAACAATACGCAATGCCATTTTCCCTTTTATCTTTTCCACACTAAAGCCGGGCGCGTCCTTTGTAACCAAAAAACCTTTCACCAGGTTGTCATCCAGATCTTTGGCCCATATAATGGTTACGTCGGCAAAAGTGGCATTACCGATCCATTTCTTTTGGCCGTTTAATATCCATTTATCACCAACGCGTTTGGCCGTGGTTGTTAGTCCGCCTGCTGCGCCGGAGCCAACCTCCGGTTCCGTTAAACCAAAAGCGCCTATGGCTTTAAATTGCTGCAACAACGGAAGCCAGTGTGTTTTTTGTTCTTCCGACCCGCATAAATAAATAGAGCCCATTACCAGTCCGCTTTGTACACCAAAAAAAGTAGCTATGGAGGCGTCAACCCTGGCCATTTCCATGGCGATAATGCCCTCCATCAAAAATGACTTTCCGGGGCAGCCATATCCTTTGTAGGTAACGCCGCATAAATTAAGCGCTGCAAACTTTGGAATAATTTCAAACGGAAAATCATCGTGGAGCCAATAGTTATTTACGATCGGGGCAATTTCCTTTTCCATAAATTTCCTCACCTGCAATTGAACAGCTCTGTCTTCTTCACTGAGCCGGAGCGACAGTTCATAAAAATCGCCGTTTATTTCAGGCAGGGCTTTTTTGGGTTTGCCATTGCTTTCGATCAGTTTTTGCAGCCCCTTCAACTGGTTATCATCAAGCTTTGAAAATCTTTCCATTAATTTTTGCAGGTCAACCTTTTTCGAGATCCTTCCCAACTGGTCAAAATCAATTGTTTTAAATAGCTGGTATGCCTGTTTTATTTTACTGAGTGTTCCGGCCATAAATGATGTTTTGGTATGGAATATAGTTCTTTTTACACGAATTGTATATGAAGCGGTAGCAGGCATTTATTGTTCGGGGCCGACTGAAGAGGTCGTTGTGGCTTATGAAGTGAAGCAATCTATAACACATAAATTAGCACCATTCAATGAGATTGCTTCAGTCGTTCCTCCCCTGCAAAGACGTTCAGCGACCTTTGGGGTCAGCCCCGCAATATGCTTATCTTCTATTTAAACGTTTATTCATTGTCGCAACTACACCTGTATATTGACACAATATACCCCGCTATGCCAAAAGTGTAGCATTAATTTTGTATCGTCTTAATCATTATCAAAATAAAATAAAAGGCAATGAAAAAATTACAATTCAAAAGCGATATCAATGCGCCTGCTGCAAAAGTGTATAACACTATGATCGGGAAAGAAACCTTCAGGCTATGGACGGCTGTGTTCAATCCTTCTTCCGATTTTGAAAGTGGTAATGTAGAAGGAAGCTGGGAAAAAGGCTCAAAGATCCTTTTTGTAGGAACAAACAAACAAGGTAAACGCGAAGGAATGGTAGGATTTATCAGGGAAAATATCCCCGGGCGGTTTGTTTCCATAGAATACGAAGGCATTCTGGATGGAGACAATGAAGTAACCAGCGGACCGGCCGCGAAAGAATGGCAGGGGTTTGAAAACTACAACTTTGAGACCAATGGCGGAACAACTACTGTAACCGTAGATATAGATGTAAACGATCAGATGCTCGATTACTTCCGTGAAACTTATCCCAAAGCATTAAACAAGCTGAAGGAGATATGTGAAGCGTGACCAGGTTAAAGAACACTGCAGATTGGGAAACCTATTTCCCGAGTACCAGCAACCTGTCTTTCGCATCACCTTTCACAGCAATAATAATCTCTGTTTTGGTTTCTTTCATCGAAGCCGACCACCCGGTTTGGGGGTACTGCCTGGTAATTTTATTGAAAGTGGCAAAATCTTTTTTTAGCCGCACTTCAAAGTCTCCGTCATCAATGAGATGCAGAATATACCTGTTTTGTTTTTCCTGCTCTGCCAATACCACTTGTTTGGATGGCTCACTTACCTGCAAGGGAATTTTGCCGGTATAATGTTCAGCTACAGCCCTTGTTAAGGAGGCATCATCCGGAGTTGCAATGTAAACAAACCTGCCTTTTCCGAAATCGGTGTGATGTACCAACGGCTTTTTAGCACCATTAGCATTCACCCAAACTGAAGTCTTTCCCTTTATGCCTGCGAAATCTATAAAATTGTCAAGCTTTACGGAATCACCAAGCGTGCGAAGAAAGTTTGTCTTTTGTGTTTTGGTAAATCCGAAACTTAAATTGGATGAAGTTACATTGCGTGTGCCGCGCAAAACATTCAATGACCTTAGCTGAATACCCATTTCTTCAGCAAGCGCAAAATTGCTCAATGCCTTTCCTTTATCGTCATACAATAAGGCATCGCCAAGCGCGATAAGGGTGCCGCCATTGTTTACATAGTTTTTAAGTACCTGCAGCTGGTCGACGGTAATGCCGGACGTGCGCGGCAGCAGCAATACTTTATACCCTGAAAGATCCTTTTCGTGCAGGTCAAGCGCATTGATATACCTGATGGGAAGACTCCTTGAAAGATATTCAGCAGTAACCGATTCACAGCTTTGCATATAAGGCTCCCTGTTAAACCCGGGGAAATGATACCGGGTGTTTTCAGAGAATACCAATCCTACGGTAGAAGGCAGGGTGGCATGCTCAAGATAGGGTTGTACATGCGACACCATTTCAAAGAAGGGCGCTAAGTCATTCAGCATCCAGTTGCGATCATCGGGCAGGGCGGTTTCCTGGTTTACCTTAATATACTGATAGCATCTTCCGCCCAATGCCATGATCAATCTTCGGATGGGACTGGTAAGCGTTTGTCCAGCAATGATCGCTTCTTTATCCAGGATACCTCTTAAAGCAAGCAATTTTACGGGGTGGCCAAATTCAATATAAGCAACATCATACTGCCTGCCGGAGTTCAGGTCGGCCTCACTGTACGTGTTAATATGATTTTGCCAGATCTCAATTCCCGGTTTAACCGATCTGCAAACCTTTGTCAGCCTTTCGGCAGCATTGCGGAGTGTAGCCAGGTAGAAATAATCAAATTTTGAAGGATCTTTTGCATCAATTTCTTTCCAGCTTGTGAGCTCCTGCCCGTAAAGCGTTTTATACAGCTTATGACAACCTTCGCATTCGCACCGCTTGGCGCTGTACAGCATGTCGTATCGTAAAGCATCAAGAGGATAATTGGTTAACAGCTCTTTGGAATAATTTTCCAGGAGTTCCAGGTAACCCGGTGCGTTGATGCAGAGACCTTCATGACTAATGGTCCCGTCTTCATCCGGCATCACATGCACATAAGGGGTGCCTGCATGGTCGCGCATAAATTTCCAGTGCACGCCAAGCGTAATATATCCGAAGGCATGTATATTTCGCTTATGCAGTTCATTAACCACTTCTCCAAACCAATCGTCTTTTAATGCCGGGAATTTTTCACCATATTTGGTATTGTAGGTTGTGTATCCATGATGGGGAACGGCAAGGATAAGTGCTGCATCCATATTTGCCTTACGGGATAGTTCCGCAAGTTCGGCAGGATCAGCACGGGAAAATTTCTTAGGAATATCGTCTAATGTTCTGCCCACCCAATTGTAGTCGTAACACAATTGGCGAAATGAAACAGTAGGGCCTTTAGACTGATAGGTTGCAACTATTTTGGGGTCGTAGGCAGAACCACTAACAGCATTCGGCTCTTTCCAGGGCTGCATCCCTGCCTGGATGACCAATTGATCTGCAGCTATGGTGGGTGCTATATATTGTTCGATATGCGCTATCACGCCCGCTGATGCTTTTTGGGGTGTGAATTCCGGAGCAGGCCGGCGGTTATCCGGATCAAATTCATTTCCGCTGATGGCCTCTGTCAGGTCACGAACAACCACACAATCAAATCCGTACCTGGTCATGGGGATCGCTGAAAAGGGCCGGGTGACCGATATGCACATATTGGATGCAACGCCAACATAAATGAGCCGGTCAATTCCTTTCTTGTGGAAGATGCTGACCATTTCGCGCTCATTTTCCGATATAAGGTCTGTGGGTTCAATGATAAGACCGGCATGCTGCCGGCGCCAGATTTTTCGCGTAATGCAGGGGCGTTCTTTGCTGCATTCGCAACCTCCCGTTTGCGACCAGGGCGGAAGTGGCGGATCGAATGTCTGCACGATTTCAACAGCGGGCAGGTCCTTTTGGATAGCCGCCTTTCGCTGCGGGTAATCGCCATAAAATGATGTAACATCAGATGGTGCAAATACGATCTGCAGGCCCAGCGCTCTGGCCGCCTTCAGCATATGGTTCATCTTCGGTATCAGGGCTGCCGTTTTTGATGTAAAAGATTTACACCAGTGCTGATCCCACATGTCTACCACAATCACTGCTGTACGGCTGCCATCTGCTTTAATGTGATTTGCCTTTAGTGAACCCGAAGCATCCCGTGTTTGAAGTGATAAAGTAAAGTTTTGGCGGGTTCTACTGCTTCCTACTTCCGTTTGCGAAAAAAGCAGGTTCGGCAGCAGCAGCAATATTAGATATAGTGTGCCTATGCCAACGTTTCTTAAATATTTAGTCGATTTTACCATTATTCCGATTATACGTTAAGAATCGCTAAAATATGCAGAAAAAAAATGGTGGGATTACTGGATATTAGCCAACCCGAATTTTTTGCGGTGCCGGATATTATCCGGTACAACACGCTTCACGTCGGCATTGGATCGGTAGGTGCATAAAAGCAGCATAGCAAGTTTGCAGCAGTAGAAGTTGCCTCTGCACAGTATTTTTTCCTTTTGTTTATTTATTATACCTTCGCTGCTCTTAATGTTATTGCCTCCTCCGTTTGTGTAGTAGTTCATTCTCCTCCAACATAGTGACCGCTTAACCCTAAGGCAGATAAAGTATCAATCATTATTTGATAGCCTTATCACTCTTTTATTATTAAAATAATTACTAGTGTCATTTAACAATTTGCAGCTTATAGAACCTGTGTTACAGGCCCTGAGCAAAGAAGGCTATACAAAGCCTACCCCCATCCAGGAAAAATCAATTCCTTCCATTTTACAAAAAAGAGACCTGCTGGGTTGCGCCCAAACAGGCACCGGGAAAACTGCCGCCTTTACCATTCCGGTTTTGCAACTGATCCATGAGCAGAAAAAAGCCGGCCAGATTGTGCAGCGGTCGCAGGCTTTAATTCTCACACCAACCAGGGAATTGGCCATACAAATTGGTGAAAGCATTGAGGCTTATGGCAGATTTTTAAATGTTAAGCATACCGTGATCTTTGGCGGACTTCCGCAACACAGCCAGGTGCAGGCTATCCGCAGAGGAGTAGACCTGATCGTAGCTACACCGGGGCGTTTGCTGGACCTGATGCAACAGAAAATAATATCTCTCAGCCATATTCAATATTTTGTACTGGATGAAGCAGACCGGATGCTTGATATGGGATTTATACACGATGTAAAACGCATCATTGCTCAATTGCCCGCCCGGCGTCAAACACTTTTTTTCTCCGCGACCATGCCTCCGGCCATTAGTAAGCTGGCATCTGAATTACTGAAAGATCCGGTAAAAGTTGAGGTTGCTCCTGTTTCATCTGTAGTGGAAATAATAGCACAATCTGTTTATTTTACGGAGAAGAAAAACAAGCAATCCTTGTTGATCCATTTGTTGCAAAACAGGTCTATTGAAACCGTATTGGTATTTACACAAATGAAGCATGCCGCAGATAAGCTCGCGTATAAGATGAATAATGCAGGCATCCGTTCCGAAGCTATTCATGGCGACAAATCGCAACATTCGCGTCAAAGGGCATTGGAGAATTTCAAAAGCAGGAAGACCCGTGTGCTGGTGGCAACGGATATTGCCGCACGTGGTATTGACATTGAAGAACTCACCCATGTAATTAATTTTGATCTGCCGAATGTGCCTGAAACTTATGTACACCGCATTGGCCGCACAGGCAGGGCAGGGGCGGCTGGTATTGCCATTTCTTTTTGTGATCAGCACGAAAAGCCCTTGTTGAACGATATTGAGAAACTCAGCCGGAGAACGATTCCTGTTGTTAAGGACCATCCTTTTGAAATGGATTCCGTTAACAGTAATATCAGTAAAGTACCTTCTGCAGGCCATTTCAACAGTTTCAAAAATACAGGAAACGGTAACAGAGGCAGGAAGGTTTCCAGGCAAAAAGCGTATTGAAGAAAGCTAAGAAATGGCTCGCATATTTCAGCCCTCGGTTGCTCTCTTATAGTGCTCGTATCTGATCCCCGATAGCTTTAGCCCGTTTTTGGTTTGAGATTTGTTGGGACTATCAGGCGGGCAGATGGGTATACAACCACTAGCGATAGTATCTGCACTCCTTTTTACTATGGCTCGAGTGAAATGGGCTGTGATTGCAGGTAATGTTACCGTAATAATATTTCAATTCCGCTATGGTTCGATTAAAAGCAGGAAATCCGTTGAACTATTACAAAAAATACGGTATTTCAATTCCGCTATGGTTCGATTAAAAGTTGGCAAGGGGATAAAAGGCAGCGCTCTCCATGGCATTTCAATTCCGCTATGGTTCGATTAAAAGCAATCCCGGCTTTTTTGAATAACTTATTAGCTTCCCATTTCAATTCCGCTATGGTTCGATTAAAAGGTGTGCCCGGCTGATCGTACCATTTAGTGCCTGCGGATTTCAATTCCGCTATGGTTCGATTAAAAGTTGCCGCAACATTTGATATGATGGAGGAATAAGAATTTCAATTCCGCTATGGTTCGATTAAAAGGCCTGTTTCGGCTTCTAATTGCTTTTGAAAATCGGATTTCAATTCCGCTATGGTTCGATTAAAAGTCCTCAATGTCGAATCATACCTGCCATTACGCCACATTTCAATTCCGCTATGGTTCGATTAAAAGCTTCCTGTCTCAACCAGCTCAAAATTATTTCACGAAATTTCAATTCCGCTATGGTTCGATTAAAAGTGTGGGAGCAAGGATAATCGCTTCAATGTTAAGCTGATTTCAATTCCGCTATGGTTCGATTAAAAGGTTATACCTGTTAGATGACTGCGATCATGCAGGTGTATTTCAATTCCGCTATGGTTCGATTAAAAGAGTTAATTTTGGTTTACAGCCCCTGTTATTCTTAAATTTCAATTCCGCTATGGTTCGATTAAAAGGTAAGCCTCCAACCATCCCCGCTCCTGTTTTTGTGTAAACCGCCATTATATTTG